>NZ_AP024653.1:1986648-2648864 GCF_019977335.1 Arthrobacter sp. NicSoilB4 | reverse complement strand
TAGTCCGGCCGCCGTCTTGACGACAGAAGGAACCGGTCTGAGCCTCGCGGACGCGGTCCGCGAGGCCACCGCCACCCTGGCCGCCGCCGGCGTCTCGAGCCCCAAGGTCGACGCCGAACTCCTGGCCGAGCACCTGCTCGGCGTCGGGCTCGGCCGGCTGCGCGCCCTGATGCTGGGGGACACGCCGGCACCGGAGGGCTATCAGGAGCTTGTCGCCGAGCGGGCCCGGCGCATTCCGCTGCAGCACATCACGGGCGTGGCGCACTTCCGCTACCTCGAACTGGCCGTCGGGCCGGGGGTCTTCATTCCCCGGCCGGAAACGGAATCCGTGGTGCAGCTCGTGCTGGACTGGCTCAAGGACACGGGCCGACTCCAGGGGAAGGCGCATCCCAAAGTCGTGGACCTGGGCACCGGATCCGGGGCCATCGCCGGTTCGATCGCCCACGAGGTCCCCGGCGCGGAAGTCCACGCCGTCGAGTTCAGCGAATTTGCGCACGCCTGGGCGGCCAAGAACCTGCTGCCCCTCGGCGTCCACCTCATCCGCGGTGACCTGCGCGATGCCCTGCCCGCGCACAACGGAACCTTCGACGTCGTCGTCTCCAATCCTCCTTACATCCCCGCCGAAGCCATCCCCAACGAACCCGAAGTGGCGCTGCACGATCCGCCCGAGGCGCTGTACGGCGGGGGAGCGGACGGCATGGAGCTTCCGACGGCGGCGGCGGCCTCCGCGGCCCGGCTGCTGGTCCCCGGGGGCTACTTCGTGATGGAGCACGCCGAAGTCCAGGCCGAATGGATCGCCGCAATGCTGGAGCGCTCCGGGCTGTGGGCCGGCGTGACCACCCACCGCGACCTCAACGGCAAGGACCGGGCCACCAGCGCCGTCCTCGCCGGCCCGGCCGCCTGACAGCGGCCCGGGCACTACCCGACGTGATGAAAGAATAGGCCAGTGACGACTAGCTACGATTGCACGGCAGCCGAGCAACGCGCTGCAGGACTCGAACATGCCCAGCGGGCCATCAGGGAGCACAAGTGTGTGGTCCTCCCGACGGACACCGTGTACGGGATCGCCGCGGACGCGTTCTCCCCCCTCGCTGTGACCTTGCTGCTCGCGTCGAAAGGCCGCAGCCGCAAGATGCCGCCGCCCGTCCTCATTCCCAGGCTCAATGCCCTCGACGGCCTGGCCACTGATGTCCCGGCCGAGGCCCGCCGCCTGGCCGAGGCGTTCTGGCCTGGCGGACTCACGCTGATCCTGCATGCCCAGCCGTCCCTCGACTGGGATCTTGGCGAAACCAAGGGCACCGTCGCCCTGCGGATCCCGGCCGACGACGTCGCCCAGGACCTGCTCACGCTGACCGGGCCGCTGGCTGTCTCCTCCGCGAACCGCACGGGCCAGCCGGCGGCGCAGACTGCGGCCGACGCCGAAACCCAGCTCGCCGAGTCGGTGGAGGTCTACCTCGAAGGCGGGCCCCGCCCCGCCGAGGGTGCCGATGCGCTGCCGTCGACCATTGTTGACGGCACCGCCGTGCCGCTGCGGGTGGTCCGCCAGGGCGCCATCAGCCTGGAGCGGCTCCGTGAAGTCGTCCCCGGCGTGCTGGGCGTCGGCGAGGAACCCGCCGACGTCGAGACCGCAGAACAAACTGCGACCCCCGAACAACCTGGAACCCCCGAACAACCTGGAACCCCCGAACAAACCGAAGCCGCGCCTGACAGCACCCCTGCCAGCAAAATCACTGACGGCACCATTCCTGACAGCAGCGGTGCACCCGCCGTCGACGATACTCCGAGGAACTGACATGCAGCCCAAAGTCGCCGTCGCGGCAGTAACCTTTGACCGCCACGAGGAACTTACCCTCCTCCTGAAGGGGCTGGCCGAACAGACTGCCCCCATCCACTCGATCGCCCTCGTGGACTCGGGCACTGTCCCGGCCACGGATGTTGTCAACGCCGGCGGGGACAACATCAACTACCTGCGCTCCGAGGCGAACCTCGGCGGCGCCGGGGGATTCGCGTACGCGATCCTGGCCGCCATGGCCAGCGGCGCTGAATGGATCTGGATGATGGACGACGACGGCCACCCCGAGGATGCCAGCTGCCTTGCCGAGCTGCTCAAGACCGCGGAGGAACACCAGCTCGACATCGTGAGCCCGCTCGTCGCCGCCACGGCCGACCCCAACCGGCTCTCGTTCAACTTCCGCATCAACGGGCTGCTGACCAACGACCGCTCCCGGCTGGCGCCGATGGGCTATCTCCCGGACATGGTGCACTTCTTCAACGGTGCCCTGATCCGCACGGAGGTCTTCTACAAGATCGGAATCCCGGATGTGAAGTTCTTCATCCGCGGCGACGAAGTCGATTTCCTGTCGCGGGTGAAGAAGGCCGGCCTCAAATACGGCACGCTGGCCACGGTCGCCGTGCAGCACCCCGCCACCTGGACCGAGATGAAGCCGGTCTTCGGCGGCTTTATCACGCCGGTCATCCCCGAGGGAGACTTCAAGCGGTACTGCTACTTCCGCAACCGTGGCTACCTGACCCGGAAATACCGGAACCTGCGCTGGTTTGGCGCGGACATTGTTGGCTTCCCGTACTACTTCCTGAAGAACGGGGACCTCAAGGGGCTCGCGCACTGGTTCGGGGCCTATTCCACCGGCTTCCGCGGAAAGGGCTTCGGCTCACCCGCCCGGCTTATGTCCACCAACCGCTAGGCCGGATGTGAAGAACCTGTTTGCCGTCGTCGTCACCTACAACCGTGCCGATTTCCTGCAGAATCTGCTCGACTCCTTCAGCCGCCTGACCACCCGGCCGGACCGGATCGTGGTGGTGGACAACGCCAGCACCGACCACACCGCCGACGTCGTCTCCCGCGCCATGGCCGCGGGCGGGCTGCCCATCCAGTACGAACGGTTGTCCGCGAATGTGGGCGGTTCCGGCGGCTTCTCCCGCGGCGTTGACCTTGCCCTCCGCGCCGGCGCTGAGTGGCTTTGGCTTATGGACGATGACGTCGAGGTGCTCCCGGGGGCGGTCGAGGCGCTCGATAAGTTCACGCCGGACTACTCCTGCATGATCGGCCGCCGCTACGACGCCGCCGGCAAGCCGTTCTTCTGGCAGCACCATTTTGTCGAGGCGCTCGGCGTCTTCCTGCCCGTCCGCGGCGACGTCTTCAGCTCGTCCGAGGTGTTCCCCACCAATGTCGGAAATTTCGAGGGGATGCTGATCAAGGCGTCGCTTGCCCGCAACATCGGGTTGCCCGACCCGCGCTTCTTCATCACCTGGGACGACCTTATCTACGGCTGGCTGGCGGCGCAGCAGACGCCGGTGGTCTACGTGAATGCCTTTGTCATCAAGAAGGTCCGGGCCCAGCGCCAGGTGGACCTGGGCGTGCGCCACCTCAACGATTCCTCCGACCTGAGCCGCCGCTACGTGATGCGGAACCGGGGCCATGTGGCGCAATACCTGCGCGCGCACGGCAAGTACAACCGGCTCGGCTTCGGTGCCGGGACGGCCCTGACCTACCTGAAGGAAATCGCGCGCCTGGTGCTGGTTGAACGCAGTATCAAGGGGGCGGGGGCACTGTGGCAGGGATGGCGCGAATCGCGCGGCATCCTCGCCGACCGCAGCTGGCGGCCGATGCCGCCGGTGCCGGCCGGGGCGGCCCGGGACCAGGCCTGACGCCAGCGCGGAACCCGGGGGACCAGCCCCGCGTGACCGGCACGGACCCCGGCTTCCAGCGCGATAGCGATTAGTATCGTTGGAGACCCGGGTGCTGTCCGACAGTTGCACGGCGGGTAATTTTTGAAACAGGCGCATGGCCGCCGTGGTAGTGGAAGTCGGTTGCAATCTCTGTTGACTACGAAATCTGAAGCGCGCGAACCCGCCGCAGCACTGGACGAGAAGAAGCCTCCGCTTTGGATCTGGATCCAGCTGTTCCTCGACTCGATGTCGTGGGTCGTGGCGATCATCCTCGCCCTGCTGCTGCGCTACGAGATGGGCCTCCGGGAAGAGCAGCTGTTCAGCGCCATCATCATCATGGCCATCGCCATCCTTGTGCAGGCCGCGGCCGGCTATGCGCTGGCACTTTACCGCGGGCGGTATCCCTTCGGCAGTTTCCAGGAGGCCAAGGCCCTTGTCTTCGTCACCGTGATCGTGGCCGCCTCCATCACGCTGAGCCTGCTGGTGCTCTATGAAACCATCGGGATCGGCCGCAGCGTCGGGCTCATCGCCTTCCCGTTCGCCTGCCTCTTCATGGGAGCTGCCCGCTACGCCAAGCGGCTTTACGTCGAGGGCAAGAACCGTCCCGGCGAGGGCGCCCAGAACACCCTGATCTACGGTGCGGGCTTCCTCGGCAACTCCCTGCTGAACCGCATGCTGCAGGACGCCGATTCGCCGTATTTCCCGGTGGGGCTGATCGACGACGATCCCACCAAGAAGCACCTGCGCCTCTCCGGCGTCCAGGTCCTGGGCCGCGGCGACGACCTGCCGGCCCTCATTCGGCGCACCCGCGCCTCCGTGCTGGTGCTGGCCTTCGCCAATGTCGAGGCATCCGTCGTCCGGCGGATTTCCGACGCCGTCGCCGGCCTGAACGTCCGGGTGCTGGTTCTTCCCCCGCTCCGGGACATGCTGGGCCGGGGGGCGCCCGAGGGATTCTCCGATTTCCGTGACGTGGCGGTCGAGGACCTGATCGGGCGGCGGCCGGTCGACATTAAGGTCGACGAGATTGCGGGCTACATCAAGGACAAGCGTGTCCTGGTCACCGGCGCCGGGGGCTCCATCGGCTCGGAGCTGTGCCGGCAGATCGTCCAGTTCGCTCCGGCGGAACTGATCATGCTTGACCATGACGAAACAGGGCTGCAGCAGACCCAGATTTCCATCACCGGCCGGGGACTGCTCGCCGGGCGCGACACGGTCCTGGCCAGCATCCGCGACGGGGACGCCCTCCAGGAGATCTTCGAGGACCGCCGTCCGGAGGTGGTGTTCCACGCCGCCGCCCTCAAGCACGCACCGCTGCTGCAGCAGTATCCGGTCGAGGCCTGGAAGACCAACGTCCTGGGCACCCTCAACGTGCTGCGCGCGGCCGAACGCACAGGTGTTTCGCACTTCGTGAACATCTCCACCGACAAGGCGGCAAACCCGACGACGGCGCTTGGCCACTCCAAGCGCGTCGCCGAAAAGCTTGCCGCCTGGATGGCGGGCCAGACCGGCCGCAAGTTCGTCTCCGTCCGGTTCGGAAACGTCATGGGAAGCCGCGGCTCAATGCTGCCGCTCTTCACGGAGCAGATCCGCGTCGGCGGTCCGGTGACTGTGACGGACCCGGAGGTCACCCGTTTCTTCATGACGATTCCGGAGGCCTGCCAGCTGGTCATCCAGGCGGGTGCGATCGGACGCGGCGGCGAGGTCATGATCCTTGATATGGGGGAGCCGGTCAGGATTCTTGACGTCGCCCAGCGCATGATCGCCATGTCCGGCAAGAAGGTGGACATCATCTATACCGGCCTCCGGCCCGGCGAAAAGCTCCACGAGGAACTCGTGGGAACCGGCGAGCTGGACGAGCGCCCCCTGCATCCCAAGATTTCACACACCCGGGCACACGAGCAGGACCCGGACGGGCTGAACCTTGATGTCTGGCTGGCCCGCTGCGAGGCCGAGCAGGGCCTCGACATTGAGTCCATCCCCGACGACGAGGCCGATGAACCTGGCGAGAGCATCAGGGCGGCGTCATGATGCCCGTCCTCCTCGCCGCCGGCATCACCCTCTTCGCGAGCCTCCTGCTTCCGTTCGCGGTCAAGCCGTGGCTGGTCAAGATGGGCGTCGTCGACGTTCCGTCGGCCAGGTCCTCCCACGCCCGGACCACCATTCGTGGCATGGGGGTGGCTGTTTCCCTGGCCACCGGCATCGGATACGCGGCCGCCGTCGTCCTGGGCGCGGTGACAGTGGACCGCTCGGTCTTCCTCGTGGTTCTTGCGATCATCGCCGCGAGCGCGGGAGTGGGCTGGATCGAAGACCTCAGGGGTCTCTCGATCCGTGGCCGCGCCGCCGCTCAGCTGGGGATCGGCGCCGCCGGTTCCGCAGCCCTGCTGGTCCTTACCGGCCAGTCGTTCTGGTGGCTGCCGCTGGCCGCGCTGGCCATTGCGGCCTATATCAACATTGCCAACTTCATGGACGGCATCAACGGCATTTCCAGTTTCCACGGAATTCTCGCCGGCGCCGCCTATGCCGTGGCCGGTGGGCTGTCCGGGCAGCCGTGGCTGACCGCCGGCGGCGCCGTGCTGGCCATGGCTTTTCTGGGATTCGTGCCCTGGAACCTGTCGCGCGGCTCCGTGTTCCTGGGCGACGTCGGCAGCTACCTGCTCGGAGCCTCGGTTGCTGCCCTGGCGGTGGCAGGGTTCCTGAGCGGTGTCTACGTGGAATACGTCCTGTCGCCGATCCTGGTCTACCTGGCCGACACCGGGTACACCCTGCTGCGCAGGATCAACGCGGGCGAACGGTGGTACGCGTCCCACCGTGAGCATGTCTACCAGCGTCTGACCGACGTCGGCTTCTCGCACCTGCAGTCGGCCGGCACGGTCTCGGTATGCACGGCCGCGGTCATCGTCCTTGGCTTCATCGCCGCCACGGCTCCGCTGCCGGTGGTGGTGCTCTGCGTGGCCGGAAGCCTGGCCGTGCTGGCGCTCTACCTTGCGTCCCCAGACCTTATCCGGCACTTCCGGCGGCGGAAGAAGGTCACCCGGGTGCCGGCGTCCTAGATGTATTGAGCCGCAGCGGCCCCCGGTGACGAACCGGACAACTGCATGTTCTATCTCGTGTAGAATTCAGGGGCGGGTTGACCCCGCGACTTCTGACCAGCAAACCAACACCTCGACGATTGGGATCACATGACCTCCAACGCCGAACCCGGACGAACGCCCGGTGCCGGACCCGTTGGTGTCTCAGGTCCCACAAAATCCTTGTGGCTGCGCCTGCTGGCCATCAGTTCGGCCGCTGGCGGTGGAGCACTGCTGCTCACCAGCCTGGCGGCACTGCTGCTCGACGGCACCGCGGCCGCACTGTCCTCCCTCTTCGGCGGGGCCCTGGTGATCGCCTTCTTCGCGATCAGCCTCCTGGTCGGACACTTCGGCGGCCGCAACCACTCGTCCGGTGCCATCGGCCTGTTCGCGGCCACGTACTTCATCAAGGTCGTTGGCTTTGCCGTGGTGCTGTTCGCCATCGGCAGCCCCGAGTGGCTGAACGGGCGCTGGTTCCTGGCCGGCGCCGTCGTGACCGTGGTCCTGTGGCAGGCCGCAGAGATCTATGGATTCAGCAAGGCACGGCTGCAGCTCTACAACGACCCCGAGACCCCGGAAGGCGGCACCGATGTTTAGCCGCAAAGACCGGCAGAAGAACAAGCCCCGCACCCCTGAAAGCACCGCCGGAGCCCCCGGCGTTTCGGACAACGGACGCGACGGCGGATACAACGCCGGCATCGCCGTCTTCAGCTACATTGTTGGCGGAATCCTCGTCTGGAGTTTGATAGGGTGGGGTCTGGATAATCTGTGGGGAACCCGCTGGATTGTGCTCGCAGGCGCCCTGCTGGGAGCCGCGGGAGGGTTCTATCTTTCTCATATGCACGGCCTCACCAGCCCGGGTAATTCCGTTGGCGGGGACAATGCTGCACGTGGCCCGTCCAAGGACGAGGATCAGTAATGCCAAATAATTTCACAGGGGGAGAGGCCGGCAGCTACGCCGCCTTTTCCCTACCAACGCCCAATGATGGACACTGCAGAGAGGAAACGCGTTGATCGCGCTTGCGCTCCCGGCCCAAGATTCAGGAACTTTTACGCCTCCTGGAATTGAAGAAATCCACCTGCCGGCAATCGTGCCGTGGGGGGCGGCCGACGGATTCTCCAAGCAGATGCTGCTGGTAATCCTTTCGGTCGTTATTATCGCCGCATTCTTTCTGATGGCTGCCCGCAAGGGTCAGCTTGTTCCCGGCAGGCTGCAGTTTGCAGGTGAAGCCGCCTACGGCTTCGTCCGCAACGGCATCGGCAAGGACATCATCGGCGGCAAAGACTTCATGAAGTACGTCCCGCTGCTGTTCAGCCTCTTCTTCTTCATCCTGGTGAACAACATCTACGGCGCCATTCCGCTGATCCAGCTCCCCACCTTCTCGCATGTCGGCGGCGCCTACGTGATGGCCGGAATCGTGTACGTCACCTGGATCGCCATCGGCGTCAAGAAGAACGGCCTGAAGTACTTCAAGCTTGCCACCGTGCCGTCCGGAGTCCCGGGCTACATTCTTCCGATCGTGATTCCGATCGAGATTATCTCCAACTTCCTGGTCCGCCCGGTCACGCACAGCCTCCGTCTGTTTGCGACCATGCTGGCCGGCCACCTCATCGTCATGATCGCCGGTTCCGGCATCGAGTACCTCGTCACGCAGGAGAACCTCCTGCTGAAGGGCACGTCGGTCCTCGTCCTTGGCGGCGCGATCGCCATGTACATGCTGGAAGCGTTGATTATGGTCCTGCAGGCGTACGTGTTCACCCTGCTGACCGCCATCTACATTGAAGGCGCGCTGCACGCGGACAGCCACTAGGCACCCCACAAACTTCCCCTCACGGGGTAGAAGTACACCAAACAACCTGCCACATAGATGGCATCTTGAAAGGAAAAAAATGGAAGGCAATCTCAACCTCGTAGGTTACGGTCTGTCCGCAATCGGCGGTGGTATCGGTGTTGGTCTCGTGTTCGCCGCTTACATCAACGGCGTCGCACGTCAGCCGGAGGCACAGCGTGTTCTCCAGCCGATCGCATTCCTCGGCCTCGCGCTGACTGAAGCCCTCGCCATCCTCGGCCTGGTCTTCGCCTTCGTTCTCTAGTTTCGAACTTTAGAACTAAGCGAACATCCAGAACCGAGTAGATAAGGACGGGTGAATTATGAATCAGCTGATCATCTCAGCCGCCACAGAGGGCGCCAACCCTCTGGTTCCCAATCCCTGGGAAATGCTTGTCGTCTTCGCCGGCTTCGCTGTTCTCATGTTCATCGTGGTCAAGTACGTTGTCCCGATGTTCGAGAAGACCTTCGCTGAGCGTGCGGAGGCCATTGAAGGCGGCATCGCCAAGGCTGAAAAGGCTCAGGCAGAGGCATCCGCTGCACTCGAAGAGTACAAGCAGCAGCTCACCGATGCCCGTGCCGAGGCCAACCGCATCCGCGAGGAAGCCCGTGCCGAAGGCGCTCAGATCCTTGCGGACCTGAAGGAGAAGGCAGCTGTCGAGTCTGCCCGTATCACGGCACAGGCCCACGCTGCGATCCAGTCCGAGCGTCAGGCGGCCGTTGTGTCGCTCCGCACGGAGGTGGGCACGCTTGCCACCACGCTGGCAGGGCGCATCGTTGGCGAGTCCCTCGAGGACGACGAGCGTTCGGCCCGTGTGGTTGACCGTTTCCTGGCAGATCTGGAGAACCAGAACGCAGGTGCAGCTAAGTAATGGCAGGTGTATCGAGCGAATCGCTGACCGCAGCCCTGGTGGCGCTGGAAGCCAAGCTTCCTTCTGCCTCGCTGCAGTTGGCTAAGGAACTCTTCGGAATCCTGGGAACGGTGGACAGCTCGGCTGGCTTGCGCCGCGCCCTGACTGACCCGTCCCGCTCCGGTGACGAGAAGTCGGCGCTTGTCAAGCAGCTTTTCAGCGGGAAAGTCTCCGCGGACGCTGTGGAAATCGCGAGCGGACTGGCCGGCTCACGCTGGGCATCCGCCCGGGATATCGGCGATGCACTCGAGACTCTTGCCGCTTCGGTGGTCATCGCCGTTGCTGAGAACAAGTCTGCCGTCTCTGCCTCAGGAATCACCGGACTGGAAGCGCTGGAGAACGATCTGTTCTCCTTCAACCAGGCTGTGGAGTCCAACCACGAGGTACAGCGTGCTGTGTCCGAACCGCAGGCCAGCCCGGCTGCCAAGGTTGCACTCGCCGAAAAGCTCGTGCCCAGTGCCAGCGAGGAAGCGAAAGTCCTCATCGGACAGGCAGTTTCGCAGCCGCGCGGGCTCAAGGTGACCAAGCTTGTGCGTCGTTTCGCCGAGCTGGCAGCCAAGCGCCAGCAGCGCTGGATTGCAACGGTCAGTGTCACCCGTCCGCTGACGGAGACACAGACCAGCCGCCTTCAGGCGGGGCTGAATGCCCTCTACGGGCGCGAGCTCAAGATCAACATGAACGTTGACCCGGCGCTTATCGGTGGCATCCGGATCCAGGTCGGTGACGAAGTGGTAGACGCTTCGGTCCTCGCCCGCCTGGGCCAGCTTCACCGTCAGCTTGCCTAGCCAGCCGGACAAGCACAACTTAACGAAACGAAACCCCGGTCATCGTGAGCAACGATGATCACGAAAACAGGAGAGCAGGGACTGCAGATGGCCGAATTGACCATCAACGCCGACGACGTCCGTAATGCGTTGAACGAGTTCGCGGCGTCCTACGAACCCGGAAACGCAGAGCGCGTAGAGGTCGGCCGTGTAACAACCGCAGGTGACGGCATCGCCCGTGTTGAGGGCCTTCCCTCGGTCATGGCGAACGAGCTGCTTCGCTTCGAAGACGGCACCCTGGGCCTGGCCCAGAACCTCGACGTGCGCGAGATCGGCGTCATCATCCTCGGTGACTTCACCGGCATCGAAGAAGGCCAGGAAGTTCACCGCACCGGACAGGTTCTGTCCGTACCGGTGGGCGACGCCTTCCTCGGCCGCGTAGTCGACCCGCTGGGCGAGCCCATCGACGACCTCGGCGAGATCAAGGCCGAGACCACCCGTGCACTGGAACTCCAGGCGCCCGGCGTGACCCAGCGCAAGTCGGTCCACGAACCGATGCAGACCGGCCTCAAGGCTATCGACGCCATGATTCCGATCGGCCGCGGCCAGCGTCAGCTGATCATCGGTGACCGCCAGACCGGCAAGTCGGCAATCGCGATCGACACGATCATCAACCAGAAGGCCAACTGGGCTTCCGGCGATGTCAACAAGCAGGTCCGCTGCATCTACGTGGCAATCGGCCAGAAGGCATCCACGATCGCGGCTGTCCGCCAGACGCTTGAGGACAATGGCGCTCTGGAGTACACGACCATCGTGGCTTCCCCCGCGTCCGACCCCGCAGGCTTCAAGTACCTGGCACCGTACGCCGGTTCGGCAATCGGCCAGCACTGGATGTACGGCGGCAAGCACGTCCTCATCGTGTTTGATGACCTCTCCAAGCAGGCCGAGGCCTACCGTGCAGTGTCGCTGCTGCTCCGCCGCCCGCCGGGACGAGAAGCCTACCCGGGCGACGTCTTCTACTTGCACTCCCGCCTGCTGGAGCGTTGTGCCAAGCTCTCCGACGAGCTCGGTGCAGGTTCGATGACCGGCCTGCCGCTCATCGAGACGAAGGCAAACGACGTCTCCGCCTACATCCCGACCAACGTGATCTCCATCACCGATGGCCAGATCTTCCTGCAGTCGGACCTCTTCAACGCCAACCAGCGTCCCGCCGTCGATGTGGGTGTCTCCGTTTCCCGCGTTGGTGGCGCCGCCCAGGTCAAGTCCATGAAGAAGGTCTCCGGTACTTTGAAGCTGGAACTGGCCCAGTACCGCGACATGCAGGCGTTCGCAATGTTCGCGTCGGACCTCGACGCCGCATCGCGCCAGCAGCTGACCCGTGGTGCACGCCTGATGGAACTGCTCAAGCAGGGTCAGTACTCGCCGTTCCCGGTTGAGAACCAGGTCGTCTCCATCTGGGCCGGCACCAACGGTCACCTCGACAACGTTCCGGTTGAGGACATCAACCGCTTCGAGACCGAGTTCCTGGAGCACCTCAAGCACAAGTCCTCCATCCTGACGACGCTGGCCCAGACCAACGTCATGAGCGATGACACTGCAGAAGCACTGAAGACCGCGATCGTGGACTTCAAGAAGGGCTTCTTCGGCGAGGGAGACAACCAGCTGGTTGGTGCGGGGCACGAAGAGCACGCCGCCATCGACGAGGCACAGGTCGACCAGGAAAAAATCGTCAAGCAGAAGCGCTAGTTTCGCTGGCAGGGACTGCCGGAACCCCAACGGGTTCCGGCAGTCCCGGCCAACGGGATCTTAGGAAAGGATAAGTATGGGAGCCCAGATCCGGGTCTACCGCCAGAAGATCAGCTCGACGACGTCGATGCGCAAGATCTTCAAGGCGATGGAACTGATCGCTACCTCGCGCATCGGGAAGGCCCGAGCACGCGTAGCAGCTTCACTGCCTTACGCAAACGCCATCACGCGTGCCGTTTCTGCTGTCGCAAGCCAGAGCGAAATCGACCACCCGCTGACCACCGAGCCGGAGCAGATCCGCCGGGCCGCCGTCCTGGTAATCACCTCGGACCGTGGCCTCGCAGGTTCGTACTCCGCGAGCGTGCTCAAGCAGGCGGAAGGCCTCAACGAGCTGCTCGTCGAGGAGGGCAAGGAAGTCAAGTTCTACCTGGTCGGCCGCAAGGCGCAGGCTTACTTCGACTTCCGGAACCGTCCCTACGGGCGTGTCTGGACCGGCGGTACGGACGCACCGGAGTTTGCCACCGCGCAGGAAATCGGCGAGGCATTGCTGACTGACTTCGCGACGGACTACGCAGAGGGCGGTGTCGACGAGATCCATGTCGTCTACACGCGCTTCAAGTCCATGGTCACCCAGGAGCCGACGGTTGTCCGTCTTCTCCCGCTTGAGGTTGTCGAAGAGCAGGCTGCGTCCGAATCGGACCTCCTGCCGCTCTACGAATTCGAGCCGGAAACGGAGCAGGTTCTCGATGCTCTGCTGCCGCGCTACATCGAATCACGTATCTTCGCCGCGATGCTGCAGGCAGCAGCTTCGGAACTCGCTGCCCGCCAGCGGGCAATGAAGTCCGCCGGCGACAACGCCACGGAGCTTATCAAGAAGTTCACGCGTCTGCGCAACACCGCCCGCCAGGCTGAAATTACGCAGGAGCTCTCCGAAATCGTGGCCGGTGCCGACGCGTTGAACGCGTCCTAGCCTCCCTGAGTTCGGAACCAGCTGTACCTGCACCAAAGTAAACTTAACCCCAACGCCATCTACTGAGTGAAGTGAGAGAGATGACTGCCACTGCTACCGAACACGTAGCCGCGACGACCGGTGCTACCGGCCGTATTGCACGTGTTATTGGCCCGGTTGTCGACGTCGAATTCCCGGCTGACGCAATCCCCTCGATTTACAACGCACTCACCACCGAGATTACTCTCAACGGTGAGACCAAGACGATCACCTTCGAGGTTGCGCTGCACCTCGGCGACAACGTCATTCGCGCCATCTCCCTGCAGGCAACCGACGGACTCGTCCGCGGCACTGCTGTAGTGGACTCGGGTGCCCCCATCTCCGTGCCTGTCGGCGACGTCGTTAAGGGACACATCTTCAACGTCCTCGGACAGCCGCTTGACGTGGCTGAGTCGGAACTCGAGATCACCGAGCGCTGGCCCATCCACCGCAAGGCTCCTGCCTTCGCGACGCTCGAGGGTTCCACCGAGATGATGGAAACCGGCATCAAGGTCATCGACCTTCTCACCCCGTACATCAAGGGTGGCAAGATCGGCTTGTTCGGTGGCGCCGGTGTCGGCAAGACCGTGCTGATCCAGGAAATGATCACCCGTGTTGCCCGCAACTTCGGCGGCACCTCGGTGTTCGCCGGCGTCGGCGAGCGTACCCGTGAAGGTAACGACCTCTGGGTCGAAATGGAAGAGGCAGGCGTCCTCAAGGACACCGCCCTTGTGTTCGGCCAGATGGACGAGCCGCCGGGAACGCGTCTGAGGGTCGCCCTGTCGGCCCTGACCATGGCGGAGTACTTCCGCGATGTGCAGAACCAGGACGTGCTGCTCTTCATCGACAACATCTTCCGCTTCACCCAGGCAGGCTCCGAGGTCTCCACCCTCCTCGGCCGCATGCCGTCGGCCGTGGGCTACCAGCCCAACCTGGCTGACGAGATGGGCCTCCTCCAGGAGCGCATCACGTCCACCAAGGGCCACTCGATCACCTCGATGCAGGCCATCTACGTCCCCGCAGATGACTACACCGACCCGGCTCCGGCCACGACCTTCGCACACCTCGACGCGACCACGGAACTTTCCCGTGAAATCGCTTCCCGTGGTCTGTACCCGGCCGTTGACCCGCTGACGTCGACGTCCCGCATCCTGGATCCGCAGTACATCGGCAACGACCACTACAACACGGCCGTCCGCGTCAAGCAGATCCTGCAGAAGAACAAGGAACTCCAGGACATCATCGCCATCCTCGGCGTTGACGAGCTCTCCGAAGAGGACAAGATCGTCGTGTCGCGTGCACGCCGCATCCAGCAGTTCCTCTCGCAGAACACCTACACCGCCAAGCAGTTCACCGGCGTCGAAGGCTCCACTGTGTCCATCAAGGACACTGTTGAAGGCTTCACCGCGATCTGCGACGGCGAGCTGGACCACATCGCAGAGCAGGCGTTCTTCAACGTCGGCGGCCTGGATGACGTCGAGCGCCAGTGGGCCAAGATCCAGGAACAGACCAAGTAATATGGCTGAGCTTGAGGTTGAGATTGTCGCAGCGGACCACTTCGTGTGGTCCGGAGCGGCCAAGATGGTCAAGGCCCGCACCAGCGATGGTGAAATCGGAATCCTGCCCGGCCACTCGCCCCTGCTGGCGATTCTGGCCGAAGGTGAGCTGGCAATCCAGCCGGTCTCCGGTGACCGCATTGCTGTAGTGGTCGATGGCGGATTCTTCTCCGTCGACAACAACCGGGTCGTCATTGTTGCTGACAACGCCCAAATGGGCGACGCGGCTACTGCGGGGATCCGCTAGCACGACCTTGATGAACGATACTGTTTTTCCGTTCATCGTCCTGGCAACGATCTTTGCGTTGCTGGTATTTGCACTGTGCCTTTCCGGGGTGCGCCGCTTCAATCTGCGGCGCGCCCTGGGCACGGTGGACGCCTCCATTTGCACGGCTGGTAACAGCTGGCAGATGGGGGTTTGTCGTTATCAGGACAACGACCTTGAGTGGTTCCGCCTTGCCTCGCTGAGCATGCGGCCGAAACACACGTTCCGCCGGAGTTCGCTGGAGCTGATCGGCAGGCGCAAGCCCACCGAATCCGAACTCGTCAAGGTCCAGCCCGACGCCGTGATCGTAGAACTCCGGTACGAAGGGCAGGACGTCCTGCTCGCAATGCGTTTCGACGCCTACACCGGACTGTCTTCCTGGCTTGAGGCCGGGCCGGTCGTCGGCGTCGGCACCTGGCGCTAGCCCCGGTGGACTTCCTCGAAGACCTCCGTCTCGTCGACGGGCCGGTGCTGTGGATTGCGTGGGCCGCCGGCGCCGCGGGCCTGGCCTACCTGCTGTGGCACGGCGCACGGCGCCGCAGCGGGAATGCCGCCGCCCGCCGCCGGCTGGAATTCCTGCTTCCCCCGGCCGCGGCCCTCCTGGCAGCCGCCGCGCTGCTCGCCGGTGTGCACTGGCTGATGATCTACGCCTTCTCGGTCTTCCCGGAGGAACTGCCCCGCGAGGTCCTGGCCTGGTCCCTTCTTTCGGTCACGGCACTGCTGCTCTGGACCATGCGCCTGTGGCGCCTCTGGCGGCCCGGAAACGCCGGGCCCCCAAGGCAGGGAAGCCCGCGCCGCCCCGCCCGAGCGACCGCGGCGGCAACGGCCGCGCTGCTCGGCGTCGTCCTGCTTTCCTCCGTCCAGATCAACGGCTACTTTGGCCTCAACCACACAATGAGTGACCTGATGGGCACGGCCGTGGCACGGATCCAGCCGCTGGAAGACGGGCTGAAACGCGCCCCGGGAGCGCCGGCCGGCGTCGGCCTGTCCGAATGGAAGCCACCGGCTGAACTGCCCGACGGCGGCGTGATGCGGCGCGCCATGATCCCCGGCACCAGCTCGGGCTTCGAAAGCCGGGAGGCCTACATCTACCTGCCGCCCGCCTACCAGGCCACTCCGCGGCCGGCCCTTCCCGTCCTGGTCCTCTTCTCCGGGCAGCCGGGCGCGCCGGCGGACTGGCTCACGGGAGGGGCGCTGCGCAGCCGCATGGACCGGTACGCGGCCGAACACCACGGCGTGGCCCCGGTGGTGGTGGTGGTGGACCCCAACGGCTCCGCCTCGGGCAACACCCTCTGCATGGACAGCAGGATCGCCCGGGCCGACACGTTCCTCGCCACGGATGTGCCGGCCTGGATCAAGCGGACGCTGGACGTGGATCCGGACCCGTCGCGGTGGGCGGCCGGGGGTTTCTCCTTCGGCGGGACCTGCGCGATGCAGATGGTGACCCGGCACCCGGACGTCTACAGCTCCGCCCTGGCCTTTTCCAGCGAGAAGGAACCCGCCCTCGCCAAGGAGCGGGAGAAGACCATTTCCGCCTCCTTTGGCGGTGACACCGAAGCCTTCGACCGCCAGACACCGTTGCGGCTCATGAAGGACAACCGCTTTGACGGGCATGCCATCTACTTTGGCGCCGGTGAGCGGGACCCCGAATTCCTCGGCTACATGGATCTCCTGTCGGCAGCGGCGCGGTCCGCCGGGTTCACTGTGGAGGCCCACAGCATTCCCGGTGCCGGGCACTCCTGGGAGACCGCGTCCAAGGGGCTGCCCGGGGGCCTTGAGTTCCTGGCCTCCCGCTGGGGGGTCACGCAGTGACCCCGGGAGCAACGGCACAGCAGCCGGGGACCGGGGCTGCCTCCCTTCAGGGCCTCGGCCGCCAGGGCGTCCGGCAGTCGCTGGGGCATCTGCGCGCCATACCTTTCACGCTGGCGGTCCTCGCGGTCTTCCTGATCACCGGCGCAGCCACCGGAAGCTTTCTCTCCGGGCCACCGGAATCGCTGCTCGACGTGGCTTCCGTCAGTGCACCGGAGCTGAAGGCCGGACGCTGGTGGGCGCTGTTCACGTCGATGTTCTTCGCCACGAACCTGCTGGCCTACGCCGCGGCCGCGCTGATGATCCTGCTCCTGCTGGGCCTCGCCGAGCGGCAGCTGGGGACGCGGCGTACCGCCGTGTTCTACTTCGCCGCCCAGTTCGCGGCGGTGACGCTGTTCCTGCTGCTGACCCAGCTCGCCCGCTATGTCGACGACGGCTGGCTCAGCCGGATGGTCGACGCGCGGCTGATGGGCCCGTACGCGGCTGTCCTCGCGGTGTCGTTGGCGTCCAGCGGGCTGCTGCCCACGCTGTGGCAGCGGCGGCTGCGCACCGCCGTCATCTCCATCTCCCTCATGCTTGTGATGTACGTCGGGCACGCGGAAACCGTCGTCGGGTTCGCCGGGGCACTGGCCGGACTCGCGGCCGGCTGGTGGATCCAGGGGGACAAAGGCACACTGCACCGGCACCGCTCCACTGGCCGCGAGACCCGCAACCTGCTCGCGCTTACCGTGGCGATCTTCGCCGTCGGACCCATCCTGACGGCGACCGTCCGGACCCCCACCGGACCGCTGGCCCTGCTGCGGGACGTCGTCCTGAACCCGCTGCCCACGCTGAACCAGCTGGAACAGTACTGCGGCGGCACACTGGATGCCACCTGCCTTGAGGCCGGCCGCGCCGGTTTTGCGGGTCCGCTGGGCCTCGCGCTGGCGGTGGTCCCCGTGGTGCTGCTGCTCATCTGCGCCGACGGCATGCGGCACGGCCGCCGGCTGGCCCTGCGGATCGCGATCGCGCTCCAGCTCGCGGTGACAGCAATGGCCGCCGTGTACCTGTCCCTGTTCGCCAGGATTCCGCAGTACCCCAACCGGCCGCGCACCGGAGTGATGGGGTCCGGGTTTGTCCACATCCTTCCCCTCGTGGTGGTGCCGCTGGTGCTGGTGGTGCTGCTCGCGGCCAACCGCCGCCAGTTCCGCGTCGAAACCAGTCCTCGGGCCCGCCGTGCCCTCGCCGCCGTTGTCGGCGGCACCTGGCTGGTGCTGGCCTCCGGCTACACCGCAGTGTGGCTGGCCTCCGGCGGCATGGACCGCGACGGCGGCCTGCTGGGACTGGCCGCCGAACTGTCCCGCCAGTACCTTCCGGTACCCATCCCCGGAATCTACAGCCGCATCTTCGAGGGCCGTGACGCCGTCGAGGCCTTCCTCTTCGCCACCTCCGGCATCATCTTCTGGGCGGTCGCGCTGGCCGCCGTCTGGCTGGTCCTGCAGCGCCGGCTGCACCGTACCGACGCCGGGGCGGAGGACCGGGACGTTGCCCGCGGACTGATCCGCCAGGGCGGGGACTCCCTGTCCTGGATGGCGCTGTGGGAGCCCAACAAGTATTGGTTCGCACCGGAGGGCCGCGGGGGAGTGGCGTACCAGCAGCACGGCAATGTCGCGCTGACGCTGGCCGGGCCCTTCGGCCCGGCGGCGTTCCACGAGGAGACCGCGGCAGGTTTCATCCGCTACTGCGCCGAACACGCCCTCATCCCGTGCTTCTACTCCTGCACAGATGAGCTGTGGCCGATGCTGAAGGGACGCGGTTTCCGGCGCGTGGCCGTGGCCCAGGAAACCAGGCTGGCAGTGCGCTCCCTCGAGTTCAAGGGCAAGGACTGGCAGAACGTCCGTACAGCCCTGAACCGGGCGGACAAGACCGGGGTCCGCGCGGTGTGGGGCCGCTACACCGACTTCTCGCCGGCGCTGCGCGCCCAGCTGAGCGAGGTCTCGGAGGAGTGGGCCGCGCAGAAGTCCGTCCCGGAGATGGGCTTCACCCTTGGCGGCATCGACGAGCTCGTTGACGCGGAGGTGCTCTGCTGCGTCGCCGTCGACGCCGAAGGACAGGTCCAGGGCGTTACGAGCTGGCTGCCGGTGTACACGGACGGGCGGCTCGTGAGCTGGACCTTGGACTTCATGCGCCGGCGCGGCGACGCTTTCCCCGGCGTCATGGAATTCCTCATCGCCTCCGCGGTGCAGGAGCTGCGCAGCTCGGTGGAGGTCATCTCGCTGTCCGGTTCGCCGCTGGCCAAGGACACGGCGAAGGTGGCGGACGTTGCCGGCGAGGAGGCGGCGTCCGGAGGGCTGGCGGGAATACTTGACGTCGTAGGAAAAGCACTTGAGCCCGTGTACGGGTTCCGTTCGCTGGCAACCTTCAAGTCCCGTTTCAAGCCCGACTACCGGACGCTGTACCTCTACTACCAGGACCCCCTGCAGCTGCCGGCCATGGGCCGGGCGCTGAGCCGGGCGTACCTCCCCGGCTTGTCCGTGCGCCAAAGTGCACGGCTGCTCAGGAGCCTCGTGCGCTAATACCGCGCGCTAACGGCCGCAACAATACGAACCGGCCAATAGCGCGGCCCCCATTGCAGCGTCGAAACAATGCACGGCAACGGGCCAAACAATGAGGTTTTGGGACAAAACGGGCAAATCCGGAGCAGCGCTGGCTGGAAATCTGGCGGTGTCCCGGGTGCCGGCCGACGCTGCCCATAAACCGCGCATCGCGGCCTCCCGCGGTACCGGCGTCTGGTCCGATAACCCAGACAATGCGCCAACAAGGCCAAAAAATGATCCCCGGCTCAGAAGCCGGGGATCATTTCTTGCGCGGAGACCGCCGCAGGCGGTTTCCGCTGCGGGTTGCTAGACCAGCGTTACGCCGGTAGCCTGGGGGCCCTTGGCGCCCTGGCCGATTTCGAACTGAACGCGGGCGTTCTCGTCGAGGGTCTTGAAGCCGCCGGTCTGGATCTCCGAGTAGTGAACGAAGACATCGCCATCGGAGTCATCCGGGGTGATGAAGCCGAAGCCCTTTTCAGCGTTGAACCACTTGACAGTTCCCTGTGCCATGTATTTCTCCTCATTATGGATCTTGGTTAAGACCGGCACACCTCGTGCCGGACTTGGTCACTCCGCGAGAAGAACCCTTGGCTGTGAGACCGGATTATCCGGGCTTCGGCGGCAGGCGCTTCACGCTCGCAACATGTCTTGCGAGCATGAAAAAACACCTACACAAAGACTCGTATAAGAATTTCATGACAGTTGCGTCAGGTCAACGGGCACGGCGCACAATTGGCATAAATTTTGTACAAAGTATCGATGAATGCCTGTGGCCGTGCATTACCTGCGGCCAGTTCCGGTTGAACGGCCGGGGCGCTGCCTTTTAGGAGGGCCGGGATTCGACTTAGAAGAGCCGGGATTCGACGTCGTCGACGCCGCGCATCGCGTCGTAGTCCAGGGTGACGCAATCGATGCCGCGGTCGTTTGCCAGGACCTTGGCCTGGGGCTTGATCTGCTGGGCGGCGAAGATCCCGCGGACCGGAGCCAGAAGCGGGTCGCGGTTGAGCAGTTCGAGGTAGCGGGTGAGCTGCTCGACGCCGTCGATGTCACCGCGGCGCTTGAGCTCGATGGCCACTGTGGCGCCGCTGGCATCCCTGGCCAGGATGTCCACCGGGCCGATGGCGGTGAAGTACTCACGGCGGATGAGGGAGAAGCCGGCACCCAGAAGCTCGATCTGGTCGGCCAGCAGCCGCTGCAGGTCCGCCTCCACGCCGTCCTTGATCAGCCCGGGGTCCTGGCCGAGCTCGTGGGAGGTGTCGTGGAGCTGCTCATGGATGTTGATGATCAGCCGGTCGTCGGTCTTGGCGGACTGGACGGTCCACTGCTCGACGACGCCGATTTCGACGTCGACGTCCTCAGGGGTGGAAACCCTCAGGGACGCTGGAGGACTCATCCAGTTCAACGGCTTGTAGGAACCGCCGTCGGAATGGACCAGGACGGAACCGTCGGCCTTGACCAGCAGGAGCCGGGTGGCAAGCGGGAGATGGGCTTTGAGCCGGCCGACATAATCAACGGAGCAACGGGCTATCACTAAACGCACCAGCCCAACACTACCGTCTGCGGGGACAAGGGGCACCCGGACTGGGGCAGAATGGAACCATGCCCCGTTCGAACCGCCCCCGCCGTGCCGTGCCAGGCAGGTCCGGCTCCGGCAAGGCGGCAAAGCCCGGGGCGAAGGGCGGTCCGGTGCCCGAGCTGGACCTGGAGCGCGCACGCTCGGGCTTCGCGCGCCGCGAGAGTGCGCCGGACGGCGAATGGTCGGTCCGGCCCATCACCGCCGGACGGGCTGAGAAGACCTACATCTGCCCGGGCTGTTCGACTGCGGTGTTGCCCGGCGTCGCCCACCTCGTCGTGTGGTCCGAGGACCACCTCTTCGGGGCGGCCGCGGGGCTGGCGGAGCGGCGGCACTGGCACACCAACTGCTGGACCTCGCGCAGCTACCGTTACCGCTGACTGATTCGCGGGATATCTGCTTGACGGTTCTGCCTTGTGGTTCCGCTTTGCGTCGTCGCCTGGCGGCTGCGCCGGTTGCTTTCGCTAAGCTGGACGCATGAGTTTTGACCCGGCGTCGTACGTCTTCAACCAGCCTTCCGCACCGACCGCGATCCGCGCCTCCACGGTTCTGCCGGCCCGCCGGGAGAACGTGGAGCTCCGGACCGGCGACGGGCACCGGCTCGTCGGCGAGCTGGCGCTCCCGGAGTCCGGCGAAGTGAAGGCCACCCTGATCACCCTCCATCCGCTGCCGACCCACGGCGGCTTTATGGACTCGCACGTCTACCGCAAGGCCTCGTACCGGCTGCCCGCCCTCGCCGGGATCGCCGTGCTCCGGTTCAACACCCGCGGCACCGCCTCGCCGCGCGGAACCAGCGACGGAACGTTCGAGGAGGGCATCGGCGAACGCCTGGACGTCGAGGCGGCCGTGCGGTTCGCCGTCGACCGCGGCCTGCCGAACCGCTGGCTGGTGGGATGGTCCTTCGGCACCGAGCTCGCGCTGATGTACGGGGCAACCGAGCCGGTGGCCTCCCAAGTGGAGGGCGCCATCCTGCTCTCGCCGCCCCTGCACCGGGCAACAGATGTGCACCTCAAGGAGTGGGCGGCCACCGGCAAGCCGCTCAAGGTGCTCGTCCCCGAGCATGACGACTACCTCCAGCCGGCCGGGGCCACGGAGCGCTTCGGCTTGGTGCCGCAGGCCCGGGTCGTGGGCGTGGACGGTGCCAAGCACCTGTGGGTGGGGGAGAAGTATGCCGGCCGGGTGCTCAACGAGATCGTCCAGGAGGTCCTGCCGGGCGGCTCCGGCGGCACGGACTCCGGACTGCCGCAGGAATGGGACGGTCCGGTCGCCACGGCGCACGCCTGAGCGCCGGGTGCAAGGACGCTACGAAATAGGACAGCCGCTGCGTGGATCCACGCAGCGGCTGTCCTATTTCGTAGCGAAAAACTCTCTAGTGCTTGTCCTGGCGGACGATGAAGATCTCCTTGACCAGCAGCATGATGGCGGCCGCGGTGGGGATCGCGATCAGCGCCCCCAGCACACCAAGCAGGCTGCCGCCGGCGATGACCGAGATCACGGCGACGGCGCCCGGCACCGCGACGGCCTTCTGCATGATGCGCGGCGAGATGAAGTAGGCCTCGAACTGCAGGTAGGCGAAGTAGCAGATGGCATAGACCACAGCGGTCTGCCAGCCCGCCGTGAGGGCGATCAGCGTGACGATGACGCCGGCGATCAGCCCGCCGACCAGCGGAATGAAGGCCAGCAGGGCCACAACGAACGCGAGCAGCACCGCGAACGGTACGCCGACGATCGTCATCACGATGAACGCGAAAGTGGCATTCACGAGGGCGACGACGGCCTGGCCGATCACGTAGTTGCCGACCGAACCGGTGATTTCCTCGGACAGGGCCTCGACCCTGTGCCGGCGCGACCGCGGGGCAAGGCGGTAACCCCACTTCTTCATGGCAGGCAGGGCGGCCAGGAAGTAGAGGCTGAGCACCAGCACAATCAGGGCACCGAACAGACCATTCGCCACCGTTGAGCCGAAGCCGACGACGCCGCCGAAGATGCCACCCATCGCCTCCGGGTTGTTGACGAACTTTTCCAGTTCCTGGGAGATACGTTCCCGCACCCCGTACTGGTTGTCGATGCTGCGGAAGAAGTCCGAGTTGATGAAGTCCGTGATCCAGCGCGGCGCCTCCTCGACGATCTGGGTCACCTGCTGGACGATAGTGGGGATCAGCGTCGCGAAGAAGGCGGCGACAGCAAGGGCCAGGGTGGAAACGGCGACCACAATGCCGGCGGCGCGGGGAAATTTCTTCGCCTCGAGCCAGCGCACCACCGGGTCCAGGCCCAGCGCAATGAAAAGCGCCGCCACGATCCAGAGGAGCAGCTGCGTGGTGTTGGAGCCGATCCAGTAGACCAGCAGGGCCACGCCGACGCCGACTGTCCCCATAAACCCGACGTAGAGGGGGTGCTGGGAGGACATTCGCGGGCCGGGATCGCCAAAGCGGGTGCCCGTCTCAGTCTCGGGCGTCGTCTCGTCGTCCTGCTCCGGGGGCATCTCGAAGCGGAGCCGCGGCTGGGCTCCCGGAAGAGGCTGGCGCAGGCGGTGGGCCATCGCGTTGAGCACTCCGGCCAGGGCTGACCGGCGGGGGGACACCTGCTCCTGCGGACCGCCTGCCGTGCTGCCGGATTCCTGGCTTTCTTCCTGTCCTGAGGGGGACGTATCCGTGTGTCCAGTCACTGCGTTGAAAGCCCTTAATCCTTGAGAAAATTCCCGTCGGTGCCGCGGTCACGGCCCCAGTGTGATGATCAACGCAAACACTATCAGCAGGCTTGTTTTGGCGCGGTGAAGCGGCTCCCGCGGAGGCCGCGGAAGGGGTTGACAAGCAGGCCGATCTGACTCCGTGGTAACAAAACCGTTACTATTGAAGCTAAGTGTCCGCTGATGATAGGTAATATTTTGCGTTTCAAGACTGCAGTTGCACTAGTGCTGCTCGGCCTCCTGACACTGCTGGCCGGAATCGGCCAAAAGACGTTCTGGGCCCCGGCCGAGACCGTAACGGCCACCGCGCCTGCCGGTTCGACCGCGGCGCCGCTGACCGTATTTGACGAGAAGCTTCGTACGATGCGGGACGGCACGGTGACCATCAATGTCAAGGGCGAGGGCAGCTTCATGCTGGCCGCCGGCCGTCCGGACGACGTCGAGGCCTGGGTCGGCAAGACCGCGCACAACACTGTCTCCGGCGTGTCCGAGGACGGCAAGGCGCTGCAGTTGACGCATGCCGAAGGCGAAGCGACCGCCCCCTCGCCGGCGGGTTCGGATCTGTGGGTCAGCACGGAGAACGCCAGCGGCGAGTTGAAGTACAACTGGACCCCGCCGGCTGACGGCGACTGGTCGCTCCTGCTCGCGACGGACGGCACTAAGCCGGCCCCCAGCTCGATCACCATGACCTTCCCGAACGACACCTCCACTCCGTGGGCCATCCCGCTGATGGTTCTCGGCGGCCTGCTGATCCTGGCCGGCGCCGCCCTGATGGTGCTGAAGCCCAAGTCCGGCACCCGCCCCGGTTCCGGCAGCGACGGTTCAAGCGGTGGTTCCAGCGGCGGTTCCAGCGGCGGTTCCAGCGATGACTCGACCGGCGGCAGCAGCTTTGCCCGCCGTGCGCAGGCCAAGGCTGCGGCCCGCAACGAAGCCCGGAAGTCCGCCGCCGCCACGGCAGCGGTCCCCGTCGTCGAATCCCCGGCGGTCGACCCGAAGGGCGTTGACTCCAAGGGCACCCAGGAGAAGTCCGTCGCCGCGCCGGCCAACGGACTGCAGCGGCTGCGGCGCTCCGGAGCGGTCGTGGCCGTACTGACGGCCACCGCCGTCGCCGGCAGCGGCGTGGCGGCCCAGGCCAGCCAGTCGCCCGCCCCGGCGCCGGCCACGTCGTCCGCCGCAGCGGAGCAGGCCCCGGACTCGCCGGTGCTGGTCGACGCCCAGGTCCGACGCATCCTGGAGCAGGTGGCCAGCGCGGTCGACGCCGGCGACGCCGCCAAGGACGCCAGCAAGCTGGAGCCGCGTGTGGCCGGGCCCGAGCTCGAGGTCCGCACGCAGAACTACAAGATCCGCTCGCAGGTCGGCTCGTACGAGGCCCGGATGCCGGTCCGCGCCACCAAGCTGCTCACGACCGTGGTCACAGAGAAGCGCAGCTGGCCGCGCACCGTCATGGCCGTCACGCAGGGCGAGGGCAACGTTGTTCCGCAGCTGCTGACCCTGACCCAGGCCTCCCCGCGGGAGAACTACAAGCTGGTCCTCACCACGCCGCTGCAGCCGGGGACAACCTTCCCGGGGATCGCACGCGGCGGCACGCAGACGGTGGCACCGTCGGATAAGTCGGGCCTCCTCTACAGCGGCGAGGAAGCGCTGGGCGGCCTGGGCGACCGGTTGAACTCCGCCGAATCCGCATTCAAGGACAAGCTGAGCGAGGGCGCGTCCTCCCCGTACATTGCCGACACGCTGGCCTACCAGGCCGATGTGGCGAAGTCGGGGGTCAACGGAACCTTCTCCTTCACCCACAAGGTGGTCCCGGAGAGCGTCGTGGTGTTCCGGACGGCCGACGGCGGGGCGCTCGCCCTGGGCCGCCTGAACTTCGCGTTCGATGGCACTCCGAAGGCCGAGGGTGACAAGCTGACCATCGGCGACGATGCAGCGGCCCTCGCCGGCGGCAAGGAGACCAGCACCGGCATGGTGCTGAACTTCGCCGAGTCCGTGGCCGTCTATATCCCGCCGGCCGGGTCCCAGGACCCGATGAAGCTCGTGGCCGCCACCCGTGGCCTCACGGGAGCCAGCTTCAAGTAGGCAGCGCGAGGCAAGCACTGCGCGAAACAGCAGTGTGAACGCACGATGACAGGAAAGACCCGGCCCCGGCCGGGTCTTTTCTTTTGCCCGGTTCCGCCAGGTGGCACCGGGCGCGGGCGATGTGGTTAGAGTGGAACCATGACTTCGCCAGCTTCCCGACCGGTCCCGCCTCCTGCCGCCAACCCGCTCAACCTGCGGGGCGCCGTCGACCTTTCCGCCCTGAAACAGCGACCCGCAGCGCCGCCGGCCGCGGCGGGACCGGCAGGCATGCCGGGTGCTCCGGGGGCCCCCGGCAACGGGGACGCGGAGCACCCCGGCCGCCCGTTGCGGGTGGACATCTCCGAAGCCAACTTCCAGGAACTCGTGGAGCTGTCCGCCCAGGTTCCCGTCGTCGTCGCGCTCTGGGCGGCATACTCGCCCGGCTCCGCCGAACTGGTGGACGTCCTCGAGCGGATCGTGCACAGCTATGACGGCCAGCTGGTGCTCGGTGCCGCCGACGTCGAGGTGTTCCCGCAGCTTGCCCAGGCGTTCCAGGTGCAGGCCGTTCCCACCGCCGTCGCCCTCGTCAAGGGCCAGCCGGTGCCGCTGTTCCAGGGCGGTGCCGAGGAACCCCAGGTCCGCAGCCTGCTGGACGAACTGCTCAAGGTCGCCGCCGCCAACGGCGTGTCCGGACGGATCGGGACGGGCGGGCCCGGCGCCGCCGCGCCCGAAGCTCCGCCGCTGCCTCCCTTGCACCAGAAGGCGTTCGACGCGATCGAGGCCGGGGACTACGCCGCGGCAGCGGACGCCTACCGCCAGGCGCTCCTCGAGATGCCGGCCGACGCCGAAGCCAAGGCCGGGCTCGCGCAGGTGGAGCTCATGGGCCGGCTCCAGCCGGTCTCCGCCGCTGACACTGAAGCATTTCGCAAGCTGGCTGCCGACGAGCCGGACAACCTCGAGGCCCAGTTTGCCGTGGCCGACATGGACATCGCCGGAGGGCACGTCGAGGACGGGCTCGGCCGGCTCGTGGCGTTCATCGGCCGGAACTTCGGCCCGGAGCGGGAAACAGCCCGGGTCAGGCTTCTGGAACTGTTCGACGTCGTGGGCACCAGCGACGACCGCGTCGCAAAAGCGCGCCAGAACCTGGCGCGGGTCCTCTTCTGATGGGTTCCGCGCTCTTCGCCCCGCTGGAACTGCGATCCCTGCACCTGCAGCACCGCGGCTGGGTCTCGCCGATGTGCCAGTACAGCTGTGAGCCGGAAACCGGGGAAGGGGTCCCCAACGACTGGCACCTGATGCATCTGGGCTCCTTCGCCACCGGCGGCGCAGCCCTGATCCTCACCGAGGCGGCCGCCGTCAACGCCGCCGGACGGATCAGCCCGCGGGACGCCGGACTCTACAACGACGACCAGGCGGCGGCCTGGGAGCGGATTACGGCGTTCGTCCACCGGCACGGATCCGCTGAGACCAAGATCGGCACCCAGCTGGCGCACGCCGGCCGGAAGGCCTCCTCCTACTGGCCGTTCTCGGGCAGGAAAGGCACGGTGGCTGCGGCCGACGGCGGGTGGCCCACCGTGGGTCCCGGCACCTCGGCCTTCGACGGCTACGACGCCCCCTCCGCGATGTCGGAGGAGGAGATCGACGGCGTGATCGCCGATTTCGCCGCGGCCGCGGAACGGGCCGTCGGAGCTGGCTTCGACACCATCGAAATCCACGGCGCGCACGGCTATCTCCTGCACCAGTTCCAAAGCCCCCTGGTCAATGACCGCACCGACCGCTGGGGCGGTGACGAGGAGGGCCGGAACAGGCTCACCCTCGCCGTGGTGGATGCCGTGCGGAACGTCATTCCCGACTCCATGCCGCTGCTGCTCCGGATCTCTGCCTCGGACTGGGCTGAAGGCGGCATCGACGCCGAGGCCTCCGTGCGGATGGCCAAGGCGGCCTCCGAACATGGCGTGGACCTCGTGGACGTCTCCAGCGGCGGCGCCGTCGCGTACCAGCAGATCCCGGTGGGACCCGGCTACCAGACCGGTTTCTCCGCACGGATCCGGCGCGAAACCGGAGTCAGGACCGGCACGGTCGGGCTGCTGACGTCGGCCGGCCAGGCCGAGCACGCCGTGGCCACCGGCCAGGCCGACGGTGTGTTCATCGCCCGTGCCGCCCTGCGCGACCCGCACTGGTGGCTGCGGGCTGCCTTCGAGCTTGGCCATGAAATGGTCTGGCCGCCGCAGTACGACCGCGCCATTCCCCGCCACTCCTTCTAGCAGACCCTCCAACGGAGAGAGTGGTCCGCCTGCGGGGTACGCCTTGCGGACGATCCGTTCCGGGCACGGCGGCGGTTAGTCTAGCGACATGACTTTTCACCAACCGCATCCGCCTGCCACCGAAGGCCGGCGGGACCAGCCGGTCCCCGCACTGTCCCTGCGCGGGCTGGCCAAGCGCTTTGGCGGCAAGATCGCCGTCGACGGTATCAGCCTGGACGTTCCGGCGGGCTCCTTCTACGGGATCGTCGGCCCGAACGGCGCCGGCAAGACCACCACACTGTCGATGGCGACGGGACTGCTGCGGCCCGAGTTCGGCACGGCGTTCGTGCACGGGGTGGACGTCTGGAAGCAGCCGCTGGAAGCCAAGAAGCTGATGGGCATCCTGCCGGACGGCGTCCGGCTCTTTGACCGGCTGACCGGCGAGCAGCTGGTCAGCTACGCCGGGCTGCTGCGCGGGATGGACAAGGACGTCGTGGCCGGGCGCGTCAAGGAACTGCTCGCGGCCCTGGACCTGAGCGTCGACGCCGGCACGCTGGTGGTGGACTACTCCGCCGGCATGACGAAGAAGATCGCCCTCGCCTCGGCGCTGATCCATGCGCCGCGGCTGCTGGTGCTCGACGAGCCCTTCGAATCTGTGGACCCGGTGTCCGCCGCCAACATCCGCGACATCCTGGACCGCTATGTGGCTTCCGGCGGCACAGTCATCGTCTCCAGCCACGTCATGGATCTGGTCCAGCGGATGTGCGACCACGTCGCCGTCGTCGCCGCCGGCCGGCTGCTCGCCGCCGGGACCGTGGAAGAGGTCCGCGCGGGCGAGTCGCTCGAAGACCGGTTCGTCGAGCTGGTCGGCGGCCGCAGCCACACGGAGGGGCTCGAATGGTTGCGCACCTTCTGAGGCTCAAGCTGATCCTGCTGCGCAACAGCGTCCGCCGCAGCCCCTGGCAGCTTGTGGGCCTCGGCATCGGCGTCCTGTATGCGCTGGGACTCGTGGGGCTCGCCGTCGCGGGGCTCCTGTATCTCCGCGGGCAGGACGCCGGCCTGGCGCACACGGTCGTGGTGCTCGGCGGCGCCGCCGCGCTGCTGGGGTGGGCCGTGGTCCCGGTCGCTGCCGCCGCCGCCGATATGACGCTGGACCCGGCCCGGTTCACCACGTTCGCCGTGCCAATGCCGCAGCTGCTGACCGGCCTGGCCCTCGGCGGGCTGATCGGCATCCCGGGCGCCGCGACCACCCTGGTGGCGCTCGGCACCGTCGGCACCTGGTCCCGGAGCCTGCCTGCCGCGGGCGGCGCCCTGGTGGGCGCGGTCCTCGGTGTGCTGAGCTGCATTGTCCTGTCGAAACTGGTCACTACGGCCACCGCAGGGCTGGCCAGTTCCCGCCGTTTCAAGGACGCCAGCGCGGTGATCTTCCTGATACCCCTTGTCCTGATGGGCCCGATCGTGGCGGGGATCGCCAAAGGGATTGCGGGTTCCGGGAACTTCCTGGCCGGACTGGCACGCACGCTGTCCTGGACCCCGGCGGGGGCCGCGTGGTCCCTCGGCGGCGATCTTGCCGAGGGGAGCTACGGCGCCGCGGCCCTTAAGTTTCTGATAGCTGTTGCCACGCTCGCCGGACTCGCGCTGTGCTGGAAGCTGCTGCTGCAGCGGGCACTCGTGACGCCGCCCTATGCCGGCACCTCCAGGAAGCGGGCCGGAGGACTCGGATTCTTCGGGTTGTTCCCGGCGACGCCAACGGGCGCGGTCGCGGCACGGTCCCTGACCTACTGGCTCCGGGACCCCCGGTACTCAGGCTCCCTCGTCGTCGTCCCGCTGCTGCCGGTCCTGCTGCTGTTCCAGGCCACCCAGACGGGATCCTACGGGCTGCTCCTCTTCATCGGGCCGATGACCGCGTTCCTGCTTGCCTGGTCCATCTCAACGGACGTCTCCTATGACAACACCGCCTTCGCGCTGCACGTCGCCACAGGAGTGCGGGGCGTCCACGACAGGCTCGGCAGGGCGGTGGCGTGCCTTGTCTTCGCCCTGCCGGTGGTGCTGGCGCTCAGCGTCCTGCCGTTCCTGCTCGGCGCGGACTGGCAGCAGTTGCCCGCAGTGCTCGGGTTGTCCCTCGGTGTCCTGTTCAGCGGGATCGGTCTGTCCTCGGTAGTGTCGGCACGCTACACGTCGGCGGTGCCGCTCCCCGGGGACAGCCCCTTCAAGAAGCCGCCCGGCAATGTGGCGCAGACGCTGGCGGTGCAGTTCGGCGGCATGGGGGCACTCCTGGTGCTGGTGGCCCCCGAAACGGCGCTTGTGGCGGCGCAATTCGTCACCGGAAGCTCCGTGCCCGGCTGGATCAACCTGGTCCTTGGCCCGGTCCTGGGGCTCGTGTTGTTTGCCGCAGGAGTCCGGCTGGGCGGCAAATGGCTCGATGCCCGCGGGCCGGAACTGCTGGCCCAGCTGGCCGTCAACCGTTGACACGGGCGCGGCGGGCGGGACTGGGATAACCTGCCCCTAAGGCGCATCCGGCAACGGGTGCGGCAGCGGAAGAGGCAGCGGCAGGGCAACGGTAAAGGCAGGGCCATGGAAGTCGTCATTTTGTCCGGCAGCAAGCCGATCGCCGCCCTTGCGGCGGATGCTGTGGAGGCACTGATCCGGCGCAAACCCGCCGCCGTCCTGGGCCTGGCCACCGGTTCGTCCCCGCTGCCTGCCTACAACGAACTGGCGTTGCGGCACGAGCGGGACGGCCTGGACTTCAGCCAGGTGCGGGCCTTCGCCCTGGACGAATATGTGGGGCTGCCGCCCGGACACCCGGAGTCCTACCGTGAAGTGATCCGGCGTGAATTCACCGAGCGCGTGAACATCGACCCGGCGAACGTCCGCGGCCCGGACGGCTCGGCCGCGGACATACCTGCCGCCTGCCGGGCCTTCGAGGACGCCATCCGCGATGCAGGGGGAGTGGATCTGCAACTGCTGGGCGTCGGCACCGACGGCCACATCGGATTCAACGAGCCCGGGTCCTCCCTGGCATCGCGGACCCGGATCAAGACCCTGATCGAGCAGACGCGCCGGGACAACGCACGGTTCTTCGGGAGTTTGTCCCACGTCCCGCACCACGTGGTGACCCAGGGGCTTGGAACCATCCTGGAGGCCCGGCATGTGATTCTCATTGCCACCGGCGCGCAGAAGGCGCAGGCGGTCCGCGACCTCGTGGAAGGACCCGTCGCCGCCATCTGCGCGGCCTCGGTCCTGCAGCTGCACCCGCATGCCACGATCCTGCTTGACGAGGCGGCCGCGTCGTCGCTGCGGCTCGCCGACTACTACCGCCATAGCTATGAGAACAAGCCCTCGTGGCAGGGGTTGTAGCACTGCGCCTTCAACTTACCGCCGCCATGCCGTCGCCATACGGTCCGATCCAGCGGCTAAGATGGGACTCATGAACAGCATGACCGATCCTCTCGAAAACGACCCAATGCGCGAGCTCTCCGGAGCCGGGACGTCGACGGCCACTATCGAGCGCGAGGAACTGCGCCAGGAAGTGGAACCCGGTGACCGGGAACGCTTCTCGCACTACGTGCGCAAGGAAAAGATCATGGAATCCGCGCTGTCCGGCGAACCCGTCATCGCCCTGTGCGGCAAGGTCTGGACGCCGGGCCGCGATCCGAAGAAGTTCCCCGTCTGCCCCGAATGCAAAGAGGTCTACGACGGCCTCCGCCCGGGCAACGACGGCGGCAAGGGTTCCGGCGACAAATAGCGCGGCCACGCAGGGCGCGGACGCATCGCCTCCCCGTGCCCGCGTCCGGGCCTGCCCCCTGCACCGGAGAGCCTGTTCCCCCGGTGAATGATGCCCGGTCCAGCTGGCCGGTGATTGCTTACGGTTCATCCGAAAAGATTGGTGTTTTTTGTGCTTAAGTGGGTTTCTCCGTCAGCGGCAGCAGTGCGCGGAATGGAGGGCACCTAAGTGACAGAGACACTCTTCGGCGGACCCGTGCTGCCGCCCGCGTATCCCGAGCGGGCAGCCTGGGGCACCGCGCCGAAGCTCCGTGCCTGGCAGCAGGAAGCCCTGGACAGCTACTTCACCACGCATCCCAGGGACTTCCTCGCGGTCGCAACGCCCGGCGCCGGCAAAACCACGTTCGCGCTGCGGGTGGCTTCGATGCTGATCGAAGCCAATGTCGTCAACCGTGTCACCATCGTGGCGCCCACCGACCACCTGAAGCGGCAGTGGGCCGACGCGGCCGCCAGGGTGGGCATCGCCATCGATCCGAACTTCAAGAACGCCGACGGCCAGCACGGCCGCGGCTTCATCGGCGTCGCGGTAACCTACGCGCAGGTGGCGAGCAAGCCGATGCTGCACCGGGCCAAGACCGAAGCCGCCCGCACGCTGGTCATCCTCGACGAAATCCACCACGGCGGCGAGGCGCTGTCGTGGGGCGACGGGCTCCGCGAAGCCTTTGAACCCGCGGCGCGCCGGCTCTCGCTGACAGGCACTCCGTTCCGCTCCGACACCTCGCCGATCCCGTTTGTGGAATACGCCGAGGACCGGGACGGCATCCGGCGTTCCAAGGCGGACTATACCTACGGCTACGGCAAGGCGCTCCGGGACCACGTGGTCCGTCCCGTGATGTTTATGGCCTATTCCGGCCAGATGCGCTGGCGCACCAGCGGCGGCGAGGAGATGGCGGCCTCGCTCGGTGAATCGGCCGTCACCAAGGACGTCACGTCCCAGGCCTGGCGGACAGCGCTGAACCCCACGGGCGAATGGATCCCCGCCGTGCTTGCCGGGGCGGACAAACGGCTCAGCGAGGTGCGCCGGACCGTTCCCGACGCCGGCGGGCTGGTCATCGCGACCGACCACGAGGACGCCCGTGCCTACGCCGGGCAGCTGAAGAGGATCACGGGCGAGTCGCCCACGGTCATCCTCTCCGACGACACGAAAGCCTCCAGCAAGATCGAGGAGTTCACCGCCAGCGAAAAGCGCTGGATGGTGGCCGTGCGTATGGTCTCCGAAGGCGTGGACGTCCCCCGGCTTTCCGTCGGCGTCTATGCGACCTCCACCGCCACCCCGCTGTTCTTCGCCCAGGCCGTCGGGCGCTTCGTGCGCGCCCGGAAACGCGGCGAGACGGCGTCGGTCTTCCTGCCCTCCGTGCCGCAGCTGATGGCCCTGGCGAACTCCATGGAGGCCGAACGGGACCACGCCCTGGACCGCCCCGAGAAGGAGGACGGCGACGGCCTCTTCAACCCGGAAGACTCGCTCATGGACGAGGCGAACCGCGAGGAGAAAGCCTCGGATTCGCTGACCAAGGGCAAGTTCGAGGCGCTGGATTCGCAGGCCTCCTTTGACCGTGTGCTGTTCGACGGCGGCGAGTTCGGCACCGGCGGCGAGGTGGGCTCCGAGGACGAGCTCGACTTCCTCGGGATTCCCGGGCTGCTCGACGCCGAACAGGTCGGCACGCTGCTGCGCCAGCGCCAGCATGAGCAGCTCAACCGCAAGAACGCGCGTGCCCCGCAGTCAAGCCCTGCCGCAGCCATACCGGCGGTGCCGGACCACCGCATGCTGATGGACCTGCGCACCGAACTGGCGAAGAACGTCGCGGCCTGGTCTGCGCGCACGGGCACGCCGCACGGCGTCATCCACACCAAGCTCAGGACGGTCTGCGGCGGCCCTGCGGTGGCGCAGGCCAACGAGCAGCAGCTGCAGACCAGGCTTCGAAAGCTGCAGGACTGGTTTATCGGCCGGAAATAGCCACCGGCGCCGGAATGAAAACGCGAAAAAGGGACCGGGGTCACCCGGTCCCTTTTTGGGAAATTTCGCACCGGTCGGCTGCCGCTACTGGCCGCCGCCGGTGCAGAGCTGGCTGAGGGTCTGGCCGGCAGCGGTGTAGGACCCCTGCAGCTCTTCCAGCTTGGCGGAATCCGGGTTTTCCTGGGCCGAGGCGTCCAGGAACTCGATGATGGAGGTCAGCGGGGCCTGCAGTTCCTTGGACGCGGTGGCCTCGATGGGCCGGAGCCGGTTGGCGAGGCGGATCATCCCGGCCTTGTCCGCGGCGGACGTGGGTCCCGCGCCAACGCTCTGGATCCGGGCGCAGGATTCCTCGGTGGTGTCTTGCGGGGCAGTGCACCCGGCAGCGCCGAGCAGGGCCCCGGCAGCGATCAGGACGGTCAGGGTCTTCTTCATGATGTACTCCGGGGTTCTTGCGGGTCAGACGATATTGGGCAGGGATTTCGAGTCTACTGCGGCGGCGCGGCTTTCCCGTCAGCGGTCACGGGGAAACGTGCAGGGGAACGACGCAGCCGGCCTCAGGCGATGTCGACGCCGCCGAGTTCCATTTCCGCAATCGCGTCGTCGAGGTCCTCGGCCACGCCGACCGTGAGATCCCGCAGCACAGTCACGGAGTACCCGGCCTGCACGCCGTCGAGGGCGGTCGCCTTGACGCAATGGTCGGTGGCGATTCCGACGACCACGACGTCCTCGACGTCGTGGCTCTGCAGCCAGTCATCGAGCCCGATTGCGTCCTCGCCGGCCAGGGCCTCGCCGCCGGGTTCGACGTCGGTGTCACCGCCGGGGGAGCCCCCGGAGAGCGGCATGGCACCGGGTTTCCTGTCTCCGGTGGGCACGGCATCGTCCGGGGCAAGCAGGCCCTCAAAGCCCGAGTAGGCCGCGGTGAACTGGCCCTTGCGGAAGTAGGCCTGGATGTATTCCGTGTCGAGGTCAGGGTGGAGTTCGGCCCCGCGGGTTCCGGCCACGCAGTGCTTCGGCCAGCTGTCGATGAAGTCCGGGTCTTCCGAGAAATGCGCGCCCGGATCGACGTGCCAGTCCTGGGTTGCCACGACGTGGTCGAACTGTCCGTGGTGGGCGTCAACGTATTCGCTGATGGCGCCTGCCAGCTCCGCCCCGCCTTCGACGGGCAGGGAGCCGCCTTCGCAGAAATCGTTCTGGACGTCGACGATGATGAGGGCGCGGGACATCAGTTCTCCTCGTAAATGGTGGGGATGGCCGCTTCGCCGCGCTGCAGCCGGTTCACGACAGCGGGAAGCTCCTTCATGGTGTCCGCGTGGCGCTGGCGGGCGCGCAGCACACCCTCCGCGCCGGTCCAGCCGGGCAGGAGCCCGCCGTTCTTGACGAACTGATGCAGCAGGGGCCGGTCATTGCCGTCGTCCTCCGGGCGGTGCCCGATGCCGACGATCTCCTGGGTGGCCGTGCCGCGCTCGTTGAGCTTGCGCAGCGCGTACTTGCGTCCTCCCTTGCTGGTCTTGTTCTTGGCGGCCTTGGCCACGGGTTCGAATTCGCCGTCGTCATCCGTGCGGCTGACCAGCTTGTAGACCATGCTGGCCGTGGGGGCGCCGGAGCCGGTCACGAGGGACGTGCCGACTCCGTAGGAATCCACCGGGGCGGACTGCAGGGCGGCGATGGCGAACTCGTCGAGGTCGGAAGTGACGATGATGCGCGTCCGCTCGTTGCCCAGGTCATCCAGGAGTTGGCGGACCCACTGCGCCTGCGCCACGAGGTCGCCGGAGTCGAGACGCACCGCGCCGAGCTTGTCGCCGGCCAGTTCGACGGCGGTGCGCACCGCCGCCTCGACGTCGTAGGTGTCCACCAGCAGCGCGGTGCCGGCGCCCATCGACGCGATCTGCGCTTCGAACGCCTCGCGCTCGGAGTCGTGCAGGAGGGTGAAGGAATGCGCGGCCGTGCCCACGGTCTTGAGCCCGTAGCGCAGGCCAGCCTCCAGGTTCGAGGTGCTGTCGAAACCGGCGATGATGGCGGCGCGGGCCGCGGCGACGGCGGACTCCTCCTGGGTGCGGCGCGAGCCCATCTCCACGCAGGGGCGGCTTCCGGCCGCGGTGATCATGCGAGAGGCCGCCGAGGCGATCGCGCTGTCATGGTTGAGGACCGACAGGATGTAGGTCTCGAGGATGCAGGCCTCTGCGAACGTGGATTCAACAATGAGGATGGGGGAGTTGGGGAAGTACGCTTCGCCCTCCGCGTAACCCCAGATTTCGCCGGAGAAGGAGAAACCGGCCAGATAGTCCAGGGTCTCCTCGTTGACCACCTTGGTGCGGCGGAGGAAGTCGATTTCGACTTCACTGAAGCGGAAGTCCGCGATGCCCTCCAGCAGCCGGCCCGTGCCGCCCACAATGCCGTAGCGGCGCCCGTCCGGCAGCCGCCGGGCGAAGGCCTCGAACACTGACTTGCGGTGGGCGGCGCCGGAATGCAGCGCGGCCTGCAGCATGGTCAGCTCGTAATGATCGGTGTACAGGGACGTGCGGGGACGGTCCCAGCCAGCTGAGGTACTCACGAATTCACTCTAGTCCCCACCGGCTCCCACGTCTCGCTTCGCTTCGCCGCGGGGCCCTCGCCGGCGTGGGCCCACCCACCGGCTCCCACGTCTCGCTTCGCTTCGCCGCGGGGCCCTCGCCGGCGTGGGCCCACCCACCGGCTCCCACGTCTTGCTTCGCTTCGCCGCGGGGCCCTCGCCGGCGTGGGCCCATCATCCCCATAGAATGGACAGATGACCCTCAGCGTTGCGCTCGGCCCTGATACCCAGGAGAGCACCCAGACCGGAACAGCGACGTCGACCGATGTCCTGATCGCCCCGGACATCCCGTGGAACCTCGTGATCTGGAACGATCCGGTGAACCTGATGAGCTATGTGAGCTACGTGTTCCGCAGCTATTTCGGTTACTCGGAGGCCAAGGCGAACAAGCTCATGCTCGAAGTCCACAAGAAGGGCCGCTCCATCGTGGCGCACGGCAGCAAGGAACAGATGGAGCAGCACGCGGTCGCGATGCACGGCTACGGCCTGTGGGCAACGGTGGAGAAGGCCACCGGCGGCGGCTCCGGCGGCGGCGGCGACAAGGGATCGGGCAAGGGCAAGGGAAAACGTGGCTAAGGCATTCAAGTACGGCATCAAGGGGATCAGCGGCTATCTGGAACCGGCCGAGCGGGAACTGCTGCGAAGCCTGTTCGACGACGTCGTCTCCATGCTGGAGCCGGAGGAACGAGCCAACGAGGACCCCCTCGCGGCGCTTGTGGGACTCGACGCCGAGGCTCGTGAGCCCTCGGACCGTGCCCTGCGCCGGCTGCTTCCGAGCGTCTCCAAGAACGACCCCGCCGCCTCGCTGGAGTTCCGGCGCTATACCGAGCGGTCACTGCGCGAGAGCAAGATCGGTGCCCTGAAGGCCGCGTCACTCGGGCTGGACAAGGATGAACTGGTCCTGACCCCAGACGACGCGCGGCACTGGTCCATGGCGCTCAACGACGTCCGGCTGGTGCTGGCCGAACGGCTGGACATCCGCGACGACGAGGATGCCGGCCACGTGCACCTGATGCAGGACTGGTCGCAGGCCGAAGACGTCGAGAGCTACCTCGCCCTTGTTTACAACTTCACCACCTGGCTGCAGGAATCCCTGGTCCAGGCGATGCTGCAGGCGCTGGAGACGCGCGGCTGAGCCGCGGCTCACCAGCGGCTGGGCTGCGCCGTCCGGGCCGGCCGGCGGCGGAGGCTGCCGCGGCGTGTGACACATTCGACATGAGTCGGACAACACAATGTGATGGCCCGGCCCGCGGCTAAGCCCTATCCTCGAATAATCATGACTTCAGCATCGAGCATGGATCCGGCAGCGAGAGCTGTTGCGGACTCCCCAGCGAGCAGTACCGGCAGCAGCCAGTCCGTCAGCCCGACCGCCAGCGAGATGGGATCGCGTCCCATCGGTGTGTTCGATTCCGGCGTCGGCGGACTCACCGTGGCCCGGTCCATCATCGACCAGCTGCCCAACGAATCCATTCTCTACGTCGGCGACACCGCCCACGGCCCCTACGGTCCGCTCCCCATCGCCGAGGTCCGGGCGAACGCACTGGGCGTGATGGACGAGCTGGTGGATTCCGGCGTGAAACTGCTGACCATCGCGTGCAACTCCGCCTCCGCCGCCGTCCTGCGGGACGCCCGCGAACGCTACACCGCCCGGTACGGGATTCCCGTGATCGAGGTGATCCAGCCGGCGGTGCGCCGCGCCGTCGCCGCCACCCGCACCGGCCGGGTGGGCGTGATCGGGACCTCTGCCACAGTCGGCTCCCGCGCCTACGAGGACACCTTCGCCGCCGCCCCGGACCTGCACATCACTTCCGCGGCCTGCCCCGCGTTCGTGCCCTACGTCGAAGCCGGCATCACGACGGGCCCGGAGCTGCTCGCCGTCGCCCGCGAGTACCTGGAGCCGCTCAAGGCCGCCGGCGTCGACACCGTGGTGCTGGGCTGCACCCACTATCCGCTGCTCACCGGCGTCATCTCCTACGTGATGGGGGAGGACGTCACGCTGGTCTCCAGCGCAGAGGAGACGGCCAAGGACGTCTACCGGGCCCTTGCCTCCAGCGGGCTTGAGCGCACGGACGCCACCGCTCCCGAACACAACTTCATCGCCACGGGAGACGCCTCACAGTTCGAGCACCTCGCCCGGCGCTTCCTCGGCCCCGAGGTCCTCAGCGTCCGCCACGTGGACCATGTCGCGGCCCAGTACCCCACGGGGAGCCTGGCCAGGATCACACCGGAAATGATTGCCGCCGCACAGGCCGGTGCGGGACGTCCGCGGATCTCCAACTTCGTGGGGCCTTCTTCCCTCGTCGCCCCCGGGGCTGCCTCCCTGCGGGGGCGCGGCCTGTGAAGCTGACCATCGTGGGCTGTACCGGATCCTTTCCGGGCCCGGGCTCGCCGGCGTCGTGCTACCTGCTGACCGCGAACGACGGCGAGCGGGACTGGAAGATTGTGCTGGACCTCGGCAGCGGGGCGCTCGGCGCGATCCAGCGCTACACCGATCTCGAGGACATCGACGCCATCTTCCTCACCCACCTGCATCCGGACCACTGCATGGACCTGTGCGGGCTCCACGTAGCCGTGCGCTGGAAGCCGGGCGGCTGGGGCCGCGGCAGGATTCCGGTGTGGGGTCCCGCCGCGACCGCCGACCGGATGGCCACGGCCTACGGCCTGGAACTGGACCCCGGGATGCACGAGGAGTTCGACTTCAGCAACTGGTCCGAGCGCAAGCCGGTGACCATGGGCCCGTTCACGGTCACCCCCTATTCCGTCAACCACCCGGTGGAGGAGGCCTACGCGCTCCGCGTGGAGGTCACCGAACCGGACAAGGACGGCAGCCCCGTCACCCGGGTGCTCAGCTATTCGGGGGACACCGACTCCTGCAGTGGCCTCGAAGACGCGGCCCGCGACGCCGACCTGTTCCTCTGCGAGGCAGCCTTCGAGGAAGGCCGCGACGACGGCATCAAGGACGTGCACTTGACCGGCAAGCGGGCCGGGGAGGCCGCAGTGGCCGCCGGCGCCCGGCGGCTGCTGCTGACCCACATACCCGTCTGGACCTCACCGACGACCGTTATGGCGGAAGCCAAGGGCGTCTTCGGCCAGCACGTGGCCGTAGCCGTGGCGGGCGTGCACTACACGGTCTGACAGGCTGAATCAGAGCAGCCGGTGTTCGTACGCGAAGGACACGAGCTGCAGCCGGGTCCGCAGGCCAAGCTTGGCAAGAATCGACCGTATGTGCGTCTTCACGGTGGCTTCGGCCACGAACAGGCTCCCGGCAATGTCGGCGTTGGCCAGTCCCTTGGCCGCGAGCAGGAAGACGTCGCGCTCGCGGGCGGACAGCGGATCGAGCACCGACAACGCAGGTGCAGCCGGGGACACTGTGCGGGCCGCGTGCTGGAAGAGCTGGTGGACCGAGCCGGGAGCGATGACGGAGTAGCCGGAGTGCACCGTGCGGATGGCGGCCAGCAGGAATTCCGGTTCGGCGCTCTTGAGCAGGTATCCGGAGGCGCCTGCCTGGACAGCGTCGATCACCGCCTGATCCCGGTTGAAGGTCGTCAGGGCGATGATCCGGGGCTTGTCGGTGCCGGCCGCATCGGCGTCGGCCAGGATGCGCCGCGTCGCTTCCACGCCGTCCATCCCGGGCATGCGCAGGTCCATCAGCATGACATCCGGGCGGAGCCCGGCGGCGAGAGCGACGGCCTGCCCGCCGTCGTCTGCCTCACCCGCGAGCACCATGTCCGGCTGGCTCTCGACCAGCATGCGGATGCCCGTGCGGAACAACGGCTGGTCGTCGACCAGGGCCACCGAGATGGTTGCGGAATCAGGCATGCCGGCCGGCCTGCGCTCCGGTGAGTTCCGGGATGGGGGCACCGTCGCGCCCGGCCAGGCCGAAGGGAATGAATGCTGTGACGCGGAAGTCGCCGCCGTCGGCTCCGGCGGTGAGCCAACCGCCTGCCAAGTGGGCACGCTCGCGCATTCCCGGGATTCCGCGGCCCGTCCGCTCGCGTCCGACACCTACCTCCTGCCGGGGGACAGTGCTTCCGGAGCCCGATGTTGAGGCTGCGTGCAACGTAAGGCCCGGGCCGGACCAGTCGGTGTGGAGGCGCACCACGGTGCCCCGGCCGCCGTGTTTGAGCGCGTTGGTGAGGCATTCCTGGATGATCCGGAACACGGCCAGTTGTTGGCCGGCGCCCAGGTCCGCCTGCACCCCGGATGAGCTCTGCCTGATGTCCAGGCTGCCGCGCATTTGCCCGACCAACGGCTCGATGTCCTTCAGCAGCGGCTGCGGTGCGGCCGGGCCGTCCTCCCGGACGTCCTCGATGACACGCTGTGCATCCACAAGGGCGCGGCGGGCCGAACCGGCAATGGTTTCCAGGGCGTCGTGCACGGCTTTGGGGCTTCCGTTGCCGATGTAGCGTGCGCCGTCGGCCTGGGCCGCGATGACGGCCAGCGAGTGGGCGAGGACGTCGTGGAGGTCACGGGTTATGCGGCTGCGCTCCTGCTCGACGATGAGTTCCACCTCGGTTTGCTTCAGGTTTGCCCACGCCTCGTCCCGGGCACGGGAGAGGCTGCCGCGCTCCTCGTAGAGCCGCAGAAGCACTCCCGTGGCGGCGCAACCGGCGGCGATGAGGAGCAGGACGGCCCAGCACTGCCACCACAGTCCGATCATGGTGGTCCGGGTGGCGTCGGCAATCACCAGGGCTGACGTCAAGTGGGCTCCCATCCCGTAGCCGCGCCCCAGGATGATGAACGCCATGACCCCCGCCAGGACCGCGGTGCCGGCGCCGGCGGCAAGCCTCATGCGGGGCGATGCCAGCCAGAGCATGAACGCCAGGGCGACAAAGGTTCCGATGTAGACATGCCACGGCGTGGCGATCATGGGATCGAGCACATGCAACAGCTGCAGGGCGAGGAGAAGCGCCGTCGCGCCCAGGGATGCCGCAGCCCACCGGCCCGCCAGCGCGATGGCCGCCGAGACCAGGATGATGACGGGCAGCCGGCCCTGCTCGGCGAGGAAGGCGCCGTAGAGGCCCCAGTGGCGCCCCGTCCAGAGAGTGAAGAAGGCGAGGCCGGCAGCAGGGGCACCCCAGTGCCGCAGGGCGTGCAGAGTTTTTTCCATGACCGCCACGCTATACGTCGCGGGGCCGCCGGCCGGCCCTATTCCGGCCCTGCGGAGGCTGTTGCACCTGGAAGCCAGAAGATTCATCCCATTGGTTGAGCCGAACGGTGCCGCACGCGGGACCCCTGCCGGGGTCGATAAGCTAAAGGCATGACTTCCGAAGCCCTCACTGCCCCCATCATCCGCGCCGACGGCCGCACGCCTGACCAGCTCCGGCCGATCAGCATCACCCGCGGCTGGTCCAAGCAGGCCGAGGGATCGGCCCTGATCGAGTTCGGCAACACCCGGGTGCTGTGCACCGCCTCCCTCACCGAGGGTGTGCCCCGCTGGCTCAAGGGCGAAGGGCGCGGCTGGGTCACGGCCGAGTACGCCATGCTGCCGCGCGCCACCAACACCCGCTCCGACCGCGAGTCCGTCAAGGGCAAAATCGGCGGCCGCACCCACGAGATCTCCCGGCTGATCGGCCGTTCGCTGCGTTCCATCATCGACACCAAGGCACTGGGCGAGATCACCATCGTGCTGGACTGCGACGTCCTGCAGGCCGACGGCGGAACCCGTACCGCCGCCATCACGGGCGCCTACGTGGCGCTGGCTGAGGCCATCCGGTTTGCCCGCGAGAACAAGATGATCGCCCGCAATGCCCAGCCCCTGACCGACACGATCGCCGCCGTCTCCGTCGGCATCATCGACGGCGTCCCCATGCTGGACCTCCCGTACGTCGAGGACGTCCGGGCAGAGACCGACATGAACGTCGTTGTCACCGGTTCCGGCAAGTTCGTCGAGGTCCAGGGCACCGCCGAGGGCGCCCCCTTCGACCGGGACGAGCTCAACAAGCTCCTGGATCTGGCCCTGATGGGCACCGAGCAGCTTGCCGCCATCCAGCGCGAGACCCTGGCGGAAGCACCGTGACAGAGGGCCCGGCAGGTCACGGCACAGCACCGGTGCTGGTGCTCGCCACCCACAACAAGGGCAAGCTCCGGGAGCTTCGAGAACTGCTGCGCGGGCAGGTCCCCGGCCTCGACGTCGACACCCAGGTGGTGGATGCAGGGGCCGTCGGCGCCCCCGACGTGGCCGAGACCGGTGTGACCTTCGCCGAGAACTCGCTGCTCAAGGCCCGCGCGGTGGCGCAGGCGACCGGGCTCGTGGCGATCGCTGACGACTCCGGGCTCGCCGTCGACGTGCTGGGCGGGGCGCCGGGTATCTTCTCGGCCCGCTGGGCCGGCCGTCACGGCGACGACGCCGCCAACCTGCAGCTGCTGCTGGACCAGCTGGCCGACGTGCCGGATGAGTTCCGGGGTGCCGCGTTTGTGTGTGCCGCGGCGCTGGCCGTGCCCCCTTCCGGCGCAGGTGCGACCCCGGAGGAGGGCCGGGAGGTTGTCGAGTACGGGCAGCTCGAAGGGACGCTGCTGCGGGCACCCCGCGGCGCGGGCGGCTTCGGCTATGACCCCGTGCTCCAGCCGAGCGGGATGGACCGCAGCTGCGCCGAACTCAGTCCGGAGGAGAAGAACGCCATCAGCCACCGGGGCCACGCTTTCCGGGCGCTCCTTCCGGCGATCGTCGAGGCGTTGTCCGGGAGGTAGCCGCCGCAACGACGGACAGTTGCGGACAGTTAAGCCAGGAAGGCGCCCCACATCGTGGGGCGCCTTCCTCTTGCGTTCTAGGTCCGGAGTGCCGTCCGGATCGGGAGCTACGGCGTCTTGCGTTCCTCTTCGGGCTCGTGCTCCTCGACGAACTCCTCGAAGACGTCTGTGCCGTACTTTTCGGCCTGGCGCTTGGCGATGAAGCCGCGGGCGACCTCAATGCCGATCGGGATCACCGAGACCAGGACGATGATGATGAAGATGATGTCCAGGTTTTCGCGGACCCACGGGAACGTGTCGCCCAGCAGGTAGCCCAGCAGGGTCACGCCGCCGCCCCACAGCACGGCGCCGATGACGTTGAACAGGAAGAATTTGCGCTTGTCCATCTGGGCGACGCCCACAATCACCGGGACAAAGGTCCGGATGATGGGCACGAAGCGGGCCAGGATGAGGGCCTTGCCGCCGTGCTTCTCGAAGAAGGCGTGGGCGCTTTCGACGTTTTCACGCTTGAAGAGCTTGGAATTGGGCTTGTTGAAGATGGCCGGGCCGGCCTTGGACCCGATCAGGTAGCCGATCTGGTTCCCGATGATCGCCGCGGTGATGATCAGCGCAATGAATGCCCAGATGTTGACCTTGATGGTTCCGGTGGCAACCAGCAGCCCGGCCGTGAACAGCATCGAGTCGCCCGGCAGGAAGAAGCCGACCAGCAGGCCGGTTTCCGCGAAGATGATGCCGCAGACCAGCAGCACGACCCACGGCGCCAGGGCGGGGTCGGCCAGGAAGACCTGGGGGTTCAGCCAGTCGGGCAGGAAGGAGGCCAGCTGCGGCTGGACCGGTCCTGCACCGCCGATCGTGGACACGGCAAAGTCACTCAAAGCTAGAAGGTTCACTTGTTAAGCGTACTTGACGGCCGGCGCCGGCCCGCCTGACCGGGTCCACGGCACGCGACAGGCCGCGCCCGGTGCGGGCCGGCCCTGATTCCGGCGGTAAAGTTTGGGGCGTGGCTTTGGACTTTACGGCGATCGACTTTGAGACGGCGAACGGCTTCCGGGGTTCACCCTGCGCTGTTGGCCTCAGCAAAGTCCGCGGCGGAGTCGTCGTCGAGGAGGCGTCCTGGCTGATGCGGCCCCCGGAAAACCACGACCGCTTCGACCACCACAACGTCCGGATCCACGGAATCCGGCCCGAGCAGGTGGCCGGGCTGCCCCGCTTCGGCGAGCTGTTCCCGGAGATCGGCGCCTTCATCGGCGGCGACGTCCTGGCCGCCCATAACGCCGCCTTCGATCTCGGGGTGATCCGCTCCGGCCTCGAGGTCTCCGGCCTGGCCGGCCCGGCCTATGACTACGTCTGCACTGTGATGCTCTCCCGCCGCTGCTACTCGCTCGTGTCCAATTCCCTGCCGTATGCGGCCGAGGAAGCCGGTGTCCCGCTGGTCAACCACCACGACGCCGCCGAGGACGCGCGGGCGTGCGCCGGGATCCTGATCGACATTGCCACGCGCAACGGTGCCGGCAGCATCGCCGAGCTCTACTTGTCCCTGGGGCTGACGGTGTCTCGCCAGCCGGCCTTCGACCCGCGGCGCGACCCGCTCTCCAAGGCCAGCCAGTCGGCGCTGGAGGCACTCGCCGGCGGGGCGGGTGCTGCGGCCCCGGTCCGGGCCTACCAGCCTGGCTGGCCCGAGGAGGGCGCCAATCCGTTGCCGAACGCCTTCGCCGATCCCGGACACCCGCTGTTCGGCCAGACCGTGGTGTTCACCGGTGAACTCGCCATACCCCGGCCCGAAGCCAAGATCCGTTCCGCGGAGTTCGGCGCCAGTCCGGAGAGCCGGGTCACCGCCCGCACCACGGTCCTGGTGGTCGGCGACGGTTTCGTCGCCGCCGACCTGCGCTCCGGACGCCTCACCGGCAAGGCCCGGCGAGTGCTGGAGCTGCACGAGCGCGGCCGGCGGATCGAAGTCCTGTCCGAAGGCGAATTCCTGCAGATGGTGGGCGGCCACGTTCCTTCGGCCGCGATCGCCTGAACATCCCGCCCGCACGTGAGGTTCGGGCATGTGGCGCCCGGCACGTGAGGTCCGGGCCCGTGAAGGGTCATACGGCGCAACAAACATTCCCCCCGGGGCCGGGCTGCTCCTAGCCTTGGACGATGAGCAAACTCACCTCGGCACCCTCCGGGAATCCGGCACCCGCAACCGCCCGGACGACCGGAACCGGCTGGCGGACGGTCTTCGCGTTCCCGAACCCGGTCAACGAGTACGCCGCCCGCATCACGGCCGGACTCGTGGTGCTGCTGTCCGTGGTGACGCTGCTGACAGGTTTCGGCTGGGGCCTGGGCGTCATTGCCGCCGGATTCTGGCTTCGCGTCCTGTTCGGGCCGCGGATCTCGCCGCTCGCCCAGCTGTCCGTCAAGGTCCTGACGCCGCGGCTGGGGAAGACGCGGCTCGTGCCGGGTCCGCCGAAGCGGTTCGCGCAGGGCATCGGAGCCGCGATGTCCACCACCGCCGCCGTCCTGCTGACCGTCGGGCTGGCTCCGGCCGCCTGGATCCTGCTCGCGGTCCTCATTGTTGCCGCGTCCCTCGAAGCGTTCGCCGGCTTCTGCCTGGGCTGCGCCATCTTCGGTTTCCTCCAGCGCCGCGGCCTGATCCCCGCGGACGTCTGCGAAGCCTGCAACGACATCACGCTCCGCAGCGCCTAAGCGCCGGGGTACCCGCCGCTGGGTCTTGCTCAGGCGCCGGTGACTGCTGCCAGCTGTGAGGCCATGCCCCGGATGAGCTCCGGCGCCTCAAGAACGTCGAGCCACTCCGCCGGCAGGCACTCCTCGCCGTAAAGCGTGCCCAGGATGTTGCCGGCAATCGACGCGGTGGAGTCACTGTCCCCGCTGTGGTTCACGGCGACGGCGATTGCCGCACGGAAGTGGGCCTCCGGGTGCCCGGCAGCCGCCGTCGGGTCCGGTGCCGTAGCCAGCACCGCGTAGAGCGCGACGGCGAGCGCCTCCTCCGCCACCCAACCCTCGCCGAGTTCCCGGACCAGTTCCTCGGGGCCCAGCAGTGTGCCGTCGGCGCCCAGCCGGAGGGCTGTGTCGAGCCGGGCGATAAGGTCGGCGTCGGGTTCTTCACCTTTGCGCAGGTGCCCTGCGCCGAGTTCTGCGAGCGCGAATTCCGCTGCTTCGCGCAGTCCGCGGCCGGCGGCCAGGGCGTGAATGACAAGGCTGAAGATGCCGGAGCTCTGCCGCGCCGCGGGATGCCCGTGGGTGAGGGAGGCCGCATCGGCGCTGAGCTTGTAGACGGCTTCGGCCGGGATGTAGGGGACCAGGCCGAAGGGGGCGGAACGCATGACGGTGCCGCAGCCCTTGGAGTCCGGATTGACCGGGCGGTAGAACGTTCCCATCTCTCCGGTGGACAGTCCGCTCAGGCAGGCGTTTCCCGGGGCGCGGCGGTGTTTGAGGACGTCGTGGGAATCGATCCAGCGGGGCGGCTGGAACGGTGCCGCGTCCGGAACGGGCACACCCTGGGTGGCGAGCCAGCGCAGGTACGCGAGCCACAGGCACGCGTTGGTGTCGGCGGCCACGCCCGAGTTGGCCCACTCCAGCGCCTCCAGCAGCCCGTCAACGGTGTAGAGCGTGAGCTGCGTGTCGTCGGAAAAGTGGCTGCCGCCGTCGAGCGCTGAAAAGTCCTGCAGCCCGTCGGGGCCGAACGTCTTTCGGATCGTGGAAATGTCGTCGAACTCGACGACGTACCCCAGCGAATCACCGAGGGCGCCGCCCAGCAGGCACCCGTGGATCCGGGATTCGCGGGACGGTGTTGACGGCGGCGCGGGGGTGATGACGGGCTCGTTGCTCATGACTTAGAATTTTACCCCGGCGCCCAGTCGGAACCGGTGCCACAAGTCAACAGCGGACGGCAGGCGACCAATGCGCGAACCAGCATGGCGGAAGACCGGATCCACCCCTGACTACCGGTTCTCGCTCGCCAACGAAACGACGTTCCTGGCCTGGATCCGGACATCGCTGGCCCTGATCGTGGGAGCCCTCGGCATCGACCAGCTGTTCCCTGACATTGCCCCTGCCCCGCTGCGGATCGCCATGTGCGTTGCCCTGGCGTTCATCGGTGCCGTCCTGGCCGTCCTGGCCTACCGCCGCTGGGGGCAGATGGAAGAAGCCATGCGCAACAGCCGCGAGTTGCCATTTTCCGGCGTGATGCTCGTGATGACGGTAGGGGTGGCGGCGGCGGCGTTCATCCTGGCCGTGCTGCTCCTGATGGCGCGGTGAGCGCCGCGGCCGTGCGGGATCCCGGGCTGCAGCCGGAACGGACCGAGCTGTCCTGGGGCCGGACGCTGCTGGCCCTGTTCGCGGCCGACCTGTTGATTTGGCGCAGCTGGGCGGTCGCGGCGTCTCAGCCCGTCCCCGCCGCGGACCCCGCGCCCGGCTTCGCCAGGTGGGCCGGGGCCGCGACCACGGACTATCTCGGGATTTGTGCCCTGGCGGCGATGGTCGCCACCGTGGTGCTGTGCCTCTGCGTGCTGGCCCGGGTGCGGCAGCTCCGGCATTCCTCCCAGGCGCCGCTGGCGTCCCTGATACGCTGGGCCGCCGCCGGCGTCATCGTGCTGGGCACCAGCGCCGTCGCCGCGATTGCGCTGGGACGCTGAGCCCGGGTCCAGCGAATGTCCAGACTCCGCTGGCAGACTGCTCGCTGACCCCAAGCAAAGGAATTCCTGAAGATGATCACGCCCGCGTCAGCCCTCGAGCCGGCCGCCACCCCCGACGATTCACCGCCTGCCGGGCTGCCGGGCCGGTTGTCCGCCGAGGCCTTCGGGACGTTTTTCGTGGTGGTCGCCGGACTGGGCGTTCCGCTGTTCACGATCCCGCAGTCGAACCCGCTCTCCGCGTCCCTCGCCGCAGGGCTGGCGGTCACCGCCGCGATGCTGGCCGTCGGGTACCTCTCCGGCGGCCACTTCAATCCCGCGGTGACGGCGGGACACGCCATTGCGGGCCGGATCCGGCTCGCCGACGCCGCAGCGTACGTGGGGGCGCAGCTCGTGGGCGCACTGCTCGGCGCGGTGGCGCTCTTCGGTATCCTGCGCACCGTCCCCAATATCGCCGACACCAGGACGGCCTTTGACACGGTGGCCGCCGGGTTCGGCGAAAATTCCGTCATCCAGGTGCCGCTGGCCGGTGTGCTGCTCCTGGAGGTTCTCGGCACCGCCCTGCTGGTGGCAGTGTTCCTCGGCGCCACGTCGGCGCGGAACCCGTCACGGCTGGCAGCGCCCTTCGCCGTCGGCCTGACCATGGCCGTTCTGCTGCAGTTCGGCCAGGCGCCGGGCAACATCCCCTTCAATCCGGCGCGTGCCACGGCGTCCGCGCTGTTCAGCAGCCCGGACGCGCTCGGGCAGCTGTGGCTCTTCTGGGTTGCCCCGCTGGTGGGCGCGGCCCTGGCGGGGCTTGTGTACCGCGGCTTCGCGCAGGGCAGCCCGGCCGCCGCCGTGCCGGCCGCTGCTGAAGAGCCGGACGAAGAGACCGACGAAGAGGAAGCGCCGCTGGACGGGGCCGGCGAGGAGCCGGAGTCCGGCGCCGCGGTACCGGCCGCGGCGGCCACGCCCGCACCCTCAGCTGTGCCGGCACCCGCCGAAGGCAGGACGGGCGACGACGAGGCCCGCGACTTCTTCGACAAGCGCGGGCAGTAGCCCGCCCCCCAGCGTCCGGGCAGAAGCCAACGCGGGGTCACTTCCGGCCCATTCCGAACGATGGGACCGGCCGGAAGTGACCCCGCGTTGCTGCTCCGGAGCGGTGGCGCAATCCTGTCGGTGGCAGCCGATACCGTAGGAGCATGCGGTTATTGCACACCTCGGACTGGCATTTGGGCCGGTCGTTCCACGGCGTCGGGATGCTCGACGCCCAGCGCGCCTTCATCGACCAGCTCGTCTCTTTCGTGCGGGACGAGGCAGTCGACGTCGTCCTGATCGCCGGCGACGTCTACGACCGCGCCCTGCCGGGAGTCGACGTCGTCCGGCTGCTGGATGACGCGCTGGTGGGCCTGACCGGCGCCGGCGCGCAGGTGGTGCTGACCAGCGGCAACCACGACTCGGCCATCCGGCTCGGCTTCGCCTCCCGGCTGCTGGAGCGCGGGGGAGTGCACCTGCGCACGCGGCTCACCGAGCTGGACCAGCCCGTGCTGTTCCCGCTCGACCCTGGCGCCCCGGACGCCGGGCCGGTGCTCGCCATCTATGGCATCCCCTGGCTGGAACCACGGCTCGTGGCCGAACAGCTGGGGGTCGAAACCGCCAGCCACTTCGAGGTAACCCGGGCGGCCACCGCACGGATCCGGGAGGACCTGGCCCTGCGCTCCGCGGCCCGGACCGTTCATTCCGTGGTCCTGGCCCACACGTTTGCCAGCGGCGGGATCAGCTCGGACAGCGAACGGGACCTCAGCATCGGCGGCGTCGGCGCTGTCCCGCTGGATCTCTTCGACGGCTTCGGCTACACGGCGCTGGGCCACCTGCACGGCCGGCAGGAGCTCTCGCCGTCGGTCCGCTACTCCGGTTCGCCGCTGGCGTACTCCTTCTCCGAAGCGAAGCACAAAAAGGGCAGCTGGCTCCTGGACGTCGACGCTGACGGCGTCGGCGCGGCCCGCGAAGTGCTGTGGGAAGCGCCCCGGACCCTTGCGGTGCTGCGCGGCAAACTGGAGGAGCTGCTTTCCGCCGCGGACCATGCCTGGGCTGAAACCGCCTATTGCCAGATCACCGTGACCGACGCCCAGCGCCCCGCCCAGGCCATGGAACGGCTGCGCTCGCGGTTCCCGGACACGCTCGTGCTGGGTTTCGATCCGGAAGGTGCCGGCGCCGCCGCCAAAACCAGCTACAGCAGCCGGCTCGCCGGGGCCGAGGACGACCTTTCCATTTGTTGCGGGTTCCTCGAGCACGTCCGCGGCCGGGGAGCCGACGACCGCGAGGCAGCCGTCCTCGCCGAAGCCCTGGAGTCCGTGCGCCTGGAAGGAGTCTCACTGTGAAAATCCATCGCCTCGAGATCTCCGCCTTCGGGCCCTTCGCGGGTACCGAACACATCGATTTCGACCGCCTGAGCGCCCACGGCCTGTTCCTGCTCAACGGCCCCACGGGCGCCGGCAAAACCAGCGTCCTGGATGCCATCTGCTTCGCGCTCTACGGTTCGGTGCCCGGGGCCCGGCAGGACGGAAAGCGGCTGCGCAGCGACCACGCCGAGGCTGCGGCCGAGCCGCGGGTGACCTGCGAGTTCTCGGCGCGCGGGCGGCACTTCGAAGTCTCCCGCTCTCCCGCCTGGGACAAGCCCAGTGCCCGGGGGAAGAACGGGTTCACCGTGCAGCAGGCCAACACCCTGCTGCGGGAACGCGTGGACGGAGAATGGATAGAGAAGTCCGGCCGCAACGACGAAGCCGGCGCAGAGATCGCCGACGTCCTGGGCATGAACCGGGAGCAATTCACCCGGGTTGTGATGCTGCCGCAGGGTGATTTCGCGGCCTTCCTGCGGTCCAAGGCCACCGACCGCCTCGACCTGCTGCAGAGCCTCTTCGGTACCCAGCGGTTCGAGGCCGTGGAACAGGAACTCGGCCGTAAGGCGCAGGCTGCCCGCACCGAAGTCGCCAGCCTCAACGGCCAGCTCGAACTCCTGCTCGCCCAGGCGGAAGCCGAAACTGCCGCACTTGGGCTCGACACGGCGGATGCCCCGGAACGGGCCGACGCGGACGCGTTCCTGGCCTGGCTTGGGACCAATGCCGCCGCGGCCGCGGAGCAGCGCCGCGCCGCCGCGCTGGGGGCCGATGAGAAGCGCGCCGACCGCTTGTCCGCCAGGGACGCCGCAACGGCGCGTGCCGCCCGCCAGGCCAAGCTGGCCGGGGCCGAACGCCGGCGCTCCGAGGCTGAGGCCGCCGCGCCCGCCGTCGCTGCCAAAAGCGCGCAGCTGGGCCTGCACCGAAAGGCGGAAGTCCTCGGCGGGCAACTGCAGGCAGCGGATAGTGCCGGGACGGCGGAGGAACGGGCAGCGGCCGCGATGGCCGCCGCCGCAGAAGATCTGCGCAGCGCTGCGCTCACCGACCCCGAACTTGCCGCGATGCTGAACACAACCGCGGGCAGCAGCTGTGACGCCCTGGGCAACGCCGGTGATGCCGGCGGCTACGCCTTGGACGGGGAAGCCCTGCGGTCCGCGCTGGGGGGACTGCGCTCACTGCGCGCGGTGCTCGAGGAACGGCTGCCCGATGAGACCAGGCTCGCCGGACTCCGGGGCCGCAGCACCCAGCTTCGCCTGGACCTGGCGCGGCTGGAAGCCGGGCGGACGTCCGGGGCTTCCGCCCTGCTCGCCCTGCGCCATGAATCCGTTGCCCTGCTCGCCGCACTGCGCCCGCTCGAAGAACTCGCCGCCGAGGTGCAGTTGCGGACGAAGGAGGCCGCCGCGGCCGAGGAACTGCTGGTCCTGGTCCGGCGCTACGCCGCTGCCGAGAAGGCCCGCGCAGCCGTTGCGGAACACCACAGCGGGGCCCGGGCGGAGTACCAGGACCGGCGCCAGCGCTGGCTCGATCTCCGCGAGGAACGGCTGGCCAACGCCTCGGCCGAGCTCGCTTCCCAGCTGCAGGCGGGCCTCCCTTGCCCGGTCTGCGGCAGCCCAGAGCATCCGGTCCCCGCCCCGGCCGCAGCGTCCGCCCTGGACGTGGCCGAGGCAGAACAGTCCGCGCAGCACGCGTGCGAGGCCGCGGAGGCCGCCCTCGCGGCGCTCGAACGTGAACTCTCCGAGGCCCAGCAGGAGGTCGCTGTGCTTGCCGCACAGGGCGGCGACACCGCGCCCGAGGATGCCGGCCTGGAAGCGGCCCTGGCGCGGGAACGCGCCGCCGAAGCACACCGTGCGGCGGCAGAACTCGCCGTCAACCGGGCACGGCACTCCGAGCTGGACGAGGAGATCGCCGACGCCGAATCGGTCCAGGCGGCCACGGCATCAAGCATCGCCCAGACCGAGTCCACGCTCGCTGAAGTCCAGGAGCAGGCCGATTCGCTCGAACTTGCCCTCGACAACCTTCGGGCCGGCCACCCCGTCCTGGCGGACCGCATCACCGCGCTGGACGGCAGCGCAGCCGTGCTGGAACGCGCCGACGCGGCACGGACCCGGCTGGAACAGGCCGCGGCCCGCTCCGCGGAGGCCCGGCAGCAGCTGGAGCTGGCGCTTCCGGGCGCCGGTTTCGACTCCGCGGCGGCGGCGCGGGCCGTCCTGCTCTCCGCCCCGGACTCCGCTGCACTCGAAGCCGCCGTCCGCGACGGACAGGACGAAGCGGCCCGGATCGAGGAACTCTTCGCCAGCGAGGAACTGGTCCTGGCGCTGCACGAGCTGGCGACGGAGGGCCCCGTCGCGGGGGAGCTGGTGGAGCAGCTCCGTGCGGACGCAGCCGCGGCTGAACGCTCAGCCCGGGACGCCGAACTCGCGGCCGGCCTCGCGGAAAAGTCCGTGCGGACCCTGGGCACGATCGCCGCGAACTATGCGCAGCTTGCGGCGGACGGACGGGAGCCGCGCGAACGGGCGCGACTGCTGGCCGCCGTCGCCGACGCGGCCCGGGGCGGGGGAGACAACAACTACCGGATGAGCCTGAACAGCTATGTGCTCGCCGCCCGGCTCGAGCAAGTGGCCGTCGCCGCCTCTGAACGGCTGATCGGCATGAGCGATGGCCGCTACACGCTGCAGCACACCGACGCCAAGGCGGTCCGCGGGCAGAAATCCGGCCTCGGCCTGGAAGTGGTGGACCAGTGGACCGGACAGCGGCGGGACACGGCAACCCTGTCCGGCGGCGAGTCCTTCATGGCCTCGCTCGCTTTGGCCCTCGGGCTGGCGGACGTCGTGCAGCAGGAATCCGGCGGTGTGGACATCGAGACGCTGTTTGTGGATGAGGGCTTCGGCAGCCTCGACGAACAGGCCCTCGAACAGGTCATGGACGCCCTCGAAGGGCTCCGGGACGGCGGGCGCGTGGTCGGCCTGGTGAGCCACGTCGGGGAAATGAAACAGCGCATCAGCACCCAGCTCCAGGTGGTCAAGGGACGCAACGGATCCGCCCTGCACATCTCCGACGACGCCCAGGGCTGACGCGCCTCCCCAGGCCCGGCCCGCGCGGCGGCCGGGCCTTCGCTGCTTGCCGGAGTTACGGCTATAATTGGTGAGTTACCGGGTCGCGCGCATCGGGAGGAGGGACGATGCGCACCATTGAACGAACCCGGAATCATGACTCTCTCAACGACTTCCCAGGCGCCCGCTTCTTCCGCGCCGCATCTTCCTGACACAGCTGCTGCCCGTCCCGGGCCTCCGTCCCCGACGGGACCCGCGGCCGCACCCCCGGCACCGCACACTGGCGGGCGTTTCTCCCGCCTGCCGCTGCTCGCCGGCAAAACCTTCATTCCGATCGGGCTGTTCGCCCGGCTCCCGCTCGCCATGCTCACCGTCGGAGCGCTGACCCTGGCCACCGCCGTCACCGGCTCCTACGCCGTCGGCGGGGTAGTGGCCGGAGCTGTCGGCATCGGCTCCGCGCTCGGCGCTCCGGTCTTCGGCGCGCTGGCGGACCGGCTGGGCCAGCGTCCGGTCCTGCTGTTCGCCGCAGTCTTCAATACCGCCGCCGTCGTCGCGCTGATCCTCGCCGCCTACCTCGTCCCCGGCGGAGATGAGCTGGCCGCCGCCCTCCCGGTCCTGGCCGCAGCGTTCGTGGCCGGTGCCAGCTGCCCGCAGGTCGGCTCGCTGGCCCGGGTCCGCTGGATGGCCCTGACCTCCAGCGGCGGACGAAACGCCAACCCCGCGGACCTGGACACGGCGCTGTCGTACGAAAGCACCGCCGACGAGCTGACTTTTGTCCTGGGCCCGGCCCTGGTGGGCATCCTCGCCAGCCTCATCGCACCGTGGCTGCCGCTCGCCCTCGCCGCCGCCCTGACCATCACACTCGTCCCGGCCTTCGCGGTGCACTCCACGCATCACGCGGTGGTCAGGACACCGGCGCGGACAGTCGCCGGCGCGGCGCACCAGAAGCAGCTCCGGGCTGCCCTGACCGCAGGGCAGCGTGCCGGTGCGTTCGCCGCCGTCGGACTCCCGGTGCTGGCCATGGTCTGCATGGGCACGTTCTTCGGCTCCACGCAGACCGCGCTGAGTTCCTTCTCCGCCAGCTTCGCCACGTCCGAGCTGGCGGGCCTGCTTTACGCCGTGATGGGCCTGAGCTCCGCGGCGGCGGCCTTGTCGGTGGCGTACTGGCCCCAGCGGTTTACGGTAAACGCCCGCTGGGTGGCCTGCGCGGCACTGATGGCGGGCCTCGCGCTGCTGCTTTTGCTGCCTTCGACGGCCCTTCCCATGATCCTCGTGCTCCTGGTCCTGGGCCTGCCGGTGGGCCCGCTGATGGTCACGGTCTTCGCGATCGGCGGCCAAGTGGCCCCCGCGGGCAAACTCGGCACGGTCATGACGGCGCTCGCCAGCGGCATCGTCGCCGGCACCGCGATCGGCTCGTCCATCGCGGGGCAGCTGGCACAGCACCAGGGCTACTCCACCGCCTTCCTGGTGCCGGTATGTGCCGCAGCGGCGCTGTTCCTGCTCGGCGCGGCAGCCGCCGTCGTGCTCCGGCGAAAGAAAGCAGCCGCCCTCACCGGTTGACGGTGGCGGCCGTGCCGGCCACGGGATGCAAGGCCGCCGCCCGGTCCGTTGGGGCACCGCGCCCCCGGGACCCATTGACGGCGGTGGGGCTTCGGAGGACATTGAGGAATCCGGGACGTACGGGAACGGTCGCCACGAGGTATTCCGTCGGAGGACGGCCTGGCGTGCCGCGCAGGGGGCATGCGTTCCAAGGAGGTAGGCGTGCCCAAAAAGCCCGGACTTATTGCGGCCGTAGCATTGTTCTGCCTGGCCGGCGCCATGCCTGCCGGAGCATCCACGGAACCCCACGGTACGCCGGGCAACGGGCCCGTAGCCTTCGGCCGGGGCAATCCGCAGCTGGGAGGCGGTGCGAAGAGCCTGTGGGTGGCGCGCGCCGACGGCTCGCATCAGCAGCAGCTCACCCGGGACGAGACGGGCTTCTCGGACTGGTCCCCGGACGGAAGCCGGATCGCGTTCGACTTCGTCAGTGACACCGGGGTCCACATCGCCACCGTGTCGCCCAACGGCAAGGGGCGCCGCTCCCTGACGTCCGCTCCGGGGGTTCAGGAAGGTCCCAAGTGGTCGCCGGACGGACGCCTGATCACCTACGACGCGTTTGCGGCTGGCCAGGATCCGTTCGCTGTTTCCATCTGGGTGATGCGTTCGGACGGTACCGACCCGCATGAACTCACGCAGGGCTTCATAGATGTGGAACCTGTCTTCTCGCCGGACGGAACAAGGATAGCGTTCGGCCGCATCACAGGAGACAGCCCGGAGGGCCAGCTGGAGGCCGTCTATGTTGTGAACGTGGACGGCACCGGTCTCCATCAGATCCTGGCTCCGCGGGCCGGTCTGGAGCATCCCGACTGGTCGCCGGACGGACGCTTCATTTCCTTCAATATTGCTCCGGAAAGCGGTTCCGCGCCGGACTCCGGAGCGATCATGGCAGTCCGCCCCGACGGGACCGGGCTAAGGATTATCCGGCCGCCGACTGAGGAATTGCGGTTCTTTAAGCCCGTCTGGTCACCCGACGGGCGCCAGCTGCTGACCGGCTGTTTTGATACGAAGATTGGGAAAGACCGCATCTGCACGATCTCCGATCAGGGCAAGGGAGGGATCCGCGTTGTCATAGCGGGCGACACCCACGTCAACGTGCCGTCATGGGGTGCGCGGCGGAGCGGCTGAGTTCTGCACCCACGGACATCCGGGCCGGCCAGGCCTTAGCCCAGCTGGCTCTCGATCCGCTCGGCGCCCGCGGCAAGGGCCGCGGCCACCTCTTCCGGATCCTGTGCGGCGCGGATATAGACGACGGCGAGAGCGGCCGGCCGTCCGCCCGGAACCCGGATCGGTACGGCCAGCGAGGAGACGCCGGCGATGACCTCGTCATGGCTGGCGGCATACCCCCTGCGGCGTGCCTCGGCCGCTTCCGCCCGGTAGGGGATGCCGGGTGCGGCGGCGGTCCATTCCTGTTCCGACATGGCTGACTGGATCGCGATGCCGGGGGCCCCGGCGCTGATCGGATGCCGCGAGCCGGGATGCTGGACCACAGTGGCCCCGGTGTGCCGAGGATCCACGGTGACCAGGGTGACGCACTCCTCGTGGTCCCAGACGGCAACGAAGGCGCTCATCGTCAGCGAGTTGGCGAGCTGGGTGAGCTCCGGCAGGGCCGCCGTCTGGAGGTTCCGGGAAACTCCCCGGGCCAGGACGGCAAGGCCCGGTCCGGGCTGGACCCGGCCGCCGTCGTCGCGCACCAGCAGGGAGTGGTCCTCAAGGGTGCGGAGGATCCGGTAGGCGACGGAGCGGTGCACGCCCATCGCATCGGCGAGTTCGGCGATGGTCAGCGGGTGCGGGGCGTCGGCCAGGATCTCCAGGGCACGGATGCCACGCGACAGCGTCTGGGACGGGGAGGCCTGCGTGCTGCCGGCGGTCGGGGTCATTGGTCCATCCTAAGTGCGGGCGGTCGCGAATCCGGGGATACACCGGGCGGCCCTTGTGCTCCGCCTCACGGTGCGCTAGCGTTCTATATAGGAACTATGTGTTCGATTATAGAACACTAACCCTTGCAAGTCATGCCAGTAAAGCCATCACCAGATGCAGGGATCAACGATGATTGCCAAACCCCGCACGGAGCCTGTCCGGGTTGTTCCGGGTCAAACTCCCGCTGCGCGCGCCCATCGCTTCCGCGGCAGCCTGGGGCGCTTCGCCACCGGTGTCGCGATCGTGACCTTCGACGGCGCCACCAGGCGCCACGGCATCACCGTCAATTCCTTCACCTCGGTGTCCATGGACCCGCCGCTCGTGCTCGTCAGTATCGCCCGCACCGCGAAGGCACACGACGAGCTCGCCGGCCGGCCCTTCACCGTCAATATCCTTGGCGCGGAGCAGCGGCAGCTCGCGATGCACTTCGCAGGCCGCCCCGGACCCGAGCCGCTCTGGGTCGAGGGTGGCGCCGCACCGCGGCTCTCCCGTGTGCTTGCCTACTTCGAATGCAAGCCCTGGGCAGCGTACGACGGCGGCGACCACACGCTCTACATCGGCGAGGTGACGGACTTCAACTACCGCAGCGGCGATGCGCTGGGCTTCGCCAACGGCGCCTTCACCACGATCCCGGAAAGCCAGCTGGGCATGGAGGACCTGCTCTGACCCGACACCGAACAGCGCCGCGGCCTGACGACTCAGCTCAACGATGACTGGAGAAACAACCATGGGTATCCGTACCGGACAGCAGTACCTGGACAAGCTCAACGACATGACGCCCCACGTGGTGATCGACGGTGAGGTTGTCAGCGAGAAGATCGCCGAGCACCCCGCGTTCCGCAACGTGGCGCGCTCCTACGCCAAGCTCTTCGACATGCAACATGACCCGCTGCACCAGGATGCGCTGACCTACACCTCGCCCACGACCGGAGACCTGGTGAATGCCTCCTTCCTGGTGCCGAAGACCGTCGAGGACCTCCAGCGCCGGCGCCGCGCCATCTCCACGTGGGCCGAGTCCTCCAACGGCTTCCTGGGCCGCTCCGGCGACTACATGAACTCCTCGCTGACCGCCCTCAGCACGGCCGGGAAGTGGTTTTCCCAGGCGGACCCGAAGTTCGGCGAGAACATCCTCAACTACTACGAGTGGGCCCGGGAAAACGACGTCCTCGCCACACACACCCTGATCCCGCCCCAGGTCAACCGGTCCGTCTCCGGCTCTGAACAGCTCGGCGGCCAGCTGTCAGCCCGGATCGTTGAGGAACGCGAGGACGGCATCGTCATCACCGGTGCCCGCATGCTCGCCACCATCGCACCGATCGCGGATGAGCTCCTGGTCTTCCCCTCCACGGTCCTCCGCGGCACGCCGGAGGATGCCCCGTACTCGTACGCCTTCGCCATCCCCAATGACACGCCGGGGCTTCGCTACCTGTGCCGCACCTCGCTGTACAACGGCGGCAGCACCCACGACGAGCCGCTGGCCTCCCGCTACGAGGAAATGGACGCCGTGGCGGTCTTTGACAATGTCTTTGTGCCCAATGAGCGCATCTTTATGCTCGGCAACCCGCAATTGTGCAACGGCTTCTACTCCGAAACCGGTGCTGGCGCCCTCATGACGCACCAGGTGGTCACCCGGACCATCGCCAAGAGCGAGTTCTTCCTGGGCCTTGCCTCCGAACTCGCCGATTCGATCGGCATCGACGGCTTCCAGCACATCCAGGAGGACATCGCCGAACTAATCGTCGACGTCGAGATCGGCAAGGCCCTGGTCCGGGCCTCCGAGGCCGATGCGGAGCTCAACGAGGCCGGCGTTATGCTGCCGAAGTGGACCACGCTCAACGCCGCCCGCAACTGGTACCCCAAGGTCGCCCAGCGCTTTCCGCAGATCATCCGGAAGTTCTCCGCCTCCGGACTGATGGCCCTTCCCGGCGAAGCGGACGTCAACAGCGACGCCCGGGCGGATATCGAGATGTACCTGCAGGGCAAGTCGCTCACCGGCCCCGAGCGTGTCCGGCTCTTCAAGCTGGCCTTCGACGCCTCGGTGTCCGGCTTCTCCGGCCGGCAGTCACTGTACGAGTACTTCTTCTTCGGCGATCCGGTCCGGATGGCCGGGGCAATGGTGAACAGCTACGACCGCGGGCCCGTCCGGGCCCGTGTGCGGGAGTTTCTGAACCGCACCGACTGACCACCGCAGGAGTTCGCCGTCCATTTATGGCGCGGCGAAGCTTTTTCCCAATGATGTGTGCCCTGTCACACATTTCATAGTATGATTCTGAATACTAACTGACCGTTCGATCAGTAAATCCAGAGGCATTCAGTTATTCACTTCGCACCCATCCCCGGGCAGGATTTCTGCCCCCAGCAACGGAGTTTCAATGACCGCAACTTCAAGTGTCGATTCTGAGGCGGGCCCCAGCAGCAAGCATGAGGAACGCAAGGTCCTCGCGGGGACGCTGGTCGGGACCACCATCGAGTGGTACGACTTCTTCATCTTCGCCCAGCTGACGGCAACGCTGCTGTCGCCGCTGTTCCTGGCTCCCCTGAACGCCTCCAACCCGGGCCTGGCGCAGATCCTGTCCTTTGCCCTCATCGGCATCAGCTTCCTGTTCCGCCCGCTCGGCGCCGTCGTCGCCGGCCACCTGGGTGACCGCCTCGGCCGCAAGGCCATGCTGGTCTTCACCCTCATCATGATGGGCGCCGCCACTGCCCTGATCGGCATGCTGCCGACCTACGCCCAGATCGGCTTCTGGGCTCCGGTCCTGCTGATCCTGCTCCGCGTCATCCAGGGCTTCTCCGCCGGCGGTGAATGGGGCGGCGCTGCCCTGATGGCAGTCGAGCACGCTCCCAAGAGCAAGCGCGGACTGTTCGGCGCCTACCCGCAGATCGGTGTTCCGGTCGGCATGATCCTCGCCACCGGCCTGCTGTACTTCCTCAACACGTCCATGTCCAAGGAAGACTTCGCGGCCTGGGGCTGGCGTGTGCCGTTCCTGCTCTCCATCGTGCTGATCGTCGTCGGCTACCTGATCCGCCGGGCCGTTGCCGAGAGCCCCGTCTTCAAGGAAATGCAGGAGCGCAAGGAAGAGAGCAAGGCTCCCCTCGGCGAGCTCTTCCGCAAGCACAAGAAGGCCGTCCTCTTTTCGACGATGATCTTCATCGGCAACAACGCTGCCGGCTACCTGCTGATCGCATTCTTCATCTCCTACGCCACCAAGTCCCTGAAGATGCCCACCGCGCAGATCCTGCTGGCCACCACGCTGGCGTCCTTCGGCTGGCTGATCTTCACCCTGGTCGGCGGCTGGCTGTCCGACAAGATCGGCCGGGTCAAGACCTTCCTGATCGGCTATGGCATCGTCTTCGCCTGGATGATTCCGATGTTCGCGCTGATCGACACCAAGAACATCTTCCTCTACGGCGTGGCGCTGTTCGTCCTGACCATCGGCCTGGGCCTGTCCTATGGCCCGATGTCCGCGATGTACGCCGAGATGTTCCCTGCGAACGTGCGCTACTCCGGCATCTCGATCGGCTACGCCTTCGGTGCCATCCTGGGCGGCGCGTTCGCCGCCACCATCGCGGAGGCCCTGCTCCAGGGCACCGGGTGGACCGGCTCCATCGGGATCTACATCATGATCCTCTGCGTCATCTCTGCGGTCGGCGTCCTGCTGGCCGGGGAGACCAGGGGCCGCGCGCTCGGCGTCAGCCACCACGCGCCGGCCGCAACGGCCAAGCACTAGTCACCAAGCACCAGTCAGCCAACTGGCGGGAGGGCGCGGACCATAAGGTCCGTGCCCTCCTGACGTTAGGGCATCACGCCTTTGGGACAACGCGGGGTCACTTCGCGCCCATCCGTGGCCCCGGTATGGGCCGTAGCTGACCCCGCGTTGAGTCAGGCGGGCCGGGCACCCAGCAGTCGGACGACGTCGTCGTCACGCACTTGCCGGAAGGTGCGGTAGGAGCTGCCGACGGCGCGGAACTGGCCGGGGATGAACAGGCTGAACGCGGCGTCCGCGAGCTGCTGCAGTGACGACTGGGCCTCCAGTGACGCGACGGGAACGCCGACGACGACGGTTGCCGCACCGGCCGCCCGTACGGCCTCGACGCCGGCCCGCATGGTCGCTCCGGTGGCCAGCCCGTCATCGGCCACGATCACGGTTTTGCCGGCCAGGGGCAGCCGGGGCCCAGGGTAGGCTGCGGCGCGGCGCCCCAGTTCCGACCGCTCGGCGCTTTCCACTGCGTCCAGCGCGGACTGGCGGACGCCAATGTCGAGGAGCCGGGCCACCAGGGGGCGGTTCAGCACCCTCACCACCCCGCCGTCAGCGGCGGCCAGGGCGCCGAACGCGGTCTCGTCGAGTCCCGGAATCCCCAGTTTGCGGACCGGCAGCACGTCCCACGGCAGCCGGAGGGATGCGGCGGCCTCGGCCGCCACCGGAACCCCGCCACAGGCGAGGCCCAGCACCGTGGTGTCCGGTCGTCCGCGGAACTGGGGGAGGGCAGCGGCCAGGAGCCTGCCGGCCTGCTCGCGGTCTGTGAAGCGCATGGCCACGGCGTCCCTCCTCCGGTTTCCGCCCATCCTGCTGCGGCCAGCCTACGTCCGCCGGGGACGGCGCGCGAGACCGCTGCCGGCATTAGTCCCGAAGGGCAGTTCTATCCATCCAGCGAATGGAATAACACTTGTAGACTGTCCATGGGCGGGACGTACCGGCCCTCCCGCCGATGGGGGAACGACTCGGGGGAACTGTGGCCGGATCCTTTTACGGCGCGGACGTCGCGCAATTACGCACCATGGCGGCGACTGCCGGAAGCAGTGCAATGACTCTCAGCGGCCTCCACCGGCGCCTGGCAGCGGAGGTCGCGGCGTCCACCCCCTGGCAAGGGAACGACGCCAGGGCTTTCCGGTCCGAATGGGAGAGCGTACATTCGTGGTCCATGATCCGCGCCGTCCAACTGCTGGAAGCGATGCAGCGGGAGCTCACGGCCAATGCTGACCAGCAGGAAAGTGCCAGCGGCGCCGCCGGCGGCCCGGCCTCGTCACCCGCCTCGCCACCCGCCTCGTCACCCGGTGGTGCAGCGCCGACTGCCGAGCCCGTCACGCCGGCTGCGCTGGGAGCGATGTCGCCCCGGGACGTCCAGGAGTGGTGGAATGGCCTGAGCGCAAGCCAGCAGGCCGACTTTGCCAGGCTCTATCCCTTTGCCGCCGGCAATACCGACGGACTCCCTGTTGCCGCCAGGATCGAAGCGAACCGCCTGGCGGCCGGAACCCGCCTGGCCGTGCTGGAGCAGGACGGAAAAGGCTGGACGGAGGAAGCCGAGTACCTGAAGAACACGGTGAAGGGCAGCATCGATCTCGTGGCATACGATCCCGCGGAGGGTAACCTCATTGAGATGATTGGCGACTATGACGGCACCACCAGGACGGTCCTTACCTATGTTCCGGGCACGTTCGCCACGGCAGGCGACTTCTACGGCGGAACCGCCCAAAAAATGGCAGCGTTCCTCCAGCAATCAGATCCGGTCGGACTGACGGCTGCGTTTGTCTACAAGAACAGCGAGTTCCCGCAGGACCGCATGTTTGGGCAATCGGCGGACAAGCCCTTTGGTGAGCAGGCCGGCAGGAAGCTGGCGTCCTTTGAGGCGGGCCTCGAGGCGCAGAACCCGCCAGGAGCCAGGACCGTCGCGGTCTCACACAGCTGGGGCCAGGCTGCGGTAGCGTCCTCGGAGAAGTACGGGACACACTACGACAGCCAGATCTCCCTGTCGGGCGCCTGGATGCCTGAGGGCTGGAAGGCCGACCCGGCCACTGAGTACCACCACTTCGCCTATGACTTTGATGCGCTGGCCACCGCCCAGCAGTTGGGGCTGGTCGGCGACAAGTACCCCCTGGGCGACCCCGCCTTCACGAAACACATTTACGATGACCCGGCCCGAAACTATGAGTTCGGTCCGGTGAAGATCACCACCGACCCGATGGCAAAGGTCGAGAACCACAGCCTGATCGCCAGCGCCCAGGACGCGAAGAACCGGGAGGCCCGCGAGGACATCGCACGCGTCATCTTCGGGAGCCGACGGTGAACGCGGCCACACTGTTCACCCGGCTGTCCGCAGCCGTCTCCCTGACCTGTCTCGCAGCCGCATTAGCAGCCTGCGCACCCGTTACCGAACCCCGGAGCCCCAGCATGGATCTTGCCACCGCGAAACAGTCCATCCGCAGTCAGCAGGACGAGCTGATGTCGGTGGTACCGCCGGCTGCAGTGGCGACGTCGAAGCAGACCGAGACGTCCCGCGCCCTCTTTGAATGCGAGACTGGCGGCTACTACTGGCCGGGCACGATGGACGTGGTCCTCAGCGCGGACGCCGACGGCGCGGCCCTGCTTGAGCAGATCAAGGCTGACTGGTCCGCCAGGAGCGGCTGGACCGTGAGGGACAAGACCAGTGTCAATGGGGACCCTGAACTCGTGATTGTCAGCCAGGAGGGTTTCCGGCACTCGATCGAGTACAACCCGGAGCGGAACGCGCTCAACGTGCTGTCCTCGTCCGCGTGCTTCCAGATGGAGGGAAAGCCAATGCCGGGCGTCGACTACTAAAACTCCAGCTGCGTCCCCGAAACCCACAACGCGGGGTCACTCCGGGCCCATCCGCAGCGTACGGATGGGCTTCAAGTGACCCCGCGTTGTGCGTGAACGGCCGGGAGGCTAGACGCCCAGGAAGCTGATGGCCCCCTGCTTAAACGCCCGGCTGGTGATGGCGTTGGTGTGGTTGCGGCCCGGAAGGACCAGCTGCTCCACCAGGGCCCCGGCTTTGGCGCCCAGCGCCGCAAGTTCGGGCATGGAGACGGCGCGCTCGTCCTTCTCCCCGGCCACCAGCAGCATCGGCATGTGCGGCACGGCTTCGGCGGGATCGAACGGCTCGCTCTTGATGGCCTCCACGAGGGACAGCAGCGAGAAGATGTTGTTGCTCGGCAGCATCTGGGCCATCTTCAGCAGCCCGGCAGTGGACGCATCGGAGATCGGGGTGCCGTCGGCGAGGTAGCGCTGTGCGGCGACGAGGTCGAAGTCCGCGAGCGGATCGGCGACGTTCGGCCCGCCCAGGACCAGCCGGTGCACCAGCTCGTGCTGGGTGGCGCCGAACTCCCAGGCCAGCCGGGAGCCGAGCGAGTAGCCGATCAGGTCCAGTCCGCTGGAAGGGTCGCCGTCGCGCAGGGGGCGGACTCCCGAGTCGAACGCGATCTGCAGCAGGTCCGCCCGGATCCTGCTCGGGGCGTAGGAGTCCATGTCCTCGGGGGCGCCGCTGCGGCCGTGGCCGGGCAGGTCCACCGTGATGACCCGGCGGCCCGCCTCAAGCAGGGCGGTAATCCAGCCGCTGTCTTCCCAGTTGAGCTTGGATGAAGAGGAGAATCCGTGCAGCAGCAGCACCGGGCGCAGTCCGGCGTCGGACGCGGGCTCGTGGACACCCACATACAGTTGCGGGTCGGTGCCCTCGACGGTGTGCGAATGCTGTTCGCCGGTGTGTCTGCCGCTCATGGTGTCAGTCCTCATCAAGTACGGCGCTCAGGCGGACCCGGCGCTTTGGTGCCTCTTCCTTCGGGACCGTGCCCACGATGCCGGCGGTGTTGTCCGGCACCTCAAACACAATCAGGGGCTCGCCGACATTGATCTTGTCACCGGGTCCGCCGTGGATACGCACAACCTTACCTGCCTGCGGGCTGGGCAATTCAACGGCTGATTTGGTGGTTTCCACTTCGACGAGGGGCTGGTTGCGCTCCACCTGGTCGCCTGGCGCGACCAGCCATTCCAGCACGGTTGCCTCGATCAGGCCCTCGCCGAGGTCCGGGAGCGGGAAGGAAATTTCAGCCACGTTTGTACTCCAATACTCGCTGGATCCCGAAGAGGATCCGGTCAATGTTCGGGATGTATTCGTCTTCCAGGTCTCCCGAAGGGTACGGGACGTCGAAGCCGGTGACGCGCTCGACCGGCGCCCGGAGCGTGTCGAAGCAGGACTGGGTGATCAGTTGCGCCACCTCGGCGCCCAGGCCGGACGTGAGCGGCGCTTCATGGACGACGACGGCGCGGCGCGTCTTGCGCACGGAGGCGGCCAGCGCCTCGGCGTCGATCGGCTTGAGCCAGCGCAGGTCCAGGACCTCGATGTCGATCCCGTCCTCGGCGGCGAGTTCGGCGACCTGGAGGCAGCGCGCCACCATGGCGCCCCACGCGACGAGCGTGAGGTGGCGGCCCTCGCGCATGACCTTCGCTCCGGTGGGGGAGCCGCCGTCTGCGAGGTTGACGTCGCCCTTCTGCCAGTAGCGGGACTTCGGTTCCATAAAGATCACCGGGTCCGGCCGCGTGGCCGCGTACTTGAGCAGGTGGTAGGCCTCGTTCGGGTTCGACGGCGAGACCACCTTGAGCCCGGGCACGTGGGCGAAGAGCGCCTCGAGGCTTTCGCCGTGGTGTTCGGGGGCTCGGATGCCGCCGAAGCTGGGAACCCGCAGGGTGATCGGCATCGGCATCGTGCCGCGGCTGCGGTAGTTCATCCGGGCGATCTGGCAGACGATCTGGTTGATGGCCGGGTAGGCGAAGCCGTCGAACTGGACCTCGGGGATGGGGTGGAACCCGGCCATCGCCAGGCCCACGGACATGCCGAGGATGCCGGATTCCGCCAGCGGGGTGTCGAAGACGCGCTGCTCGCCGTGCTTGGCCTGCAGCCCGTCGGTGATGCGGAAGACGCCGCCGAGCCGGCCGCAGTCCTCGCCGAAGATGACGGCCTTGGGGTTGTCGGCAAGGACCTCGTCGAGGGCCCGGTTGAGGGCCTGCTGCATGGACATCACGGCGGTGGTCGCGGCGGCGGTGCTTTCGGGAGCACCCGCGGCAAGGGTGGGGTGCACGGCGCTTTCGCCTTCGAGAATCGAGTTAGACATGTTCGGACTCCTCGCGCCAGTTGGCGGCCTGGGCCTGCAGGGCAGGGGTGGTTTCCTGGAAGACCAGGTCAAACATTTCGGTGCCGGGGCGGGAACCGAGGGCCTGGATGCCGGTGCGGATCTGTTCCTCCTCGGCCTTGGCCGCGGCGAGGGCTTCGGCGAAGAAGGCCTCGTCGGCGACGCCGTCGGCGAGCAGCCGCTGCCGGAAGCGTTCCAGCGGGTCCACGCCGGCGCCGTCGCGCTCCTCATCGAGCGAGCGGTAGCGGCCCGGATCATCGGAGGTCGAGTGCGGGCCGCGGCGGTACGTCATGGCTTCGATGAGGACGGGGCCGTTGCCGGCCCGGGCGTGCGCAAAGGCGCGGCGGGTGGCCTCGACGACGGCGACGACGTCGTCGCCGTCGATCCGCAGGGCCGGGATGCCGTAGCCGGCGGCGCGGGCGGCGACGGAGCCGCCGGCGACCTGGCGTTCGGTGGGGACCGAGATGGCCCAGCCGTTGTTCTGGACAAAGAACACCACGGGCGCCTTCATTACGGCGGCGAAGTTCAGGGCCTCGTGAACGTCGCCCTGGGAGGAGGCGCCGTCGCCGAAGTACGTCATCGCGACGCCGTCTTTCCCATCCAGTGTCTGGCCATGGGCCCAGCCGACGGCGTGCAGCACCGAGCCGGCCACCACGGCCTGGATCGGGGCGAGCCGCGATTCCAGCGGGTCGTAGAGGCCGCCGTGCCAGGTGGCCTTGTGGGTGGACATGTACGCCACCATGTCCACGCCTATGGTGCGGGCGACGCCCATCTCGCGGTAGGTGGGGAAGACGAAGTCCCGGGTGGTGTCGACGGCGTAGCCGCTGCCCACCTGGGCCGCCTCCTGGCCGAGCTCGGGTGCGTAGCCGGGGATGATGCCCTGACGCTGCCAGGCGATGGCCGAGGTGTCGAGGTGGCGGACGGCCACCATCAGCGAATAGAGCTCGCGGAGCTGGGCGGGAGTGAGGGGTTCGGCGGCGTCGCCGGAAGCCACGGGAAGTGTGTCCATGCCTGTGACCCTAGTCACCCGCTCGGCGGTAGGCAAACAGCTGTTAAATCACTGACCAGACTGCACAAGAGTGCCAGTCCGACGGGCGCCGGGCTTTGCAATCTGTGCAGTCTGGTCAGGTGGTGCGGACGGGCCGGTTACTTCCCGGCGTGGGCGGTTTCGGCGGTTTTGGCCTGCTCGGCCGGAGCCGCGCCGCGGTTGCGGGTGACACGGGCGCCGATCCAGCACGCTGCGGCAATGCCGGCGACCAGGGCGATGGTGCTGAAAAGCTGCTTGCTGCTGTCCGGGCTGCTGAAGCCGACGGCGAAGATCACGGCGAGGAGCACGAGCCCGAAGATCGTCAGTCCGGGGAAGCCCTTCATCCGCAGCGGCAGGACGGTGCCGTCCCGGTCCGCGCGGCGGCGGAGGATCAGCTGGGAGACGAGGGCGGAGCCCCAGACCATCAGGCAGGTCGAGCCGACCAGCTGGAACAGCGCCGGGAGGATCTGCTCCGGGAAAAGCAGCTCCAGCACGGCGGCCAGGAAGCCGAACGCCACGGAGACGCCGACGGCGAGCATCGGCACCCGTGACTTGTTGATTTTCGAGAGGAACCGGGGGGCTTCGCCGCGTTCGGACAGCGAGAAGACCATCCGGGACGCGCCGTACAGGTTCGCGTTCAGGGCCGAGAGAAGCGCGACGACGGCCACCAGGGTGATGGCGGCGCCGGCGCCGGGGATGCCCGCCACGTCCAGGACGCCGGCGAACGGCGACGCGAGGGCATCGGATGTGTACGGAAGGACGGCGGCGATGACGAACACGGAGCCGATGTAAAAGACCAGGATCCGCCAGACGACGGTGCGGATCGCCTGGCCCACGCTGTGCTGGGGGTTCTCGGTCTCGGCCGCGGCCACACTGACAATCTCAGTGCCGCCAAAAGCGAAGATCACCACGAAGAGCGCCGTGGCGATGCCGCCCAGCCCCGCCGGGGCGAAGTCCGCGGTGAAGTTGGAAAGGCCGGGGGATTCGACGTCCGGGAGCCAGCCGAGCAGCAGGGCGGTGCCGATGCCCAGGAACAGCAGGATGGCGGCCACCTTGAGGATGGCGAACCAAAACTCAAACTCGCCGAAGTTCTTGACCCCGGCAAGGTTGATCGCAGTGAACACGACCATAAAGATCAGGGACAGGGCCCAGACCGGGATTACGGGCCACACGCTGAACAGCAGGGCGGCGGCGCCGAGGGCCTCGGCGGCGATGACAACCACCAGCTGCAGCCACCAGAGCCAGCCTACGGTTGCACCTGCGGTCCGGCCCATGGCCTTCTCGGCGTAGACGGAAAACGCGCCGCTGTTAGGGTTGGCGGCGGCCATTTCGCCGAGGGCCCACATCACGAGGATGATCAGGGTTCCCGCGACCAGGTAGGAGATCAGGACGGCGGGTCCTGCGGCCTGGACTCCGGCCCCCGAACCGAGGAACAGGCCGGCGCCGATGGCGCTGCCGAGTCCCATCATGGTGAGTTGGCGTGGCTTCATGCTGTGGCCCAGTTTCAGGCCGGGGCGCTCCGCGGTGGACTTCATTGTCATGCTGGCGAACCTTCGTGTGGTGTGGATCTTGGAGTCCTTATGGGACCTATTGAATTTACCGTGTCCGGGCGGGGCCGGCGTGCCCCGGCCCGTGAGAGCATAGTGGCAGTTTGTTGGCTAGTAACGAGGTTTTCATGGCGGTTTGCCGTGCGGATGCTGCTGCAGGAGGAATATTCGATGGACGTTGATGCCCTGGACGCTAAAATTGTCCGATTCTTCACGGATGCTCCCCGGGCGTCGGTGCTGGAGGCCTCCCGGGTCCTTAAGGTTGCCCGCGCCACCGTGCAGTCGCGGCTGGACCGGATGCAGGACAGCGGCGTCATCGGCTCGTGGGTGCCGCAGCCGGATCCGGCACATTTCGGCTTCCCGGTGGTGGCGTTCTGCTCCCTGACGATCAATCAGGACCTGGGGCATGACGCGGTGGTCGAGGCCCTCGCGGCGATCCCGGAACTGATTGAAATCCACACCGTCTCCGGCAGTTCGGACCTGATGGCCCGCATTGCGGCCCGCTCCAACCCGGACCTGCAGCGCGTGCTGGATGCCATGATCGCCACCCGGACGGTGCTGCGTTCGTCCTCGGTGATTGTGCTCAACACGCACTTCCAGGGCCGCACCCTTCCGCTGCTGGAAGCCGCCGCCAACAAAGCGTGAGCGGCCGTGGCCCTTGGGCTTGCGCGGCGGTAACCGTGTGACCTGAAACATTTTGCGCTCGGACCGCACAGTCGTATCATTAGTTCTAGTCACTTTGACTATAACTACTCCGGCGGTTGGGCCGGAGCCGTCCGGGCCGTCCCCTCAGGGCCGGCCCGCAGCCTGAGAATGCGGGGTGAACCACCGTGTACACAACAGCAGCCAACGTCTCCGAACGCCAGACCGCGCCGCCGTCGCTGGCCATTTCCACGGTGATCTTCGCCCTGCGCCCCAGCGAGCGTTCCGGGCGCCCCACCCTCTGGATCCCGCTGGTGCGCCGGATCCGCGAACCGTTCAAGGGACTGTGGGCACTGCCCGGCGGCCCGCTGACCCATTCCGAATCCCTGCCGGACGCCGCCTCGCGGAACCTGCAGGAGACCACCGGACTGGCGCCCAGCTACCTGGAACAGCTCTACGCTTTCGGCGGCCTGCACCGCTCGCCCACCCAGCGCGTCGTCTCAATTGTGTACTGGGCGCTGGTGCAGCCCACGGAGGCCGCGCTCGCGGACGAATCCGAAAACGTCAAGTGGTTCCGGGCCGACCGGCTCGGCGAGCTCGCCTTCGACCACAACGCGATCATCGACTACGCCCTCTGGCGGCTGCGCAACAAGATGGCCTACGGCTCCATCGCCTACCACCTCCTGGGCGAGTACTTCACCCTGGCGCAAGTCCGGGAGGTCTACGAGGCCGTCCTGGACCGTGAACTGGACCCGGCCAACTTCCGCCGGCAGGTCAAAGCCACACCGGAGATCGAGGAAACCGACCAGTACCTGCAGGGCGGCAAACACCGCCCGCCCCGCCTCTACCGCTTTACCGGCCGCCCTGGCCTTGACCCAGACAACAGGAGCACACCATGAGCAGCGTCAACACGGCTATCCAGCTGATCACGCGCGAACAGGCCACCAGCAACAGCGCCACGGGCCGGGCAGCGGCCTCCACCTGCAGCCCGGCGCTCGCCCGCGGCCCCTGGGACTACGACCTTGCCGAGGCCCTCGCCGGCGTGCCCGCCTATGGCCCCGGCGCCTCCGTCGCCGACGTCGCCCCGGCCTCGACCCCGCGTCAGGGACAGCTCCCGGAGGAGTACAAGCTCGCCGGCACCGCCGAACTCGACGCCCGGATCCGGGCCGCCAAAGCGGCGCTGGGGGACCGCGCCGTCGTCCTGGGCCACTTCTACCAGCGCGACGAAGTCATCGAATACGCCGACTTCGTGGGCGATTCCTTCCAGCTGGCCAATGCCGCGCTGACCCGCCCGGATGCCGAGGCGATCATCTTCTGCGGTGTGCACTTCATGGCCGAAACCGCGGACATCCTGTCCCGGCCCGACCAGGCCGTGATCCTGCCCAACCTGGCCGCGGGATGCTCGATGGCGGACATGGCGGACATCGACTCGGTGACCGAGTGCTGGGAACAGCTGGAGGAACTGTTCGGCACAGAGCCCGACGCCGACGGCCGGGTCCCGGTCATCCCGGTCACCTACATGAACTCCTCCGCCGCCCTCAAAGGCTTCTGCGGCGAGCACGGCGGGATCGTCTGCACCTCCTCCAACGCCTCCGCCGTGCTGGAATGGGCGTTCGAGCGCGGCCAGCGCGTGCTGTTCTTCCCGGACCAGCACCTGGGCCGCAACACCGCCAAGGCCATGGGCGTGCCGCTGGAGCAGATGCCGATGTGGAACCCGCGCAAGGACCTCGGCGGCAATGACGAACAGGCCCTGCTCGATTCCCGGGTGATCCTGTGGCACGGCTTCTGCTCGGTCCACAAGCGCTTCAACGTCGGCCAGATCGAAAAGGCCCGCGCCGAGTTCCCGGGCGTGCAGGTGATCGTGCACCCGGAATGCCCCATGGAGGTGGTGGACGCCGCCGATTCCGCCGGGTCCACCGACTTCATCAAGAAGGCCATCGCCGCGGCCACCGAACCCACCACGTTCGCGATCGGCACCGAGATCAACATGGTGAACCGCCTCGCCGCGGAATACCCGCAGCACACCATCTTCTGCCTGGACCCGGTGATCTGCCCCTGCTCCACGATGTACCGCATCCACCCGGGCTACCTCGCCTGGGTCCTGGAAGCGCTGGTCCGGGGCGAGGTGGTCAACCGGATCACGGTGGCGGATGGCGTCGCAGCCCCGGCAAAGGTTGCCCTCGAGCGGATGCTGGCGGCGCGGCCGTGACCAGGCGGCTGGTAGTGGTCGGCAGCGGCATCGCCGGACTGTACGCCGCACTGCTTGCGTCCGACGCCGTCGTGGACGGCGGGCCGGCCTGCGAGGTGGTGCTGCTGACCAAGGGAACCCTCGAGCAGAGCAACACCTTCTACGCCCAGGGCGGCGTCTCGGCTGTGCTCACGCCAGGGGAGGCCGCGCCGGGCGATTCCGTGGCGGCCCACATCGCCGACACCCTTGCCGCCGGCGCCGGGCTCAACGACCCCGAGGCCGTGCGGGTCCTGTGCACCGAGGCCGTCCGGGACATCGCGGGGCTGCAGCGGTTCGGCGTGCATTTCGACGCCGGACCCTCCGGAGGCCCTGCGCTCGGACTGGAGGCGGCACATTCCGCCGCCCGCATCCTGCACGCCGGCGGGGACGCTACCGGCGCCCGCATCACCCGCGCCCTCGTCGCCGCCGTGCTGGAGCGCGCCGTCCTGAACCGGACGGGCCAGAGCCGGCTGCGGGTCGAGACCGGCGCGTTCGTCACCGAGCTGCTCACCGGACTCCCCGAAGCCGGCCCGGCGGCCTCCGCCCGGGTCACCGGCGTCGCCTACCTGTCCAACGGGCAGCCCCGGCGGTTGCACGCCGACGCGGTGCTCCTGGCTACGGGCGGTGCCGGACGGCTCTTCGCCCGGACCAGCAATCCCTCCGTCGCCACAGCCGACGGCCTGGCCCTGGCCTGGCGGGCGGGTGCGTCCGTCCGGGACCTGGAGTTCTTCCAGTTCCACCCCACCACTCTCGCCGCGGACGAGATCCCCGGCGGTCCGCCGGCGCTGCTCATTTCAGAGGCGGTCCGCGGGGAAGGCGCCCTCCTGCTGGACGTCGCCGGTTACCGTTTCCTGCCCGACTACCACCCCGATGCCGAGCTGGCCCCGCGCGACGTCGTCTCCCGCAGCATTGCCTTGCACCTCGCCGCCACGGGCGCGCCGGCGGACAGCCCCGTCTTCCTCGACGCCCGGGGGATCGAAGCCACCCGCGGTCCCGGCTTCCTGGCCCGGCGTTTCCCCACCATCGACGCCGCCACCCGCGCGGCCGGCTACGACTGGACCAGCCAAACGCTGCCCGTGTCCCCGGCAGCCCACTACTGGATGGGCGGCGTGTCCACCGACCTCTGCGGGCGCACCTCCGTGCCTGGACTGTACGCCGCCGGCGAAGTCGCGTGCACCGGAGCGCAGGGCGCCAACCGGCTGGCCAGCAACTCACTGCTCGAGGGGCTGGTCTTTGGGCGGCGGGCGGTGGAGGCGTTCCTCGGTGGGGAAACGGGCTGGGCGTCGGGTGGGGCGTCGTCCGACGTCGTTCCTCCGCGTGCTGTCTCGGCCGCGGGCGGACTCCCCTTGACGCACGCTTCCGGAACGCCATCGAACGACGGCAGGCAGGCAGCTTTGGGTGCCAGCCGGGAATATCATCCGACCGGCTTTCCCGATGGAGTTGCGACGACTGAGGCCGGTCCAGGGTCGTTTTCCCGCGACGCTCTGCGGCGGTTGATGACCGCGCACGCCGGGGTGTTGCGCAGCGGGGAGCAACTGCGGGAGGCGGAGTGCGTGCTTGCCGCCTGGGCCGATGTGGTCCTCCCCGAGAACGTGACAGGCGCAGCGGACGTGGCGGAACACGAGGACCGCAACCTGCTGCTCGCCGCGCAGCTCCTGGTGGCCGCGGCCCGGCAGCGGACCGGCTCCGTGGGCGCCCACCACCGTGCGGACTCGGACCCCGCGGCCACCGTGCCCGCCATGCTCGCGATTCCCGCCCGCTCCACGCCGCCAGCCAGCGCTTACGGCCACCGGCGTGCCGCCGCTTCCCGTCCCAAACAGAGGATTTCGTCATGACAGCACCCGTTGCAGCTCCCACCGCCGTCTCCCCGGTGACGGCGCTCGCCGGAACCCTGCCCGCCGCTGCCGTGGACGCCGTGCTGCGGGCTGCCCTGCTGGAGGATGCCCCGTACGGTGACATCACCTCGCAGACGCTCATCCCCGCGGATGCGCGGGCGACGGCGGTCCTGGCCGCCCGCGTTCCCGGCGTGCTCAGCGGCGGGGAGGTGTTCGCAGCGGCGATGAAACTCACGGACCCCGACGCCGACGTCGAACTCCTCGTGGCCGACGGTGCCGCCTTCACCGCCGGAACGGCGCTCGCAAGGGTCAATGGAAACGCCCGCGCCGTGCTGCTCGCCGAGCGCGTGGCCCTGAACCTGGTCCAGCGGATGAGCGCGATCGCCACCAAGACGGCCGAGTTCGTCGCCCTCGTGGACGGCACCCTGGCCCGCATCACCGACACCCGGAAGACGACGCCGGGCCTGCGCGTGCTCGAACGGTACGCCGTCCGCTGCGGAGGGGGAGCCAACCACCGCTTCGGCCTTTCCGACGCCGTGCTGGCCAAGGACAACCACCTGGCCGTCCTCACCGGGGGAGACCCGGCGAAACTCACCGCCGTGCTCCGGGAAGCCAAAGCGCGTCTGGGGCACACCACCCACTTTGAGGTCGAAGTGGACAACATGGACCAGATCGGGCCGGTGCTGGCGGCCGGCGTGGACACCATCATGCTGGACAACTTCACGCTGGCGGACCTCGCCGCCGGTGTCGCGCTGGTCGGCGGACGGGCCCGGGTCGAGGCAAGCGGCAACGTCAACCTTGCCACTGTGGCCGGCATCGCCGCCACCGGGGTTGACGTCATCTCGATCGGCGGGCTTACGCACAGCGTGGCGGCCCTGGATCTGGGCCTGGACCTTGAGTTGGGCTTCGACGGCGAACGGAACAGCGAACAGACGGCGGGCCAGGCGACGCCATGATTTTCCTCGACGCCGCGGCCACCACCCCGGTCCGCCGCGAGGTGCTCGAAGCGATGTGGCCGTACCTCAGCGGGGATTTCGGCAATCCCTCGAGCCATCATTCGCTCGGCGACTCGGCCGCTGCTGCGCTCGCCGGGGCCCGGGCAGCAACGGCGAAGGCACTGGGCTGCCGCCCGGGCGAGGTGGTCTTCACCTCCGGCGGCACCGAGGCGGACAACCTGGCCGTCAAGGGCATAGCCCTGGCCCGGCGGGCCGCGGATCCGCAGCTGGACCGGGTGGTGATCAGCGCCGTCGAACATCCCGCAGTGGAAGAGTCCGCCCGCTACCTCGAGCGAATGCACGGCTTCGCCGTCGACGTGGTGCCGGTCGACGCCCACGGACGCGTCACCGAAGAGGCCCTCGCCGGCGCGCTCCGGCCGGAGACCGCCCTCGTCAGCATCATGTACGCCAACAACGAGGTGGGCACGGTGCAGCCGATAACCCGGCTGGCCGCGCTGGCCCGCGCCCACGGCATTCCCTTCCACACCGACGCGGTCCAGGCCGCCGGGTGGCTGCCGCTCGACACCGCAGCACTGGGTGTGGATGCCCTGAGCATCTCCGGCCACAAACTCGGCGCCCCGAAGGGCAGCGGGGCGCTGTTCGTGCGGAGCCGGACGCGGATGGAACCCGTGATCCACGGCGGCGGGCAGGAACGCGGGCGCCGGTCAGGAACCGAGAACGTCGCCGGGGCCGTGGCCCTCGCGACGGCGCTGACGCTCGCCCGGACGTCACAGGCGGAACGTGCGGCCCACGTCGCCGCCCTGCGCGACGACTTTATCCGCTCGGTGCAGGCAGGGGTTCCGGGGGCGGTCCTCACCGGCCATCCCGGCGAGCGGCTGCCCTCGGTGGCGTCCTTCTGCTTCCCGGGGACCAGCGGCGAATCCGTGCTGCTGGAGCTCGAGCGGCTGGGAGTCATCTGTTCCAGCGGTTCGGCCTGCGCGGCGGGCTCGGACGAGCCGTCCCCGGTGCTGCTGGCGATGGGCATCACCGCCGAGGTCGCCCAGACCGCGGTGCGCTTCAGCTTCGACTCCACGATCACGGCCGCCGAGCTGCACGAGGCCGCGGACGCGGTCCGCACCGCCGTCGGCAGCGTCCAGGCCCTCGGCCCAACTAGCTAGCAGCAGGGGCCGTTTTGGACGCCCAAAACGGCCCCTGCTGCGAGTCAGATGAGGCAGGCAACCTGGGGCTAGCGGTGGCGGGCGCGGCGGAAGATCCAGTGCCGCAGCATGGTGAATCGCACGGCCGTGGCCGCGAAGCCGGAGAGCGTGGTGGTCCACAACTCGTCGGCCACGGTGGCGTCGGGGTTGATCCAGTGCAGGACGCCGAGGCTGCCGCCCGTGATCAGCAGCGCCACCAGGATCACGATCAGCCCGTTGAGGTGGTCGCGCTTGAGCCGGTGCCGGTCGGTGATCTTGAAGGTCAGCCGCCGGTTCAGCGCCGTGTTCATCAGTGACGTGAGGATGAGGGCTGCCGCGTTGGCCGGCTGCGAGCCGAGATACGGCCGGAGGAAGGCGTAGAGCGCCAGCGATGTTGCCGTGCAGACCACGCCGACGGCGGTGAACCTCAGCAGCTGCCGGACCAGCGGGTAGCGCAGGACGCCGCGGTGCCGCCGGCGGGCCGGGGCACCGGCAGGAGCCGGTGCGGGCGCGGGGGAGCGCTGCTCGAGCTGGGCATCCATCCGCTCAGTACAGCTCGCCGACAGGGATCTCCACGGCGAGGCGGTTGGACGGGCCGGCGAGGGGGCATGCCCACGCCTCGTTGTAGGCGCAGGAGGGGTTGTAGGCGAAGTTGAAGTCCACCACGAACTCGGCATCCGGGCCGGACCCCTGCACGCCGTGGAAAGCACCCTTAATGGTGTCCAGCAGGTAGCGGCCGGCACCGTAGCTGCCCCCGGGCTGCCCGGCCGTGGCGTCACGGAACGGCACGAAGATTCCGCCGCCGTAGCCGTGGAGCTTCCACACGGCGAGCTGGCCCATTTCCGGCAGATCGAACGTGCCCAGCCGGACAAACCGGACCAAGCCGTCGGTCCCGGTCTCTACGTTCATTTCCCGCCCCGCGCCCTCGCTGGTCAGCGGGATGTGGAAGCGGTAGATCGGGTCGTAGTCCGCCGTCTTCAGCCCGCCGAAGGTGGACTTGGCGGCCGCCGTGAGCGGCGAGGCGGGGTGGGTGCCGAACATCCTGTCCCGCTCCTGGCGCCAGTACGAATGTGCCTCGGCTGGATCCTCCGCCGCGAACTTGCGCACGTTGGCGTAGAGCGCAAAGGTCCGGAGCCGCCAGTCCGCGATGTCGACGGCGGAGATGTCCGCCACGCTGTCCTGGGCTCCGAAATCCGTGGAGCCAAAATCCTGATCCGCCATGTCCCCAGCGTATCCCGCTTTCCCGCCGGCGAATCGCGCCGCGGCGGCGGGCCCCGGGCCCAGGAGGAGACCGCCGGGGCCAGCGCGGCCGCCGCGGCGGGCCTCCTCGCCGGGCGCGGTGTAAGGCCCTGGCTGGTGCTGGACGAGGGCGGCGCCGCGGCCGGCGGGGCGTTCCCCGGCGTGACCCGGCCCGCCGCCGTCGTCGGTGTGGCCGAAAAAGGGATCCTGGGCGTGGAGCTGCTGACCCGCGACCCCGGCGGCCACGCCTCCACACCTCCGGATGGGCGCGACGGCGCGGCTGGCGCGGGCCATCACCCGGATTGAGCGCAGCCCGTTCCCGCAGTCGCTGCCGGACGTGACCGTTGAGCTGCTGCGGCGCTTCGGCCCGCCCCGGCGCCGCTGCGGGCCGTGTTTGCCAGTTTGTCGCTATTCCGCGCCCCGGTAACACTGCTCTTCGGCCGGATGGGGGGGCGAGACCAGCAGTGGGAACTGCTGGAGGGCTGCATCGCCGGGGTGTTCCCGGAGGCAATCGTCACCCCGTACATCATGATGGGCGGCGTCAGCTTCTACGAAACGCTGATCCGGGATCTCTGAGCGGCCCGGAGTCCGGCTACGCTGGCACCATGAAAGCGACGGACACCTTCCGGCGGACCTCGGTCCGCGGCATCCGGATCGCCGCGGCCCTGGCGCTCGCCGCCGCCGCACTGGCGGGCTGCAGCAGCGAGGCCAAGGGCCCGCCCGCCTGGACGGCGGGGGGCAGCCCCGGAGCAAGCGGGGCACCGTCGGCGGACCCGTCCGCGGGCGGCACGACGCCGACCGGCACGCCAGGGTCCACTGCCTCGGCCTCGGCGGAGCCAGGCTCGACGGCGGCGGCCTGGAAAGTCTTCACCGATCCGGCGAAGAGCGTCAGTTTCGAGCTGCCGCAGGAGTGGATCGCCCAGTCGGTGGCCCCGGCGGAGGGAACCATGCCCGGCGCACTCAAGATTGAGATCAAGGACGCCGACGGCGGCTACCTCGCCACCCTGCAGACAGGGCTTCAGCCGCGGCCGGCCGTGGCCTGCGCGGACGACGCCGCGAAACCGTACGTTGTGGTCAGCAGCGCCCCGGTGGACCTCCCGCACCGCGGCGGGGAAGGCACCATCGAGCCGCGTGTGGTCTTCCGGGTAATCCAGGGCTACAAGTATTTTGGGTCCTACGGGATTACCAACGTCGTCGGCGGCGCGGACGGAAGGTCCTGTGCGCTGCAGAACCTGGTGCGCGGCCCCGAGGGCAAAGGTGACTACTCCTTCGGTGACCTGACGGAGCTGAAGTCCTTCGCCCCGGACCAGAAGGTTGCCCCGGCCAAGGCCTTCGACACCCTGGACCAGGCAGCCAAATACGTCAACGAGGGCTCGGAATTCGCCAACGTCCAGCGGATGCTAATGTCTCTGAAGATCAAAAACTAGTCCCGCACCGCCCGCACCGCCGTACCCAGCCGTACCGGCGACGGTGGCGGCGACACGACCAGCCGATACCTCACACCCCGGAGATACATGCAGCGCTCTGTAGCCGCCCGCCTGGCCTTCAAGACCGTGGCCGACACCAAGGTCGCGCTGGCCGTGTCCGTGGCTCGAAACCCCGGCTACAGCAGCTTCCTGGAGTCGTTGTCCGTGACCGCCGGCGGCGAGGATGTCCCGCTCACGGAGCTCTCCGACCACCACGGCGGTCGCTTCCACTACATGGAATTCGCTGAACCCACCGAGGTGCTCGTGGACTACACTGCGAACGTCTCCGGGTTCGCGCTGCCGGAAGAACCCCGGCTGATGGAACTCATCCGCTACGTCCGGCCCAGCCGCTATGCCGAGTCCGACCGGCTCCTGCCCACGGCCTACGCGGAATTCGGGGGTGTGCAGGGCGAGGAGCTCGTGAACGCGGTGCGCAACTGGGTCTTCAGCGAACTCCGCTACATCAGCGGATCCTCACGCGGGACCGACGGCGCCGTCGAGACGCTGCTGCACCGGCGAGGGGTCTGCCGCGACTTCGCCCACCTGGCCATCTCGCTGCTGCGCGCCAAAAACGTTCCGGCCCGGCTGGCCGCCGTGTATGCCCCCGGACTGAGCCCCATGGATTTCCATGCGGTGGCCGAGGCCCACGTCAACGGTGCCTGGCATGTCATCGATCCCACCGGCCTGGCCCCGCGGGAAAGCATGCTGCGGATCACCGCCGGCAGGGATTCCTCGGATACCGCGTTCCTGTCGACGGTGGGCGGCAGCCTGTCCTTGACGCAGCTGCAGGTGACTGCCGTCGTCGACGGCGAACTGCCGGACGAGGATCCGGCGCAGCTCGTCACCCTCCACTAGGGTGTTCCGCTGGGCAAGCTACGGTCTCGACCGAGCGGGCTCAAAGCTGGACGCGCTGGCGGTAGTCCCGCGGGGTTTCGCCGGCGTCGTTGAGGAAATGCCGGTTGAAATTGGACAAGTTCGAGAAGCCCACCTCGTAGCAAATGTCGGAAATGGCTTTGTCGCTGTGCTCCAGCAGGCGGCGCGCATGGGCCAGCCGAAGTTTGCGGACCAGGTCACTGAAGTTCTGGCCGGTGGCACGTTTGAAGTACTTCGAAAATGTCGGCTCCGACATTCCCACCAGCGCCGCAGCCTCGGACATCTTGACGCTGCCGGCGTGGTTACTGAAGACGTATTCGAGGACGATGTCCACCACGGCCGCGGCCTGGCCGTCCAGCTGGGGCCTGAACCATTCGTCGGCCAAGTAGCGACGTTCGTCCTGCGGCGCCCGGGTAAGGACTGCAAACACCTCAACGAGATGATGAAACCGCTGTAGTCCGGTGGCCTCGCCCATCGCCTCAATGGCATCGGCTGCTGCCTTGGCCGATGCTCCCAGGAACTCGATGCCGCGTGAGGACTGTTCCAGCAGGGGTTTGACCTCGGCCATTTCCGGAATGACTGCAGCAGCCTGTTCAACCCATTTTCCGTCGAACTGGATGAGGGCGTCCCTGCCCTGGAGGACTTTCCCGGGCTCCAGGTCGCTGACCCAGTCGTGCGGCAGCCCCGATCCCACCAGCACTACGTGTCCGGCCTGGAACGTGCCGATGTGGTCTCCCACGATGTACTTTCCGGTGCCTTTCCGGATCAGGTGTAGCTCGTATTCAGGATGGTAGTTCCAGCGTGCTACCGGACTGGGATAGTCGTGCTCATGCCACCGGACCGAATGGTTCGGGTCTTCCGGGATGACTTCCCGGTTGGCGCGCATCCCCAGCAGTCGTTCTGCAAGCCGGGCCGCAGCGCTGTCTACGGGGTCGGCTCCGGCGGCGGGGTTCGCTGCGGCCATGGTGGTCCCTCCCGGGTTATGAAATATGGACGGCTTCTGGGCTGCCTGCTCCCAGAGTAGCGCCCGACTGCGGCCCGGCCGGGAAAATTAGTATCAGAACCTGGCAACCACGGCGCTAGTTGTGGTCTATCCCCCAGGCCTAATCTTGAGGAACATCAGCGAGGCACCCCGGCTTTCAAGCCCCGGTCCCGCTTTCGGCACCGCACCCCGACACAGCAGTCGGAACGCCGGTCGCATTGCATCCCCTGAAGAACAAAGGAGTCCTTGAATGCGCGCAAAAATACGCGTTGCCGCGTTGGCCGCAGGTGCCCTGTGCGTGGCATTAAGCGCCTCGGCCTGTGCCGGTGCCGGCGGTGGAAATTCGGCCGGCGACCCGAACGCCATCAATGTCCTGATGGTGAACAACCCCCAGATGGAGGACCTGCAGCGGCTCACCGCGGAGAACTTCACCAAGGAAACCGGCATCAGGGTCAACTACACCGTCCTGCCGGAAAACGACGTCCGCGCCAAGATCAGCCAGGAGTTTTCGAGCCAGGCCGGCCAGTACGATATTGCGTCGCTGTCCAACTACGAGATCCCGTTCTATTCAGCCAACGGGTGGCTGGCACCGCTGGACCATGTGGCCGCGGATGCCGGGTTCAACCAGGCGGACATCCTGCCGGCCTACACAGCGTCGCTGACCGGCAAAGACGGCAAGCTCTACGGCGAACCGTTTTATGGAGAGTCCTCCTTCCTGATGTACCGGAAGGACATCTTCGACGCCAAGGGCCTGACGATGCCGGAGAAGCCCACCTGGGATGAGGTCGCAGCCCTGGCCGCTCAGGCGGACGGCGCCGCCCCGGGCATGAAGGGGATCTGTCTGCGCGGCCAACCTGGCTGGGGGCAAGTCTTCGCGCCGCTGACCACGGTGGTGAACACCTTCGGCGGAACCTGGTTCGACAAGGACTGGAACGCACAGGTCAACAGCCCCGAATTCACCGCAGCAGTCGAGTTCTACACTGCCTTGGTCCGGGAGCATGGTCCGGCGGGGGCCGCCCAGGCCGGGTTCACCGAGTGCCTGAACAACATGAGCCAGAGCAAGGTCGCCATGTGGTACGACGCCACTTCCGCGGCCGGCGCCCTGGAGGCCGAGGCCTCCCCGGTGAAGGGAAAGATCGGCTACGCCCAGGCCCCCGTGAAGGAGACCAAGTCCTCCGGCTGGCTGTGGACCTGGTCCTGGGCTGTGCAGGCGGCCTCCAAAAAGCAGGATGCCGCCGGGAAGTTCATCGCCTGGGCCAGCTCAAAGAAGTACGAGGAACTGGTGGCGTCCAAGCTCGGCTGGTCCAAGGTTCCGTCCGGCAAACGCATCTCCACTTACGAGAACACCGACTTCCAGCAGGCAGCACCGTTCTTCAAGGCCGAACGCTTCGCCATCGAAAACGCCGATCCGACCAACCCCGGTGTCCAGCCGCGTCCGGCGGTGGGCATCCAATTTGTCGGGATTCCCGAGTTCGCCGCCCTGGGCACCAGGGTCTCCCAGGGTGTCAGCTCCGCCATCGCCGGCCAGGGTACTGTCGCCGACGCGGTGGCCAAGGGCCAGGAAGCCGCACAAAAAGTCGGCGACAAGTACAAGAAGTAACAACCCAACCGCAGGAGAACATCATGACAAACGCAACGGCGCGCGTCTCCCGGCACGGGAGCACCATAGCCAAACCTTCCAGGGACACCAGGGCGAGGGAACGGGCCGTGGCCTGGGTGCGGCGTGCACCGCTGCTGCCGGCCCTGATCTTCCTCATCATCGTCACCCAGCTCCCGTTCGTGGGGACGCTGGCCATCTCGTTCATGAACTGGAACAGCATGAGCCCGGATACCACCGGGTTTGCCGGGTTCGAGAACTACGTCCAGGTCCTCACCGACCCTTACTTTCAGCAAGCGATCGTCACCACCATCGTCATGACCGTCTCGGTGGTCCTGGCCAGCCTGCTCCTCGGCCTTGGCCTGGCCCTGCTCCTGGACAAGAAGTTCATCGGCCGCGGACTGGCCCGGACCCTGCTGATCGCACCCTTCCTCGTGGTGCCGGTGGCTGCGGCGCTGATCTGGAAGCACGCCATCCTCAACCCCGTCTACGGCCTGATCAACGGCACCCTCACCTGGGTCTGGTCACTGTTCGGCAGCGACAACCCGCCCCAGACCGACCTGCTGACCTCGGCGCCCCTGCTGGCCATCATCATCTCCCTGGTCTGGCAGTGGACCCCATTCATGATGCTCATCCTGCTCGCCGGTCTGCAGTCGCGTCCCATGGACACGGTAGAAGCCGCCCAAATGGACGGCGCCACTCCCTGGGCGATCTTCCATCACCTCACCCTGCCGCACCTGCGGCAGTACCTCGAACTCGGCGGGCTGCTCGGAGCCATCTACATCGTGCAGAACTTCGACGCCGTCTTCACCCTCACGTCCGGCGGCCTGGGCACGGCCAACCTGCCCTACGCCATCTACGAGACGTTCTACTACGCCAACGAATACGGCCTGGCGTCCGCCGCCGGCGTCGTGGTGGTCATCGGCACCATCGTCGTGGCGACCTTCGCACTCCGCACCGTATTCTCGCTCTTCAAGAAGGAGGCAGCACGATGAGCACGCTCACCCCCACCGAGCCCCGGGCATCAGTCCCCGGCCCCGTCCGCACCACCGGTTCACGGCGCCGCGGCAAGTCCCGCATGGACCCCACCCGGAACAATACCGCCGCCGGGATCGCAGCCTGGCTGCTGGCCCTGCTGTTCGCCGTACCGGTGCTCTGGATGATCCTGACGTCCTTCCACTCGGAGACGGACGCCGCGACCAACCCACCCTCCGTCTTCGCCCCCCTGACGCTGGACGCCTATCAGGAGTTCTTCGGGACAACATCCGGGGTCAGCCCGTGGCCGTCACTGATCAACTCCGCCACGGCCTCGATCTTCTCCACCATCCTGGTGCTGCTTCTGGCGATCCCGGCCGCGTACGCCCTGTCCATCCGGCCGGTGAAGAAGTGGACGGACGTGATGTTCTTCTTCCTCTCCACCAAGATGATGCCCGTCGTCGCCGCGGTCCTGCCGCTCTACCTCGTCGCCAAAAACATCGGCGCGCTGGACAACATCTGGTTCCTGGTCCTGATGTATGTGTCGATGAACCTGCCCATCGCCGTCTGGATGATGCGTTCCTTCCTCGACGAAGTACCGGTCGAAATGCTGGAGGCCGCCCAGATTGACGGTGCCGGCCTGCTGCTGACGCTCCGTAAGGTCGTCGCCCCCGTGGCGATGCCCGGCATTGCCGCCACCGCCCTGATCTGCTTCATTTTCAGCTGGAACGAACTGCTCCTGGCCCGGGTCCTCACCGGCGTCGTGGCCGGCACCGCCCCCGTCTTCCTCACCGGCTTCGTCTCAGGCCAGGGCCTGTTCCTCGCCAAGGTCTGCGCCGGTGCCGTCGTGGTGTCCCTGCCCGTGCTCTTCGCCGGCTTCGCCGCGCAGGACAAACTCGTCCAGGGCCTTTCCCTCGGCGCCGTCAAATAGCCAGCCCCCGCTACTTCGATTTGTCTAGGAAAAGGAATACTTCGATGACAACCTCAACCGCACAGTCCCGCACCCCCGGACACCCGGAGGTCCCCGCTACGATGCGCGCCGCCGTCCTCAAACGCCAGGGCGAGATGGCTCTGGAAACCCTGGCGGTCCCGCAGTTGGACCCGGACCAGGTCCTGGTGCAGGTCGCCGCCGTCGGCGTCTGCGGCAGCGACGTCCACTACTACGACCACGGCCGGATCGGCGACTACGTCGTGGACCACCCGCTGATCCTGGGCCACGAGCTCTCCGGACGGATCGCCGCCGTGGGAAGCGCCGTGGACAGCGCGCGCGTCGGCCAGCGGGTCGCGGTCGAACCCCAGCGGCCCTGCCGCACCTGCAAGCAATGCAAAGCCGGCCGGTACAACCTGTGCCCGGACATCGAGTTCTACGCCACCCCGCCGATCGACGGCGCCTTCGCCGAATACGTCACCATCCAGAGCGACTTCGCCTACGACATCCCGGACAGCGTCAGCGACGAGGCGGCAGCGCTGATCGAACCGCTCTCGGTGGGTCTCTGGGCGTGCGAACGCGCCGGGATCAAGCCGGGCAGCCGGGTCCTGATCGCAGGGGCGGGTCCGATCGGCATCATCGCCGCCCAGGCGGCCCGCGCGTTCGGCGCCACCGAAATTTACGTCAGCGACATCGCCGAGGACCGGCTGGCTTTCGCGCTGGAACATGGGGCCACCCATGCCCTGAACGCGAAGACGGACAGTACCGAAGGTCTCGACGTCGACGCGTTCATTGACGCGTCCGGCGCCCCGCAGGCCGTCCGCTCCGGGATCAAAGCCGTCGGACCGGCCGGTCGGGTCATCCTGGTGGGGCTCGGGGCCGACGACGTCGAACTCCCCGTCGCGTACATCCAGAACCGGGAGATCTGGCTCTCCGGCGTCTTCCGCTACACCAACACGTGGCCGCTGGCCATCCAGCTGATCGCGGACGGGAAGGTTGACCTGGACATCCTGGTCACCGGAAGGTTCGCCCTGGCCGATTCCGAACAGGCCCTCAACGCTGGCAAGCAGGCCGGCCAGCTCAAAGCCGTCGTGTATCCGGGCCGCTAACGAACCCCTCCCACTGCAAGGAAACAGCCATGCCAGAGCATGAAATGAGGGTGGTCGTTATCGGCGAGTCCCTAGTGGAAATCATCAGCGACCCCCGCCAGCCTGAGGAGATCCAGGTCCACCCGGGCGGCAGCCCCCTCAATGTGGCGGTGGGGGCGGCGCGCCTGGGCCTGCACACGAGCCTGGTGACCCACTTCGCCGATGACCGGCATGGGCTCCTGCTCGGTGAGCACCTGCGGTCGAACTTTGTCCACGTGATCAACGGCGGTACCGCGCCGACGTCGACGGCCCGCGCCACGCTGGGGCCAGACGGTGCCGCCGACTACACGTTCGCCATCACCTGGGAAATCAACGGCGCCGCCCTGCCTGCCCTGGCCGCCGTCGAAGGTTCCGCCCACGTCCACACGGGATCGATTGCTACGGTGCTGCCGCCGGGGGACCAGGCCACGCTCGCCCTCGTGCAGGCGGCCCGCGAGCACGCGACCGTCAGCTACGATCCCAACTGCCGGCCGGGGATCAGCCCCGATGCGGCCGTGGCGCGCCACCAGGCAGAACTCTTCGTAGCCGCCAGCGACGTCGTCAAAGCCAGCGACGAAGACCTTTGCTGGCTCTACCCGGACCGGACCCCCGATGAAACCCTGGAAGCCTGGCTGGCGCTCGGCCCGGCGGTCGTGGCAGTGACGCGAGGGGCCGCGGGGCCGGTCATCCAATCCCGAGACGGGCGCGTGGAGTTGGTTGCCGAACCCAGTGCCGTGGCAGATACCGTGGGCGCCGGCGACTCCTTCATGGCGGCTCTCCTGTCCGGGCTCTCCCAGCTGGGCGCCCTCGGGACGACGGGACGCAGGACACGGATGGAAAGCCTGACTCGGGAGGAACTCCATGCCTTGGCCGCCTACGCCAACCGCGCGGCAGCGATCACATGTTCCAGGCAAGGAGCCAATCCGCCGCGGAAGGACGAACTTGGTCCGTTGCCTTGACCCTCGACGGTTGGGGGTTTCCAAGCCGGAACATCAGCGGCGTCGCAGCTGACGCCGCTAGTGAGCATTGAGGTCATGAGCGGTTGAGGCACCCCGGAAGCGCGGGGCTCACCGCGCGGCCACCGAGGCCCGCAGCTTCTCTGTGAGCCGCTGCAGCTCCTGCTGCTCGGCGGCCGTCAGCGCCGGAACCACCAGGGCGGCGATGTCGCGGACGTGCTCCCGGCCGATCTGCTTCTGCAGGTCCAAGCCTGCTTCGGTGAGCCTGACCTGGACGCCGCGCCCGTCGTCTGGGGAGGGCATCCGCTCCACGAGGCCGCGCTTTTCGAGCCGCTCCACGAGCCTGCTCAGGCTGGACTGGCTCAGCAGCACGTGGTCGTTGAGTTCGTTCTGCCGGAGCCAGCCGGACGGACAGCGGGACAGCGTAAACAGCACGTCGTACTCGTTGATGGCGAGGCCCTTGAATGCGGGGCCGGCCTGCAGCCTGCGCATCACCGCCACCTGGGCGCGGAACAGGGATTCCCAGGTCTCCGCGGCCAGGCGCACCGGTGATTCTGTCTTTGCGGACATCACGCGCTCTGATTGCCGGCGGGCCCGGCGGATTCACTGACGGACTGCGCGGCTGCGGCGAGTGAGGCTGCCACGCGTCCGGCGTGGGTGGGCGGTTCGGGGACGTGGGCGGGGGTCTTGTCGGCGTATTCCTTGCGCAGGACCGGCAGGACCTCTTCGCCGAACAAATCCAGCTGCTCCAGCACGGTCTTCAGCGGCAGGCCGGCGTGGTCGATCAGGAAGAGCTGGCGCTGGTAGTCGCCGAAGTACTCCCGGAACGTGAGGGTCTTTTCGATGACTTCCTGCGGGCTGCCGACGGTCAGCGGGGTCTGCGAGGTGAAGTCCTCGAGCGACGGGCCGTGGCCGTAGACCGGTGCGTTGTCGAAGTACGGACGGAACTCCTTGACGGCGTCCTGCGAGTTCTTGCGCATGAAGAACTGGCCGCCCAGGCCCACGATCGCCTGGTCTGCCTTGCCGTGGCCGTAGTGCTCGTAGCGCTCGCGGTAGAGTCCGATCAGCTGCTGGTAGTGCTCCTTGGGCCAGAAAATGTTGTTGGCGAAGAAGCCGTCACCGTAGTAGGCGGCCACCTCGGCGATCTGCGGCGTGCGGATGGAGCCGTGCCACACGAAAGGGGCGACGCCGTCGAGCGGGCGCGGCGTGGACGTGAAGTTCTGCAGCGGGGTGCGGTGCTTGCCGGACCAGTTGACGGTGTCCTCGTCCCAGAGGCGGCGGAGCAGGGAGTAGTTTTCGATCGCCAGTTCGATCCCGTCCTGGATGTTCTTGCCGAACCAGGGGTAGACGGGAGCGGTGTTGCCGCGGCCCAATACCAGGTCCACGCGGCCATCGGCAAGGTGCTGGAGCATGGCGAAGTCCTCGGCGATCTTCACCGGGTCATTGGTGGTGATCAGCGTGGTGGCCGTGGACAGGATGATGCGTTCTGTCTGGGCGGCGATGTAAGCCAGCGTGGTGGTGGGGGAGGAGGAGAAGAAAGGCCGGTTGTGGTGCTCGCCGATCGCGTAGACATCCATGCCGATTTCCTCGACCTTTTTGGCGATCGCCACGGACGCCTTGATGCGTTCGTGCTCAGTGGGCGTGCGGCCCGTGGTGGGGTCGGTGGTGATGTCGCTGACGCTGAATACGCCGATCTGCATGATGTGCCTTTCCGTGGCCGGAGACTTCCGGGTGCTGTCATTAGTATAGCCGATTTACATGCATTTGCATCTATCGACCCGTATAACGCCCGCCGCGTCGGAGTATTCCCCAGGCTGTGCGGGGGGCGGGCCGGAGGCCACCACAATGAGGGAAGGGAGCCGTTGCCACCCGGGCAAAGTCTTCCTCTGGAACGGTCTGGGCGTTACCTTCGTGTATGGAGGATGCCCACATGATGAAAAGGCCCGGAACGGCTGCGGCCGCAGCCATCTTGCTCGCAATCAGTCTTGTGCTCTCTGGCTGCACTGCCTCGCGGCTGAATCCTGCCGGTGATGTGGATCCGAGGGCGGTGCTGGAGGATTTCAAGGGCCGGGGCATGGTCGGCCATCTGGAGGCGCTGCAGCGGATTGCTGATGACAATGGTGGCAACCGCGTTGCGGGAACGAAGGGGTATGAGGAATCGGGCCGGTACGTTGAGGAGCAGTTGCGCGCCGCCGGGTACACCCCGGTCCGGCAGACGTTCACGTTCCGGGGCGACGGCAAGAACCGGAAGCAGGTGGAGACTTTCAACATCCTGGCCGAGACCGGCGGGAGCGCCGATCACACCGTGGTGGTGGGCGGCCATTTGGACTCCGTGGAAGATGGCCCGGGGATCAACGACAATGGCAGCGGCGTCGCGGCCATCCTCGAGACGGCGAAGTGGATGAAGGAGAAAGGCATCACTCCGGTGAACCGGGTGGTGTTCGCGTTCTGGGGCGCCGAGGAGAATGACCTCGACGGTTCCCGGCATTACGTTAACGAGTTGAGCAAGGCCGGGAAGGAGCAGACTGCGGCCTACCTGAACGTGGATATGGCGGCCTCGCCGAACGGTGTCCGGTCCTTCCACGACGGCGACGGGTCGGACTTCGGGGATGCCGGGCCGAAGGGCTCCGACGGGATTGAAGCCGTCTTCGAGCGCTACTTCAAGGAGAACTCGCTGCCGGCGGAAACAACGCCCTTTGTCGACGGCGACTCCGATTACGATCCGTTCCTCAGGGCAGGCATTCCCGGCGGCGGGCTGTTCACCGGCGAGGTGAAGAAAAAGACCCAAGCCCAGGTGCAGGCCTACGGCGGGACAGCCGGCAAGGTCCTCGATTCCTGCTACCACAAGGCCTGCGACACCACCAGCAACATCAACGCCGACCTGCTCAAGGACATGTCCGGCGCCATGGCCTACGCCACCGCGTCCTACGCCCTGGCCCCACGCGGCTGACATCCAGCTCCACAAGAACGGTTACAGCACCACGCCGCTTCGGCAGTTTGCCCGAGGGCGCTGTGCGTTGATGCGGATCAGTCGAAGCGGCCCTGACGCTGGCTCGAAAAGTCACCGGCAGGACCCACATCCTCGGCTTCACAATTGCATTCCAACGGGATGACTCTTGGATCCCTCGCAGTGACAGGCAATTCGATGAAGCGGACGGGCGCTGGGTTCCGCTAACGAACGCATCCAGCATGCCCTATAACGGATTCCTGGACGGCCAGATGGCGGACTTCCTGTGGCTTCGCCATGCCCTGGAGGATAGCGGCTCAGGCGTCGACACGCCCGCCGCCGTCATCGTGGAGACCGTCCAGGGGGAGGGGGTCTCAGCCTTGATCCACCGACGGGCGGTCGAGCTCCGCCGCGAGGAAAGCCGAGGCCTGCTTCAGGATCGCAGGGTCTTTCCTCGCATCAATGGCCATCCGCGTTGCGCGCTCACGCAGCTCATCTGGGTACTTCCGTTGTGCTGGCATGGGAATCATCCTTCCGGGTAATCGATGTCTCCCTCAAACCCGGTGCAATTCAGTAGTGCCCGAACCGAGGTATTGCTCGATGCTGACTGGGCAGTGGCCAAGCCCGCCGTCCTGCCCCCGGCGGCGGAAGTTGATGACCTGGCCGGTTCTGCCGCACCCGCAGGTGCCGGTCTCGACGTCGCCCATGTCGTCGGTGAGGAGGAAACCGGGGTAGCTGGTGCTGAGGGCGTCCAGTACGGCGATGGTGCCGGTCTCCCCCGGGGCGATCTCCTTGGCGCTTTGGCCAGGGTCCCGGATGGAGATGTAGCACCATGGCGGAACGTGCTTGCGATGCAGATGGCATTCGACAGCGAGCATGTTCGACTCGATCATCCCGTACATGTCGCGCACGTTCACCGGAAGCACGCCGAGCAAGTCGTGGCACCGTTCCCGAAAAATCTCATTAGGGATGGCCTCGGCAGTGTGCCGCTTCCAGCCCCCGAGAGTGATGATCATGCTGAACGGGTCCAAGCGCACACTGATATCCTCCCGCTCAAGGAACCGGAGGAGCCGGCCGATGAGGAACGGCGGACTGACGATGTGGCGTGTCATATGTCCCTCCCATCGTCGCAGGTGCTCCAGGGCCTCCCCGGCGTCGAACGCCTGGTCGGCAACGAGATATGCGTGGTGGTCGAAGACGCTGTTCAGGATATTTAAGTCCTTGAGCAGTCCCATCTCCGAGGCTTCCGGGTCCGACGGGTTCAAGAAAAGTCCCGCGCCCCCGGACAGGCTGAAGAACTCCCGGTAGGTGCCGAGCAGGGCGACCAGCGCCAGGGTCATTGTCTCGCTGTTGCGGGGGATGACGGAAGGGACACCGCGGGTTCCGCTGGAGCGGGTTTCGGTCTCGACGTCGGCCAGGGAACAAGTAAGCAGCACCTTGGCGTCGGGACGCTTGAAAATGCCGACCGGCAACAGTGGCAGGGATTGCAGGTCGTTGATGTCCTTGATCGTGGCGGGGTCGACTCCCAGGGCGTCACACTGGGCGCTGTAGAAGCCGTTTGCGGCCTGGTGGTAGATCGCGGCGTCCCGCAGGACGTCGGTGACCGACCGGGCCCAGTCCTCAGGGGACTGGCTGTAGGCCTTGGAGACATTCCCCAGCATCTGCGGTAGGGAGAGCATTGCGTCACTCCTCGGTGAGTGCGAATCGATGAATGCGGTTTGCGCCGCAGGGTCAGCCGTACCGACGCAACTCGGAAAAGAAATCCTCGACCACCCGGAGCTGGCCACTGCCGGCAAGTTCGTCGTAGACGTACTTGCCGACTGCCAGATCGAGCACGCCCAGTCCGAACGGCGAGAACACAATAGGGCGGTCGTCCGTCAGCGAGACCCTGCCTTCCATGACGTCGGCCAAGGTGCCGTCCACGAAGTCCCTGTTGCCGACCTTCTGCTCCGCGAGGTGGGCCGACGTCCCGGCTTTCAGGCAGTGGTCGACGTCGTCGAGGATGTTGGTGGACGCCAGCAGGATCTCAGGGGCCAGATCGCGCAGGGACACGTGCAGCACCAGCGGCTTGTGCGCGAACCACGTCGTATCGTGCACGTGCGGCTGGCCCGCCACCGTGGCGAACACGACGAGATCGCTGCTTCTGATCAGCTGCTCGGGGCCGTCGTGCACGGTCACCCGGGCACCTGTACCGCTGCGCTCGAGATAGCCCTTGAAACCCTCCTCACTCTCACCCGAGAGGTCGAACACCCCGATCTCGTCGAAGGACCAGTCGGTGGCCTTCAGGAAGGTGTGGATGTAGCGGGCAATGAGGCCAACGCCCAAGAAACCTATGCGCCGGGGACGCCCGCGTCCCCGGCTGAGCCAGTCGGCAGCAGCGGCGGCAGATGCAGCGGTCCTGGAGGCGCTGATGATGGAGCCCTCCATGCAAGCCAAGGGGTACCCCGTTGCCTGGTCGTTGAGGATCAACACCGCAGAGGCGCGCGGGATTCCCGATGCCACATTGTCCGGGAAGCTGGAGACCCATTTGATGCCGTCAACCTCTACTTGTCCGCCGACCGAGGCCGGCAGGGCGATGATGCGTGAGGTAGGCCGGTCCGGGAAGCGCAGGAAGTAGGACGGGGGGTTCACCGAATCTCCGGCCGCATGCACGCGGTAGGTTTGCTCGACCAGCTCGATGACCTTCTTTTCCCGTCCCTGAAGCACCTGCTGCACCTGGGTCCCTGAGATGACCGCGAAGGGCGGAACCGTCTTCGGCTCTGCGGCCGCTGCGGCAGGGGAACTGGCAAGCTCTGTCATCGTGCACCGTCCTCGTTGTGGTTGTCGAGATCGAAAATGTTGCGCGGCTCGGCCATGCCGACAAGAATCTCCCGAGGCCCCTCATAGGCCTCACGGCTATGCGCCATGCGGATGTTGTCGACCAGCATGAGGTCCCCCGTCTCCCAGGGGGTGCGGAGGGTGTGGGCCTCATAGACCTCGTTCAGGAGGGCAATGATTTCCTCACCGATCGGCTCTCCGTTGCCGAAGCGGGTGTTGAACGGCAGCCCATCAGGACCGTAGACGTCCACCAGGTATTCCCGCACCTCGGGTGCGGTCGTCCATTCGCTCAGGAACGCAACCTGGTTGAACCAACAGCGTTGGCCAGTCGCCGGGTGCCGAACCACGGCAGGGCGCCGTTGCCGGGTGCGCAGCTCCCCATCGGGCTGCCACTCGAGCTCGATCTCGTGCGCCCGGCAGTAGCTCTCGACATCCGCGCGGTCTGAGACCCCGAACGCCTCCTCATAGGAGGCACCGATGTCCCCGTTGTAGCTGCGGGCGAGCAGCCACCCCTGGTTTTCGAACCGACGAACGATGTCCGGCGGCAGGGCATCGAGCACGGCACTGGCGTCCGCCACTCCGGTCACCCCACCGACACTGGGTGCCTGAAGGCAGGCGAAGAGCATCAGGCCGGGGAACTCGAGCGCGTAGCTGAGCTCGTGGTGCATGCACATCGGCTGGTTCGCGGGCCATGCCAGGGATGAGTACACGCCGTCCAAGTAGGGCTGCCTGGCGGCGAAAGCCTCCCGGTCCGGCATGAGGCCGCCTGAAACCAGCCGTTGGAAGGTATCGGCCACTTCGGCTGGATCACGGAGGCCCAGACCGCGGACCAGGACGGCGCCGTGCTCATCCACCGCCGCACGCAGCGCCTCTCGGTTCTCTTCGGCCCACAGCACGGGGTCGTGGCCGTTCTCGACGATGAGCAGCGGCACCCGGCCGGCTTGGCGTTCCACGTCGAACTGGATCCTGGGTGTAGGAGACGACATCAGAGGTCCTTTCGCTTCATGGGTAGCGGGTGGGAGAGGCCAACCGGTCCTCCTGCCGGGGCCATGGAGTCGGGCTCCGCGACGGCTCCCGCCGTCCGCGGGTCCGGCGGAACGGCTGTGTTCGCGGGGGACGAGGCTTCGAGCAGGGTCGCCAGGTCTGCCAGGATGGGCGTCTGCATGATGTCCTTGATCGACACTGCGCGCTTGAGCAGTACCGCGAGCTTCACCGCGGACAGCGAGGTCCCGCCCAGTGCAAAGAACGAGTCCTGCCCGCCGATCCGGCCCATCGGCAGGCCGAGCACCGTCGCCCATGCCTCCGCAAGCCGCTGCTCGGCCGCCGAGAGGGCTTCCGTGGCGGTGCCGGCCTCGGGAATGACCTCGCGCGCCATGCGGGTCAAAGCCTTCCGGTCGATCTTCCCGTTGCCGGTCAGGGGCAGGCTCTCCTGCCACCTGTACGTCGAAGGAACCATGTAGCCGGGTACCCGGGCAGCCATCTCGCTGCGGATTTCGTCGACCTCGAGCGGCCGGTTGCCGGAGTAGAACGCCACCAGGAACTTGGACTGCCCGGCGCCCTCACCGACGACGACGGCGCAGTCGCGGACGGCGGGAACCCGCAGCAGCGCGTTTTCGATGTCGCCGATCTCGATGCGGAACCCGGAGATCTTGACTTGGTTGTCCCGCCGCCCCAGGTACTCCAGCTTGCCGTCCGGGGACCAACGGCCGTAGTCGCCGGCCCGATAGAGTCGCGCGCCGTCCACGTAGGGGTCGGTGGAGTAGGCCTGCGCGGTGCGCTCCGGGTCGTTGATGTAGCCGCGGCCCACGCACACTCCGGAGAATGCGATCTCGCCCGGTGCTCCGAGCGGCACAAGGCGCTGCCGCTCGTCGAGGATGTGGATCCGGACGTTCGGGATTGGCGGGCCAAGTGGCACGGAGCCGCCCGGGGGCGCTGCACTCAACACTTCGTGGTTCGTGTCGTCGGAGGTTTCCGTCAGCCCGTAGGCGTTGACCAGCTTGACGTCCGGCATCACGTCGAACCAGCGGCGGACCAGCTCGCGCTTTAGAGCCTCCCCTGTGGCCGAGACGCAGCGGAGGTGCGGCAAGGCGCGAGGCCTGCCGCCCAGGTACGCCACCACGGCGTCCAGATACGACGGAACGACTTGGAAGACCGCCACCGCGCCCCGTTCCACCGTGTCGATGAACCGCTCGACGTCGAGGATCCGGTCCTGCCCGACGATGAGTGTGCGGCCGCCGACGAGCAGCGCCGAGACCAGTTGCCACAGCGAGATGTCGAAGCACTGGGGTGCGGTCTGGGCGACGACGTCCCCGGGGCGGATACCCAGGTCCTCGATCTTGGCGTACAAGTGATTCACCATGCCGTCGTGCTCGCACATCGCGCCTTTCGGCTCGCCAGTGGACCCGGAGGTGAAATAGACGTAAGCGAGCTGATCGGGACGAATCTCGATGCCGAGGTCGTCGGCGGGATGCCCCTCGGCCTCGATGTCCTCGAACAAGAGCTTCGTCACTGCAGGCATTCCTTCCAGTGCCGCATCGAGGGTGGTGGTGCTGCCGCCTTCGGTGAGCACCACCCGGGCCCCGGCCCGCGTGAGCGTTCTGGCGATTCGGTCGGCCGGGAAGTGCGGCTCGATCGGCAGATATGCGCCTCCGGCTTTGAGGATGCCGATCACAGCGGCCATCCACTCCAGATCCCGTTCGGCGACGACTGCCACGATGTCCTCCGCGCGCAGCCCGCGCGAGAGCAGACCACGGGCTATCCGGTTGGCGCGGGCGTTTAGCTCCGCGTACGTCCACTCCCGCGCGTCCTGAACGGCCGCGATTTGTTCGGGACGCTGCCGAACGCGCTCCTCGAACAGCTCGTGGAAGCGCCGCTGGGGCCGGGGCCGCTCGGGCCCGGCGAGCTGCTCAAGCTGGAAGCGCCGCTCCTCCTGGCCGACTAGGTCGGTGTCCAAGGGATCCGCCCCCGGGTCCGCTACCACGCCACGGAGCGCGGCGAGGTAATAGCTGGCGATGCGGCGGGCGGCATCTGCGTCGAGAACATCCCCGCGGTACTTCAGGCGAAGCACCTCGCCGATGGTCGCGTGTCCGACCGAAATACCGAGCACGATGCCCTCCGGCAGCTCGGAATCGTCGTCCCGAAGACCGCCGAACACCACTTCGTAGCCCGGGGCGGCCGGCTCGTGACTAGCCTGCCCGGGGGTGGACTGTTCCGTACGGGGCCGGATTTGGCGGCCGTTCGCATCGGTGACGAGGGCTCGCCAGGACCGGTGCGCCAGATCCAGGGTGCACTGCCAAGTCCCGAACGCGTCCTTGCAACCGGTCGTGACCTCTGTTTCGCCGGACAACGCGTGGAGCACTCTCGAGTGTGCCGCCAGCCAGATCGAGGATGGAGCCACCTGCAGGCTCTGGGCCAGCGTCCGCACGGCCTCGCACAGGTCCTGTGGCACAGCCACTTCGATTCGGCCCTGACTCGGCTGGCGCTCCCGCGTCCACCTGGGAATCGCCGTCAGCGCGGCACCCGCGGGCGCGGTTCGGTCGTTGCCCGGGCCCGACGAGCCGCCGGCGGTGCGGCAGGTCAACGCAGAGGTGGTGGTCATGATCAGGCCCTTTCCAGCGCGAGGGGGGACGTGGCGGCGTCTCGGGCCTCTTCGGCCGGGTTGCCGGCCCACAGGGATCCGCGGGTGAGAGTGGTCCCCTTCATGACGAAGGAGTCGGCGCCGACGACCGCGCCGTCTTCGACGGTCACGCCGTAGTGGACGAACGCGGAGACGCCGAGGGTGACATCGTCGCCAACAACGATGCGGTCCGACTTGAACATGCCGTCTTCCTGGGAATGGGATTGGAGGGTGGTGCCGGCGTTCAAGGCGCAACGGGAACCGACCGTGACCAAGGTCCGCTCGATGATGCCGCAGCCGTCGTCGAAGACCCGGCTTCCGATCCGTACGCCGAGCAAACGCCAGACCAGCGGCTTGAACGGCGTCCCGTTGAGGAGGCTTGCGTATCGGCTCTGCAGCGACATCTTCCAGTACTGCTCGTGCCACCAGAAATAGGGGTTGTAGATGGAGCAGAGCTGGGGCTGAAGCGGTTTCAGTCCCCTCCCGAGATGCTCGATGCCGATGGGGACCAACAAGCCAACCACGAGCATCAGGACAAAGGCCGCGCTGAGGGCAAGGAAACTGAACTGATCGGACAATTCGAGGGCGGCGAACATAATGATCATGGCCAGTGAGATGTTGAGCCACCGCACCAGCATCAAGAGGGCCATCGTGCGCAGGTTGTACCTGTTCTTGGCTGCCAGGTTCCGACGGAAGTGCGCACGTTTTGAATACTCCTCGGGGAGGGCGTCCCGGAGGACCGAGCGGGGGATCTCGAACGGCGGTGACCCGAGCAGACCTACGTCGTGGAGCAACGGTCCGTCGAGGGGGACCATCACCTTGGTCGCGAGCAGGCAGTTGTCCCCGGTCCTGGCCCCGGCAGGGAAGAGCACGGCGTTGCCCAGGAAGTTGTGTGAGCCGATCGCCGCCCGGCTGACCTTGAACGACGTCGCCGAGAAATCGGTGTTCATAAACGACACCCCGTCGGCGATCATCGTGCCGCTGCCTATCGTCGAAAGGAACGGGCTGTCGTGTTTGAACCCCGTGCCCAGGTTCGAGCCGGTCTGCTGGACCTGCGGCTGCTTGTACCCGATGGCCCGCACGTAGTTCACGACGTACGAGCTGTCGCCGAACAATCCCGTCAGCATGGGCTTGTTGGTCATTCTCAACACCGCCCGCTCCGCCGCGTGCCGCAGGCCGAACAGCGGATACACCGTGTCCGGCTTGACGGCGTGTTGAACCACCCGCGGGACGGTGGTGACGATGAGCAACGATACGACCGTGCCACCGAAGACAGCAAGAGCGGCATAGGCAATGGCGTCGGCGTAGAAGACCCAGTTGGTGAACGCGTACGCCTGCGTCTCCAGGAGTGCCGCCACGTTGGGGTTCGCCAAGACGACCAACACGACAGCCTGGCCTAGCAGAATGCGGCCAAAGCCAATAGTGCTGATCAGCTGGGAGGTGGCGAACCATCCCCGGCGCCAGGGCGAGTAGGGCCTGGCCTCGACTCCGCCATAATCCACCTCAGTGCGCCTGCCGGGCGACCCGTGCCACCGTTCGCCGGCGGGCACGGACTGGCCGGTGTACAGGGTGGACCGGTGGCCCAACTGCGACCCATCTCCCAATGCGGTGCCTATATCCAAAACGCTCCCCTCGCCGACGATTACGTCCCGGCCCAGCGTCAGCGCGCCCAGCTGGATGACGCCGCCGTGGGCGCGGTAGCCGTTCAAAACCGCGTCCTTGCGGATGACCGTCCCTTCCCCGATCGTGAGGAGGTCGGTGCAGACCGGCAGGCGGTTGGTCATGATCGTCACGTTGCGGCCCACCTTGGCGCCCATGGCCCGCAGGTAGAAGGTGGTCAGCGGAGACCCCCTCAGTAACACCAGCGGGGAAGTTCGCATCAGTGTCTTGACCAGCCAGAACCGGAAATAGCCCAAGCTCCACAGTCGGATTTCGCCGGGGCGGAAACGCCCAAGGATGATCCACTTTGCCGCCACGGGAAGGATGCACATCAGCACGAACACTGCCGCAGCATAGGCGGTCGACCGGAGGTAGATCTCCCAGAATTTTGTCCCGTCGCTCAACCATTGCTGGCTGCTCGGCCCAGCCTCCGGGTACACCCACTGGTACCAATTGACCGTGAGCAGTCCGGCGAGCACGCAGTAGCCGAGGTAGACGAGTACCTGCAGGGCACCGCAGGTGACGTACTCCCAGGTCCGGGCGTCCATGGGCGCCGGAGCCTCCGGCACCGAAGCCACGGCCGGTGAGGGCTCCTGCAAGCGGTCCTGCTGCGGGGGAACCTGCAGGGCCGCGGCGAGGGCGGAGACGCTCGGGTTACCGTAGACATCCTTTATCGAGACCGTCGGTAGGTCCGGCTGCTTACGCATGCGGGCGCAGAACTTCGCCATGACCAGCGAGTCCGCGCCCAGGTCCAGGAAGAAGTCGGCGTCCATCGGGACCTGCTGCATGCCGAGTACGTCGGCGAGCACCTCGGCCAGCCGCTCCTGCACCTGGACCGTCGCCGACGCCTCCTCGGACGGTGCCAGGGCCGCGGCCAGCGCGGAGATTGTTGGGTTCTGGTAGATGTCCTTGATGGACACGGCAGGCAGGTCCGGCTGCTTGCGCACGCGGGCGCAGAACTGCGCCATGATCAACGAATCCGCGCCCAGGTCCTGGAAGAAATCGGCCTCCACTGGCACATGCTCAATGTCCAGCACGCCGGACAGCACCTCTGCCAACCGGTCCTGCACCTGGATCTGAACCGTCACCGACGCCACTTCCGCCGGTGCCAGAGCCGCGGCCAGCGCCGAGATCGTTGGATTCTGGTAGATGTCCTTGATCGACACCGCTGGCAAGTCCGGCTGCTTGCGCACGCGGGCGCAGAACTGTGCCATCAGCAACGAATCCGCGCCCAGGTCGTAGAAGAAGTTGGCGTCCACGGGGACGTCGTCCTTCTTAACCACCGACGCCAGAAGATCCGCCAGCCGACGCTCCAAGGCAACGGCCGTACCCTTGGCCGGAGCGGCCGGAGAGCCGTTCCCGGCCGGAGCCGCGGTTGCATCAGGAATGGGCAGATCGATAGAAGATGTGGAACGCGGAGCGCCCTGTAGGTTATCGAGACGCATTTTCACTGCAGGAAATTCCCTAAGGCGGCGGTTGCGGCGTAACCGGCCACCGCTTGACGTGCCGGGTGCTGTGGCTCCGACACCGGGTCGGACCGTCGGCCCGGAGCCCCTGCCAAATCGTCGGCGGTTGCCAGCGCTTCGGCGCCGAAATGATCGTGCACCCAGTCAGGGTTGTAGACAGTGTCCAGGTAGGGTCGGCCCATGTCCGGGGAAATGGCAACCGCCGTCAGGTCCTGGGCGTCGTGTTCGGTGAGCCAAGACGCGGCGCCGTGGACCACGGTCCCGGTGGAGCCACCGAGCGTGAAGCCGGCAGCGGCGAGGCGATGGCAGGCGCGCACCGTGTCCAGTTCTTCGACCATCACCACGTCATCGACCAAGGCCTCGTCGAGCTGCGGCGGCCGCACGCTCATGCCGAGTCCCGGGATCAGGCGGGCGGCGGGCTGGCCGCCGAACGAGACCGATCCTGCGGCATCGACCGCGACAATCCGGACATCCGGCCGGTGCTCACGGAAGTACCGCGCGCAACCCATCAAGGTCCCCGTCGTCCCTGCTCCCACGAACAGCACGTCCAGGTCGGGGAACTGATGGGAGATCTCGGGGGCAGTCCAGCGGTAGTGCGCTCCCCAATTGCCGGGATTGGTGTACTGGTTGAGCCAGATGTACCGCTCGTCGGACGCACACAGGTCCCGCACGTGGTTGAGCCGGGCTCCGAGGAAGCCGTCGACGGGATCCGGTTCGGTGACCAGGTCCACCTGTGCCCCGAGCGACTCCATGAGTTGCCGGGTTGGCGGGTTACAGCGCGGATCGATCACACACACGAAGCGGTACCCCTTGCTGGCAGCGATCATGCTGAGCGCGACGCCGAGGTTGCCCGATGAGGACTCCACGAGGATGGAGCCAGGGCCGATCAACCCCTCCCGCTCGGCGCGTTCGACCATCTCCCGCGCGGGCTTAAGCTTGATTGAGCCGGCGAAATTGAACCCCTCAATCTTCAAAAAGAGGCGGCAGCCCAGCACCCCCGCCAGGTCGACGAACAGGCTCTGCTCGTTATACAGGTGCGGATCCCTGATGATCGGCATGATCTCCCTCGTTCCCTGTCATGAGCGTGGTCAGGGATGGGGGAGGCACCTGCCAGCTTGTGTGTGACGGGTGGCGGACATCTCCGTCCGGACCCTTCTACTTTTCAAGAAATGCCGCGTAAAGGGGCACAAGCGGAATACTGCGGCCGCCGCTATTTCCCCCAGCAGCAATACCTGGCTTCCCCACCGCGGATACTCCGAAATGCAGTTGGGGCTTCAAACCTCTCTTTCGACAGTAGCCAAGTTTAGTGGCCAACCGCAATGACTTCGAGCACCTGTATCCACCCCCCCCGGGTACCTGTATCCAAGCCCCGAGTACCTGCTTCCCCGCACTCGCGGCCCCGATAATACCTAGCGTAGGCGCCCGCTCCTCGTCCTCAGATGGCGAACCTCCCAGTCGGCCGCCCGCCTTCTCAGTGAGCCCTCCAGCGCTAAACCGGGAGAAGCAGTGACGGTTACATCTTGATAGATCCATAAGGGTCAGGAGCATCGTGAGAGTAACCGCCATAGGTAATCGAAAGGGCGGCGTGGGGAAGACGTCCGTCATCCTCGGGCTGGCCACCGGGCTTCGCTTGATCGGGAAGAAGGTCCTGGTCGCCGATCTGGCCTAGCTCCCCAAGCAAATGCAACTGATGCCACGGAGGGGGCGGTGGAGTTCAATGTCTTCGACGTTCTCTAAGTTGATGAGGCAGGAACCCTCGGCCAGGCCATTACTTCAACCACGTGCGGAGGAACTGAAAGACTAAGACCACATCCTTATTGACCTCCCGCCGGCGTTGGGAAGGCTAACGCTCAATGGATTGACCTGGGCGGATCGGGTAGTTGCAGTAACGGAACCAGCAGCTTTCTCCGCGAAGGGAGTGACAGAGTTCCTTAAAACCGTCAATAAAGTGCAGTCCCTGCCGCATCTTAACCCTGCCCTGGAATGTCTTGGCATCATCATCAATGTAACCAGCTCACCCCTGACCGGTGAGCACAATTTCCAGATCGGTGAGTTGGAATCCGAATATGGAACAGACGCCCGTGCTCCGCATTTGCCGCTTAGAACCGCGATGCAGGACTCAATAGGCAGCAAGTCCCCCTTAGAAAATGAACATTAGGGGAGCGGTGGTCCTAACCGAGAAGTTCGTTTCCCACGCTCGCTACGTGGACGCAGCAAAGTGATGGCAGTTGAGAGAGAATCATCTATCCATGCGCCAACGTCAAGACGTCGTCAACGTCTTGACCTCCAGAGCCCTGGAAGCGGTTCCTCCGACTTCTGCCGCTGACACTACGCGTTCTGAATTACGCCAGGCCGAGGTGAACCCTGTGGCCACTGCCAGGGGACCCGGGCCGGGTCGCCCCAAGGAGCAAGAAAAGGATGGAGCCCTTCTCATCGAAAATTGAAATCGCGCTCCGTGACGAACTGCGCTCCTACATGGGGCCACGTTATTCAGCGAGACAGGTAACCCGGCGTTCCGACCCCAATCCACAAACTACCCGGTGGGCACATACATTGCCGCCATCAAAGGCGCGACTTTCTCCGGCAACCCCGCCCACGAAGTTATCGTCCCGGCAGCCCGAAACCAGCGGTCGGCCGAGATCCCCGCCGGACCCCGGCACCTGAGCTACGAAGCGGCAGCCGGAACCCCGAAGCCGGCCCATGGCGGCCACGGGAAACCGCGGGCCGCGCACCGCCAACGCAAATCGGCTCTGACGGGATCCTAGGAAACAGGCCCGCCGCCTACCGCGACCCCGTCGGCAGGCGCGCGTCCTCGGGAAGGTCGTCGGGGAAATCGTCGGGGATTGCCCCCGGGGCGGCCCGGCGTCCCCGCGAAGGGACCGGAGCCGCTCCGGCCCCCGTGCCGCCTGCCATTTTGGCCAGCGCCTTGCGTTCGCGGCGTCCCTCGACCAGCCGGTACAGCACGGGCACCAGGACCAGGGTGAGTGCGGTGGAGGAGATCAGGCCGCCGATCACCACGATAGCCAGCGGCTGCGAGATGAAGCCTCCGCCGCCGGTCAGGCCCAGCGCCATTGGGGTCAGGGCAAATACGGTCGCCAGCGCGGTCATCAGGATCGGCCGGAGCCGTTGGCGGGCGCCGTGCGTGATCGCGTCCGCCACGCTCATTCCGGGTTCACCGTTCCGCGGCTGGCGGTACTGGTTAATGAGGTCGATCAGTACAATTGCGTTCGTCACGACGATGCCCACGAGCATCAGCATGCCGATCAGTGAGGGCAGGCCCAGCGGCACTCCGGTGATGAGCAGCAGCCCGATGGCGCCGGTGGCCGCGAAGGGCACCGAGACCAGCAGGATCAACGGCTGGATGAGCGACTTGAACGTTGCCACCATGATCACGTAGACGATTGCTATAGCTGCCAGCAGGGCCAGGCCGAGCTGGCCGAACGATTCAGCCTGCTGGGTCGTGGCGCCACCGATCTCGGCGGTGACGCCCGGCGGCAGCTGGACGGACTTGAGCCGGGACTGCACTTCGGTGCTCAGTGCGCCGAGGTTGGCGCCCGACGGCGTGACGGACACCCGGGCGGTCCGCTGGCCGTTGCTGGCGGTAATGGACACGGGGACGTCGACCTGCTCCACGGAGGCGATGCTGGCCAGGGGCACGGGACCGGCCGCCGTCGGCAGCGGGGTCCTCCGGACGGCGTCGATGCTCGTGAAGCGGGTGCCTTCGCCGATCCGGACCGGGAAGTCGTTGGTGTCGATGCGCACTGTTCCGGCCGGGATCGGGCTGATGGTGGAGGCGAGCACACCGGCCACCTGTTCCTCGGTCAGGCCGGCGGCTACGGCCTTGGCCCGGTCCACCTTGACCTGCACCACCGGCTGGCTGGCTGCCAGGTTGGTGGCCACTTCGGAGGAGCCGGGGACGCCGTCCATGGCCTTAACCATGGTGTCGCTCGCGGTCCGGAGATCGGCGGTGGTGGCGGCCTTGAGCGTGATGTCCACGGTTGAGGACGTGCCGAAGCCGCCCTGCTGCGAGCCCACGGTGATCTTGCCGGCGTCGGGGATCCTGGCCAGTTCGCTGCGGACAGTGTCCTTGAGTTTGCCTTGGTTGGCCTTCTCCTCGGTCACCACGGTGAAGCTGGAGTTCGAGGCACCGGCGGACAGCAGGGCGGAGAAGCCGGTCTGGGCGTTGCCCGTGGTGACCTGGACGTCCTTGACGCCGTCGATCTGCCGCAGCACTTCCTCGACCTTGACTGCCGAGGCACTGGCTTCGGCCAGGCTGGTGCCGGCGGGGAGGACCTGCCGGACGGTCATGCTGTTTTCGCCGGAGCTGCCCAGCAGGTCGGTGGCCAGCAGCGGGGTCATGGCGGCGGTGCCGCCAAGGACCAGCAGGGCCGCGATCAGGGTCACGACCGGGTGCTTCTGGGTCTTGGTCAGGACCGGCAGGTAGCCGCGCTGCAGGACAGTGCGCTGCTCGGCCTCGTGGGCCTTCGCCGCGATCTGCCGGGCAGTGGTTTCACGGCCAGCGGCGTCCCCCCGGGCTCCGCCCGTCTTGTCAGCCGGGTTCCGCAGGAACCAGTACGCCAGCACCGGCACGATCGTCAGCGAGACGAGCAGGGAGGACAGCAAGGCGATAGTGACCGTCAGCGCGAACGGCCGGAACAGTTCGCCGGCCAGGCCGGCCACAAAGGCAATGGGCAGGAAGACGGCAACGGTGGTCAGGGTCGACGCCGTGATGGCGCCGGCGACCTCGCGGATGGACGTCTGGATTGCGGTGATCTTGGCCTCGCCGTAGCTCAAATGGCGTTTGATGTTTTCGATCACCACGATGGAGTCGTCCACGACGCGGCCGATCGCGATCGTCAGCGCTCCGAGGGTCAGGATGTTCAGCGAGTAGCCGGTGGCTGAGAGCCCGATGAACGTGATCAGCAGCGATAGCGGAATGGAAACGGCCGTGACCAGGGTGGCGCGGACGGACATCAGGAACACCAGGATCACGGCGACGGCGAAGCCCAGGCCCAGCAGGCCCTCCGTGGTGAGGTCCTTGATGGATTTCTCGATAAACGGCGCCTGGTCGAAGATCGGGGTGAACCGGGCGTTGGAGCCAAGCTCGGCCTCGAGCTGGGGAAGCAGGTCCTTCACCGCGTGGGAGATGCCGACCGTGTCACCCTCGGGCTTCTTGGTGACGGACAGGGCCAGGGTTTCCTTGCCGTTGGTCCGCGTGATCGAGGTGCGGGCGTCCTCGGCGATGCTGACGTCGGCGACGCCGCCGATGGTTGTCGCCTTGCTGGTGCCACCGAGAGGGAGCGCCTTGATGGCGTCCAGCGAGTCGACCGGGCTGCCGATCTGCAGCGACAGCGCTTTGCCCTGGTCCTCGATAGTGCCGGCCGGCACGAGGGTCCCGTTGTTCTTGAGCGCCCCGGTGATGGAGTTGATGCCCGCGCCGGAGGCCGCCATGGCTTCGGGGCGGGGGAGGATCTTGATGTGCTGCGTGGCGCCGCCGGTCACCTCGGCGCCGCGGACGCCGTCGAGCTTCTGCAGCCGCGGAACGGTGAGCCGGGCCAGATCGGCGTTCAGTTCGCTGAGGGGCTTGTCGGAGGAGACAGCGAGGAACACGATCGGGAAGTCGCTGATGCTACCGGCGATCGCCTGGGGCTGGACGTCGTCCGGCAGCGACCGCTTGGCGTTGGAGATGGCCCGGTCAATCTGGTTCCGCGCACGGTCCAGGTTCGAACCATAGGTGAATACCATGCTGATTTGGGAGACACCGTTGCGGGAGGTGGACGACGTCGACTCCAGGCCTTCGACGCCGTTGAGCGCCGTTTCCAGCGGGCTGCTGATCTGCTTGGCCACGACTTCGGGCGAGGCGCCAGGCATCGAGGTAATGACCGTGATCTGCGGGAACTCGATGGACGGGATGAGCTCCTGCTTGAGCGAGGACATCGTGATCACGCCGAAGACCGACGCGAAGACGGTGATCAGCGCGATCAGGGCCCGGTTTGCCAGCGACAGCTTTGCGAGCCGGAACATCTCATGGTCTCCTGGTGGGTCGGCGGACGTACTTCAACGGAATCTAACCAGCAAAGGGATCAGGTCTGCCGCAACCCGGAGCGGGTGTCAGTTGCGCGCGTTGACCGGTTCCAGCTGCAGCGCCTTGGCGGTGTCGGCTTCGAGCCGGGCGGCGAGGTCCGGGTTCTCGTTGAGCTTGACGCCGTAGCCGGGCATCATCTCCTTGAACTTGGACTGCCAGCCCTTGAACTGCTTCGGGAAGGACTTCTGCAGCAGTTCGATCATGATCGGCACCGCCGTGGACGCGCCCGGAGACGCGCCCAGCAGGGCGCCGATGGATCCATCGCGGCCGGCGATGACTTCGGTGCCGAACTGCAGCACGCCGCCCTTCTTCGGGTCCTTCTTGATGATCTGAACACGCTGGCCGGCGGTGATCAGTTCCCAGTCGCCGTCTTTTGCCGCGGGGTAATACTCGCGCAGGGCCTCGACCTTGGCGCCGTGCCGCTTGGCGACCTCTTTGACCAGGTACGCGGTCAGGTCCATGTTGTCCTTGGCCACGGCCAGCATCGGAATGATGTTGGAGGGCCGGATGGACAGCGGGAGGTCCAGGTAGGAGCCGTTCTTCAGGAAGTTCGTGGAGAAGCCGGCGTACGGGCCGAACAGCAGGGAACGTTTGCCGTTGACGTAGCGGGTGTCCAGGTGCGGGACGGACATGGGCGGGGCGCCCACGGATGCCTGGCCGTAGACCTTGGCGCTGTGCTGGGCCGCAAGCGTCTCGTCGGTGCAGCGGAAGAACTGGCCGGAGACCGGGAATCCGCCGTAGCCCTTGCTTTCCGGAATACCGGAGGCCTGCAGCAGGTGCAGAGCCCCGCCGCCGGCGCCCACGAACACGAACTTGGCACGGATCGAGCCGTGCTCGCCGGACTTGGGGTGCTTGATCGCCAGGTCCCAGCCGCCTCCGGGGGCGCGCTTGATGCCGGAGACATCGTGGCCGTAATTGACCTCCACACCATTGTTGCCGAGGTAGGCGGTCAGCTCACGGGTCAGGGCGCCGAAGTCGACGTCGGTCCCTTCCGCGGCGCGGGTGGCGGCGACGCGCTGCTTCGGGTCGCGTCCCTTGACGATCAGCGGGGCCCACTTTGCGATCTGGGCGTGGTCTTCGGAGTATTCCATCGAGCGGAACAGCGGGTTCGGCTTGAGCGCCTCGTAGCGGGTGCGCAGGAATTTGGTGTTGTCCTCGCCGATCACGAAGCTCATGTGCGGAACGGTGTTGATGAAGCCCTTGGGGGAGCCGATCAGGCCGTTCGTGACGAGGTGGGACCAGAACTGGCGGGACAACTGGAACTGCTCGTTGATCAGCACCGCCTTTGCCGGGTCCACCGAGCCGTCTTTGGCGGCGGGGGAGTAGTTGAGCTCGCACAGCGCGGCATGTCCGGTTCCGGCGTTGTTCCAGGGCCCGGAGCTTTCCAGTCCGGGCTCGTCCAGCTTTTCGAACAGGGAGATCGTCCAGTTCGGCTCGAGCTGCTTCAGGAAGGCACCGAGTGTGGCGCTCATGATGCCGCCGCCAATCAGGACGACGTCGGCATGTTGGGTCTTGGAAATGAAAGTCACAATCAGTCTCCGATAGCAGCGGGTCTGGCTGTCACAGAATATCCCGCACCGGCCTCTTACTGAAATTGGCTCCGTCCGTCAAGGCTTTAGCTCCACCTTTGTGAAAACTTCGTTCAGGACCGGCGACGCCGGATACTTCAGCACGCGGTCGGAGAGGGCCAGCGCCGAGATCGGGAAAGCGATCGGCACTGCGGGCACCGTGGCGGCGATCTGCGCGTTGATGGTCTGGTATTCCTCCGTCCGCTCCTTGCCGTCCGGCAGGCCGCGCGCCCGGGCGATCTTGGAAAAGACCTGCGGGTCCTGGTAGCCGAACTCGCCGGTGTTCTCGCCGAAGAGCGGGCCCACGAAGTTGTCCGGGTCGGCATAGGAACCGTTCCAGCCCAGCAGGTGGAGGCCGTGGTCGCCGGGGGAGGTGACCTTCTGCAGGTAGCCTTCGGACCATTCCACGGGCACCGGCTTGATGTTCAGCCCCACGGCGGTCAGCTGCTTGCTGATTTCCGCGTAGACCTTTTCCGGCGTCGGGAGATAGGGCCGGGTGACGTTCAGCGGGTAGTAGAACTTCAGTTCCTCGCCCTGGTAGCCGGCCTCGGTGAGCAGTTCCTTGGCCTTCGCCGGGTTGTGGCCCAGGGCGGGGGCGTTGTTGTTGAAACCGCTGAGCTTCGGCGGGACGAACTGCGTCGCCTGGGCCGTGTTGTCGATGAAGAATTTTCGGATCAGGGTGTCTTTGTCCAAGGCCATTTCGATGGCCTGGCGGACCTTGACGTTTTGCAGGATGGGCACTTCCTGGTTCATGCCGAGGTACATGACGGAGAAGGGATCGCGTTGCACGATCTGCTGGCCGCGCTTGACCAGCTGGTCGAAGTTGCCGATGGTTACGGCGTCGTAGGCGTCGATCTTCCCGTCGAGCAGGGCCTGCATCCGGGTCTGGGTGTGATCGTAGGTGACAAAGTTGATCGTGCCGATCTGGCCTTTGTCGCCCCAGTAGTCCTTGTTGCTGGCGAGCGTGATGCTGCCCGGGTCCCAGGAACTGAAGACATAGGGGCCGGTCCCCACCGGATGGAGCCCGTAGGCGGAGACGGGCTGGCCGTCACGGCTCTGGTTCAGCTCATCGGCGTTTTTGGCCGCAAGCGCCTGCGGCGAGGACATGGCGAAGGCGGGCAGCGTGAGGGCCTGCAGGAATCCGGTAAAAGGCTGGGTCAGTTCGATCGTGACGTTGTCCGGGGCGGCGGCGGTGCATCCCTTGTAGATGGAGAGCGACGCCTGATCGGCATGGGCCTTGAAAACGCCCTTGAATGTGGTCCCCGGCGCCTGCTGCCGCAGCGCGCTGGAGAAGTTGAACCAGCGGTCGAAGTTGCTGCAGACTGCTGCGGCGTCGAAGACCGTCCCGTCCTGGAAGGTGACCTTCTCGCGGAGCTTGAACGTGTAGGCGCGGCCGTCGTCGCTCGTCTTCCACTGGGTGGCCAGCAGCGGCGTGGGCTGACCCGTGGTCTGGTCCACGCCGACCAGTCCCTCCAGGACCTGGCGGGTGATCCGGTAGGACTCGATGTCGGAGACCACGGCCGGATCCAGCCCGAGCGGCTGCGCGGCGGTGCCGAAGGTGAAGACGGCGCTGGGGCCGGAATCCGTGGGGCTGGCCGAGGAGGTGGCGGAGCCGGGTCCGGGGCCGGGCGTGCCCGTACAGGCGGCGAGGGGCAAGGTCAGGAGCACGGCCACGCCGGCCGCGATGCGGCGCAGTGCGCCGGCCCGCGCTCCACGGCCCTGCATATTGCGGGGGCGCACGGTACGGCTGGGCACTGTACTTCTGGGCACTCGGGAATCACCTCTGGGGAACTGGATGGACCGCCGGCTGCGGAACAGCCTCATTCTAGTTGACCGGCCCGGGCGATCCCTGTGAGCCGGCCGTGCCCTCGTCCATGCAGGAAAAACGAAGGCCCGCACCAGCGGTGCGGGCCTTCGTTTCTCCTAGTTGTTCCAGTGAGTCAGGCTGGAACCGCGGCAGGAGGGTTTGGTGCTGCCTACTTGGGCATCAGGACCGAGTCGACCATGTAGACAGTGGCGTTGGCGGTCATGACGCCGCCGCAAACAACGCTGGCGTCGTCGACCTTAAGCGCGTCCTTGGTGCCGGTCACCGTCACGGATCCGCCCTGGACAGTCTTGTGGGTGCCGACGATCTCGTCGGGGCTGATCTTGCCCGGAACAACGTGGTAGGTCAGGATCTTGCTGAGCAGGGCATCGTCCGTCTTCAGCGTTTCGATCGTGGCGGGATCGATCTTGGCGAAGGCGTCATCCGTCGGTGCGAAGACCGTGAATTCGCTGCCATTCAGGGTGTCCACCAAGTTGACCTTCGGGTTGAGCTTGCCGGAAACAGCGGCGGTCAGCGTGGTGAGGATCGGGTTGTTGGACGCCGCGACGGCTACCGGGTCGAGGGCCATTCCGGAGACTGAGCCGGCGCCGCTGGGGACCTGGGCGGCGTAGCCTGCGCAGCCGGCCCCAACAAGGTTGGCGGCCGGATCCATGGCTGCTGCCGAGCTGGCGGACGGCGACGGGGCCATGCTTGTTTCCATCGGCTTGGAGGCCGGGGCCGAGGATGCGGGTGCCGTGGTGGCTGCTCCGCCACAGGCAGTAAGGCTGAGCATGGCTGCAGCAGCGATTCCTGCAACGGAAAGAGTCGTGCGCTTGATGTTCTGCATTTCGGTTTCTCCTTTGTAGTGCCGATCGTTGCCAGCGGCGCTATTGCCGCTCTGGCCCTTGTCCGACTTGTTGGGCACCGACCCTTGGTTGGTGTCTCAATGGGTATTCGCGGGCTCGGGGGAAACGGATGGGTGCCGGATGGAAATTCTTTTTGCAGGATCGATTGACGGCCGAACCGACCCGGTTTTGAGCGGTTTCCGGCAGGGGCCGGGCGTCGGCAGCCGGCTTAAAGCCGCAGTAAGCAGCCGCACTTAAGCAAAAGAGTCCCGGTCCGAAGACCGGGACTCTTTACTATGTGCGCAAGGGGGGACTTGAACCCCCACGCCCGAAGGCACAGGAACCTAAATCCTGCGTGTCTGCCAATTTCACCACTCGCGCGGGGCGCCCGCACCTGGCCGGTCCAAGGGACCGCCGAGGCGGATACCAGGCTCCATTGTACATTTCACGGCACACGTCTCGGCCTAGATGCCGGCGCGGCCCTGCCGGTCATGACCGAGCCAATTATGGCGAGCACGACGGCGATGATGATGTCGTAGTAGCGCACCAGCCAGGTCTTGGCCGGTTCCAGCGCCCGGCGCACTGGATCGCCGAGCAGAAGATGGGCCACCACCGGCACTACGACGGTGATCGTGGCCATTGCCGTGTAGATGAGCAGGGCGGCGGCAGCTATCCCTGGCGGGATGCCCGCACTTCCGATCACCACGCCGGCCGCGACGCCGAAGATCAGTTCTTTCGGATTGATCGCGGTGACCAGGAATGCCGTCCGCAGGGCCTTCGCGGGTGGCATGCCGCCCAGGGACTGCATCCACCCGGGGATCTTCGGTTCGGCGGCGCCCTTCGGCCGCGAACGGAACTTGGAGAGCGCCAGGAGGATGAGTCCCACGCCTAGTACGAGACGGATGACTGCGCCCACGCGTGTGCCGCCTGACCCCTGGGTGGCTACGTCGGAGAGGGCCGCCGCCGCTAGCGCCGTCACCAGGACCGCGAGGACCCTGCCCACGGCGAAGCCGATGCTCCTGCCCCGGCCATTTGGAGAAAGGATCATCAGCAGCACGGCGATCAGCGGGAGCGGGCTGGCCGCCATGCCGATGGCCTGCGGCACCAGCTCCGCGATCAGTTCAAGCACGCTGCTCCATCCCGTGACGCCACAGGGGCGCGGACCTTCAGCGAAGGTATCCCGTCGGGCGGCCTGGACGCATCACTCTCAGCGGATGATCGGAACGCCGGGACCGCGAGCCCCGAGGGCGCCTCGGCTGGCACTTGTCCGGGCCGCGAAGGATGTGCCGGTCAGGAGTCGATTTTGAGGTCCCTGCGGAGTTTGGCGACATGCCCGGTGGCCCGGACGTTGTACTGGGCAACCGCGACCTTTCCCTCGGGGTCGATAACTACCGTGGACCGGATAAGTCCTTGGTACGTCTTGCCATAGTTCTTCTTCTCGCCCCAGGCCGCGTACGCCTCGGCGACTGTGTGGTCCAGATCGGACAGCAGGGGGAAGTCCAGGCCTTCTTCAGCTGCGAACCTGGCGAGTTTGTCCACGGGGTCGGGGGAGATGCCCACCACGTCGTAGCCGGCCTGCTGAAGGGACGCCAGGGAATCCCGGAAGTCGCAGGCCTGCTTCGTGCAGCCCGGGGTGGAGGCTGCCGGGTAGAAGTAGACCACCGTGCTGCGGCCCAGGAAGTCCGCGAGGGAGACGTCTTGCCCTTCCGAATTCTTCAAGGTGAAAGCAGGCGCCGGATCGCCGGGGATGAGTCGTTCAGGCAAGTTGTGCTCCTTCTCAGGGCTGTTGTAGGTGGTGATATTCCAGCCTAGTGAGGGTTGGTGCGGCCGCCGAATCTTGCGCTCGCTATACTCTTTGGTATGCCTGATATGGATCGCTGGCCCACGGGGCGCCTATTGTCCACGGCAGCACGCCTTGTTGAACACTCCTGGAACGAGAAGCTGGGGGCCATTGGCCTGACCCATGCCGGTGTTATCGCCATGGAAGTGCTCTCCGCCAATGGACCCATGACCCAGGCCCAGCTTGCCCAACTGGTGCGCGTCCAGGCGCAGACCATGGGAAAGACACTGAGCCGGCTGGAAGCCCACGGTCACATCTCGCGTCAGCGCAGTGCCTCCGACCGCCGCAGCCACGTTGTGTCCCTGACGGACCGGGGCCGCGAGGCAGTTGCCGAGGCCGCGGACATGGAACGTTCCGTGCTGGCCGCCGCCTCAATTGACCCGGACGTGCTCAGGCAGGAGCTCCGGGCGGTCGTCACCGAACTGGCTACCAAGATGTCCTCCACTGAGGCAAAGGCGATCGTAAACGCTCCGGAGCCAAGCCTGCCCGTCGAGGCCAACTAGGTCGGCCAGCGGATCATTCGGCCCAGGACCGGCCAGGATAAAGTCCAGGATCGTCGAGGCCGCTGGTGCCGCGGATGCCACCATCGCCGTGTCCCTCAGCGGACCATGCGCCCGCTGCGCATAGGCTCAAGACATGGACTCGAACATGACTGTGGAACTGGAAGGGCAGACCTCGATCAACGAGCTGCTTGACGAGCCTGTCGGTGTGTCGCCCGTCCAGCTCGCGTTGCCTATCCACTTTCAATTGGCCGCCGCGGCCCGGCGGGAATCCTGACGCAGCCGACTTCCTCTATCCCCGATCGGACCGTTCGTGCCGATCTGCGCGCCAGGTGTTCCGGGCATATGGATTGATACAAGGTCGATTAGTATCCTCACGGTTCAATCGGGCGGATATGCGCTGGATTGCGTCGAAAAGGTGCTGTACCACTGCGGTTTCTGCTCCCGCCCGGAGCAGGAACAGGAGTAATGCACGCCGGGGTTTCCACGGGAAATGGGTTGTTTAGTCGCCACCCATTCACAGAGCCAGGGATGTCTCCCTCCAGCCGCCACGCCGACAACACCTCGACATCTCAACTCAGGTGGACCTGACCAGGCCTGGAGAAGAAGGGGCGCATAATCCCGGTACTTACCGAGTGGATATAGCAGGGAAAGCAAGTATGGCCTACTCGTGACACTCCTTGGGGGCCGACCATAGGCTCTACGACACGGGGAATGGCTAAGACAGCTGGGGCCACACACCAGACTATGACCGGACAAGCCCTATTGTTGCGCTTCAAAAAGCACGACGTCGTTTGATATTCCGTAATTGTCATGAAGTGGTGATGCATTTGTCCCAGCTTCCAATTTCCCCCTCCGGCCTGACCGCCTTGTTACCGAGAGCGTCAGCAGGTGCGGTTATTCCTACCCCAAATGAAGCAATGATTCTTCCCGGGGTCACTCGCCGCATGCCCTCGTTCGCAAACGAGGTTCTCATCGCAGATGGGTGCTCCCATGCCCGCCGGCTACCTGCGCGGGCCCGGCTCGCTCACGTCTCCACAACCCGGCTCAGCAGGACAGTTCCAACGGCGCACCCTGGAGGAAAGCCCAGTGAGTGAACGCGTGAATGAACTGCCACCGGCCATGGAAAGCCATCGCTTGCCGGACTGGCCGGGGGCTCGGTGGATCGGCACCGTCAAGACTTCACAGTTTGAATGTCGGAAGGATGAAAACATGAGCAACCGTAATCGTCGACGCGGGTCGCGGAAGCTGCGGCTCCATGCACTGCTGGCCGCACTCCTGGCAGCACTGCTTGTTGGGCTGGGAATTCTGCTGGTGCCGGTTCAGGCGTCGGCCGCCACGGGTGATGTTGGGGTTGAGGGTCCGTCGCATTTGGGGACGGGGACGCCGACAGGCACGAAGCGGGCCACGAGTGCGTTGTGGTTCAACGACGGGAGCTGGTGGGGGAACCTGTGGGACACTGCCAGCTCGGATTTCCATATCTTCCGGTACAACAGCGGCACGAGCTCGTGGGTCAATACGGGTGTGGCGACGGACACTCGGGCGAACACTCATCATGATGTGTTGTGGGACGGGTCGACCTTGTATGTGGCGAGCTATCGGTTCGTCAACGACGGTCTGCCGGCTGAGCCGAACTTCCCGACGACGTTGCGGCGTTACAGCTACGACGCGAGCAAGAAGACGTACACACTGCTAGGTTCCGAACAGATCAACAACCAGCGGGTTGAGACCCTGACAATCGACAAGGACTCGACTGGTCGTCTGTGGGCCACGTGGCAGCAGGGGAACCGGATCTATCTGAACGTCACTGACACGGCCGGCGTTAAGTGGGGGACGCCGTTCCCGCATCCGGCGTCGTTGAGCAACGTGTCGGTGGACGACACCTCGGCTTTGATCGCGTACGACGGGAAAATTGGTGTGATGTGGAGCCGTCAGCTCGGTGACGCCACCGACGGCATGTACTGGAGCTACCACGTCGATGGACAGACCAACACCACCTGGACCACTCCTGTGGCGGCGGTGAAGGGGCAGCGCAGCAGTGATGACCACATGAACTTGAAGTGGCTGGACTCCTCGGGTGGTCGGGTCTTCGCCGCTGTGAAGACGTCGTTCATTTCGGCGTCCCAGCCGCTGATCCAGCTGTTGTCATTCAATGGTTCGACGTGGTCCGCGAACACGATAGCGACTGTGTCGGAGTGCCCGAACCGCGTGCTCGTTTTGATTGATGAGAGCACGCAGAGGCTGCGTACGTTCGCTACCTATCCGAAGCCGAGTGGCACGACGAACGCTGGTGTCTGCACCACCTCGGGCGGGGCGATCTACGAGAAGTCCACGCCGCTGGACAACATCAACTTCACCACCACAAAGACGGCTCGTATCGTGGACGCCGACCAGTATGTCCACAACGTGACGTCGACGAAGCAGAATCTCAACAGTTCGGCGCGGGGCACGGCCAACAGCGGTGTACTGGTGCTCGCCGATGTGAACGCCACAAGCCGGTACTGGAACTTCTTCGAGCCTGGCCCCGGCGGTGGGGGTGGCGGGGATACGACGGCCCCGACCGTGACGGCTACGTCTCCGGCTGCCGGTGCCACTGGTGTGGCGGTGACGGCGAATGTGACGGGGACGTTCTCGGAGGCTATGAATGCGTCCACGGTCACGTCTGCCACGTTCACGCTGAAGACCGGGACGACGACCGTGCCGGCCGCTGTGTCCTACAACAGCACAAACAACGTTGCGACGTTGAACCCGACTGCGGATCTGGCGGCCGGTACGACCTACACGGCGACCATCAATGGTGGCTCCACGGGCGTGAAAGATGCTGCCGGTAACGCGTTGGCGTCGGACAAGACCTGGACGTTCACCACGGCTTCCGCTGGCGGCGGCACGCCGGAGACCGTCACGCTCACGGCCACCGCTGACAGCTACGTGACGAGCGCGGCGACGGGGACGAACTTTGGCACGAGTACCACGCTGGGTGTGGACAACAGCCCGGTCGAGGCCACGTACTTGAAGTTCGACCTCTCGGCGTACGCGGGCAGGACAGTGGAGAGCGCGACGCTGCAGCTGCATAGTGCCGGGAGCGGGTCAACAGGTACGCAGAACGTCAAGCTGGTCGCTGATGACAGCTGGACCGAGGGCGGGATCACGTACAACAACCGTCCGACGCTCGGCACCAGCATCGGCACGCTCGGCCCGACAACGACCAACACCAGCTACAACGTTCCCCTGACCGTCAGCGGCCTGGCCGGTGAGCTCGGCCAACAGCTCTCCCTCGGTATGGACGCCAACACCAGCGACGGCCTGGACCTCAACTCCAAAGAGGCCGGCATCACGCTCGCGCCCAAGCTGGTGCTCACGCTGAGCGGCAGCGGCGGCGGTGGGGGTGGTGGTGATACGACGGCCCCGACCGTGACGGCTACGTCTCCGGCTGCCGGTGCCACTGGTGTGGCGGTGACGGCGAATGTGACGGGGACGTTCTCGGAAGCGATGACTGCGTCGACGGTCACGTCTGCCACGTTCACGCTGAAGACCGGGACGACGACCGTGCCAGCCGCTGTGTCCTACAACAGCACAAACAACGTTGCGACGTTGAACCCGACTGCGGATCTGGCGGCCGGTACGACCTACACGGCGACCATCAATGGTGGCTCAGCGGGCGTGAAGGATTCTGCCGGTAACGCGTTGGCGTCGGACAAGACCTGGACGTTCACCACGGCTACCGCGGGCGGCGGCACTTCGGAGACCGTCACGCTCACGGCCACCGCCGACAGCTACGTGACGAGCGCGGCAGCGGGGGCGAACTTTGGCACGAGCGTCATGTTGGGTGTAGACAACAGCCCCGTGGAGGTCACGTACTTGAAGTTCGACCTATCGGCCTACGCGGGCAGGACGCTGGAGAGTGCGACGTTGCAGCTGCGTAGCGCCGGGAGTGGGTCAATCGGCACGCAGAACGTCAAGCTGGTCGCTGATGACAGCTGGACCGAGGGCGGGATCACGTACAGCCTCCGCCCGGTGCTCGGCAACAGCCTCGGCACGCTCGGCCCGACAACGACCAACACAAGTTACAACATTCCGCTGACGGTCAGCGGCCTTACCGGTGAGCTCGGCCAACAGCTCTCTCTCGGTATGGACGCCAACAGCAGCGACGGTCTGGACCTCAACTCCAAAGAGGCCGGCATCACGCTGGCGCCCAAGCTGGTGCTCACGCTGGGCAACTAGGAACTAGGTGGACGGTGTCGACACTGCCGACACCGTCCACACCAACCGACCGACACCACCCAGACAGGGGACGACCATGCAGACCAATACCAAGGCACTGCACTTCGACATCCAGGACACGCGATGACTAGCACGCTTGATGTGGCCAGGCGCACGGAGGGGCGTTGGAAGGCGCGTGATGTGTGGTGTGCGGTGGCGGGTGTGGTGGCGTTGGCGCTTGCTGTGGGGGCGGCGTCGACGGTGGCTGTGCCGGTGGGCAGCGATTTGGGGCTTGTGGCGGTGTTGCCGTTTCCGTTCTGGGTGGGTGTTTTGCTTCTGAATGTGGCTTTTGTGGTGGCGTTGCGGGGGGATGCTGCGGGTCCGGCGCGCCGTGTGGTGATGGTGTGGCTTGTGGTGGTGCTGGTGTTGGTGCTTTTCGGGACTGCTGCTTTCGTGACGGATGTTCCGCGGGGTGAGGTTGCGTTCCGTCATCTTGGCATCGCTGATGCTCTTTCGGGGGCGCAGGGGATTGATCCGGGCATTGATGCGTATTTCAATTGGCCGGGTTTCTTCGCGCTGCTGGCGACGGTGCTGGGGGCGACGGGTCTTGATCCGGTGGCTGTTGCGTTGTGGGCGCCGGTGTTCAATGTGGGTTTGTGGCTTGTTGCTTTGGGGGTGCTGACGGGTTACCTGACGCGGGATCCGCGGCGGCGGTGGCTGGTGCTGTGGGTTTTCTGTCTTGGCAGTTGGCAGGACCAGGACTACCTGTCTCCGCAGGCTTTTGGCTTCTTTTTGTATCTCGTTGTGATCGCGCTGCTCCTTGGCCCGTTGGCCGCGCGGGCTCCCGGGTTCCCCGGGTTCCGCGGGGTCCGGCGTGCGGACCTGGCGGCGTGGTGGCGGGGGCGGGTGCCTGCGGAGTCCCGGCCGGGGCTCCGGGTGGGTGCGCTGGTGGTGACGATATTGCTCGTCGCGGTGATCTGCGCGAGCCATCAGTTGACGCCGTTTATGGTGCTGATCGCCATCACTGCTCTTACGCTGAGCGGGCGTGTCTGGCCCAGCCGGTTGCCGTTGATCGCCGTGGTGTTGTTGACGCTCTGGCTTGTTTACCCGGCGAGTGCGTATCTGATCGGGAACCCGCCGCTGGCGGAAGCGGGGCTGCAGGGCGCGACCGAGGCGAACGTCCTCGACCGCCTGAGCGGGACCGCCGGGCACGTGCTGGTGGTGCAGGTCCGGATCGTTCTGACCCTGGTGTTGTGGGCGCTTGCCGCGGCGGGGGCGGTGCGTGACTGGCGCAGAGGACGTCTCGACGTCCGGGTGGCCCTCCTGGCAGCTACGCCGTTGCTGCTCTTTCCCGCGCAGTTGTACGGCGGGGAGATGCTGATCCGTGTCTCGTTGTTCGCGCTGCCTTTCGTCGCGATGCTGGCGTGCTCGATCCTGCTTCCGGCGGACGGCAGCACGCACGCCGCCGCCCACGCCGCGCACGGCAGCGCACGGCCCGCCGCCCGCGCCGGGCATGGCGGCACACACCACCCCGCCGCCCATGCCGCGCAGGACCCCACGCGGCCCTCCTTCCGCGCCGCGGGGGCTCTTGCGCTGACCTGCTGCCTGCTGGCGGTGTTGACTGTGACGGGCCGGTTCGGGAACGCCCAGTATGACGTCTTCACCGACGATGAGATTGCCGCGGTCGCGGCCGTGCATCGTCTCGCGCCGCCGGGCTCGTCGATCATCTCGGCTGCGCACCCGACGCCGTGGCGCAGCGAGGACTACCTCGAACACCGGGCGCGGACGATCGATGACATGTGCCGGTCCGATTTGTCGACGGCGACGTGCGGCCCGCTCGTTTACGACTTCGCCCGGCACAGCCCTGGCGGTGGCGTCGTGTTGATCATGCGTTCGTCGGAGGCCAGTCTTGTGCTCCAGGGCGCCGGCAGCGCGGCAGGCCTGGACGAGCTGGAGCAGTGGCTGAGCGGGCAGGGCGGCGTGGAGCTTGCGTTCAGCAACGCCGACGCACGCGTGTACCGGGTGACGCCATGAGCGGCGTCAGCCGGCCCACCGTGGTGCTCGGTCTCGCGGCCGTCGCGCTGTCGCTGGTGACGCTCCTGGGTCTGCCGACGCCGCTGCAGGCGGTCGCCGCGATAGCGGTCCTGGTCCTGCTCCCGGGGCAGGCACTGACCCGGCTTATGCCGGTGACCGACCTCGCGCTCGGCGCGATGCTCGTCCTGGCGCTCGGCCTCGCGACGCTCACGGCGGTGTCCACGGCGATGTTCTACCTCACTGTGTGGTCGTGGCAGGCGTGCGTCGTCACGATGGGCGTCATCACCATCCTCGCGTGCCTGGCACGCGCACGGCAGGAGGCAGCAAAATGATCGAACTGGCCGGACTGATCGCGGCTGCCGCCCTGCTCGCCACCCTCGTCGGGCTCGAAGTCCGGCGGTCCGGAGTTGACACCGGGCAGCCCGCACGCCCGAAGCTCCTGGGCCTAACAATCAGCCCCAGGGTCGTCGCCGTCATGTGGGCGATGTACGCGCTCCTCTTCCTTCCCCGCGTGCTGGGACTGCTCGCATGAACCACGCGGCCAGGTGGTGGCTCCTCAGCGACGTCCACCTGGGCGTGTCGGACGACGACCCCCGGCACCCCGGCAGCATGCTGCCCGAGTTCCTCCACCGCGAGGTACTCGCAACTGCAGGTCCGCAGCCGAACGTCGCCTTCGTCGGTGACACGTTCGAGCTGTTCGGGTTAGCAGAGGACGAGAGCCTGGCCCGGCTCGAGTCCATCCTGGCCCACAACGGCGACATGTTCCGCGTGCTGAAGGCGTGTGCGGAGCAGGGCGTGCAGCTGCACTTCGTGTGCGGCAACCACGATGTGGAGCTGGCCCGGCCCTCGGTTGCAGCACGCCTGTCGGCGCTGCTGTCACCCGCGGAGCCCACGCGGGTCCAGGTGCACCCTTGGTTCCTGCACGTGCCCCACGTGCTCGTTGCCGAGCACGGGCACCAGCACCACGCTCTGCACCGGATGCCCGAGGTGCTCCGCTCGGCCGTCAACGGTACCGACGAGCTGGACCTGCCACCGCTCGCTGCCTGGAACGCCAATCCGTCCACGTCGCGCCTGAGCCGTGCCGGTGCCGTTGCCCGGGCCTGCCTGGCATCCGAGCGGGCGGAACGCCGCGTCCGTGAGGATGCGTACGACGAGTTGTTGCAGACTGAGTCACTGCGGCTCGGACTTGACGGCGTGGCGGTTCGGGACCTGGCGCGCCTGTCCCGGTTCCGGACGGTGTCGGCCCTTCCGGTCGCCGCGACCCGCATGGTGCTCGGGGCCGCCGGGCGCAGAGGCGCCGGCGAGGAGGCTCCGGCTGCGGCGGGCCGGTTCGCACGTACTCTGCAGGCGCACGATTCCGGGGTGGCCTGGTACGTCTCGGGCCACACCCACCGGGCCCTCGAGACGGCGCTCGACGCGTGCCCCACCCGGTACATCAACACAGGCACGTGGTGTTCGGACGTCCGCGGTCGCGGACCTGACCAGTCGGACCGTCGGGCGTTCCCGTACGCCATGGTCGACGTCGCCCGCGACGGCACCACAAGCGGCGGGCTGCGGTACTGGCGTCCGGACGGCGGCTGAGCCGGACCGGCTGGCCAATTCCGGAGCCTCCCTGTTGAGATCCTCCCTGTTGAGAATTAGGAGAATCCACAGCGTCCTGGCTCCGCGACGCGCCCTTCGCCGTCGCACACGGAATCACCGTCGAAGCCGTGCTCACTGACTGCTGCCTGACCCTCGCGGCCTCCATTGAACCCCGGGCGAATCTCACCCCCCTGGCACTGGCGGGAGCACGAAATTCCCTAGTAGGACGCCAAGTAAAAGCGAGTAGTCACTACCGTTGTCTACCTAACCGGCCTACCATACGGTCAATAACGGCAGAGTCACTCGGCCGGGGGTTTCGAACACCTCTAGGGGCACTTGGATGGTCCAGTCGCTGGGGCCGAGACACCATCCGAACGACACCACTCAGACAGGGGAGGACCATGCAGACCAAGACCAAGAACAAGACCAAGGCACTGCACTTCGACATCCACGGCCGCGTTATGATTCGCGTCGACGGGGATGCGCCGGCAGCAGCCCAGCTCCAGAGCATGTTGGCGTGTTTCGCCACCGCCACCGAGCGGCCGGCCGACATCGTCGTCGATGACCGGCTGGAGCCGATGCCGGATGCGGGTCTGGTTGAGCACGAGCTCGCGTACACGGAGAACAGTGTGCGTTTCCAGGCCGATCGGGTCCAGGTCGTGAGGGACGCAGAGCAGTGGCGCATTCATGGGCCGGGCGAGCTGTTGACCTCCGTGGTCCCTGTTCTCGATGCCGCCATGGTCGGTCGCGGAGCTGGCATGATCCACGCTGCAACGATGGCGTACCGCGGTCACGCGATCGCGCTGCCCGCAGCCGGAGGTACCGGTAAGACGAGCACTGCCGCCAAGCTGATGCGGCGCGAGGGGTGGTCGTTCATGGGTGACGACTGGGCCTTCCTCGCCGAGGACGCCACGATGCTCGGCTACGCGAAGCCGATGTTCATCAAGCCGCACCACCGGGCCATCTACCCCCACCTGTTCGAAGGTGTCAGGAAGCCCCTCATCCCCTCACAGCTCTCGGACAGTGTCGGCCGTTTCACCACGGTGGTGCACCCGTACGTCATCCGTTATCCGCGCCTCGCGGACTTCTCCCGGCGGTGGTCGCCGGAGCACCGCATGGTCGATCCGGGGACTGCGTTCCCGGGGAGGGAAGTGACCACCTCGGCGCCGCTCGCGGCCGCCATCTACATCGAGCGGTACGAGGGCGCCCGGTCCCGGATCGTCGAGCGGACGAGCGATTGGATGGTCGACCGCATGCTCGGCAACTTCCACATCGAGATGGCGGGCTTCTCGCAGCGGGTCGTGACGGGCCTGGCGGCCACGTCCGTCCTCCCCTGGCGCGAGCATTTCGCGGCGAAGGGGGTCGTGCTGAGCAAGGCGCTCGACGGACGTCCCTGCCACCTGCTGCAGGTGCCCTCCGCGTACTCGGCGGACGAGGCGTCCGACGACATCGTCCGGTATCTCGAGCAGCTGCTGCCGTCGATCCTTGACGAGCAGGCCTGAGGGGGTGGCACTGTGGGTCACAGCCCTGCCGAGGTCACCGCGGTCGTTCCGGCCCGCAACGCGGAGGACCTGCTCCCACGCTGTCTAGAGGCCCTGCGTCAGTCCGGTGTCGCTGAGATCATCGTCGTGGACGGATGCTCCACGGACCGCACCGTCGAGATCGCCCTCGCGGCCGGTGCCCGGGTCCTGAGTGACGAGGGCCGCGGCCTGCCATGGGCTCGAACACTAGGTGTACGGAGCAGCAACACCCGTTGGGTCCTGCTCGTCGACGCCGACGTCGTGTTCGGGCCCTCGGGGGTCGCCGACCTGCTCACGGAGTTGGTGGAGGGCGGCCACGACGCCCTCCAGGCCGGTTTGGAGAGTGTCGCTGGACCGGGCTACTGGGGGCAGGCGCTGGCACATCACCATCGCACCGGCCGCAGCCGTAACTGGTTCGGGCTCGTGGCGACGATCGTCGACCGGGACCTGATGCTGGGCATAGGTTTCGATGACTCGTTCAAGTCGGGGGAGGATATCGAGCTGCGTTGGCGGATGCGGGACTCAGGGCTGCGCACGGCGGTGTCACGCCGGGTCTTCGTCGAACATCGTTTTGCCGCAGACGACTTCGACTTCGCGCTCGACCAGTTCGTCATGGATGGAACGGGCCTGGGACGGATGGTCCGCAAACACGGCTTGCGCGGTGCCAGGTTGGCGTTGCTGCCCGCCGCCGCGGCAGTCCGGGGCAGCGCCTTGAGCCTCGCCGAAGGCCAGCCTCGATGGCTGCGCTACTACGTAGCCTTCTGCTGGTACAACTACGCGGCCATGGCGAAGGGTTTGCGTCGTGAGCACTGAGCGGGGGACCGTTGTCGTGGGCACCGCGACCGTCCGGCATTCGGCCCTGCGTAGCTCCCTAGGCCTCGTCGTGGCCAAGGCCGCCCAGACGGGCGCGGGTTTCGCCTTCTGGGTCGTGGCCGCGCGGGCGACGTCCGACCGTGAGGTCGGGCTCACCATGGCCGCGGTCTCGGCGGTGATGATCTGCACACAACTCGCGGTGCTGGGGGCCGGGTCCGCCGTGATCGTGTCGGTGGGGCGGGGGGAGCCGCCTTCGCGCGTGCTTGACGCGGCGTTCGCCATCGTGGGGGTAGCCGGCACCGTGCTGGCGCTCGGCTACCTTGTGCTGCAGTCGGCTGTGATGCCGGACACGGCCTTGGTATCGGTTCTCTTCTGGCTGACGTTCCTCGTGGCTGCCGTCACCGGCACCCTGGTCATCGTGCTGGACCAGGCGCTCGTGGCGTTGGGCCGCGGTGCCAGCGCGACGTCGAGGTACGCGTTGGGCGGCCTGGTCTCGCTCGGGGCTGCGGCGCTCGTGGCCTGGCTTTCACACGGCGCCGCCGCTGACGTGATCATGGCCTGCTGGACCCTCGGGACGACCGTGGCGTGCGTCGTCGGTGCGGTCCAGCTGCGAAGACTGGTCGGCTACCGGCCGCGGCCGTCCTTGCGCTCGGCGCGCGGCCGTCCACTGCTGGCGATGGGCCTTCCGTACCAGCTCCTCACCCTCACGGAGCGCGCCCCCGGACTGGTGCTGCCGCTCCTGCTCGCGCACATGGTGGCGCCGGAGGCAGCTGCCTACTGGTATCCCGCATGGATGATGGCCTGGGCCGCCTACTCCGCTCCGATGCTGATGGGCATCGTCCAGTTCTCCGAAGGTGTCCGCGACCCGGACCGCCTTGTGTCGACCACTTGGTCGAGTCTTCGTTTGTCGATCGCCGTAGGAGGTCTGGCTGCCGCCTTCCTCGCCATTCTTGCTCACCCGCTGCTCAGTCTGCTGGGGGAGCGGTATGCCGATTCGTCTGCCGGCGCTCTGCGGTGGTTGGCGGCCGGACTGGTGCCGTATGCGGTGTTGCAGGCATACAACGCCGTGTGCCGGGCCCGCGGTAGCTACACGGAGGCGATAGTGGTTGGTGTGACGCTCGGAGTCGCCCTCTGCGCCTCAGCGCTGTGGGCCGCCGACAGGGGGGCCACCGCCATGGCCTTTGCGTGGTTGGTGGTGCTCTCCATAGGGGCCGCGGCCGTCGGACTCCGGCTGCTCGCCATTCTCCGGCGGGTCAAGCGGGACGCGCGATGAGCCGCCCTACTGCGCGTCACACGGGAGGCGCGATGACTAGCACGCTTGATGTGGCCAGGCGCACGGAGGGGCGTTGGAAGGCGCGTGATGTGTGGTGTGCGGTGGCGGGTGTGGTGGCGTTGGCGCTTGCTGTGGGGGCGGCGTCGACGGTGGCTGTGCCGGTGGGCAGCGATTTGGGGCTTGTGGCGGTGTTGCCGTTTCCGTTCTGGGTGGGTGTTTTGCTTCTGAATGTGGCTTTTGTGGTGGCGTTGCGGGGGGATGCTGCGGGTCCGGCGCGCCGTGTGGTGATGGTGTGGCTTGTGGTGGTGCTGGTGTTGGTGCTTTTCGGGACCGCTGCTTTCGTGACGGATGTTCCGCGGGGTGAGGTTGCGTTCCGTCATCTTGGCATCGCTGATGCTCTTTCGGGGGCGCAGGGGATTGATCCGGGCATTGATGCGTATTTCAATTGGCCGGGTTTCTTCGCGCTGCTGGCGACGGTGCTGGGGGCGACGGGTCTTGATCCGGTGGCTGTTGCGTTGTGGGCGCCGGTGTTCAATGTGGGTTTGTGGCTTGTTGCTTTGGGGGTGCTGACGGGTTACCTGACGCGGGATCCGCGGCGGCGGTGGCTGGTGCTGTGGGTTTTCTGTCTTGGCAGTTGGCAGGACCAGGACTACCTGTCTCCGCAGGCTTTTGGCTTCTTTTTGTATCTCGTTGTGATCGCGCTGCTCCTTGGCCCGTTGGCCGCGCGGGCTCCCGGGTTCCCCGGGTTCCGCGGGGTCCGGCGTGCGGACCTGGCGGCGTGGTGGCGGGGGCGGGTGCCTGCGGAGTCCCGGCCGGGGCTCCGGGTGGGTGCGCTGGTGGTGACGATATTGCTCGTCGCGGTGATCTGCGCGAGCCATCAGTTGACGCCGTTTATGGTGCTGATCGCCATCACTGCTCTTACGCTGAGCGGGCGTGTCTGGCCCAGCCGGTTGCCGTTGATCGCCGTGGTGTTGTTGACGCTCTGGCTTGTTTACCCGGCGAGTGCGTATCTGATCGGGAACCCGCCGCTGGCGGAAGCGGGGCTGCAGGGCGCGACCGAGGCGAACGTCCTCGACCGCCTGAGCGGGACCGCCGGGCACGTGCTGGTGGTGCAGGTCCGGATCGTTCTGACCCTGGTGTTGTGGGCGCTTGCCGCGGCGGGGGCGGTGCGTGACTGGCGCAGAGGACGTCTCGACGTCCGGGTGGCCCTCCTGGCAGCTACGCCGTTGCTGCTCTTTCCCGCGCAGTTGTACGGCGGGGAGATGCTGATCCGTGTCTCGTTGTTCGCGCTGCCTTTCGTCGCGATGCTGGCGTGCTCGATCCTGCTTCCGGCGGACGGCAGCACGCACGCCGCCGCCCACGCCGCGCACGGCAGCGCACGGCCCGCCGCCCGCGCCGGGCATGGCGGCACACACCACCCCGCCGCCCATGCCGCGCAGGACCCCACGCGGCCGTCCTTCCGCGCCGCGGGGGCTCTTGCGCTGACCTGCTGCCTGCTGGCGGTGTTGACTGTGACGGGCCGGTTCGGGAACGCCCAGTATGACGTCTTCACCGACGATGAGATTGCCGCGGTCGCGGCCGTGCATCGTCTCGCGCCGCCGGGCTCGTCGATCATCTCGGCTGCGCACCCGACGCCGTGGCGCAGCGAGGACTACCTCGAACACCGGGCGCGGACGATCGATGACATGTGCCGGTCCGATTTGTCGACGGCGACGTGCGGCCCGCTCGTTTACGACTTCGCCCGGCACAGCCCTGGCGGTGGCGTCGTGTTGATCATGCGTTCGTCGGAGGCCAGTCTTGTGCTCCAGGGCGCCGGCAGCGCGGCAGGCCTGGACGAGCTGGAGCAGTGGCTGAGCGGGCAGGGCGGCGTGGAGCTTGCGTTCAGCAACGCCGACGCACGCGTGTACCGGGTGACGCCATGAGCGGCGTCAGCCGGCCCACCGTGGTGCTCGGTCTCGCGGCCGTCGCGCTGTCGCTGGTGACGCTCCTGGGTCTGCCGACGCCGCTGCAGGCGGTCGCCGCGATAGCGGTCCTGGTCCTGCTCCCGGGGCAGGCACTGACCCGGCTTATGCCGGTGACCGACCTCGCGCTCGGCGCGATGCTCGTCCTGGCGCTCGGCCTCGCGACGCTCACGGCGGTGTCCACGGCGATGTTCTACCTCACTGTGTGGTCGTGGCAGGCGTGCGTCGTCACGATGGGCGTCATCACCATCCTCGCGTGCCTGGCACGCGCACGGCAGGAGGCAGCAAAATGATCGAACTGGCCGGACTGATCGCGGCTGCCGCCCTGCTCGCCACCCTCGTCGGGCTCGAAGTCCGGCGCGCCGGAGTTGACACCGGGCAGCCCGCACGCCCGAAGCTCATGGGCCTAACAATCAGCCCCAGGGTCGTCGCCGTCATGTGGGCGATGTACGCGCTCCTCTTCCTTCCCCGCGTGCTGGGACTGCTCGCATGAACCACGCGGCGCAGTGTCGAAGTGGGCCCGGGTGGCCTGCTTCCAGACGCTCAGGCGCCGGCCCGGCCCCGTGACCTCCGGAATCCGGCAGGTCGGGACACAGGCCAGGATATCGGCGGGAAGGTCACGGCCCCTCTCCGGCCTGGCGTGATAGGCGGTACGTAGGTTTGGGCAGCACTGCCGCGGAATGTGGCGGTCCGTCGCTCCTGCCCAATTAGCCTTGGCCTCGAGACCCGCTGTCAGTCTCCATTCCGCCGGACACGGGACGGAATTCCCACGTATAAGAGCCGTCAGCCTTGAGGCTCATCCGTAGGTGGCCCCATGTGTCGCTAAACTTCCGCTCCACATAAGAGGGGCTGCTTGTGAACTCCCGGAGGCCAATTCCACCGGTGGACACCTGGAATTGTTGCATTCCGTCCGCAACGCACTGGTCCTCGTTGTTAATCGCGCAGGTCCGCTCATAATTGTGCTGTGAGCCGGACAGCAACACACGAACACGGTTCTCCCAGAACATGTCAATCCAAGGCTTCGCCTTGGAGAAGCGGGTATGGCTCGACGTGTTGCTGGTGAAATACGGATCATGGTAAATAACGGCCAGATGCTTTCCAGCTGCCTTTGCAGCTTTCAGGTCGGCATCCATCTCCGAGGTCATCGCCTCCGCCCGCTTAACGTCGTAACGCCATGCGGCCGTAGGCGCCACAAGAATGTGCCAGTTGCCCTTGTCGAACGAATACCATTCGAGAGCGTCCTGGAACCGCCCCAGATCGGAGCTCGTCGCGCTCTTCACCGTGGACACGCATTGCCCATCCATGTAACGGTCAACATCATTCGCGCCGGGTTCAACGTCATGACCGGGACCAGCGGTCCAGTACGTCTTATCCTTCGCCGGACCCCACAACTTGTCGAATGCCTCCAGCGCGGAACAGGTGCCCTTGTCATACTGGAAATCGCCCAGCGCAAGGAAGTTGTCCAGCGAACCGTCGTTTAGTCCGGCGATGATGCTGGCCGCGTTCTTACCACTGTGTGAATTGGCCGACGTGTTATCCGGGGGGTTCATATCTCCGGTGGCGGCGAAATCAAACGACTCACCGGATGACTGCAGCGGGGGCGCAGGAGGGGCTGCCGCGTAGACGCGAACCCAATCCACCCGCATCTCGGCAGCGCCGTTAGGAGTGCTGTCAGGGAACCAGTCCAGTTGTAGCGTCTGGTGCATCGGTCCGGGAGGCTGGTGCTCGGGGTTGTTGTCCTCAAACCACTTCTCGCCGTCGACGTAGCCGACGATCCCATTCGGAGACCAGTCAACCGCGTAGTTGTGGAACTGAGTAACGTCCAGAGCCTTGGCCCCGTATGTCTGCGAATTCGAACATCCATAGTGGTGGAAGAACTTGATGACGTTCCAGTCACCAGTCGTCTCCGCGTAGTCAACTTCACCGTCGCACGGCCAATTCCTGCTATCCGGCCACAGGAGCGCCACCAAATGGTACTCATTGTCACCCGAAGCCGCCGCACGGACCTCCCATCGGCCATACTTCTGGCTTCCAAACCTCGCGCTAATTCCAGCGGTCGTACCGTCCGGCGTTCCGGTCATGACCATCTTGGAACCGTCCACCGTGACCTGCTGGGGGCTCCGAATGCCATTCCCCGCATGCCCGACACTGTTGTAAACGGACCACTTCGTGGCGTCCGGTGCGCCGAAATAGTCGAACTCGTCGCCAGCGATCGGCGTGCCCCAATTCAGATCCGTCGCGGCCGAGCCTGTCTTTGCCATTGTCGTTGGCGTAGCAGGCGCCGGCGTGGCTGACACTGATGTGGGGGCCGGCGTCGCCGTTGTTACGTCCGGTTGCGGGGGCGGGCCCGAGCAGCCGGTTAGCAGGACTGCCGCCACCCCAAGTGCGAACGTTCGTCTACGCATACGTCAGATGATAAGGGCTCGCCCTTGGGGATGCCTATGGAAATGCTCCCGTGCGCCTCAGCCGGAGTTGCACGCCAGTCTTCCGGCACCGGGCCGGGTGGAGAACTCTCAGCTCGGCGTGATCCTGATATATCTCCGCCCCGGCGGTGCGAGCCACTCGCTTGGACGGCGTGCGTGAACGGGCAGGTACCCGTGGTTCACCGCGCGCTGTGTACTCTTCGAAACGGCATTGGGGGACTTCATGACTGACTATCGCGACCTGACCACAACCGATGCCGCAGCCGCCCTCCAGGAGTTCCTCGACGAACGCGCTCCGGCACTGGAGCGGCTCCGGGAGCGACTGGTAGCCGATGGCCGGGACCCGGCTGCGCTCCTGGATGGCACGCCTGAGAGCCAGGTTCCCCTGTGGCGCTGGGTGCTTTCCAGTGTCACCATCGTTGACGCGCCTGGAGCGACCGATCCGGCTTGTGTCCTATCTCGCCGCTGTAGTGCGATACCGTGCGCCGCTGGCACGCTGGGAGACCGCGCGACACAGCAATAAGCGCTACGCCTACAACAACCACCCGGTTCTTGTCAGCGGGCACGGGCGAGGGCCACAATATCCAGCCCGGGGTTCCCGTGGTCGACGCATGCGGCGTGCTTCTCGGGGTGCGGGAGTCACCGGAGGACGCGATGGCCGTGTACGCGCGGGAGCTCATCGGACAGCTAAATGAAGGCTATGACGACACTGCGAAGGTGATGGAGCCAGAGCCGCCCTTCGAGATCGGACTGGGCGACGAGATCGCCCACGAACGGCCGGCCGACGTCGACCGGCTTGTTAGCGAACTATCCCGTGAGGACGGCATCCATGAGGTGCTCCGCGACGACCGGGAACTGATCCTGGTGCGGGCACCATCGTGGAGCTCCGGAGAGCTTGAGTCGTGGCTCGCGCCGCGCCTCAGGACCGGGGGGACCTGAGCCATGATGCGCAGGTTGCGGCCGGAGCAGCCGGCCGTCTGTTTAGGGGTTAGCGGCAAAAACCAGGCAAAACAAAACCCCGCCTTCGTGGCTTTCAGCCAGTGAAGACGGGGTTTCATTGTTGGTGCACCCCCCGGGACTCGAACCCGGAACCCATTGATTAAGAGTCAATTGCTCTGCCAGTTGAGCTAGAGGTGCATCTGTTGTTTTCGTTCTCCGCGGTCTTTTTGTTCCCGCGTTGTTCTCCGCAACGACATGAAACTCTACACGAGTTTGGGCGGAGTGTGAAATCGGGCGGACCGGCAGCTGCCGGCACTACCCGGGCAGCTCCAAAACCAGCACAGAATCGGGGTTTTCGTTGTTGTTGAGCACCCACAGGCGGCCGTCCGGAGCCAGCGAAACGTCCCTGATCCTCCCGTACATCCGTGTGAAATAGCCCACAGGTTCGCCGGCGAATTCGCCGTTCAAGGGAACCTCCCACAACCTCTGGCCGCGAAGTGCGCCCAGGTATGCCGTGTCGCCGACGATTTCGAGGCCGCTGGGGGAGGAATCAGCCGTCGATGGCCACACCACCTTCGCGTCCAGGAAGCCGGCGCGGCGCGGTGCGCCCGTGACGTCCGGCCAGCCGTAGTTGCCGCCGGGCACGATCAGGTTGAGTTCGTCGTCGACGTCGGGCCCGAACTCGCTCGCCCAGAGCCGGCCGGCGCTGTCCCAGGCGAGTCCCTGGACGTTCCGGTGGCCCAGGCTGTACACCGGGTTGTCGCCGAAGGGATTGCCCGGCGCAGGCCGCCCCTCAGGCGTAATGCGCAGGATCTTGCCGCCGAGAGCGTTCGGGTCCTGGGGCTGGCCGCGGCGCTGCGAGTCACCGGTGCCGACGTACAGATACCCGTCCGGGCCGAACCGGATCCGCCCGCCGTTGTGTGTGCCGGCCTTCGGGATTCCGCTGAAGACAACCTCCGGGGCCCCCAGTTGCAGGTTCCCTTCCCTCTCCTCGAGGCGCAGCCGCGCGATCCGGTTGTCGCCTGCGGCAGTGAAGTAGGCGTAGAGGTACCGGTCCGTGGCGAAGTCCGGGGACAGCGCCAGCCCCAACAGCCCACCTTCGCCGCCGGGAACCACGTCGGGCACCCTTCCGAGCGTGCCCGCCGGGCCTCCGCCCTGGCCGGGCGCGATGGTCCGGAGGCGGGCGGTCTCCCGTTCGGAAATGACGGCGGTGCCGTCCGGCAGGAAGACAGTGGACCACGGCACCTGCAGTTCGGCGCCGATCTGTTCGACAACCGTCGGCTGGCTCACGCCCGGGGCGCTCCCGGACGCGCTGGACGCCGGCGGGCCGGGCGTCGCGGGTTCGCTGCCGGCCGGGGGATTGGTGCCGGTTGGAGCGGGGGTGCCTCCGGACGTGCAACTGCTCAGCAGGATCGCGACGGCGGCAACCACCCCTACCCAGCCCTTTGGGCCTTCTGCCCGGCCGGCTGGGGGCCCGCAGCGTTCAGCGGCTCTTCCCCGGCGCCCCGTCCCTGGGCCCGGCACTGGTCCTGCCAAGCCGCGTTCCCGTCCCGTCCTGCGCGTCCCGGCAGCCCGCACCGAGGCCTACTGCCGTGTCCGGCGCGGCGGTCTGAAGCCCGCGGCCTCGGCATGGGCGGCGGACAGGAACCAGACCTCCGCGCGAGTTTCCTCGAAGGAGGGGCTGGTCTCGTCGTGGTAGATCATCGACGAAGCGTTGCCCTTGACGGTGAAGCCCTCCGGCCCGCTGCCGTCGGCGGCGGGCGCCGCCGATCCCTCGCCATACGGCTGGTCGGCGGCCAGATGGCCGGTGGGTTCGGCGGGTTCAGCGGGTGCTGCCTCATGGCTCGCAGCCGTTTCGGACGCGGCCGAGGACATGGCGGTCTGACGGGTCTCGGCCTCGGCAAGGGGGGATTCTGCCGTTGCCGGCGGCCGCGGCGCAGCCGGCCCGGCGGTCCCACCTTCCTCGGCCCCGGTGGCAACTCCCGCTCTGGCCTCCGCCTCGGCTTCAGCTTCTGCCGCAGCGGATTCGGCGCCGGGGAGGGTCGGGGCGTGGGGCTCCGTGTATTCAGGGTGGTGCACGGGGGCGCCGTCCGCTGCTGCTGCCGCCGTACCGGTCGCGGCACCCGCGGCGGCGGCTCCGGCGCCGCGGACCGGCTCCGGGTGAACGGCAGCATGTGGTTCGGCCGGCGGCGTCTCGGACCACTGTGTTTCCCATTCAGGGCTTTCGGCCGGGGCGGCTTCGGCAGCGGGTGCGGACGCAGCGCCCGCCCCGGTGCCCGACACCTCGGCTGCAGCAGCCGCCGCAGCTGCCGCCCGGGCCTTCAAGTGCGCCTCGACGGCTGCCCGATCCTCCGCCGTGGCAACGGGGTCGGGGGCTGGTTCGGGCTCGGCTCCGGGCTCTGCCTGGTTAAAGCCCGCGGACGTAGGCATCCATGCGAGGCCGGCCGCCGCGGCTGACGGGGAGGATCCGCCGCCGGACAGGGCGCCGCGGTGACTGGGGTCGTGGTCCGCGTCGTGCAGGTGCGGAGGTGCGGAATCGCCGGCGGCCCCGGTCTCGGAGCCGGAATGTCCGCGGGAGCTGTTGCGGTTCAGGAGCCACCAGACGACGGCCACAATCGCCACGATGACGACCAGCCAGATAATCCAATCCATAGCGGAGCCTTTCTGTCCACAAGGCGAGGTTGCCGTTGTTTGACGGTACGTCCGCCTGAGGGGGCTGTCCACCCTCCGGGCCGCCCGCCCTGTAGCCTCTGTTCATGGATTTCAAGAGACTGCGGATTCTCCGGGAACTGGCTGACCGCGGCACGGTCGGGGCCACGGCCGAGGCCATGGGGGTCACACCTTCCGCCGTCTCGCAGCAGCTCAAGACCCTGCAGGACGAGCTGGGCGTGGTCCTGGTCGAAAAATCAGGCAGGGGAGTGCGCCTCACGGAGGCCGGGCTCGCCATGGCGTCAGCCGCCGCGGAGGTTTCCACTGCCATGGCCCGCGCGGAGGCCACCATCGACACCTACCGGCGCGGCTGGCAGACCCATGTCAAGGCCGCGTTCTTCCCGAGCGCCGCCGAGATGTTCCTTCCCGGCCTCCTGCACCGCGTCAAAGCCATCGACGGTCTCCGCTTCCAGGCGCACTTCGAGGATCCAAACGTGGCCGGCTTCGCGGGCCTGACCGCCGACTATGACATTGTGCTGGCGCACAGTGTTGATGGGCCCGATGTCTTTGCCCGGCTCGGGCTGACGGTGGTGCCTCTCCTGGACGAGCCGCTCGATGTCGCGATCCCCGAAGGCCACGCGCTGGCCGGCAAGGAGATATTGTGCGCTGCTGACGTGATCGGATACCCGTGGATGGGCGTGCCGGACGGGTTCCCGTTCGACACGGTCCTCCGCCAGATCGAAGTGCAGGCCGATTCCCCGGCAGTCCGCGCCCAACTGTTCCCTGATCTGCGGGTCCTTGAGGCCCTCGTCAGTGCCGGGCACGGCCTGAGCCTGCTGCCGCGCTATACGGCCCTGAAAAACCAGGGCAGGGGTTTCGTGCTGCGCCCGCTGGCCGGGGTCAAGGCCAGCCGGAGCATTGTCGCCCTCGCCCGTCCGGACGTCGCCGCCCGGACCACCATCCAGCAGGTGCTCACCCTGCTCAAAGCCGAGGCGCAGGCCGTCGCCGAGGCACCTGAACTCCGTGGTGCCGCCCACCTCAACTGAGCCGTCGAAGGCCCGGTGTCCACCTGGTGAGACGATAGTCCACTATTTGATCGAAACATTCCCGGTTTTCCGCTTAATGCTGGAATCCGGGTCGTTACGGCCCGCGGCGGAGCCCTAGACTTTCACCCATGAGTGAGGACACCCAAACAGCGACAACCACCCAACCGGACATCAAGCCCCGCAGCCGGGTCGTCACCGATGGAATCCACGCCGCGCCCGCGCGCGGGATGTTCCGGGCGGTCGGCATGGGGGACGATGACTTCGCCAAGCCCCAGATCGGCGTCGCAAGCTCCTGGAATGAAATCACTCCCTGCAACCTCTCGCTGAACCGGCTTGCCCAAGGCGCCAAGGAAGGCGTGCACGCGGGCGGCGGGTTCCCGATGCAGTTCGGCACCATCTCCGTCTCGGACGGCATCTCCATGGGCCACGAGGGCATGCACTTCTCCCTGGTCTCCCGCGAAGTCATCGCCGACTCCGTCGAAACAGTCATGCAGGCCGAGCGCATCGATGGCTCCGTGCTCCTGGCCGGCTGCGACAAGTCGCTGCCGGGCATGCTGATGGCGGCTGCCCGCCTGGACCTCGCGAGTGTCTTCCTCTACGCCGGCTCCATCATGCCCGGCTGGGTCAAGCTGGAGGACGGCTCCGAAAAGGAAGTCACCCTCATTGACGCCTTCGAAGCCGTGGGTGCCTGCGCCGCCGGCAAGATGAGCATGGAGGACCTTACCCGCATCGAAAAGGCGATCTGCCCGGGCGAAGGCGCCTGCGGCGGCATGTACACCGCCAACACCATGGCCTGCATCGGCGAAGCGCTGGGCATGTCCCTCCCCGGCTCGGCCGCGCCGCCTTCCGCGGACCGCCGCCGCGACGAATTTGCCCGCAAGTCCGGAGAGGCCGTCGTCAATCTCCTCCGCAAGGGCATCACCGCCCGCGACATCATGACCAAGAAGGCGTTCGAGAACGCCATCGCCGTGACCATGGCCTTCGGCGGCTCCACCAACGCCGTGCTCCACCTGCTCGCCATCGCCCGCGAGGCCGAGGTCGAACTGACCCTGGACGACTTCAACCGCATCGGCGACAAGATCCCGCACCTGGGTGACCTCAAGCCGTTCGGCCGCTATGTCATGACCGACGTCGACAAGATCGGCGGCGTGCCGGTCATCATGCGTGCGCTGCTCGACGCCGGCCTGCTGCACGGCGACTGCCTCACCGTCACCGGTAAGACTGTCGCGGAGAACCTCGCGGCGATCAACCCGCCGGACCTGGACGGCAAGATCCTCCGTGCCATGGACAACCCGATCCACAAGACCGGCGGCATCACCATCCTGCACGGCACGATGGCTCCCGAGGGCGCCGTCGTGAAGAGCGCCGGCTTCGACGCCGACGTCTTCGAGGGCACCGCCCGCGTCTTCGAGCGCGAACAGGGTGCCCTGGATGCACTCGACAAGGGCCGGATCAAGTCCGGCGACGTCGTCGTCATCCGTTACGAAGGCCCCAAGGGCGGCCCGGGCATGCGCGAAATGCTCGCCATCACCGGCGCCATCAAGGGCGCGGGCCTCGGCAAGGACGTGCTGCTGCTGACCGACGGCCGCTTCTCCGGCGGAACCACGGGCCTCTGCATCGGCCACGTCGCCCCGGAAGCCGTCGACGGCGGCCCCATCGCCTTCGTCAAGGACGGCGACCGGATCCGCGTGGACATCGCCGCCCGCAGCTTCGACCTCCTGGTCGACGAGGCCGAGCTCGACGCCCGCAAGGTCGGCTGGGAGCCGCTCCCGGCCAAGTTCACCAAGGGTGTGCTCGCCAAGTACGCCAAGCTCGTCCACAGCGCCTCCACCGGCGCCTACTGCGGGTAATTCCTACCCTGAGGCTGCGGCGCTGGCGCCGCAGCCTCAGGGGCCCTCGGAATCCCCTTATTAGGCCCTGCAGCCGAACGCCGCAGGGCTACCTAGGGAAAAGAGGGTCCCAGCTAGTGGACAGCGTTGTCCAGATAGTGAGACAAGCGCGGCGCTCGTTGACACGTGTCTTACTAAGAGGGAAAACTGAACGCATGATCGAGATCGTTACCGCCGGCGTTGCTGCAGATGCATTCGTCGTACTTACCAAGCGCGTGGCTCCATAGCCGCAACTGGTAACGAACCGTCACGCGCAAACCCCTCGAAGAGCCGTCAGGCTGAGGGGTTTTTTTATTTCCGCACCACCGGTAACACCAGCATCATGCAGTACCAGCAGTTCCACGATCACCGAAGATCCCACCGTAGATCCACTAAGGAAGAGTCCGATGAGCAAAGGATCGCCGATCAGCCCTTCGCTGATGGCCACTAAGTCCGCTGGAGCCCCCAAGGCTCCGGAACGCGTCGAACGTCCGGCCGACGCCGGCGTCGACACTGCTGCCGTCTCTCCTGTCCTTGGACCGAACAACGTCGTACCCCCGACGGTGATGACCGGTTCACAAGCAATTGTCCGCGCGCTCGAAGAACTCGGCGTGGAGGATATTTTTGGTTTGCCCGGTGGCGCGATCCTGCCCACCTATGACCCCTTGATGGCTTCCCGAATGAACCACGTTCTGGTCCGTCACGAACAGGGAGCCGGCCACGCCGCGCAAGGCTACGCCATGGTTACCGGACGGGTCGGCGTCTGCATCGCCACCTCGGGTCCGGGCGCCACCAACCTCGTTACCGCCATCATGGACGCCCACATGGACTCCGTGCCGATAGTGGCCATCACCGGCCAGGTCTCCAGCGGGGTCATCGGCACCGATGCGTTCCAGGAGGCGGACATCGTCGGCATCACCATGCCGATCACGAAGCACTCGTTCCTGGTCACCGACCCCAACGACATCCCGCACGTCATGGCCGAGGCGTTCCACCTTGCCTCGACCGGCCGCCCGGGGCCCGTCCTGGTGGACGTCGCCAAGGACGCCCAGCAGGGCCAGATGACCTTCTCCTGGCCGCCCAAGGTCGACCTGCCCGGCTACCACCCGGTGCTCCGCGGCCACAACAAGCAGGTCCGCGAAGCCGCCCGGCTCATCGCGGCAGCCAGCAAGCCCGTGCTCTACGTGGGCGGCGGAGTCGTCAAGGCCCACGCCTCGGCGGAGCTGCTGGAACTGGCGGAACTCTCCGGCGCCCCCGTGGTCACCACCCTCATGGCCCGCGGCGTCTTCCCGGACTCGCACCCGCAGCACGTCGGCATGCCGGGCATGCACGGCACGGTCTCGGCCGTGACCGCCCTGCAGCAGTCGGACCTGCTGATCACACTCGGGGCACGTTTCGATGACCGGGTAACCGGCGTGCTGAAGTCCTTCGCCCCGAACGCCAAGGTTATCCACGCTGACATCGACCCGGCGGAGATCTCCAAGAACCGCACCGCCGATGTGCCGATCGTTGGCTCGGTCAAGGAGATCATCCCGGAACTCAGCGACGCCCTCCGCGCACTGTTCGCCGTCTCCGGCACCCCGGACTACACCAACTGGTGGGCCTTCCTGAACAACCTCAAGGAGACCTACCCGCTGGGCTGGACCGAACCCGACGACGGCCTCAGCGCCCCGCAGCGCGTCATCGAACGCATCGGCGCCCTCACCGGCCCCGAAGGCGTGTACGTGGCCGGCGTGGGACAGCACCAGATGTGGGCTTCGCAGTTCATCAAGTACGAACGCCCGCACGCCTGGCTGAACTCCGGCGGGGCCGGCACCATGGGCTACGCCGTACCGGCCGCCATGGGCGCCAAGGTGGGCAACCCGGACCGCGTGGTGTGGGCCATCGACGGCGACGGCTGCTTCCAGATGACCAACCAGGAACTCGCCACCTGCGCGATCAACAAGATCCCGATCAAGGTTGCCATCATCAACAACTCCTCCCTCGGCATGGTGCGGCAGTGGCAGACGCTCTTCTACGAGGGCCGCTACTCCAACACCGACCTCAACACCGGCCATGACACCGTCCGGATCCCGGACTTCGTCAAGCTGGCTGACGCCTACGGCTGCGCCGCATTCCGCTGCGACCGCGACGAGGACATCGACGCCACCATCCAGAAGGCCTTGGAAATCAACGACCGCCCCGTGGTTATCGACTTCGTCGTCAGCCCCAACTCCATGGTGTGGCCGATGGTCCCCGCCGGAGTCAGCAATGACCAGATCCAGGTTGCCCGCAACATGACCCCGGAATGGGAAGAGGAGGACTGAACATGACCCGCCACACACTGTCCGTTCTGGTCGAAGACAAGCCCGGTGTGCTGACCCGCGTCGCCAGCCTCTTCGCCCGCCGGGCCTTCAACATCAACTCCCTGGCCGTCGGCCCGACCGAAGTTCCGGGCATGTCCCGGATGACCGTCGTCGTCGACGCCGACGGCGAGCTCATCGAACAGATCACCAAGCAGCTGAACAAGCTGGTCAACGTGATCAAGATCGTCGAGCTCACCTCCGAATCTTCCGTACAGCGTGACCACATCCTGGTCAAGGTACGTGCGGATGCCGGAACACGCCTGCAGGTTACCCAGGCTGCAGACCTGTTCCGCGCATCAGTGGTCGACGTCTCCACAGAGTCGGTGGTCATTGAGGCAACGGGCCACCCGGAAAAGCTCACGGCACTGCTCTCAGTGCTGGAGCCTTTCGGCATCCGCGAAATCGTGCAGTCCGGCACTTTGGCCGTTGGGCGGGGATCCCGCTCCATGAGCGACAGGGCTCTACGCAGCGCGTAGCCTGCCGCAGCACCACACCAGCTATGACAAAAATTTCACCGACAAGCACCACCAAAGAATCCACTTAAAAGGAGACACCCCAGTGACTGAAATGTTCTACGACGACGACGCCGACCTGTCGATCATCCAGGGCCGCACCGTCGCCGTCATCGGTTACGGCTCCCAGGGCCACGCCCACGCCCTCAGCCTGCGCGATTCCGGTGTTGACGTACGCGTCGGCCTGAAGGCCGACTCCAAGTCCCGCGCCAAGGCCGAGGCCGAGGGCCTGCGCGTCCTGGACGTCGCCGCCGCCGTCGCCGAAGCCGACCTGATCATGGTCCTCACCCCGGACCAGGTCCAGCGCCACGTCTACGCCGAGGACATCGCCCCGAACCTGCAGGCCGGCGACGCCCTGTTCTTCGGCCACGGCTTCAACATCCGCTACGGCTACATCCAGCCGCCGGCCGATGTCGACGTCGCCCTCGTTGCCCCCAAGGGCCCGGGCCACATCGTCCGCCGCGAGTTCGAGGCCGGCCGCGGCGTGCCGGACCTGATCGCCGTCGAGCAGAACCCGTCCGGCAAGGCCAGGGAACTGGCACTGTCCTACGCCAAGGCCATCGGCGGCACCCGCGCCGGCGTCATCGAGACCACGTTCACCGAAGAGACCGAAACGGACCTCTTTGGCGAGCAGGCTGTCCTCTGCGGCGGCGCCTCCCAGCTGATCCAGTACGGCTTCGAGGTCCTCACCGAGGCCGGCTACAAGCCCGAGGTTGCCTACTTCGAGGTGCTGCACGAGCTCAAGCTCATCGTCGACCTCATGGTCGAAGGCGGCATCGCCAAGCAGCGCTGGAGCGTCTCCGACACCGCCGAGTACGGCGACTACGTCTCCGGCCCGCGCGTCATCACCCCGGACGTGAAGGAAAACATGAAGGCTGTCCTCGCGGACATCCAGGACGGCACCTTCGCCAAGCGCTTCATCGACGACCAGGACGCCGGTGCCCCCGAGTTCAAGGCGCTCCGCAAGAAGGGTGAGGACCACCCGATCGAGGCCACCGGCCGCGAACTGCGAAAGCTGTTCTCCTGGATCAAGAACGAAGACGACTACACCGAAGGCTCAGTGGCCCGCTAGGCACTGACCGGCAGGGGAGCCGGACACCATTACTGGGGTCCGGCTTCCCTGCTGTGGAGCACCACCTGCAGTTCCCGCACCGCCCGTTTCACCAAAATCCACGCCTGTTATACAAGAGAGCTAAAGAGGTCACCGGTGACAAGCACCAAACCTGTAGTACTCCTCGCTGAGGAACTTTCGCCCGCCACGATCGACGCCCTCGGCCCGGACTTTGAAATCCGGCAGACCGACGGCGCGGACCGTTCGCAGCTGCTCTCTGCGATCGCCGACGTCGACGCGATCCTGGTCCGCTCCGCCACCCAGGTGGACGCCGAGGCCATCGCCGCCGCAAAGAACCTCAAGGTGATCGCCCGCGCAGGCGTCGGCCTCGACAACGTCGACATCAAGGCCGCCACCCAGGCCGGTGTCATGGTGGTGAACGCTCCCACCTCGAACATCGTCTCCGCAGCGGAACTGACGGTCGGCCACATCCTCAGCCTCGCCCGCCACATCCCGCAGGCGTCCGCCGCGCTCAAGGACGGCGAGTGGAAGCGCTCCAAGTACACAGGCACCGAACTCTTCGAGAAGAAGATCGGCATCATCGGCCTGGGCCGGATCGGCGCCCTGGTGGCAGCCCGCCTGAAGGGCTTCGACACCAAGATCCTCGCCTATGATCCGTACATCACCTCGGCCCGCGCCGCCCAGCTCGGCGTGCAGCTGGTGACCTTTGACGAGCTGCTGGCGCAGTCCGACTTCATCAGCATCCACATGCCCAAGACGCCGGAGACCGTCGGCATGCTCGGCGCCGAGTCCTTCAAGAAGATGAAGAGCACCGCCTACGTCATCAACGTTGCCCGCGGCGGCCTTGTCGACGAGGAAGCCCTCTACGCCGCTCTGGAGGCCGGCGAAATCGCCGGAGCCGGCGTCGACGTGTTCGTCAAGGAACCCAGCACCGACCTGCCGTTCTTCAAGATGGACAACGTTGTTGTCACGCCGCACCTGGGCGCGTCCACGGACGAAGCGCAGGAAAAGGCCGGCGTCTCGGTCGCACGGTCCGTCCGCCTGGCCCTGGCCGGGGAGCTTGTTCCTGATGCTGTCAACGTGGCCGGCGGCGTCATCGCCCCGGACGTCCGGCCGGGCATCGCACTGGTGGAAAAGCTGGGCCGCATCTTCACCGCGATGACGCACGCCTCGCTCACCCAGTTCGACGTCGAGGTTGCCGGGGAAATCTCCTCCCTCGACGTCAAGGTGCTCGAACTCGCGGCACTCAAGGGCATTTTCGCCGACGTCGTCACCGAGCAGGTCTCCTACGTCAACGCCCCCGTGATCGCCGAGCAGCGGGGCATCAACGTCCGTCTGATCACCACGCCGGACACCGAGTCGTACCGCAACGTCCTGACGCTGCGGGGCGCGCTGAGCGACGGCTCGCAGATTTCCGTGGCCGGCACCCTGACCGGGCCCAAGCAGGTACAGAAGCTCGTGGGGATCAACGGCTTCGAGGTGGAGATCCCGATCAGCGAACACCTTGTTGTGGTCGCCTACTCGGACCGCCCCGGCGTGATCGGTACCATCGGGCACATCCTCGGCATGAACAACATCAACATCGCCGGCATGCAGGTGGCGCGGCATGACGAGGGCGGCCAGGTGCTCGCGCTGCTGACCATCGACAGCTCCGTTCCGCAGCAGGTCCTGGACGCCATCAAGGCCGGAATCGGCGCCGACATGGTGCGCGAAGTCGATCTCGAGGACTGATTTTTCCTCCGCGGACACCGGCGGCGGGACTGACCGCCGCCGGTGTCCGCGAACGCATGGCTGGTCTGCGTACAATGGCTAGGTCCGAATTTCGGATCCGGCCGGCAGTCCGGCCTTTACTTTTGCACACCCGGCAGGGGACGCCTTCAATTCCGCGTGGAATGAACGGTGGTGTGCGCACGCAATCCAGCTTTCAGGAGCCCAATGAACGCCGTCCAGAGGTTCATCAGAAGCAGAGTGCTTCTGCTGACCGCGTCCATTTTGATCGTGGCCATGTGCCTGTCGGTCCTCGTCCAGGGCCAGTCGCAGGCCGCCCTGAACAGGACCGTTGACCAGAACTCGCGGGGGCTCTACGACGTCCTCGTCCAGGCCAAGGCCCCTGACAACGGCGGGCTCATGCAGCCGGAAATCGCCGCCGGCCAGGGCGGCATCAGCTTCGAGCAGCTGGACTCACTCCGTAAGCTCTCCGGCACGTCCGTGGCGGCCCCAATCAGCCTCGTCTCCCGCGTCACCCAGAACCTCGAGTCCCCGCGCCTGGAGGCCACGGACTACCTCGGCTTCAACGCCGGACTCGCCGGCACCGCAGGGGACCCCAGCGCCACCGATCCGTCCAAGTGGCCCGCCGCGGAGTCGGTCCTGTCCGACACGCCCAAGACGTACCGGCTCACCGCCAGCGCCGTCAGTTCCGACGGCCAGTCCGATCACACCCTGTTCAAGACCTCGGCCGAAGGATCCCTCGGCAAGGCTCAGCTCGTCGAAGAGCAGGTGGCCGGCGGCAAGAACGTCCGCATAGAGGGCCCCGAGGGGGAGACCGGCATCAAGTTCCCGGCCCCGGCCGGCGGCTCCGAGCACAACCTCTTCAACCTCGCCGTCTCCTTGCCGCTCGCGCCGCAGGTGACGGAATCCGTTGTCGCCGTCGACCCCGTCTCCGAGCGCGCCCTGCTCGGCAGCGCCGGGGACTTCCTCGCCCCGCTGGAGAAGGCGCCGCCCGCCGACGCCCGCAACGCCGGGGCCATCGGCCGGCACTTCGAAAGCCTCTTCACCACCGGCATCGGCATGGACGAACTGAAGGAAGGCCCCGATTTCCTCGGCGTCAAGCTCAAGTACTGGGCGCCTTTGATGAGCCAGTACCAGCAGGCCAAGCGCAACGGCCAGCTGACCGAAAACTCGCAGGCGATTCCGCTGATTGTCCGCTCCGGCACCTCCCTTGACCTCAAGTACTCGGTCAAGATCGAGGAAATCGACGCCTCCGGCAAGGTCACCAAGGACGTCGGGACCGTGACCCGCTCGCTGGACAAGGACTACCTGCCGTTCGTGTCCAAGTCCCCGTTCGCCCTGGCCTGGCCCGGGTCCAAAGATCTCAGCCAGCTGCTCGGCGACGCAGGAAGTTTCAGCCAGGGCCTCTACAACCCCGCCACCTGGAGCACCGACTTCGCCTCCGCCCCGAAGTACACCGACGGCGAGACCGCCGGCAACGGCGCCGTGGACAAGAGTGCCACTCCCGGCGACTGGGTCACGGTGAACCGCCTCCCGGAGAAATCCGCCCAGGGCGCCCCTGTGGACCAGACCCAGCGCAAGCCCGTCGACGAGCGCTCCTACCGTTCAAACCTGGAGACCGGCAAGAAGCTCGCCACGCCGCTCGCCATGGTTTACGGCACGTTCGACGCCGAGCAGGTCAAGGAGGCCGCCGGCGACGTCAACCGCCTGCCACTGGGCGGCTATGACCCCACTCCGTTCACGCTCACCAAGGATGCCTCCGGCAAGGACGTCGAGAACACCGAACTCAAGCCCTCGCTCAGCGCCACGGGCCTGGCCAGCCAGTCCGCCGGCGCCATCACCGACTACTACGGCCTCGCCGCCGCCCGCGGCTACGAGGACAACGCCGCCGTGATCGACGCCGTGCGCATCCGCGCCAAGGCGCCGGGCAGCTGGAAAGAAGCACAGCCCGAGGTGGAGAAGCTCGCCAACGAGATCCGCGACATGGGCCTCCAGGCAACCATCGTTGCCGGCTCGGCCCGCGAGGACGCGAGCATCTTCGTCCCCGGATACGCCAAGGACGACGCCGGCAAGGAAACCCCGCTCGGCACCGTGCAGCAGTCGTGGGTCCGCCAGGACGCCGCGGACGCCGTCTCCGGTTCCCTCACCGCCACCAACCTGACGCTGCTCTTCCTCACCCTCTGCGGCGCGGCCCTGCTGACCGGCGCCTCGACCGTGAGCTACGTCCGGAAACGCCGCACCGAGGCCGGAACCCTGCGCGCCATGGGCTGGACCCAGCGCCGGATACGGTCCTGGGTGCTTGCCGAATTCGGGGTGGGGGCCGCCCTGCTGGCCGTCGCCGGAATCGTCCTGAGCCTGGTGAGCTGGAACCCGGCCACGGCCATCGTCTCGGCAGCCGTGCTGGTGCTCTACGCAGGCGCAGCCTTCTTCGCCGCGCAACAGCTGCGCCACCGCGAGGTCGTGGACCAGGAACCGCAGCACGATGAGCGCCTCATCGCCGTGGACTCCCCGCTGACGTTCGCCAACCGCCAGTTGAGCACGAACAAGTTCAACACCATCTCCCTGGCCGTCGCCGTCGGCGTCTTCGCGGCAGCGGTCGGCGGCATGGTCGCCCTGCTGATCGACATTCCCCGCGCCGCCGGTGCGAGCGCCCTCAGCGGGCTGGCTGCCACGTCCATCGCACTGCCGAGCATCATCCTCGGACTGTCCGGCGTCGCCGTGGGCCTCGTGCTCACGATGGTCACGGGCCGGTTCGAGCTGCAGGCCAAGCGCCAATACCTCGGCACCCTGCAGGCGATGGGCTGGAACCCGGACATGCTGGGCCAGGTCCGCCTCTTCGAAAATGCCATGGTGGGGACGGTCGCGCTGCCGCTGGGTATCCTCGGCGCCCTGGGCGTCAGCCTCCTCCTCGCCCCCTATGCCGCACTCTGGGCCGCTATCGCCGGGCTCGTGGCTGTACTTTGCTGGATTCCGATTGCAACGAAAGTGGTCCGATGAACAACGACCTGAACCTTGACCGTGAGGCTCACGAGCGGATGACGGCAAGCACCCGCCGCGGCGCCCACCAGACGCGCGCCAACACGATCGTGAAGGCCGCTGACCACGCCACGCCGTTGGAACTCAGCAACATCACCATCCACTACGGCGGCGGCAAGGGCGGTGCCGAAGCCGTCAACGTGGTGGACGATTTCAACATGACGCTGCACGCCGGCGAAATGCACTGCGTCGCCGGCCGCTCCGGCTCGGGCAAGACCAGCATCCTCACCGTCGGCGCGGGCCTGACCCTGCCGACGTCGGGCCGGGTGTACTGGGAGGGTGACTCCCTCGAAACCATGGGCGATGACGAAATCGCCGACCGCCGGCGCGCCCTGATCGGCTACGTCGACCAAGGCGGCGCCCTGATCGACGGGATGAGCGCGTTGGAGAACGTGCTGCTGCCCGCCGTGCCCGACGGCGAGGTGGACAAGCGCCGCGACATGGCCAAGGACCTCCTGGACCTCGTGGGCCTCGGCCGGCGCATGCGGCACCGCCCGGCCCAGCTCTCCGGCGGTGAACGCCAGCGCGTGGCGATCGCCCGCGCCCTGATCCTGGGTACGCGCGTGCTGGTGGTCGACGAGCCGACCGCGAGCCTGGACCGGTCAGCGGCGAACCGCATCATCAGCATCCTCAAGGACACGACGTCGGACGGGATCGCCGTCCTGGTGGCTTCACATGACCACGAACTCGTCCGCCAGAGCGATACCCTCACCGAACTGATCTAGGTTTAAGCTGTGACCACCTCCGAAAAAACCCCGTTCTACATCACCACAGCCATCAGCTACCCCAACGGCGTGCCGCACATCGGCCACGCCTACGAGGTCATCGCCACCGATGCGATGGCGCGGTTCAAGCGCCTGGACGGCTACGACGTGTTCTTCATGACCGGCACGGACGAGCACGGCCTGAAGATGCAGCAGACGGCGGAAAAGGAAGGCATCCCGGTCAAGGAGCTCGCCGACCGCAACTCCGCCGCGTTCCGCCAGATGAGCGATGACCTCGGCATCTCCCTGAGCCGTTTCATCCGCACCACGGACCCGGACCACTACGAGGCGGCCAAGGCGCTTTGGCAGCGGATGGAAGCGAACGGGGACATCTACCTCTCCAAGTACGCCGGCTGGTACTCGGTCCGCGACGAGCGCTATTTCGTCGAGGACGAGACCGAGGTGCAGGCCGACGGACTTCGCTATGCGTCCGAAACCGGCACCGAGGTGACGTGGACCGAAGAAGAGAGCTACTTCTTCAAGCTCTCCTCTTACCAGGACAGGCTGCTGGCCCTGTATGCGGACCACCCGTCCTTCGGCGCACCGCACAACCGCTTCAACGAGGTGGTCAGCTTCGTCAAGGGCGGCCTCGAGGACCTGTCGATCAGCCGTACGTCCTTCGACTGGGGCGTTCCCGTCCCGGGCAACCCGGACCATGTCATGTACGTCTGGGTGGACGCGCTGACCAACTACCTGACCGGAGTCGGCTTCCCGAACACCGAATCCGAGCTGTTCCGGAAGTACTGGCCGGCGGATGTCCACGTGATCGGCAAGGACATCTCGCGTTTCCACGCCGTCTACTGGCCCGCGTTCCTTCTGTCCGCCGGGCTGGAACTGCCCCGGCGCGTCATGATCCACGGCTTCCTGCACAACCAGGGCGTCAAGATGTCCAAGTCGCTGGGCAATGTGGTGGCACCGGCCGACTGGGTGGCCCAGTACGGCCTGGACCAGGTGCGCTTCTTCCTGCTCCGCGAAGTCCCCTTCGGCGCGGACGGCTCCTACAGCCACGACGCGATCGTGGGCCGGATGAACGCGGACCTCGCCAACAACTTCGGCAACCTGGCCCAGCGTTCGCTGTCCATGGTCGCGAAGAACTGCGACGGCGCCGTTCCCGTTCCCGGCGGATTCACCGCCGAGGACTCCGCCCTGCTGGACCAGGCCAACGGGCTGCTGGAGCTCTCCCGTGCCGCGTTCGAAAAGCAGGAGTTCAGCCGCGCCCTGGAGGCCATCTGGAACGTCTTGGGCGACACCAACGCGTACTTCGCCGAGCAGGCGCCCTGGGTGCTGCGGAAGACCGACGTCGAACGTATGAACACCGTCCTGTATGTCACCCTCGAGGTGCTGCGGATCGTCGCCATCCTCGCCCAGCCGGTCATGCCGGCGGCGGCGGCGGCCATCCTGAACACCCTGGGCCAGCCGGAAGGTGAGGCCCGGGAGTTCGCCGCCCTGGGAACGCCGATCGTCGCCGGAACGGCCTTGCCCGCCCCGGCCCCGGTCTTCCCGAAGTATGAGGAGCCCGCGGAGGCCTGACCGCCCGACTGCGGCAGCCCAGGAGGCTGAAGCCTGCTCGAAATGCTCCCCCACCCTTGACCAAGGGTGGGGGAGCATTTGCGTTGTACTCGCAAGCAGTTTCGTGCCTTGTTTCCGCGTAATTACGCCCGTTTCCCGGACTGGTCGTCCGCCCCGGTTCGGTAACTGGCTACCGGCAAGTAGTTTGCGGCTCCAGTACTGAGTACCGCGTGCACAAATAAGGTATTTGACCATCAATTAGACGAGTACCTACTACTCACGACCCTGGGCTTCGGCCTCCATAGCCTGAAATAGCAAGCGAACTGACGACACTGCTGGGGAGTAACTGTCACCATTCAATTCGCTGTTTGAGGTCTCGAATAGTTGTTTTCCTGGGTCTCGAAGACGGTTACTCCACGCGCAGTCACGGCAGCTTAATTCCTGACTGGACGGAGCGACGAAAAATGAGACGAACAATAGCCACACTGGGGGTTGTGGGGCTGGGGATCATGGCGGCCACGGTGTCTGCCAACGCGGCGCCCCCGGAGGATAAGAAGATCACGATCTGCCATGCGACGAGTGCAGCGGGGAACACATTCCTTTCGCAGACGATCAACCTGAGCGCGCTGAAGGCCCACGCAGACGACACCCTGGACATCGTGCCGGAAAATACAGGCGACATCATGCCGCAGGGGCAGAACACGAGCAAGGCGAACCTGGCGTTTCTGGCCAACGGTTGCGTGGCCGTCGCCGTCCCGCCGGTCGACCCTCCCGTTGACCCGCCGGTGGACCCGCCGGTGGACCCGCCGGTGGATCCGCCGGTTGACCCGCCGGCCGACCCCGGAGCGGGGGACGTAACCCCGGGAACGGATACGACGCGGGAATCGGTGGTAGCGCCGTTGTCACCGGCTGCGGTGGTGCCGGAGGCCGTTGTCCCGGCCGCGAAGACCGTCGCTCCGGCCGCGAAGACCGTCGCTCCGGCGGCCAAGACCGCCGCGCCGGCCGCCAAGAAGACGAACGTCGGATTCAACGTCCAGACTGCGGTTGGCCGCACCTCGGACTCCGGCATTCCCACGTGGCTGATGGCGCTCACCGGAGTGTTCACTGCCGGAGCGGCACTGGTGCTCTGGCAGGGCGGAAGGCGCGCCAGGAACGCTGAGGGGTAGGCGGTACAGCCAGCACAAAGCAGTACAGGGGCGGGTGCCGCGATTGCAGCACCCGCCCCGCACGTTCCGTTTGCAGAGCACAGGCACCTCACAGGAGCACGTATGAGCTGGCACCGTCGCAACCAACTACCGCGGGTACCCGGTATCCGTGGCCTGGCACTCGGCCCGAGGGACATGCTCCTGCTGGCAGCCTGCGTGGTGGGAATCCTCGCAGCCTGGCTGTTCTACGCAGCATCAGGTCCGGGGAGTGTGCAGCCGGCCTACGGCCAAGCGGCTGCGGCGGCAAAGCCCGTGACCGGAAATTCCAGCCCACCGCCGACGTCGGTCCCCTCCGATGTCCCGATCGGAAGCAGTTCTGGGCTGCTTCCGATCGGTGCGGCGGCAGCCAGCCCGGCGGCGCTGGAACCGCCCGCCCAGAGCGCAGAGATCCAGCCCGCAGCCTCCGTCCCGCAGCGCATCACCTACCCGGCGGCAGGCATGGACGTGACAATCCACCCGCTGGATCCGCCGACGGGCGACGCCGAAACCACGGGCATCGTGCCCCCGGAGACGATGGACGGCTACTGGCTCACTCCCTTTGGCACCCCCGGAGACGGCTCGGCGAACACCACTTACATCGTCGGCCACAGCTGGGAGGGCCTCGACGCGCCGTTCAACCACCTGAGCTCGGCCGCGGCCCCGGGGGACGTACTCTCCGTGGCCACGGAGACGGGGATACTCCGGTATGCCGTGGAGTCCGTCACCACGTACACGAAATCCACCCTCAAGGACAGCCCCGTTTGGGACGCCGTCCCCAACCGCCTGGTGCTGATCAGCTGCTACACGGAGGATCCGTGGGGAAAGAACGTGGTGGTGATCGCGACGCCGGACCGGGGCCCATAACCGGGCCGCGGGACCCAAAGCCCGCTGTTCGAATAATGAGACAACTTGACCAGCATGTGGATGACTTGGCTACGCTGAAAACATGAGCGCATCAACGATTGATCTGGCTGTAATTCCCGGCGATGGCATCGGCCCCGAGGTCACGGCCGAAGCCGTAAAGGTCCTCGAGAAAGCTGCCGCGGCAGAGGGCATCGTGCTGCAGCAGACCCACTACAAGCTCGGCGCCCAGCACTGGCTCGAAACGGGGGAGACCCTGCCGGAGGAAACCCTCGCCGATCTCCGCACGCGCGACGCCATCCTCTTCGGCGCGGTCGGGGCCGCCCCGGGCGACACCCGGATCCCGTCCGGCATCATCGAACGTGAACTCCTGCTCAAGCTGCGCTTCAGCCTGGACCACTTCGTCAACCTGCGGCCCTCGCGTTTGTACCCGGGGGTGGCAAGCCCGCTCGCCCATCCCGGCGACATCGACTTCATCGTGGTCCGCGAAGGCACCGAGGGACCCTATGTGGGCAACGGCGGCACCCTGCGCGCCGGCACCCCGCACGAGGTCGCCACCGAGGTCTCGCTCAACACCGCCCACGGCGTGGAGCGTGTGGTCCGGGACGCCTTCCGCCGGGCCAACGACCGCCCCCGCAAGAAGCTCACCCTCGTGCACAAACACAACGTGCTGGTGTTCGCCGGCCACCTCTGGAAGCGCACCGTGGAGGCCGTGGCCCAGGAATTCCCCGAGGTCACCCACGACTACCTGCACATCGACGCCGCCACGATCTTTATGGTCACCGACCCGGCGCGCTTCGACGTGATCGTCACCGACAACCTCTTCGGCGACATCATCACCGACCTGGCCGCCGCCGTCACCGGCGGCATCGGCCTCGCCGCGTCCGGGAACATCAACATGGAACGCACCGCCCCGTCCATGTTCGAACCCGTCCACGGGTCGGCGCCGGACATCGCCGGCCAGCAGAAGGCGGATCCGACGGCGGCCATCCTCTCCGCCGCGCTCCTGCTGGACCACCTTGGCTACGCCGCTGCCGCCCGCAGGATCGAGGCGGCCGTCGTCGCCGACGTCGCGGGCCGCGGCGCCGGGGCGCGCAGCACCAGCGCGATCGGCGACGCCATCGCCGCCGCCCTGTAGGCACAGCCCTACCGGTCCGTTGGTCCGGGCCGGCGGCCCCGCCAACGGGCGTAAGCTTGTGTCGAATCACCAATATGCTGCCGTGGTCCGACGATGAACCACGTTCACACACCAGGCAGCCGACCGTGGAGGAACCATGACTCAGACTGCCCATGGCGTCGAATTCACCCAGCACCTGTCGGAGACCCCGAAGTCTGCTGAAGAGCGTGCAGCCATCCTGGCGAACCCGGGGTTCGGCGACTATTTCACCGACCACACCGCGATCGTCGACTACAGCGTCGACGCTGCAGGCAACGGCGGCTGGCACGACGCGCGGGTTGAGCCCTACGGGCCGATTTCCCTGGACCCGTCCGCCGCAGTGCTCCACTACGGCCAGGAAATCTTCGAAGGGCTCAAGGCCTACCGCCACGCCGACGGCTCCGTCTGGACCTTCCGGCCGGAGGCCAACGCGGCCCGCCTGAACAAGTCGGCCCGCCGCCTGGCGCTTCCCGAGCTGCCCGAAGAGTACTTCCTCGGCGCCATCCGCGAGCTCGTCTCCGCGGACAAGGACTGGGTTCCGGCCGGCGACGGCGAAGCCCTCTACCTGCGCCCGTTCATGATCGCCACGGAGGCCTTCCTCGGGGTCCGCGCCGCCCGTGAAGTGTCTTTCCGCGTCATCGCGTCCCCGGCCGGCAACTACTTCGGCGGCGAGCTCAAGCCCGTTTCCATCTGGATCTCCCGCCAGTACGCCCGTGCCGGCCGCGGCGGCACCGGAGCGGCGAAGTGCGGCGGCAACTACGCCGCGTCACTGATCGCTCAGCAGGAAGCCGAGGCCCACGGCTGCAAGCAGGTGCTGTTCCTGGACCAGTTCAATGACAACGCCGTGGAAGAGCTCGGCGGCATGAACGTGTTCTTCGTGATGAAGGACGGCTCCCTGGTGACGCCCGCGCTGAGCGGAACCATCCTCGAGGGCATCACCCGGATGTCCGTCATCCAGGTTGCCAAGGACATGGGCCGCGAGGTCACCGAACGCAAGATCACCCTGGATGAATGGCGCGACGGCGTGGCCTCCGGCGAAATCGCCGAGGTCTTCGCCTGCGGCACCGCCGCCGTGATCACCCCAATCGGCGTGCTCAAGGACGACACCGAGTTCATCGGCTCCGAGGACGCGAAGGCGGGGGAGACCACCATGGCCATCCGCAAGCAGCTCCTCGGGATCCAGACCGGAGCAGTCGAGGACACCCACGGCTGGCTCACCCGGTTGGCCTAAGCGGCAGCGCCTCGGCCACAGGCAGCGTTCGACGGCGGCTCCGCACCTTCGGGTGCGGGGCCGCCGTCGTCGTTGGCCGCCCGCCCGCAGCAGGGGTCCGGCCGGAAGCCCCTAGCCGCTCCTTGGACTCAGGGGCACAATATGGCGCATGACAGGACTTATTCAGGTTCTGGGTGTCATTTTCGGCATTGTGCTGATCCTCGTGGGGATCCTGGAATCCTTCTTCTTCCGGGACCAGCGCCTCCACCGGCTGTTCCTGATCAGGCCTGAGGACACGGAGGCCGTGCGGCTGTGGACCTTCAACCTGGGCTTCTACAACATGATCTGGGGCGCGGGGGCAATAGCCGGCGCGGTTATGCTGGCGGAGCCGGCGGCCGGGCGGGCGCTGCTGCTCTTCACGTGCCTGGGCCACGTGCTCCTCGGCATCATCCTGGTCCTGTCGGAACGGCGGCTGTGGGCGAGCGCCATCGCCGAGGCGCTGCTGCCGGCAGTCATCGCCGTGCTGCTGCTGGTGTGACGGACCCTCGTGTGGGCGCCGGTTCGGTGCGAAGATGGAACAGTGATACCGGACGATCCCCGCGCCATGGTGCGCAGCACGGAGCTGACCCGCTTCAGGCTCGCCCCGAACCCCGGGCCGATGAGCCTGCACGGGACCAACTCCTACGTGATAGCCGCCCCCGGAGCGGCAGGAACGGTCGTGGTGGATCCCGGCCCGCTGGATGAGCCGCACCTGCAGGAACTGGCACAGGCCGGCGCCGTCGAGCTTATCCTGATTACGCACCGGCACGCGGACCACACGGCGGCCGCCGCAAGGTTCTCCGAACTGACCGGAGCACCCGTGCGCGCCGTGGATCCGGCCCACTGCCACGGGGGAAGTCCGCTGGCGGACGGGGAGGTCATCCACGCCGCCGGGACCGAGATCAGGGTTGTCGCAACGCCGGGCCACACCTCGGACTCGGTCTGCTTCCACCTGCCGGCCGACGGCGCCAAGGGCTCGGTCCTCACCGGCGACACGATCCTTGGCCTCGGAACCACGGTCCTGGACTACCCCGACGGCACCCTTGGGGACTATCTGGCCTCCCTGGACCGGCTGGAACGCCTCGGCGCTGTGACCGTCCTGCCGGCACACGGTCCCATACTGCCCGCGCTGGACACAATTGTCCGCGCCTACCGGGACCACCGCGAAGACCGTCTCGCGCAGATCCGGGCCGCCCTAGCGAGCCTTGGCGACAGCGCCGAGGTGGCAGACGTGGCCGACGCCGTGTACGCCGCCGTCGATCCCGCCGTGCGGCCTGCGGCGGAACTCTCCGTGGCCGCCCAGCTGCACTACCTGCGCCTGGCCGGCGGCACCGCCTAGCCCGCCGGAGACGGTACGCTTGGAGCCATGCGTATCGCCCGGTTTGTAGTCGATTCTGATCCCCTCTACGGCATTGTTGAAGGTGAGCCCGGCAGTGAGGAAGTCACTGTCATCAACGGCGACCCGTTCTTCCACGGCGTGGAACGTACCGCCGTGCGGCACAAGCTGGAGGACGTGCGGCTGCTCGCCCCGATCATTCCGCGCAGCAAGGTCATCGGCGTCGGCCGCAACTTCGTGGAGCACGCCCGGGAACTCGGCAACGAGGTCCCGGCCCAGCCGCTGCTCTTCCTGAAGCCCAACACCTCCGTGGTCGGCCCCAACGATCCGATCGTCCTGCCTGAGTTCTCAGAGGAAGTGTCCTTCGAAGCCGAGCTCTGCGTCGTGATCGGCCGGATCTGCAAGGACGTCCCGGAGGAGCGCGTGGACGACGTTATTTTCGGCTACACCTGCGGCAACGACCTCACGGCCCGCGACGTCCAGAAGACGGACCTGCAGTGGGCCCGGGCCAAGGGCTTCGACACGTCCGCGCCGCTGGGGCCGTGGATCGAGACCGAGCTGAACACCGAGGACCTGCAGATCCAGGGCCGCCTCAACGGCGAACTGCGCCAGGACGGCAGCACCAGCCAGATGATCCGCGGCGTCCGCGAGCTTGTCTCCATCGTCTCGCAGGCGTTCACCCTGCTGCCCGGTGACGTCATCATGACCGGCACCCCCGCCGGCGTCGGACTCGTTACCGCCGGCGACCGCTTCGAGGTCGAGATCGAGGGCATCGGCCGCCTCTCCAACCCGGTCGTCCGCCGCTAGCGGGGCCACATCGATTCCCGCGCCGATTTCGGACAGCCGCACCGTGGATCCACGGTGCGGCTGTCCTTTTTCGCCGCGGAAACCGCGGGCACCCGGCACTGACCGGGGTTGGTAATGTTGGTACCACTATGACTACTCCTTCCGCGCCCGACGCCGTTTCCAGCTCCGCCCCCAGTGTGACCAGCGAAGTCACCGCTGACACCCCGGTCCGCGTCCGGTTCTGCCCGTCGCCCACCGGCACCCCGCACGTCGGCCTGATCCGCACCGCCCTCTTCAACTGGGCCCACGCCCGCCACACCAAGGGCACCTTCGTGTTCCGCATCGAGGACACGGACGCGGCGCGCGACTCGGAGGAAAGCTACCAGCAGCTGCTCGAGGCCCTGAAATGGCTCGGCATCACCTGGGAGGAAGGCGTGGAGGTCGGCGGACCGCACGAGCCGTACCGCCAGTCGCAGCGCCTGGACCTGTACAAGGACGTCGTCGCCAAGCTGATCGACGCCGGCTACGCCTACGAGTGCTACTCCTCCCCGGAGGAAGTCGAGGCCCGCCACCGCGCCGCCGGCCGCGACCCCAAACTGGGCTACGACAACTTCGACCGCGAGCTCTCCGAGGAGCAGCTCGCCGCGTTCAAGGCCGAGGGCCGCCAGCCAGTGCTCCGCGTCCGGATGCCGGACACCGATGTCACTTTCACCGACATGGTCCGCGGCGAGATCACGTTCAAGGCCGGCAGCATCCCGGACTACGTGATCGTCCGCGCCGACGGGTCCCCGCTCTACACCCTGGTCAACCCCGTCGACGACGCGCTGATGGGCATCACCCACGTGCTCCGCGGCGAGGACCTGCTCTCCTCCACACCCCGCCAGGTGGTGCTGATCCGCGCGCTCATGGAGATCGGAGTCGCCAGCTACCTGCCGGTCTTCGGCCACCTGCCGTACGTCATGGGCGAGGGCAACAAAAAACTCTCCAAGCGCGACCCGCAGTCCAACCTCTTCCTGCTCCGGGACCGCGGCTTCATCCCGGAGGGCCTGCTCAACTACCTCTCCCTGCTGGGCTGGAGCCTCTCCGCCGACGAGGACATCTTCACGGTCGAGCAGCTGATCGAAAACTTCGACGTCAACGACGTTCTCGCCAACCCGGCCCGCTTCGACATCAAGAAGGCCGAGGCCATCAACGGCACGCACATCCGGATGCTCGACGCCGAGGACTTCCGCGGCCGGCTGGTCCCGTACCTGCGCACCGCCGGGTTTGTCGGCGACACGCTCACCGCCCGGCAGGAGGAGATCCTCGCCGAGGCGGCACCCCTGGTCCAGGAGCGCATTTCGCTGCTCGGCGAGGCCCCCGAGATGCTTGCCTTCCTGTTCAAGAACGACGACGCGATCGACGTCGCGGACGACGCCCGCAAGGGGCTTCCGGAAAACCTCACCGAAGTGCTCGACGCCGCCCTGGCCGCCCTGGAGCCCATCGCCGACTGGAACGCCGAGACCATCCAGGCCGCCCTCAAGGAAGCGCTGGTGGAGGGGCTCGGCGTCAAGCCGCGCCTGGCGTTCGGTCCGGTCCGCACCGCCATCTCCGGCCGCCGGATCTCCCCGCCGCTGTTCGAATCCATGGTGATCCTGGGCAAGGATTCGTCCCTGGCCCGGCTACGCGCTTTCCGCGGCTGATGATGGGCACACCCGAGGTCATTACCAGCGCCCGGACGAATGCGCTGGCCGCCGGCCTGGGCGGCGGCGCTGTTCATGGGGTGCTGTTCGACATCGACGACACCCTGGTGGACCTTGAGTTCGCCATGACAGCGGCCCTGCGTGACGTCAGCGAACACCTCCTGCCCGGCCTGGACCAGGCCGGGTGGGAGAAATTCGGGCGGATCTTCACCCGCGAGACCACCCATTTCTACGATCGGTACCTGGCCGGCGAGCTGACCTTCAACGAGCAGCGGCTCCTCCGGGGCCGGGCTGCCCTGGGGCACTTCGGTGTGGAGCTGGAGGAGGGGGAGCAGGCCCACCACTGGGTCAGCTCCTACGCCAGCCGGCAGCACGGCTACATCCGCGCCTTCGACGACGTCACGCCGATGCTGGACGCGCTGGATGCGGCCGGCATCCCCTACGGCGCCGTGAGCAACAACGTCCACGACTACCAGCGGATCAAGCTGGACGCTGCTGGTCTGGAGCGCATCAGCATACTGGTGGGGACGGACACCGTCGGTGCCGCGAAGCCGGATCCGGCCATCTACCTGGAGGGAGTCCGCCGCCTCGGCACAGGTGCGGCCGAAACACTCTATGTGGGGGACAACCGCATCCTCGATGCTGACGGCTCGACGGCGGCGGGCCTGCTGGGTGTCTGGCTGAACCGAGGCGGGGAACCGGCCCCGGGCTTTGAGGGCCGCGAGGTCGGTTCCCTGCTGGAACTGCTGGCCTAACCCTCCGCCGGGGCGGTGCCGCGGGCGCGCCGGTTCCGCAGCCCAAGGAAAGCGCCGACCGAACCCAGGCCCAGGACACCGACGATCCCGAGGGCCACGGCCGCGTCGGACTGGCCGACCATCGTCGACGGCGAGACCGCCGCAGCGCCCGAGTGCAGTGTGACCGTGCCCTCGGCAATGCGGGCGTTTCCGTCGGCGAGCTTGTCCGCTCCGGTCGAAAGCTGCGAGGAACCGGACGCCAGTTTCGTGTTGCCCGCCGAGAGCTCGCTGGCGCCCGAGGCGAGGGCCAGGGATCCGTTGAGCAGCCCCGGGTTGGCCGGATCCGCAGGGTCCCCCTTGATGCCCGAGTTCAGCGCCACGGTCCCGTCCGCGAGCCGTGAACTGCCTTCGGTCATCCGCGCGGCGGCCTTGATGAGCCCCGGCCGTGCCGGGTCGCCCGGAACGCCGTCCATGCCCGTCCGGATTTTGGATGTTCCGTCGGCCAGCAGTTGCGTGCCAAGAACGACGCCGGGGTTCCTGGGATCCTGGCTGTTGAGTTTGCCGGCCAGTGTCCGGAAACCAGCGGTCAGCTTCCCCGTCCCCGCGTGCAGCTGTTCTGTTCCTGCCTGCAGGCGGCCCGCGCCGGCCTGCAGCTGGGTGGCTCCCGCGTCGAGCTTCTGTGCCCCTGCGGTGATTTTGGCGATCTTGTCCCTGACAACGGACAAGGGCACCAGTCCCTGCACAGGGTCCGAAGCGGCCGCCTGCAGGAGCTCGAGGGCCTGTGCGAGGGCCGCCGTGCCGGTACCGGCTTCCGGGTTGTTGCCGGCGCCCCGGTACCCCTTGAGCTGGACCGTGCCCGCGGCAAGTTCGCCGGATCCGGATGCCAGCCGGGCCGCCCCGGCGTCAAGCTGCGTGGCGCCGTCGGCCAGGTTGTTCTCGGCGTTGCCGGCGGCCGTCGGGGTCAGGGCGGCCGAGAGCTGCACTGCTCCGGCGGCAAGTTTTTGCGCGCCGTCGTCGACCTTGTACACGCCGGGGGCGAGTTTGTTGTTGACGTCGGTTTCGATCTTGACGGCGCCCGTGGCCAGCTGGTCCGCGCCGGCCTGGAGCTTCTCGGCCCCGGGAGCGAGCTTCTCGCTGATTCCCGCATGGACCTTTTTGGCACCGGCAGAGAGCTTGCCGGCACCAGTATCCGCCTGGCCGGCGCCCGCCGCCAGTTTTCCCGCACCGTCCTTCAGCTGCGCGGCCCCGGCGGATGCCTGCCCGGCGCCGTCCTTGAGCCGGGCAGAGCCATCGGCTATCCGGCCGGTAACGAGCGTGTAGAACCCCAGAAGGGCAATCAGCAAAAGGGCGAGCACTGCGATGGCGATCTGTTGGGCGCGGGTGCGGTTCGGACTGGTGGCAGCGGCACGGCTCTGTGTCACGGATGGTTCCTCTCGACGGCTTTGCCGGCAGCGGCTTGCTGCCGGCCCCCGGCTGTGACGCAGCTAACATTCGAAAATGCCCATGCAGCTGCCCGCAGCGGAGTGGGGGAGGGGTAGTTACTCGTTGGTAACTTACCGAGCGTAAACTTGTTGACCCCGGATTGGCAAGGGTTTTCGGCTGAGAAGGGCGCGGGCGGCTCCCGCAGGGCAGCTCCGGGACAGGCCGATCGGCCGATTTGTGCACAGGAAAACTCTCGGGTAAAGTAATTACTCGTGCTGAGGCGCCGGGAGCGCTGGTTTAGACCTGCGGATCCGGCCCGAAAGTTCCATTGGGATATGGTGTAATTGGCAACACTACGGTTTCTGGTACCGTCATTCTAGGTTCGAGTCCTGGTATCCCAGCTCTGAAAATCCGCGAATTTCCGCGGTTGATCAGGGGTTTTGAGTCGGTCCGCCGATTTGAAACACTTGCTGAGTGTATGAAATAATCGCTTAGCGCGAATGGCAGGAATGCTGTTCTGGAGAGTACGCGGCCCCATCGTATAGCGGCCTAGTACGCTGCCCTCTCACGGCGGTAACGCGGGTTCGAATCCCGCTGGGGTCACAGATAAGACGGTCCCGGGCATAAGCCCGGGGCCGTTTTTCGTTGTCCGGAGTCCTGCGGTCCGGAATCCCGCCGCCCGGAACTGGCATGATGATGCGGTGAGCCCCGATGAAACCCCCGGCCAGGCCGTTGAACTGCTGGAAGCCGTCCACCGCGACCTCGCCGCGACGGCCCTGCCGCTTGCCCTCCCCGGTGCGGATGCCGCCAGGCGGGATATCGGCGATGCCCTGGCGCAGCTCGAGGACTACATCCTGCCGCGCTACCGGAGCTTGGACGCGCCGCTGCTCGCCGTCGTGGGCGGTTCCACGGGCGCAGGGAAGTCGACCCTCGTCAACGGACTTGTGGGGCACGCAGTCACCCGCGCCGGTGCAATCCGGCCCACAACGCGGCAGCCAATCCTGCTGCACCACCCTGCAGACGGGCACTGGTTCGAAGGCCAGCGGGTCCTGCCGAGCCTGAGCCGGATCCGCGGCACGGCGGGCCAGGAGCCACTGCCCGCCAGCCAGGCCGGGCCAACGCCGGACGCCGCCGCGGTCTCCTCGCTGGTGCTGGTCGCCGAGGCGGCGGTGCCGCAGGGGATCGCCGTGCTGGACGCTCCCGACGTCGACTCGATCTCCGCTGACAACCGCAAACTTGCCGGCCAGTTGCTGGCCGCCGCCGATTTGTGGGTGTTCGTCACCACCGCCAACCGCTACGCCGACGCCGTCCCCTGGCGCCTGCTGCTGGACGCGGCCAGCAGGGACATCATGGTGGCCGTGGTGCTGGACCGGGTGCCGCCGGGCGCCGAGGCCGAGGTCAGCGCAGACCTCCAGTCCATGCTCAGCAGGGAAGGCTTGGGCGGCGCACGCCTCTTCGTCATCCCCGAGACGGCGCTGGACGGGATGGGCATGCTTCCTCCCGCCGCAGTGGAGCCGCTGCGGCTCTGGCTGCGGGAACTCGCCGCGGACGCCGCCGGGCGCTCCGAGATCGCCCGGCGGACGCTCAACGGAACCGTCAGGGCGCTGGGCAGCCGCGTGGACGCCGTTGCGCAGGCCGCCGGCGCCCAGGAGAATGCTGCTGAGGTCCTCGCGGGGGACGCCCGGGACGCCTACCGCGACGCCGTGGCCCGGATCCTGGAGGCCACCCGTGACGGCGCGCTCCTGCGGGGCGAGGTCCTGGCCCGCTGGCAGGACTTCGTGGGCACCGGCGAGTTCTTCCGGGCAATGGAGCAGACCATCGGCCGCTTCCGGGACCGCGCCGGTGCGTTCTTCCGGGGTGAACCGGCACCGGCGGTGCGCGTGGAGACGGCGATCGAAACCGGGCTGCAGGCCGTCATCATCGATGAGGCCGCCAACGCGGCGGAGGACTCGGACAGGCGCTGGCGCTCCGATCCGGCCGGCCGCCAACTGCTGGGCCCCGATGACCTGTCCGGAACCTCCGAAGGCTTCGCCGAGAAGGCCGCTGCCGAGATCCGGGCCTGGCAGGGGGACCTCATGGAACTCATCCGGACCGAGGGCCAGGGCAAGCGCACACAGGCCCGCTGGCTGTCCTTCGGGATCAACGGCCTCGGCGCCGCCCTTATGATCGTGGTGTTCTCGATGACCGCCGGACTGACCGGGCTGGAAATCGGCGTCGCCGGCGGTACCGCCGTCGTCGGACAGCGGTTGCTGGAGGCGGTGTTCGGTGAGGATGCCGTCCGCCGGCTCGCCCGGACGGCCCGAGAGGATCTCCACGCCCGCTGCCTGAACCTGCTGGAGGCCGAGCAGTGGCGTTTCCTGGCCCGGATCGAGGGCACCGGCGGGCCCACTCCGGCAGAGCTCGCCGGCCACGCCGCCGCGCTGCGACGCCTGGGAACCTCCGCATGAGCCGCCACGGCGCGGCCGCGGAGGCTTCCCGGCTGGACCGCCGGATCGACGCCCTGAACGAGGCGCGCGAACTGGCCGCGGGGGCGCTCCCGGAGGATGTCCTGGACGGCGTCCTTCAGGTGCTGCACCGGGCGGGCACGCGGCGTTCCCTCTCGGCGGACCACACCGTCGTCGGATTTTTCGGGGCCACCGGCAGCGGAAAGTCCTCCCTCTTCAACGCCGTCAGCGGCGAGGAAATCGCGACGGCGGCAGTCCGGCGGCCCACGACGTCCGAGCCGCTGGCCGGCATCTGGGGCGCCGAGGGGAGCGAGGAGCTGCTGGACTGGCTGGAGGTCCGGAACAGGCACCACGCTGCCCCGGTCCCCGGCTTCGCCGACGAGGGTACGGGCCTCATCCTCCTGGACCTCCCCGACTTCGACTCCACGCGCGCTGCCAACCGCGAGATCGTGGAACGGATGGTGGGACTCGTCGACGTCCTCGTCTGGGTGCTCGATCCGCAGAAATACGCCGATGCCGCCGTGCACAACGATTTCCTCACCCCGCTGGCCGCACACGGCGCCGTCACGCTGGTGGTGCTGAACCAGGTCGACAGGCTCCCGGGGCGGGACGTTCCGCCGGTGCTGGAGTCGCTCAAGGCCATCCTGGCGCGGGACGGCCTGGGCAAGGTGCAGGTCATTGGCGCCTCCGCTGTCGTGGGCAGCGGCGTCGACAAAGTCCGGGCGGCCATCGGCCAGGTGGCCAGGCAGCGGCAGGCCCAGTCCCAGCGCCTGGGCGCGGACGTCACGCGGGCCTCGGCCCGGCTCGCTGAGGCGTCGGGCGACGGCGAGGCAGCCGGAGTCACGGCAGCGTCGAAGGCCAGGCTGGCCGAGGAACTGGCCTTCGCCGCGAACGTCCCGCTCGTGGTGGAGGCTGTCGTCCGGTCCTACCGCCTGGAGGCGACCCGCCGCACCGGCTGGCCGGTGACGCGCTGGCTGGTCCGCTTCCGGCCCGACCCGTTGCGCCGGCTGAATCTGCGCCGGGAAGGCGCCAAACCTGAACTGAACCGCACGTCCCTGCCGCCTGCCGGCGCCCCGGAACGGGCCCGCACGGATGCCGCCGTCCGGGAATTTGCCGACGCAGCCTCCGACGGCGCCCCCGGCCCCTGGCGGGCAGTCATCCGCAGTGCCGCCCGCGAGGGCAGGGATCAGCTTCCGGATGCGCTGGACCAGGCCATCGCCGCGACGGATTTGAAAGCCGGCGGGACATCCTGGTGGTGGACGGTGTTCAACGTCGTCCAGTGGATTGCCTTGCTGGCGGCGCTGGGCGGATTCGCGTGGCTCGGCGTCCTGGCGGCTTTGGGCTATTTGCAGCTTCCCGTGCCGGAGGTGCCGCTGGTGCAGGGCTGGCCGGTGCCGACCGTGATGATCGCGGGAGGGGTGCTTCTTGGGATTGTCCTGGCCGTGCTGGCGAAGTTCATCGCGGGCGGCGCCGCCCGCGCACGGGGCGCGGCGGCCCGGAAACGGCTCAGGGCCTCTGTCGCTGCCGTGGCCGAGGATCTTGTGGTGGAACCGGTGGAGCTTGAGGTCAGCCGCCTGGGGTCGTTCAACAAGGCACTGCGGGCGGCGCGCTAGCTAGCCAGCGCTCCAGCACTGTGACAGCGGCAACGGGGGTGCTGTTGCCATCACAGCCCGGCGGCGTCCCGGACCTTGATCATGGTGCGCAGGTTGCGGGTGGTCGTGGAGGCCTTGTATTTCGGCTTCGAGGACAGCTTGCTGAACGGGCTGTCCAGCGTTCCCCCGGCCGGCGCAAGCCACGCCAGGGCCTCCGGCCCCAGCAGGGTCAGTTCGGCCCCGTCCATCGCTCTTCCGGCCTCGTAGAGCTCCGCAAGAACCTCGGCGTCCGAAGCGAGCGTGAGGTAGGTGTGGGTGGAGGAGTCATCCGCAGGGTAGGGGCAGGCCGCCACGAGTTCACCCACACGGTCCGCCGCCAGGACCACCACCCAGGCGTCATAGCCGAAGGCCTCCCGGAGGCACTCTTCGAACTCCTCCTTGACCCCTGCGGGGGGCAGCCCGCTGGAGAGCACGACGTTTCCGCTGGCCAGGAGGGTCTTCACGTCCGAAAACGGCCGGGACTTCAGGGCTTCCTTCAGCTCGGCCATCTTGATGGTGATGCCGCCGACGTTGACCCCGCGCAGGAAGACCGCATAGCTGTTCATGCGGACAGCCTATGCCGTCAGTCGTTGGTCTTGCGCAAGGCCTCGGTCAGCACCCGCGCCGCGTTGCAGACCACCTCGGCGTGCAGCCGGCCCGGCTGGCGGGTCAGGCGTTCAATCGGCCCGGAGATCGACACCGCGGCGATCACGCGGCCGGACGGACCGCGGACGGGGGCCGAGACGGAGGCGACCCCCGGCTCACGTTCGCCGAGGCTCTGGCCCCAGCCCCGGCGTCGTACTCCGGCCAGGACGGTGGGAGTGAAGCGGGCAGCCTGCAGGCCCTCCAAAAGGCGGTCGTGGTCCTCCCACGCGAGGAGCACCTGGGCGGCGGAGCCGGCCTTCATTGACAGCTGGGTGCCGACGGGAATGGTGTCGCGCAGGCCGATGGGCCGCTCGGCGGACGCGACGCAGACGCGCCAGTCGCCCTGCCGGCGGAAGATCTGAGCGCTCTCGCCCGTGGCATCGCGGAGCTGCATGAGGACCGGGCCCGCGGAGGCGATCAGGCGGTCTTCGCCGGCCGCGGAGGCGAGCTCCACGAGGCGGCTGCCGAGCACAAAACGGCCCTGGATGTCGCGGCTGACCAGCCGGTGGTGGACCAGCGCCAGTGCCAGCCGGTGCACGGTGGGCCTTGCCAGTCCTGTGGCTGCAACAAGCTGCGCCAGGGTGGTTGGCCCGGCCTCAAGTGCGTCAAGCACATGGGCCGCTTTATCGATGACACCGACTCCACTAGAATTGTCCATGTAATGATATTGCCGTCTCATTATCTGAGATGCAAGTCAGCGCGCTGGCGCATTACGCGGGAGTGCTGATTCAGTGGAGTCAGCAAGCTGGCAAGTACGTAGACCGCAGTGAAGGGAGCAGGCCGTGGCAAAGACACTGGCCGAGAAAGTCTGGGACGCGCACGTGGTGCGAAAGGGCGACGGCGAAGGAGCCAACGCCCAGCCAGACCTTCTCTTTATCGACCTCCACCTGGTGCACGAAGTGACGTCGCCGCAGGCCTTTGAGGGCCTCCGGCTGGCCGGGCGCCCGCTGCGCCGGCCAGACCTCACCATCGCAACCGAGGACCACAACACTCCCACGCTGGACATCGACAAGCCAATTGCCGATCTCACCAGCCGCACGCAGATCCAGACCCTGCGCAACAACTGCCAGGAGTTCGGTGTCCGGCTGCACTCCCTCGGCGACGCCGAGCAGGGGATCGTCCACGTTGTCGGGCCGCAGCTTGGCCTCACCCAGCCCGGCATGACCGTCGTCTGCGGCGACTCGCACACCTCCACCCATGGGGCCTTCGGTGCCCTCGCGATGGGGATCGGCACGTCCGAGGTGGAGCATGTCATGGCCACCCAGACACTGTCGCTGAAGCCCTTCAAGACGATGGCCATCAACGTCGAGGGCACCCTGAAGCCGGGCGTCTCCGCCAAGGACATCATCCTGGCCGTCATCGCCAAGATCGGCACCGGCGGCGGCCAGGGCTACGTGCTCGAGTACCGGGGCTCCGCGATCCGGGCGCTGTCCATGGAAGCCCGGATGACCATCTGCAACATGTCCATCGAAGCCGGCGCCCGCGCCGGACTCGTCGCCCCGGACCAGACCACGTACGACTACATGTTCGGCCGCCCGCACGCGCCACAGGGCGCCGAATGGGACGCCGCCGTCGAGTACTGGAACACCCTGCGCTCCGAGGACGACGCCACGTTCGACGTCGAGGTGGACCTCGACGCCGACGCGCTGGAGCCGTTCGTCACGTGGGGAACCAACCCCGGCCAGGGCGTGTCCCTGTCCGCGAAGGTGCCCTCGCCCGAGGACTTCGGTGACGAGAACGCCAAAGCCGCGGCGGAACGCGCGCTGCAGTACATGGGACTGGAGGCCGGCACCCCGATGAAGGACATCCGGGTGGACACGGTCTTCCTGGGCTCCTGCACCAACTCCCGGATGGAGGACCTCCGCGCCGCGGCGGACATCATCCGCGGCCGCACCAAGGACCCCAACATCCGGATGCTCGTGGTGCCCGGCTCCGCCCGGGTCCGCCTCGAGGCCGAGGCCGAGGGCCTGGACAAGGTCTTCAAGGATTTCGGCGCCGAGTGGCGCTTCGCCGGCTGCTCCATGTGCCTGGGCATGAACCCGGACCAGCTGGAACCGGGGGAGCGCTGCGCCTCGACGTCGAACCGCAACTTCGAGGGCCGCCAGGGCAAGGGCGGGCGCACGCACCTGGTTTCCCCGGTGGTGGCAGCCGCGACGGCGGTGCGCGGCACGCTGAGCTCGCCCTCGGACCTTGACCCCGCTGCCGGGTCTGCGGCCCGCAGCACCGACGCCGCGTAGCTACCCGCAGTCCCTGATCCACACAGCCCAGATCCATACAGTCCAGAAGGATCCGCCATGGAAAAGTTCACCACCCACACCGGCATCGGCGTCCCGCTGCGCCAGAGCAACGTCGACACGGACCAGATCATCCCGGCCGTCTACCTCAAGCGCATCACCCGCACCGGCTTCGAGGACGCGCTGTTCGCTGCCTGGCGGAAGGACCCGGCGTTCATCCTGAACCAGGAACCGTTCAACGCCGGCTCCGTGCTGGTGGCCGGCCCGGACTTCGGCACCGGATCCTCCCGGGAGCACGCCGTCTGGGCGCTGAAGGACTACGGCTTCAAGACCGTGCTGTCCTCGCGCTTCGCGGACATCTTCCGCGGCAACTCAGGCAAGCAGGGCCTGCTCGCCGCCGAGCTCGCCCAGGATGACATCGAACTCATCTGGAAGGAGCTGGAGAACGCCCCGGGCACCGCGGTCACCGTGGACCTCGTCTCCAAGACCGTCCAGTGCGGCAACATCGTGGCGCCCTTTGAAATTGACGACTACACCCGCTGGCGCCTCCTCGAAGGCCTGGATGACATCGGCCTGACCCTCCAGCACGAGGAAGACATCACCGCGTTCGAGGCCACCCGGCCCGGCTTCATGCCCAAGACGCTGCCGGCCAAGCTGTCCTGAAGCCTTCTCCTGCAGCAACGCGGGGTCACTTTTAGCCCATCCCGGCCCTTGGGATGGGCCGGAAGTGACCCCGCGTTGCTTTGCTTTCGACGGCGGGAACTGCGGCTAAGCCAACGGGCCGGACCGTGCCGTATTTCAGATCGGTAACGCAAGCTCCTATGCTTAGCAGGTGCCTTTGTAAGGATTTGGGGGCGAGTAGTCGTGAGGAAACCGGTATATGAGTAGTGTTCTGACAATCCGCGGAGGCGTCCCGCTGACTGGCCGCGTCACCGTGCGTGGGGCCAAGAATCTTGTCCCCAAGGCCATGGTGGCTGCCCTGCTGGGCAACGAGCCGTCCGTGCTGCGCAACGTCCCTGAAATCAAGGACGTCGAGGTTGTCACCAGCCTGCTCCAGCTCCACGGTGTCACCGTGGAAAAGGACCCGCTCACGGGGGACCTCACGCTCGATCCGACCAACGCGAAGACAGCCTCCCACACGGCCATCGACGCGCACGCCGGCGATTCCCGGATCCCGATCCTGCTGTGCGGTCCCTTGATCCACGCGATCGGCGAGGCCTTCATCCCCGACCTGGGCGGCTGCAAGATCGGCGACCGGCCCATTGACTACCACCTGAACGTGCTGCGGCAGTTCGGCGCCGTCGTCGAGAAGCGTCCCGGCGGCATCCACATCTCTGCGCCGGGCGGCCTCAAGGGCGCCAAGATCTCCCTGCCGTACCCGTCCGTCGGCGCCACCGAACAGGTGCTGCTGAGCGCCACGAGGGCCGAGGGCATCACCGAGCTCTCCGGCGCGGCCACCGAGCCGGAGATCGTCGACCTCATCGCCGTGCTGCAGAAGATGGGCGCGATCATCAGCGTCCAGACGGACCGCACCATCCGGATCGAGGGCGTCCCGGACCTCGGCGGCTACAACCACCGCGCCCTGTCGGACCGCAACGAGTCCGCCTCCTGGGCCTCCGCGGCACTGGTCACGCGCGGCGACATCTTCGTCGAAGGCGCCACCCAGCGCGACATGATGACTTTCCTCAACACGTACCGCAAAGTCGGCGGCGGGATGGACATCGGCGACGACGGCATCCGCTTTTATCACAAGGGCGGCAAGCTCAACCCGCTGGTCCTCGAGACGGACGTGCACCCGGGCTTCATGACCGACTGGCAGCAGCCCCTGATCGTGGCCCTGACGCAGGCTGAGGGCGTGTCGATCGTCCACGAAACCGTCTACGAAAACCGCTTCGGCTTCACCGACGCCCTCATCAGGATGGGCGCCAACATCCAGGTCCACCGCGAATGCCTGGGCAGCGTGCCGTGCCGCTTCGGCCAGCGCAACTTCCTGCATTCAGCCGTGATTTCCGGCCCGGCCCAGCTGACCGGCACGGATATTGACGTACCGGACCTGCGCGGCGGGTTCAGCCACCTGATCGCCGCGCTGGCCGCCAACGGCACCTCGCGGGTCACCGGAATCGACATCATCAACCGCGGCTACGAGCGCTTCACCGAGAAGCTCGCGGGCCTGGGCGCCGATTTCGACATCACCGCAGCCGAGTAGCGGGGACCAGGTGAAGGAATCGGCCAAGAGCCACATCACTTTTGTCGTTGTTGCCGGGATTGTCCGGCCGGTCATGAACCTCCTGATGCGGAAGAAATGGCTCGGCCTGGAGAAGCTTCCCGCCGGCGGCTTCATCGCAGCACCCAACCACTGCACGGAAATCGACCCCCTGGTGGTGGGGCACATGCTCTACAACCAGAAGCGGATGCCGCACTTCCTGGCCAAGGCGGGGCTCTTCAAGGTGCCCGTGCTGGGGTTCGTGCTCCGCGCCACCAAGCAGGTCCCGGTGGAACGTTCGACGGCGGGCGCCAACCGCTCGCTGCAGATTGCCAAGGAAGTGGTGGACGAGGGCGGCGCCATCATCATTTATCCCGAGGGCACGCTGACCCGTGATCCGGAGCTGTGGCCGATGAAGGGCCACACCGGTGCCGCGCGGATGGCGCTCGAAAGCGGCATCCCGGTGGTGCCGATGGCGCACTGGGGAGCCCACGAGGTCCTGCCCCGCTATGCCAAACGCATGCACGTCTTTCCCCGGAAGACCTCGCGCCTGGTGGTGGGCGATCCCGTGGACCTCAGCGCATTCGCCGGACGTCCGCTGGACAAGGCCACCCTCACGGAGGCCACGAACGTCATCATGGAGGCCATTACCGAGCTCCTGGCCACGCTCCGCGGGGGACAGCCTCCCCTGGTCCGCTGGGACCCTGCGGCCCACAAGCAGTCAACGCACGGCCGCTTCATCGACCAGGACGGCAAAGCCGGCGGTTCTGCCGCCGGCACCGGCGGCAAAACACCCGACGCCGGATCCGCCGACGCCGGCACAGCGACCGGCGCGGACGGCGTCAAATGACGGCGGACTTCGGCGGGACGGGCTCCGCCACCACGGTGGCCGTCCTCGGGGCGGGGTCGTGGGGGACCACGTTCGCGAAGATCCTCGCTGACGCGGCCACGGCCTCCGGCACCGAGCGCGATATCCGGCTCTGGGGCCGGCGGGGCGAAGTGGTCGACCAGATCAACCTGAAGCACCGGAACGAGCAGTACCTCAAGGACATTGCCCTTCCGCCCAGCATCACCGCGTCCACCGACGTCGCCGAAGTCCTCGCGGGCGCCCAGCTGGTGGTCCTGGCCGTTCCGGCCCAGACCCTGAGGCCGCAACTGCGCGAATGGAAGCACCTCGTGGAGCCTGGATCCCTGGTGGTTTCCCTGATGAAGGGACTCGAGCTGCACACCGATGCCCGGATGAGCGAAGTCATCTCCGAGGAGCTCAGCGTTCCCGCCAGCCGGATCGCTGTGGTTTCCGGACCCAACCTGGCCATGGAAATCGCCCGCGAGGAGCCCACGGCATCCGTGGTGGCCTGCACGGACCCGACCGCTGCCGGCTGGATCGCGCGCAGCTGCACGGCCCCGTACTTCCGCCCGTACACGACGGGGGACGTCGTCGGCGTCGAGATCGGCGGGATCGTCAAGAACATCATTGCGCTGGCCGTCGGCATCTGCGAAGGCAAGCGGATGGGTGACAACACGAAGGCCTCCGTCATCACGCGGGGTCTCGCCGAGACCTCCCGGCTCTCGCTCGCCCTGGGCGGCGAGGTACAGACGATGGCCGGGCTGGCCGGCCTTGGCGACCTTGTGGCGACCTGTTCCTCGCCGCTGTCCCGGAACCACACCGCCGGACGGCTTCTGGGCAAGGGCCTGACCCTGGACCAAGTGACCGCGGAAATGACGCAGACGGCCGAGGGGATCAAGTCCGCCCAGGCCGTCCATGAGCTGGCCGGCAAGCGTGGCGTTGAAATGCCCATCACCGCGGCGGTCGTCGCCGTGCTGGCCGGAAAGTTGTCCGTCGATGAACTGGGGCCGCTGCTGCTGTCCCGGGACCTGAAACCTGAAGGCGATTACTGACCGTGTCTGAAGAAAACGTGAACACAGAAGGCCAAGCCGCCCGGCCCCGCGTGGCGGTCCTGTTTGGGGGCCGTTCCAGCGAACACGCTGTCAGTTGCGTGACGGCGGCCGGGGTTCTCGGCGCCATCGACCAGACGAAGTACGAGGTCATCCCGATCGGGATCGCCAAGACCGGCCAGTGGGTGCTGGCCTCCGGCGACACGCATGACTGGTCGCTGTCGGCATCCTCCCTGCCCGAGGTCGCGTCCTCGGCCCGGACCGTGGCGCTGACCGAAATCGGCGGCGAGCACCAGCTGATCGTGGCCTCCCCGAACGAGGTCCCGCAGGAACTTGGCGCCGTCGACGTCGTGTTCCCGCTGCTGCACGGCCCGTTCGGCGAGGACGGCACCATCCAGGGTTTCCTGGAACTCTCCGACACCCGCTACGTGGGCGCCGGCGTGCTGGCGTCCGCCGTCGGCATGGACAAGCACTTCATGAAAGTGGTGTTCGAATCCGCCGGGCTCCGGGTGGGTCCGTACATTGCCGTGACCGACCGGCAGTGGCGCAATGACCCTGAGACGGTCCGCAAGCGCGTGGACCAGCTGGGCTTCCCCGTCTTCGTCAAGCCCGCGCGGGCCGGGTCCTCCATGGGGATCTCCAAGGTGGACTCCATCGACGGGCTCGACGCCGCGATCGAGGCCGCCCGCGAGCATGACCCGAAGCTTGTCATCGAGGCGGGCATTGTGGGCCGCGAAATCGAGTGCGCCGTGCTGGAAGGACGGGGGACTGACGCTCCCCGGACCTCTATGCCGGGCGAGATTTCCGTGGCAGGCGGCGGGCATGAGTTCTACGACTTCAACGCCAAATACGTGGACGACGCCGCGGACCTCAGCTGCCCGGCCGACCTCCCGGACGAGGCCAGCGCCCGGGTCCGCGAGCTGGCTGCTGTCGCGTTTGACGCCGTCGGGGCCGAGGGGCTGAGCCGGGTGGACTTCTTCTACACGCCTGAGGGCGAACTCGTTATCAACGAGATCAACACGATGCCCGGGTTCACGCCGAAGAGCATGTACCCGCAGATGTGGAAGGCCTCCGGCCTGGGCTACGCGGAGCTGATCGACGAACTGATCTACCTGGCGCTGCACCGCAAGACCGGCCTGCGCTAGCAGCTACTGGCTCGGCGGCAGGTTCTGCAGGTCCGCCTGGCCCACGCAGTTCCGCGCCGCCGGGACCTTCGCGGCAGCGGCGGCCAGGTCCGCGAGCACAGTGGCGGAGCTGATCTTGTCCGGGTCCATCAGGATCTCGGTGGCGGGCTCGCGTCCGAACGTGGTCAGGGTCCAGACCGGGTTGCCTTCCTTGATGACCCAGTCGACGCCGTTCACGCTGACGCAGCGGTCCGTCGTCGGGCCCGGAACATTCACTCCGCACCGCAGGATCACGAGGGACGGGTCACCCCAGGCAGCGGTGGCCTGGCTGTTGGTCTTGCGCAGCTTGGCCTCACCAATGGCATCGGGCAGCGCCACCATCATCGGGGCACAGGCGGCGTTTGCAGCGTCCTTGGCGGGCGCGACGTCGACAACCGGAGCGCAGGCGGCCAGCACGATCCCGGCGGCTGCCGCCGTGGCCAGAAAACGGAACGGACGTGCGGAAGCCGGGAAACGGTAGCGCTGCATGCGTTAAGCCTATCCCGGTGGTGGCGCACCGCAGTACGGGCCTGGAAGCGCCCTGAACCGGCAGTAGAGTCCCTACAGGAGCCCCAGCAGGTAGGATCCGTAACCGCTTTTCACGAGCGGCTCGGCCCTGGCCCGCAGCTCGTCGTCACTGAGGAAGCCCTGGCGCCACGCGATTTCCTCGGGTGCGCCGATGATGAGTCCCTGCCGCTTCTGGACCGTCCGGACAAAATTTGATGCGTCGTTGAGGTCGTCGAACGTGCCCGTGTCCAGCCACGCAGTTCCCCGGGGGAGGATCTCGACGTGCAGCTTATCCAGGGCAAGATATGCCTTGTTGACGTCCGTGATTTCGAGTTCGCCCCGGGGCGACGGCTTCAGCTCTCGGGCAATCTCCACGACGTCGTTGTCGTAGAAGTACAGCCCGGGCACCGCGTAGTTGCTCTTCGGCTGCGCGGGCTTCTCGTCCAGCGTCAGCACGCGGCCGGAATCGTCGAACTCGACGACGCCGTAGGCGCCAGGATCGTTGACCCAGTAGCCAAAGACCGACCCGCCGTCCACGCCAACGTACCTGCCGAGCTGGGCGCCCATGCCAGGGCCATAAAAGATGTTGTCGCCGAGGACGAGTGCCACGGAATCGTGGCCGATGTGTTCCTGGCCAAGGATGAATGCCTGAGCGAGCCCGTCCGGAGACGGTTGAACCTTGTAGGTGATGGAGACCCCGAATTGTGAGCCGTCACCGAGCAGCCGGCGGAAAGGATCCGAGTCGTGGGGAGCCGTGATAATCAGGATGTCCCTGATTCCGGCCAGAATGAGGGTGGAAAGCGGATAGTAGATCATCGGTTTGTCATAGACCGGGACCAGCTGCTTGCTGATGCCAAAGGTAATCGGATGCAGCCGTGATCCGGTTCCCCCGGCCAGAATGATTCCGCGCATGGGCACATCCTTTATGTTTCTTGGAGCAAGCGCAACGGGTAGGGTCTGACTCATGCAGCGACTACTCGTCACAGGTGGCGCAGGGTTCATCGGCGCCAGTTTTGTCCACTACGTTCTCGAGAACACGGACGCCCATGTGACGGTCCTGGACAAGCTCACCTACGCCGGAAACCTGGATTCGCTCGCGGGCCTTCCGGCGGAGCGCTTCGAGTTCGTCCAGGGAGACATCTGCGACGCAGGCCTGGTCGATCGGCTGGTTGCCGGCTGCGATGTCGTCGTGCACTACGCCGCGGAGTCGCACAACGACAACTCCCTGCACGATCCGCGCCCGTTCCTGGACACGAACATCATCGGCACGTACACGCTGATCGAGGCCGCGCGGAAGCACAGCAGGCGCTTCCACCACATCTCCACCGACGAGGTCTATGGCGACCTGGAGCTCGACGATCCGGAGCGGTTCACCGAAAACACGCCGTACAACCCCTCCAGCCCGTACTCCTCGACGAAGGCGGGCTCGGATCTGCTGGTCCGCGCCTGGGTGCGGTCCTTTGGCCTGCAGGCGACCCTCAGCAACTGCTCCAACAACTACGGTCCCTACCAGCATGTGGAAAAGTTCATCCCGCGCCAGATCACCAACGTGATCGACGGCATCCGCCCCAAGCTGTACGGCAAGGGCGAGAACGTCCGCGACTGGATCCACGCCAACGACCACTCCTCCGCCGTCCTGGCGATCATCGCCAAGGGCCGGATCGGGGAGACCTACCTGATCGGCGCCGGCGGCGAGAAGAACAACAAGGACGTTGTGGAGCTGATCCTGAAACTCATGGGGCAGGCGCCGGACGACTACGACCACGTCGTGGACCGGCCCGGCCACGACGTGCGCTACGCCATCGATTCCACGAAGCTCCGCGACGAACTCGGCTGGACGCCGCGCTTCCCGCACTTCGATGCCGGGCTGGAAGACACGATTCGCTGGTACCGGAACAACGAGGACTGGTGGCGTCCGCAGAAGGCGGCCACGGAAGCCAGGTACACGGAACAGGGCCAGTAGACCATGCCGATCGAGTTCTCGAAAAAGCTCACAGCGCACGAAACTCCGATTCCCGGCGTCGTCCTCTACGACCTTCCGGTCCATGGTGACAACCGCGGGTGGTTCAAGGAGAACTGGCAACGGGAAAAAATGGTGGCCCTCGGCCTGCCGGACTTCCGGCCGGTGCAGAACAACATCTCCTTCAATGAAAAGGCCGGCACCACCCGCGGCATCCACGCCGAGCCGTGGGACAAGTTCATTTCCGTCGCCACCGGCAGGATCTTCGGGGCGTGGGTTGACCTGCGCGAGGGGCCGTCGTTCGGCGCAGTTTTCACCGCCGAACTGGACGCCAGCCAGGCCATCTTCATTCCCCGCGGCGTGGGCAACGCCTTCCAGACCCTGGCGGACAACACCGCCTACACCTACCTGGTCAACGACCACTGGTCCGCCGACGCCCAGGGCCAGTACACCTTCCTGAACCTCGCCGACGAGACCGCAGCCATCACGTGGCCGGTTCCCCTGGGCGAGGCCGAACTCTCGGACAAGGACAAGGGGCACCCGCGCCTCGCGGACGTCACCCCGATGCCGCCGAAGAAGACCCTCGTGATCGGCGCCGACGGCCAGCTCGGCAAGGCCCTGCGGCAACTGTACGACGGCGACACGTCCGTTGAGTTCGCCGGCCGGGCCGAGTTCGACCTGGGCAGCGAGGATGCCTTCGCCGCGCGGAACTGGAAAAACTACTCCACGATCATCAACGCCGCGGCCTACACAGCCGTCGACGCCGCCGAAACCCCCGAGGGCCGCAAAACCGCCTGGGCCGTCAACGTCACCGCCGTCGCCCGGCTGGCCCGGACCGCCGTCGAGCACGGCCTGACCCTGGTGCACATCTCCTCGGACTATGTCTTCGACGGCACAACTGAAGTCCATACCGAGGACGAACCGTTTTCACCGCTGGGGGTGTACGGGCAGACCAAGGCCGCGGGAGATGCCGTGGTCAGTGTGGTTCCCCGGCACTACATTGTGCGGACCAGCTGGGTCATCGGAGACGGCGGCAACTTCGTCCGGACCATGGCTTCCCTCGCCGAACGGGCGATCGAGCCTTCGGTGGTCGATGACCAGATCGGGCGGCTCAGCTTCACCGAGGACATCGCCGCCGGCATCCGGCACTTGCTCGCAACCGGCGCCCCCTTTGGCACCTACAACCTAAGCAACAACGGGAATCCGCAGTCGTGGCAGGACATCGCAGCCGATGTGTTCGAACTCGCCGGGGGAGCGCGGACGGCTGTGACCGGAGTCAGCACCACGGAGTATTTCAAAGGCAAGAGTGCCGCCCCGAGGCCGCAAAACAGCACCCTCGAACTCGGCAAGCTGGCAGCCCAGGGGTTCCACCCGCCCGCGGCCGCGACACGGCTCCGCGACTACGTAGGCCAAGATGACCGCACACGCCCAAAAACCGCAGACGTCACACCGCCGCGGTAGCGTAGGACTGTGCCTGATCGTTTGAACGAACCGTCCCTGACCGCCTCACCACTGAACGTTTCACCACAGACGTCCCCACCCCTGACCGTCGGCGGGCTCTCCGAATCCGAGCTCCTGGAACGTATCTTCCCGCGCCTGCATTACGGCCAGGAACACAACCCGTCCCTGATTCTGGGCCCGGGCGACGACGCCGCCATCGTGGCCGCCCCGGACGGCCGGACCGTCCTCAGTATCGACACGCAGGTGGCGGACCAGGATTTCCGGCTCGAGTGGAACAACGGCTACCGGACCACCGGCTACGACGTCGGGTGGAAGGCCGGCGCGCAGAACCTCAGCGACATCAACGCCATGGGTGCCCGCGCCACGTCCCTCGTCGTCAGCCTCACCATGCCACCGGAAACCCGGGTCGCCTGGGTGGAGGACTTCGCTGACGGGCTTTCGGCAGCGATCCGGGAGCTGGGCGCCCCGGACTGTGCCGTGGCCGGCGGTGACCTTGGCCGGGGCCGTGAGCTGGCCGTCAGCGTAGCAATCCTCGGCACCCTCAGCGGCCGGGCGGCCGTGCTTCGCTCCGGCGCCCGCCCGGGAGACACCCTGGCGCTGGCCGGCACAGTGGGGCGTGCCGCTGCGGGTCTCGCGCTGCTCGAGTCGGCAACCCCGGTCGAGAAACTGAGCAAGGCGCAGCGCGGCCTGATGGACACCCAGTGCAGGCCCCAGCCTCCGCTCGCGGCGGGCCCGCTGGCCCGGGATTCCGGGGCCACGGCCATGATCGATATTTCCGACGGGCTGGTCCGGGACGGCAACCGGATGGCGTCCGCCAGCCGCGCCGTCCTGAACCTCGACGCGGCGGTATTGAAGGAACTGGCGGCTCCCCTCCTGCCCGCCGCCGAGCTGCTCGGCACAGATCCGATGGCCTGGGTCCTGGGCGGCGGGGAGGACCACGGGCTGCTGGCCACATTCCCCGCGGGAGTTCAGCTGCCTCACGGTTTCACTGCGATAGGCTCGGTAGAAGCCCCTGCACCAACGGACAGCGCGGGCGTCAAAATAGCGGGAAGGCCCGCTGACTCTGTGGGATGGGATCACTTTGCAGACTAAAATTGCCGCCAACGCGCAAGCGATGAAGCGGTGGTTGAGCAAGGCAGAAACAACGCTTGGAAACCACAGCGACCGCCTGAACGCCATCAACATCTTCCCCGTCGCCGACGGCGACACCGGCACCAACCTCTACCTGACGGTGCGCGCCGCCGCCCGCTCACTCCAGAGCCTGGATACCGCCGCGCTGCCCCAGATCAGCCCCGATTCGTCAGTGCATTCGTTCGGCCCGCCGGATCCGCGTCAGAACGACGTCGGCGCCGTCCTCGCCCAGGCAGGCCAGGCAGCCATGGAACAGGCGCGCGGCAACTCCGGGACCCTGTTCGCCGTCTTCCTCTGCGCCGCAGCCGAGCCCCTCGCGGGCCACCAGCGGCTGAGCGCACCGCTGCTGGCCGCGGCTTTGAACCGTGCCCAGCTCCGGGCCTGGTCCGCGTTGAGCGACCCGGTACCCGGAACCATGCTCTCCGTGATGGAGGCCGCCGCCCGCGCCGCGGCCGCCGTGGACTCGGCGCACGACGGGGACGACAGCAACCACACCCTTGGCTTGGCCCTGGACGCCGCTGTGAACGCCGCCGTCGCGGCAGTGGTGCGCACCGAAGACCAGCTGGAGGCGCTGCACAACGCCCACGTGGTGGATGCCGGCGGTGTCGGGATGCTGCTTATCCTCGACTGCCTCCGCTCAGCGGTCCTCGGCGAGGACCTTCAGGACCGCCTCCTGGACGGCCTGCACGGCTACGACGTCCAGGACCCGCACATCCACGCGGGCATGCCGCGGGACGAGGGGGTGGAAGTCATGTGCACGATCACGCTCTCCCCGCTCGACGCCGCCATGATGCGCCAGCGGCTCGATGAAATGGGCGACTCCGTCATCATGAGCCAGGTCGGCGGAGTCCCCGACGCGACCGGTGCCTACCGCTGGCGCGTCCACGTCCATGTGCCGCAGGCCGAGCCGGCCGTGGCCATGATCCGTTCCCTCGGCGTGCCCTCGGACATCAGCATCAGCGAGCTGGCCGTGCCGGACGCTGAACCCCTGGATACCGGAACCCTGGACGCCGGTGCCCGTGAACCCGCAGGACAGGTCCCCGACGGACATGAACGCTGACCCGAACAACGCCGAAATGCACAACGCTGAAATGCCCGGAGCTGAACGGCACAGCGCTGAACTGCACCTTGGCCTCGAGCGCCGGATCGGCAAGCGTTCCGCGGCCGTCATCGAAAAGCACCTCGGCATCAGCACCGTCGGCGGGCTGCTGAACTACTTCCCCCGCCGCTACCTGAGCCGCGGCGAACTCACCCCCATCAGCGAGGTCCCGCTCGACGAGGAAGTGACCCTGATTGCCCGAGTGGTCTCCACCAGCACCCGGCCCATGCGCGCCCGCCGCGGTTCGCTGACCGACGTCGTGATTTCCGACGACGCGGCGTCCGCGGGCACCGGGATGGGCAGCGGCACGCTGAAGGTGAGTTTCTTCAACGGCTTCCGGGCCAAGGCCGAACTCCAGCCGGGCCGCCGCGCCATGTTCTCCGGCAAGGTCACCCGCTACGGCGGCTCCCTCGGGCTGACCAACCCCGACTTCCTGCTCCTGGACGAGGACCCGGACACCCCCGGGATGGACCCGGAGAAGCTCGCCGCCATGCCCATCCCCGTGTACCCGGCCACCGCCAAGCTGACCAGCTGGTCCATCCAGAAAGTCATTTCAACCCTGCTGGACACCGTGGAGCTCGACACCCTGCCGGACCCGCTGCCGGGGGACATCGCCGCGCGGGAGAAATTCCTGCCGGTCGCTGACGCCTACCGGCTTATCCACGCGCCGCAGACGCCTCCGGACTGGCAGCGGGCCAGGGACCGGTTCCGCTACCAGGAAGCCCTGGTGCTCCAGTCGGCGCTGGCCCGGCGCCGCGCCCAGCTGGCCGCGGAGGAGGCCACCGCCCGCCGTCCCGCCGCGGAGGGGCTGCTCACCGCTTTTGACCGGCAGCTGCCGTTCACCCTGACCGCCGGCCAGGCCGCCGTCGGCAAAACCCTGGCCGCGGAACTCGCCCAGGACTCGCCGATGAACCGCCTGCTCCAGGGCGAAGTCGGCTCCGGCAAGACAATCGTGGCACTGCGCGCCATGCTGCAGGTGGTGGATGCCGGCGGGCAGGCTGCCCTGCTGGCCCCCACCGAGGTCCTCGCCGCGCAGCACTTCGAATCGATCCGGCGCACGCTCGGGCCGCTGTCCCGGGACGGCCTGCTGGGCGGCTCCGGCCCCGACGCCGTCCAGGTCACCCTCCTCACCGGGTCCATGCCCACCGCCGCGCGGAAGCAGGCCATGCTGGACGCCGCCTCCGGCACTGCCGGGATCGTCATCGGCACCCACGCGCTGCTCAGCGACAACGTGTCCTTCTACGACCTCGGCCTGATCGTGGTCGACGAGCAGCACCGCTTCGGCGTCGAACAGCGGGACGTGCTCCGGTCCAAGGCGAGCAAGCCTCCGCACCTGCTGGTCATGACCGCCACGCCCATCCCGCGGACCGTGGCCATGACCGTGTTCGGGGACCTTGAGACCTCCATCCTGGACGAGCTGCCGGCCGGCCGCGCACCCATCACCACCCACGTCGTCGGACTCGCGGAGCACCCGGCGTGGGCCACACGCATCTGGACCCGCGCCCGGGAAGAGATCGACGCCGGCCATCAGGTCTACCTCGTCTGCCCCAAAATCGGCACCGACGACGACGGCGACTTCAGCCCCGGGGAAGCCGAACCGTCGGCAGCGGACCTCGAAGACGACAACGGGGCGCGCGAACTGGCGTCGGTGACCGGCGTCGTCGAACAGCTCCGGGACGAACCCGCCCTGGCCGGCGTGCCCGTCGCGCCGTTGCACGGCCGGCAGGACCCGGCCCTGAAGTCCGAGACCATGGCCGCCTTCACCGCCAACCAGGTCAAGCTGCTGGTCTCCACCACGGTGATCGAAGTGGGCGTGGACGTCCACAACGCCACCCTCATGGTGATCCTGGACGCGGACCGCTTCGGCATCTCCCAGCTCCACCAGCTCCGCGGCCGGGTGGGCCGTGGAGGCCTGCCGGGCACCTGCCTGCTCGTGACCACGCTGGAACCCGGCCACCCGAGCCGCCGCCGGCTCGAGGCCGTGGCGGCCACGACCGACGGGTTCGAGCTCTCCCAGGAGGACCTCAAGCTGCGCCGGGAAGGCGACATCCTGGGCGCGTCCCAGTCCGGCGGCCGGTCCACCCTGAAGCTGCTGCGGGTCCTGGAACACGAGGACGTGATCGCGCGGGCGCGGCAGGATGCCTGGCAGATCGTCGGCGGCGACCCGTCCCTGGGCTCCCATCCCGGGCTCGCCGCGGCGATCGACGAATACCTCAACCCGGAAAAGGAGGCGTTCCTTGAACGCGGCTAACAGCATCCAGGAATTCGCGCATGTGTCTCAGGTGGCACGGCCATGAGCCGCATCATTGCCGGGGCCGCGGGCGGAACCACCCTGGTCAGCGTCCCCGGATCACTGACCCGCCCGACGACGGACCGGGTCAAGGAAGCGCTCTTTTCCCGGCTGGACGCCTTCGAGGTCATAGCGGACGCACGGGTGCTGGACCTCTACGCCGGCTCCGGGTCACTGGGCGTGGAAAGCGCCAGCCGCGGCGCGAAATCCGTGGACCTGGTGGAATTCGACGGCAAGGCCAGCGAGGTCTGCCAGCGCAATGCTGACCTCGTCAACACCGTTGCGCAGCAAAAAGTGGTCTCCGTGCACCGCTCCAAGGTCGAATCGTTCCTGGACCGGACCCAGCCCGGGGTCCTCTGGGACCTCGTCTTCCTTGATCCGCCCTACCCCCTGGACGAACCGGCGCTGGCGGTGGTGCTGGCCAAGCTGCTCCCGCACCTGGCCGAGGGCGCCGTCGTCGTCGTGGAGCGCTCCTCCCGGGCCCCCGAACCGTCCTGGCCGGACGGGCTGGAGAGGTTCGCGGAACGCAAGTACGGGGAGACCAAGCTCTGGTTCGCCGAACCCGGCGTGGAGGCGGGCCCGGAGGATGCTTCGGACCAGGCAGCGGAGCCCGAGGGGAGCTAGTCCCGCCCCGGCGGAGCCGCCGCACCTGCCGCCGGACCCCGGACATGCCCCGCGCCGGGGCCGGCGGATGGACATATTCCGCTTATGCCCGGTCCTGGGCGCGAGGACTGGACATGTCCTCCCGGGGGAGCGGCCCGATCAGCCCGGCTGGTCTGAGAACGGATCCAGCGCGACGCCGGACAGCACCTTCCCGGGGTGCGGTCCACGGGCGGTGAGCGCCGCGGTCCACATCTCCGGCCACGGTCCCTGCGTCCCGGTCAGGATGATGTTGCCGGGAAACCTGCCGCTGAACATGCCGGTCTCGGCAAACGCGGCCACATCGGCCATCGCCCGGCGCAGCGCGGCCACCTGGCTTCGCACTAGCGTGAGTCCCGGCTCGTCACCCACGTTGACGATCAGCACCCCGCGGGGGCTGAGCTTCGCCGCGGCCTCCAGGTAGAACTCCGTGCAGGCGATGTGCTCAGGCGCCTCGGGCCCGGAGAAGATGTCCAGGATCACGACGTCGAAGCGCAGCTCCGGCGGCAGTTCCGCCAGGGCGCCGCGGGCGTCGCCGATGATCGTCTGCAGGTCCGTGCCGCCGGGCAGGGGGAGTTGCTGCAGCACGAAGTCCAGCAGTTCCCGTTCCAGCTCCACCGCGTACTGCACGGACCCCGGCCGGGTGGCCTGGATGTACCGCGCCAGCGTCAGCGCCCCGGCCCCGAGATGGAGGGCCGTGACGGGTTCGCCCCAGGGCGCCGCGAGATCCACGACGTGGCCGATCCTGCGCAGATACTCGTAGAAGATGTCCGAGGGGTCCGCCAGGTTGACGTGTGACTGTTCCGCTCCGCCGATGCTGAGCACATAACCGCCCTCGGTGAAGGCGTCGGGCTCGATCGTGGCGTGCTGGCCTGTGGTGCGCAGGAACCGCGAGGCTGCGGGCGTGTCCGCCATCAGATGATGTCGCGGAGAGTCGCGAGCCGCTCGGCCGCTTCCTGCAGGACATCAATCCTCTTGCAGAACGCGAAACGCAGCAGGCTCCGGGTGCGTTCGGCGCCTTCCGGATGGCAAAACACGGACACCGGAATGGCAGCAACGCCCACCAGCCCGGGCAGCCGGCGGGCCAGGTCCAGTGCGTCGGTAATGCCCAGCCGCGCGGTGTCCACGTTCACGAAGTACGTCCCCTGCGGGGTGAAGACGTCCAGACCCGCGGCGCGCAGGCCCTCGCTGAGGATGTCACGCTTGAGCTGCAGCGTATCGGCGATGCCGGCGTAGAACTCATCCGGCAGGCCGAGCCCGGCCGCGATGGCGCTCTGGAACGGGGTGCCGGAGCTGTAGCTCAGGAACTGCTTGACGGTGCGGGCGGCCGAGACCAGGTGCTCCGGTCCGCAGAGCCAGCCGATCTTCCAGCCGGTAAACGAGAAGGTCTTCCCGGCGGAGGAGATGGTCAGCGTGCGCTCCGCGGCGCCCGGCAGGGTGGCCACCGGGATGTGGCGGACACCGAAGGTGAGGTGTTCGTAGACCTCGTCGCTGATGATGACGGCGTCGTACCGGGTGGCGAGCTCGACGACGCGTTCCAGCACCTCGCGGGGGAACACCGCGCCGGTGGGGTTGTGCGGGTTGTTGAGCAGCACCACCTTGGTGCGGCTGCTGAACGCCACTTCGAGGGCGTCCAGGTCCGGCAGGAAATCCGGGGCCAGCAGCGGGGCAGTGACATGGCGGGCGCCGGAGAGGCCGATGATCGCGCCGTAGGAGTCATAGAACGGCTCGAAGGTGATGACCTCATCGCCCGGGCCCACGAGCGCGAGCAGCGAGGCGGCAATGGCCTCCGTGGCTCCGGTGGTGACAATGATTTCGGTCTGCGGGTCCGGTTCCAGTCCGTAGAAGCGCTCCTGGTGGAGGGAGATCGCCTCGCGCAGCTCCAGGACGCCCTTGCCGGGGGCGTACTGGTTGGCCCCTGCGGCGATGGCTGCCTGCGCGGCAGCCTTGATCTCCACCGGGCCGTCTTCGTCCGGGAAACCCTGGCCAAGGTTGATGGCGCCGGTCTGGAGCGCGAGGGTGGTCATTTCCTCGAAGATCGTCACGCCGAGGGTGCCGTCCGGGGACAGCAGGTTGGCGCCGGTCGCGGTCCGCTGCCACGGGAATTGCATCGGGGAGTTCATCGGGTGCCCGCCTTCTCGCCGCGCCCGGTGAACTTGTCCATGGTGGAGTAGATCCCGAAGACCTTCCCGCCCACAAAGTCCCAGGCGCGGACCGGCAGCAGGCCGCGCAGGACCTTGCCCAGCTGCGCGGCGGCCGGGGCGATCAGCTGCGGGCGTCCGGCGACGGTAGCCCGCCAGGCCCGGTCCACGGCGTCCTCAGGAGTCATCAGCGGAGTCAGCAGCGGTCCGCGGGCGCCGTCGAACATGCCGGTGGAGATGTAGCTGGGGCAGAACGTGGTCACCTTAAGGTGGCCGAAGCCCTGCTGTTCAAGTTCCAGCCGCAGGGAGTCGCTCCAGCCAATGACGGCCCACTTGGAGGCAGCGTAGACGCTCATCCTCGGGTTGGACACGGTGCCGGCGGCGGAGGCGATGTTCAGGATCCGGCGCGGCCGGCCGGCGTCGGCCATCATGTCCGGGAGGAACGCGTGGGTGACATACATCGGGGCCAGCGCGTTGATGTCCATGGTCAGGGCGATGTCCCGCTCCGGGCTGTGGTCCCAGAAGAACGCGCCGCGGACGATTCCGGCGTTGTTGACCAGCAGCGTCAGCGCACCTTCCGCCTCGCACTCCGCCGCGGCGTCGGCAATCGCCGCGCGGTCGGCGAGGTCCACCTGCCGGACGACGGCGCGCGCCCCGAGGGCGGTTACCTCGGCGGCGGTCTTTGCCAGGCCGTCGGCGTCGACGTCCCAGAGAATCACGACGCCGGCGCCCTCGCGGGCCGCTCGCAGGGCGTACAGGCGGCCCATGCCCATGGCGGCGCCCGTCACGAGGACCACGCCCCCGGACACGGTGAAGGGAATGTTCGATGCTGACATCCCGCCATGTTATCCCGGCCCGCGGCACCGATACGGTAGGTTCGGAGCATGAGACGCGCCGTATGCCCTGGCTCCTTTGACCCCATCCACAACGGCCACCTGGAAGTCATTGCCAGGGCCGCGGGCCTCTTCGACGAGGTCATCGTGGGCGTCTCCACGAACTACGCGAAGAAATACCGCTTCACGCTCGAAGAGCGGATCGATATGGCCAAGGAAACCCTGGCCTCCCTGCGGGGAATTGTGGTGGAACCCGTGGGGGAGGGGCTCCTCGCCGAGTACTGCCGCCAGCGCGGGGTCTCCGCGATCGTCAAGGGCCTCCGTTCCTCGTCAGATTTCGATTACGAACTGCCGATGGCGACGATGAACCGCCAGCTCACCGGCGTCGAGACGGTCTTCCTGCCCGCCGAAAGCCACTACCTGCACTTGTCCTCGACCTTGATCAAGGAAGTGTTCACCCTGGGCGGCGATGTGTCCGAGTTTGTGCCCCGTTCCGTGCTGAAACGGCTGCACGCGGGCTAGCCGGTCCAGGACCCGCCGCGCAGAGGGTAAGCTTGATCGGTACTCGGCGGCCTGCTGCCGGTGCGCGGCCCTTGCCGGGGCCGGTCCGCGGTGTGAACCGCCGGCGTGCGCCCGGTTTGAGTCCGTCCGGAAGATCAGGCTAAGATAGTACGTCGGTCATATGTTCAACAGGAGTTCTCATTAAACGAGATGCTAGTTCGCCCTTGGCGTTCGACGTCAAGGACCTCGGACGCAGTCCGGGAAGCATGCGGACGCTGACGGAACATGTACCCGCACCGAGTGATCTTGGTGTGGCACTCATTGGCGTGCAGGAAGGCTCGGATGTCGAGCTGGATCTGCGGCTGGAGGCCGTACACGAAGGAATTTTGGTATCAGGTACCGCGAACGTCGAAGTAACCGGCGAGTGCGGCCGATGCCTGGATCCCCTTGCGTATGACCTCGAGGTCAATGTGCAAGAACTTTTCTTCTACGAGGACGCTGAGTTCTCGGATGAAGAAGACGAAGAAGAGCAACGTCGAGTCGAGCACGATCTAATCGATCTTGAGCCGGTGTTGCGGGACGCAGTTGTAACCATGCTGCCGTTCCAGCCGGTGTGCCGGGAAGACTGCCAGGGCCTTTGCTCCGAATGTGGAGTTCGCCTGGAAGACGAGCCGGGGCATCACCACGAGGTCGTAGATCCTCGCTGGGCTGCCCTAGCTGACTTGGCTAAGCCTGACCGGCAAAACTGATTTGTAAGTGTTGGACTAGAGAGAAATGAGTTAGCCGTGGCTGTCCCGAAGCGGAAAATGTCTCGCTCGAATACCCGCGCCCGCCGCTCCCAGTGGAAGGCAACTGCCCCCCACCTGGTGAAGACTGTCGAGAACGGCCAGGTCACGTACAGCCTGCCGCACCAGGCAAAGGTCGTTACCGACTCGGCTGGCACCGCGCTGTTCCTTGAATACAAGGGCCGCAAGGTCGCAGACGTCTAATCCGCCAACTGGCTGACTAAGATGTCTTCAACTGAAGAGCTTCTGAAGCGTCTCGGTGTCACTATTGACGCCGGGACGCTTCGTCTTGCTCTCACACACCGTTCCTACGCCTACGAAAACGGCGGCATCCCCACCAACGAACGGCTCGAGTTCCTGGGCGACTCCATTCTGGGGTTCTCGGTCACCGACGCACTGTACCGCGATAACCCCACCCTGCCCGAGGGGGAACTGGCCAAGCGCCGCTCCGCCGTCGTGAGCACCCGGGCTCTCGCAGGCATCGGCCGCAGCATCGGTCTTGGTGAATACATCTATCTTGGACAGGGCGAAAAGCTCACCGAGGGCAAGAACAAGGCGTCCATCCTCGCGGACACCATGGAGGCGCTGATCGGCGCCACCTACGTCTCCAACGACATCGAGACGGCACGCCAGCTGGTCATGCGCCTGATCGGGCCGCTCTTGAAGGACGCTGCCGCGCTCGGCGCCGGCACCGACTGGAAGACGAGCATCCAGGAGCTGGCGGCCAGCCGCCAGCTTGGCACGATCAATTACGCAGTCGAGGGCTCAGGGCCGGACCACGCCCGGACCTTCGAAGCCATCCTTCGGATCGGCGGCAATGACTACGGCTCCGGCTCGGGCAATTCCAAAAAGGAAGCCGAGCAGGAAGCTGCCGCGGATGCATGGCGCCGGTTGTCGGCGCCGTCGACGGTGACTCCGGAAGCAGCCGCTCCGGAAGCGCCGCCGGCCGAATCCGCTGGTCCCGACGCCCAGCAGCTGCAGTCCCAGACCGGCGCCTAGGCACGCACCGTGCCGGAACTGCCCGAGGTCGAAGTTGTCCGCCGCGGCCTGGTGAGCTGGGTGCGGGGCCGGACCATCACCGCTGTTGAGGTGGTGGATCCGCGCTCCGTCCGCCGCCACGCGCTCGGCCCGGAGGACTTCGCGGGCAACCTCGAAGGCGCCCGGGTCCTGGACGTGGTCCGGCGCGGGAAATTCCTCTGGATGCCGCTGGCAGACACCTTTGCGGAGACCCCCGCGGCGGACCCTGGTGGCGGCGCGGCCGAAACTTCCGCACCCGGCGTGGCTCTCATGGCACACCTGGGCATGTCCGGCCAGCTCCTCATGCAGGACGCCGGTGTGGCGGACGAAAAGCACTTAAAAGTCCGCCTGCGCCTCAGCCCCGCCGTCGGCATGCCGGAGCAGCTCCGGTTCGTGGACCAGCGGATCTTCGGCGGACTCTTCCTCACCTCGCTGATCCCCACGTCCGACGGCGGTCCCGGCGGTCTCGCCGAAACGCCCCTGCCGCTCATTGCCGAGGAAGCCTCGCACATCGCGCGGGACCCGCTGGACCCCAACTTCTCCTTCGACGAGTTCTACCGCCGTCTCCGGACACGCAAAACGGGGCTCAAACGCGCCCTCCTGGACCAGGGGCTCGTCTCCGGCATCGGAAACATCTACGCGGACGAGGCGCTCTGGAAGGCGCGGCTGCACTTCGCCCGGCCCACGGACACCCTCCGGCGGGCTGAAGCAGGGCGGGTCCTCGACGCCGCGCGCGAGGTCATGACCGACGCCCTCGCGGCCGGCGGGACCAGCTTCGACTCGCTGTACGTCAACGTCAACGGGGCGTCCGGCTACTTCGACCGGTCGCTCAACGCCTACGGCCGGGAGGGCAAGGAATGCAAACGCTGCGCCGAGGCAGGCCTGGTCAGCATCCTCCGGCGTGACCAGTTCATGAACCGTTCTTCCTACTCGTGCCCGGTCTGCCAGCCCCGGCCACGGAACGGACGCTGGTAGCGGGCGCCCCTAAAACAAGTAGTCCTACTCTTACGCTCCCCTCATCCCGCTGAAAGACTGTGGCGATGGGTGCTAGGGGAATGACAACCATGGTCTTAATTGATTCTTTCGTCCGGGCAGGGAACAGCCGGTGAAAGCCAAGCGGCTTGTCATCGCGGGTGTCGGCGTAGCGGCGATCCTGGGAGGCACCGCCGTCGTACTGGACCAGATGACGGCCGGAGAGCCTTCGACGTCGCAGGCTGTGGCACCTGCCGGCAGCAGCCCGCCGGCCGCCGTGTCCACCGCAGACCCGGGCACGACTGACGCAACGGCCGCCCCCACAGGTGCCGCCGACAGTGCGCCCAGTCCGACGGGCGGTTCAACCGATGGCTCGTCCGCTGCACCCGCGGGCCGTGAAGTCCTTCCGCCCGTGAGTGCGGCCCCGACGGGTCTGCCCGCGCCCTCTCCGCCCGCGTCCCTCATCAGCATGCCGCTGCCGGCCGCGGCATCAGCCCAAGGCAAGATCGTGGACGGGTTTCCCGCCGACGCACTCCGCTTCCCGGAGGGAACGGTGGTCGGCTCGACGTCGGTCTCCCCGGCAGAGGAATCCCTGCAGGTGGCCGCCGACGGGATCGCCAGCCTGAGCCAGGACTCGGTGGCAGGGCACTTTCAGCAGGTCCTGGGCGGCCTGGGATTCTGGTCCGAACCCGTGCCCGCCGCGGCCGGAGAACGGGCCCTGCGGTTCGGCCGGGGCGCTGACTCGGTGACCCTCACGGCCTCCACCACCGGCACGGGCGGCACACGGTTCATGCTCCTGGGAAACCTGCACGCGGCGGCAGGGGGATAGCGCAATGTATATCTCCATGTCGGACCGCAACGGCGGCAAGAAGGACCTGCAGGCGTTGGAGCCGGACGCCGTCGAACCCGTGAAAAGGCCCTTCCGCCTCTCCCCGGTGATCATCTGGCTGGGCGTGGTGAGCATGCTCACGGATGTCTCCTCCGAATCCGTGTCCGCCATCCTGCCCCTGTACATCACCGGGTTCCTCGGCCTGTCCACCATTGCCTTCGGATTTCTTGACGGCATCAACCAGGGCGCGAGTGCCATTGTCCGGATGGCTGCGGGCTATGCTTCCGACCGCATCGGGCGCCCCAAAGGCGTGGCCGTCGCCGGCTACGGCCTCTCAATGGTGGCCCGGATCGGCCTTCTTTTCGCTGGCGGGTTCTGGGCCCTCACCGCCGTCGTGACCGCCGACCGGATTGGCAAAGGCATCCGCACCGCCCCGCGCGACGCTTTGATCGCCGTGTCAGCCCAGCCTGAATATCTGGCGCGGCATTTCGGGGTGCACCGGATGCTGGACAACATAGGGGCGGCGGGCGGTCCGCTGCTGGCCTTCCTCATCCTGATGCTGATCCCGAACGGATACGGCACCGTGTTTGTCGTGTCCTTGGCCTTCGCTGCCATCGGCGTCGCAGTGCTGACGCTCCTGGTGCCGAACCTTAGAACCCGGCGGACTGGCAGGGCGGGACCGGACAGCGGAGGGCAGGACGGCAATACCAGGCCGGCGTGGGGATTCCGCTGGCGCCTGCTGCGTGAGCCGGGCCTTGGCCGGCTCTTGGTCGCCGCCGGGATTCTTGGCCTGCTGACGGTGGGGGACGGCTTCATCTACCTGGTGCTCCAGGACCGGGACTCCTTCGCCGTCCAATGGTTTCCGCTACTGTACGTGGGCACGAACGTGGTGTTCCTGGTCCTCGCCATTCCGCTGGGACGCCTCGCGGACCGCTGGGGCAAGGCGCGGGTCTTTATCATCGGGCACGTCGCGCTGCTGGCCTGTTACCTGCTGGCCGCGGCGCCGCTCGGGGGATTCGGGCCGACGGTGGCCTGCCTGGTTCTGCTCGGGGCTTTCTACGCCGCCACGGACGGGGTGCTGTCGGCGCTGGCGAGCCAACTGTCTCCGCCGGACAAGCTTGCCACCGGCCTTGGCGCCGCCCAGACAGTGGTTGCACTCAGCCGCATGACCGCCTCCGTGGGCTTCGGTGTCCTGTGGTTCGCGCTGGGTCCCGCCGTTGCGATGGTGGTGGCAGGTACTTGCCTTGGGGCCGGAGTCGTGGCGTCCTGGTTCATCCTGCGCGGCGGCCTGCTGCAGAGGCCGGCAGCTTGACGCCCGCCGGGGGCAGGGCGCGCTGGGGGATTCTGCTGTTGATCACGGCTCTGGTCATCGCTGCCGCCGGAGCCTATGCCGCGACTGCGTTCGGGCGCTTCCAGGAGAGCAAGGCGGCTGCATCGACGGCGCGGGTGGCATCCGACACCGCTGTCCTGACCAGGGCTTCGGTACTGTTCCGCAACACCGCGCCCGGCCAGGGCTACGGAATGATCGGCACCGTCCCGCTTTCTAATCCTGCCGGCGAGCGGGCATTGGCGTCGGTGGCCTGCGACAGGGTGTACGGCACAGTGCAAAACATCGTCTGCCTAAAGACTAACCGCGGTCTGGTGACCAGCTTCGAAGCCGTCCTGCTGAACGCGCAATGGCAGCAGACCGGCAGCTGGGCCCTGCCGGGAATTCCCAGCCGCGCACGGATGAGTCCGGGCAGCGCTTTGGTATCCACGACGGTGTTTGTCTCGGGACACTCCTACGGTACTGCGGGCTTCTCGACCGAGACGTCCATCACCGCGCTGCGGGGCGGCGGCGGAAGCGGGAACCTGGAGGACTTCGCGCTGATGGTCAACGGCGCCCGGATCACCGCGGCAGACCGCAACATCTGGGGCGTGACCTTCGCGCCGGGCGAAAGCGACACGTTCTTCGCGACGGCGGCATCATCGGGCCGCATCTGGCTGGTCAAGGGAAGCATTTCGGCGCGCACGCTCACGGCAATCCACGACGGCGTGGAGTGTCCGTCGCTTTCGCCCGACGGCACCCGGATTGCGTACAAGAAGAACACCGGGGGAACGCTGACCCCGCATTGGCGTGCCGCGGTCCTGGACCTGGCCACCGGCAGTGAAACCGTGCTGTCCGAACCACGCAGCGTGGACGACCAGATCGAATGGCTGGACGACCAGACCCTGCTGTACGGGCTCGCCCGCGAAGGCGCCGCGGGTGACAGCGACATCTGGCAGATCAACACGGACCCTGCTTCCCGCTCCTCCATCTTTATCGAGCACGCCTGGTCCCCGTCAGTGGTCCGCTGACCGGACTCCTCCGCACTGCCCCCGACACCCGTCGATTGCTCCATAACTGCCGTTATCAAGCCTCAAAAGGGCGGTTGTGGAGCAATCGATGGAGTGGGACAGGGAACACCGCCAAGTGGGCGGGCATTCCCGCAGGGACTGCCGCCGCTCAGGGCCCGCGGTCCTGCCCCCAACACCCGTCGATTGCTCCGTAACCGCCGTTTTCACGCCCCTATGGGGCGGTTACGGAGCAATCGATGGATCAGGGGGCTGCGGGTGTGAAGACGATGTCGACGAAGTAGTTGGTGGCGTTCCAGGAGTTCGCCGGCATGGAACCCCCGGAACCGTACTGGTACCGGCCGTTGTTCGGGCCCGGCGCCGACAGGACGCCATTGATCCAGGGCTCCGCGAAGAACGCCGGAGTGTAGGCATAGTTGCCGTTGGGCGCCAGGTACGACACCACGTAGCCCTGTCCCGGTTCGAGCGCGACGGGAGACGGGAACGAGGCTGTTTGCCAGCCGGTGGCTGACTCGTCCGTGAAGGTCACTTCGGCCAGCCGCTCCCCGGCGGCATTCCACAGCGAGCCGACATGCGTTCCGGTGTTGCCCGTGCCCTTGTAGAACCTCACACCGGTGGCATTGCCAGCAGTCGACGCCGCGAAGGCGGTGCCGAGCTCAATGGACGAATTGTCCCCGGACGCGGCGGGCACCGCCGGCAGCAGGGGCCCGAACAGTGACTGTCCGGGTCCGCTGGGGTTGAATGTCGTGAACTGCCAGCTGAGCGGCGCCAGCGCGGCGCCTTGGGCGGAGACGACATTACCGACGCTCGCGGACATCACGGTGGCCGTCGGCAGTGGCTCTGCCGGCGAGAAGGTGATGGTCCGGGCGTCCGTCGAGAGGGCGGATGTGCCCGCGACGGCGGCACCATTGGCGGACAGTGCGAACGTGAACCCGGCCTGGATCGGCGCCGACAGCGTCACTGCCGGTTTCGATGCCACCGGGAAGCCGAGGGAATCTGCCGCCGGCACCTGGGCTGTGACACTGAGCGGCGGCACTGTCGCGGTGAAGTCCACATCCACCAGATAACTCGCGGTCGAGGAAGCTGACGGGAAATCGCCGTTGTAGGTGAACGCCCCGGAGTCATACGCCGCGCGCAGCGGCCCGCGGGTGATGCCTGAGCCAAAGCCGCCCCCTACTGCCGAATACACTCCCGTGGGCGTGCGGTAGGCGGCCACGTATTCAGTGTCCGCCGCAATGTCCACGGGCTGGCTGAACGTGCCGGTCTGCCACCCGGCGGAGGATTCACCGGTGAACGTGACGGAAGCCAGCTGCTGGCCGCCGACGGTGTACAGCGCGCCGGTATGGGTTCCGGTGTTGCCCGCCGACTTGTAGTAGCGGATGCCGGTGACCTTGCCGGGGGAGCTGCTGGCGAAACGCACCCCGAGCGTCAGGGGCACCCCGTCATTGAATTCCGGGCCGCCGGGCGTCACGGAGTCCTGGTACAGCGAACACGGGCACACGCCGTCGGCCCGCGGAACCGGAACTGTGGTGAAGGTCCACGTGCCGCCGCCGAGCTGCTGCCCCGTCGCGGAGGTGGCGGCCAGTGTGGCCGTGTAGGTGGTGGCCGCCGCCAGCGGGGACGACGGCGTGAAGGTGACCCTGCTCGTCGGCGCGTCATAAGCCGCCGTGCCTGGCACCTCGGCGGAGTCCGGACCGGTCAGGACCAGCGTCACACCCGACGCAGGCTTGGACAAGGTGGCGGAGACCGCGGCATCGAGGGCAACACTCGAGGACCCGGGAAGTGGTGCCTGCGCGCCGGCCACGAATGGCGGATCCGGGTACTGGACCACCACGTCCACCAGGTAGCTGGCGCCGGAACGGGCACTGGGGAAATCTGCCGTGTACGAGAACGCCCCGGAGTCCGACGCCGCTCTCAGGTTCCCGACCCTCAGTCCGGACCCGAACCCGTTCAACGTTGCGGAGTACGATCCGGTGGTGCTCTTGTAGGCCACGATGTATTCGGTGTCCGCCGCCATGGCGACCGGCTGGTTGAAGTTGGCCGTCTGCCAGCCCGATGTCGTCTCGTTGGCAAACGTCACAGTGGCGAGCTGCTGGCCGGACACAGTGAACAGGGTGCCGGTGTGCGTGCCGGTGTTGCCCGCTGACTTGTAGAAGCGGACGCCGGTGACAGTCCCTGCGGCAGCGCTTGCGAAACGGACTCCGAGAGTCAGCGGCACACCGTCCCGGACCTCCTGGATCCCAGGGACAACAGCGTCATCGTAGAAGCTGCAGGGGCAAGTGCCTGGCACCGGCGGAGCGACCACCGTCGTGAAGGACCATGTTGCGCCGCTGGTCAACGTGCCTCCGCTGGCCGCCGTGGCGCTGAGCGTCGCTGTGTACGTCGTGCCACGTTCCAGGCCGGCTGCAGGGGTGAAGGTCACCTTTCGCAAGGCGGAGTCGTAGCCGGTGGTCCCAGCGACGGTCGCGCCGTTTGCCTTGACCGTCAGCTGCACACTCGGCTCGGCAACTGCCTTCGAGAACACCGCCCCGACTGTTGTGGCCTGAGGGACGCTGGAGGAGCCGTCCAGCGGCCAGTGACCGGACGCCGTCAGGTCGGAGGTGTCAACCGTGTCAAACAAGGCATCCACGAAATAGTTGCCGTTGTTGTAACTGTTGGACGGAAACGAACCAGGTCCGGCGTACACGCCGGCCGGGGGACTCCCGAATCCGCCTGCCACAGTCAAGGGCGGGTCGGCCAGGCCAAAGCTGGCCCACTGGTATTCCTTGCTGGCGTAGCGTCCGTTCGGAGCGGTGTAAGAGGCGACGTACTTCTGCCCGGCGGTCACAGCCACCGGCTGGCTGAACCGTACTTTCTGCCAGCCGGACGCGGTTTCCGAGGTGAATGTGGCGGTTGCGAGCCGCTGGCCGGTGGCACTCCACAGCGAACCGGTGTGGGTGCCGGTGTTGGCGGTGCTCTTGTAGAAGCGCACCCCGGTGATGAAGCCGTCCGCGCTGGGCGAGATGTTCATACCAAGCTCGTAGGCGCCGCCGTCCTGGGCATCGGGCACCTCGGGTACCTGCTGGCCAAAGACCGAGTACGGTCCGGTGAGCTGGAGGTTGCGGGTGGAGGGGGCACCGATGTTGGCGCTGTCATCCATGGCGCGCACCTTGAGGCTGGCGGTGGCAAGGCCCTTCTGGATATAGGTGTAGGTCCAGCTCTGCCTTCCCTGGGCCGGGTGCCAAGTGGTTCCGCCGTCGGTGGAGACTTCGACACCGGCCACGATGCCGCCGGTGTCCCCGGCCGTCCCGGACACAGTCACGGCGGTTCCGTGCGGGATGGTGGTCCCCTCGGCGGGGACGGAGATCGTCACGGTCGGGCCGGCTGTGTCGGTGCTGGCCGACGCCGGTGACAGTGCTGTGTCGCGGGTGGCGGGCTGGGCTCCCATGTCGGCCAGGAGGTTGATCTGCGCCTGCTGCATCCGCGGATCAGCGGGCCCGCCTTCGCCGTCGTGCTCCTGGTCCAGGCCCCACGTCCATTGCACGGTGCCCGCCGAAAATACCAGCGCCCCGCTGGGGGCGCGGTACATGGTCATGTTGTGCGTGGTGTTTCCCGGCTCTACTTTGTTGCCGAAATCCTGCAGATACTGCGGGGTCGCTCCGGTGGTCGTAGACAGCCGGATCAGCCCGGCGGGCCGGAACCCGTTGTCCAGGTCTTCATTGGATTCGTAGCCCACCGTGTGTGGCGCCAACGCCGCGGAGCTGCCGGCGGCGAGTGCGGCCAGGGAGGTGTTGCGCCACAGCCGCGATTTTCCTTCGGCGGCGCTGACCGTGATCGGCAGATCCGTGAAATTGGACACGTACATGGTCCCGGTCAATGCGTTCTCGGGCAGGCCGCCGCCGTTGGCCGGGGCGGCATACCGCGGATCGCGCCACGTCCCGGTCCACCCCGAACTGGGGTCAATCTTGGCGTTGGCCCACGTCTCCTTGTACGACGTGATGGTGCGGCCGGCCGCGCCGTCCACAGGGGAAGGGTCCATCCGGGTCCGCCAGTACATTTCGTTGCCGGAGAGGAACTGCAGGTTCACGCCGGCATCGCGGGCGGCCTCCACATTGGCGCGCTGCGCACCGGACCAGTATTCGTCGTGGCCCACGGAGAGGAACACTTTGTGGTTGAGGAGCTGGCCGCCGTTCCTGTCCGTGTCCACACCGCTGAGGTAGCTGACGTCGTACCCGTTTTTCTCCAGGAAACGGACGAGGGGGTACTCGTTGCTGAAGTAGAAATCGCGGCCGTTCACGGCCCCGCGGGTGTTGACCGGGCGGTTGTAGCTGATCTTGTAGGCCCTGCCGTTCCCGGCGCCTTCGTAGAAGTTCGAGCCGCCGTAGCTGTTGTAAGCCTGCCAAGACGTATCGGAGGTCTGGAAGACGACGTTGGACCGGCTGCCGTCCGCGCGGACCACGAAAGTGATGTGGCTCTGGCCACCGGTATCGGGCCGGGTCAGCAGCGCAACGTAGACCCCGGAGACCGCCGCCGCAGGGACCTGCCAAGTGGCGGACACCGCCCAAGTCCCGCAGTCGTAGAGTTCCGTGGTGACATCCGAGAGGCACTGCGGCTGGACCTGCCGGAACGCCGACGGCGTGACATCGGCAATCTTTCGGGCGCCGAGCCCCTGGTACCAGCCGGTCCGATAGATCCCAATCGTGTAACTGGCCGCCGTGGTGTCCACCTTGAAGTTGATGGGCTGGCCCGCGTTGACACTGATTTCGGTCGAGAACCCCTGGATGTCGGGGTCCCCGGCGCCGGAGATGTCCCATTCCTCGGGCGGGGCGCCGGGCTTCGAATTCTCACACGCCACGGCGTTCAGGAGCGGGGAGCAGGGATCGGCCGCGCTGGCGGCCGGCAGCAACGCGGGCACGGCGGCAACGGGCAAGAGCGCTGCCATCAGGGCTACAGCCAGCGGGAGAACGACCCGCCGGAGCGATTTCAGTGTGCGGCCGGTGGCAGAAACGGACATGTGAACTCCTGAGTGAGTACGCTGCGGCGGTGTCGGGGCCGGAACGTGATGTACCGCCCTGTGCCGCACCCCCCGGGGCAGCCAACCAAGTTTTCAATTGTCCCTACACCGGGTTGCCGGCACGCGCCCCCCATGCGCCCCCGGCAAAACACGGAACCACCCGCGTTCTGCCGCGTCGGTCCGGCGTGAGCCCGCCGGCCCGAGTCGTGTCCAGCAACTCTTGGCGCCAGCCTATGGTTGCGTTCGGAAACGCCGCAAAGGATTTCCTTGGGAAAAGCCTAAATCCGCTGAATTTGGCGTGATGGCGGTAGATTTAGGGCTGGAACAGCCGTTTCCGCCAGCCAGGAGAACCGAAACACCTTGCACCTCAAAAGCCTGACCGTCCGGGGATTCAAGTCCTTCGCTTCGGCGACGACCTTCGAATTCGAACCAGGTGTCACCGCCGTGGTGGGCCCCAACGGTTCCGGCAAGTCCAATGTGGTGGACGCCCTGGCCTGGGTGATGGGCGAGCAGGGCGCCAAGACCCTTCGCGGCGGCAAGATGGAGGACGTCATCTTCGCGGGCACGTCCGGCCGCCCGCCGCTGGGCCGCGCCCACGTCTCACTCACCATTGACAACAGCGACGGCGCCCTGCCGATCGACTACAGCGAAGTCACGATTTCCCGCACGCTGTTCCGCACCGGCGGCTCGGAATACGCGATCAACGGTGCCGGCTGCCGGCTCCTGGACATCCAGGAACTCCTCTCCGATTCCGGCCTGGGCCGGGAAATGCACGTGATCGTGGGGCAGGGGCAGTTGGACAAGGTGCTCCACGCCACCCCTGAGGACCGGCGCGGTTTCATCGAAGAAGCCGCCGGCATCCTCAAGCACCGCCGCCGCAAGGAAAAAACCGTCCGCAAACTCGAAGCCATGCAGGCCAACCTGGCGCGGCTCAGCGACCTCACCGGCGAAATCCGGCGGCAGCTCACGCCTTTGGGCAAACAGGCGGAAGTGGCGCGGCGCGCCCAGACCGTCCAGTTCGACGTCCGCGACGCGCGCTCCCGCCTCCTCGCCGACGACCTGGTCCAGCTCCAGTCGGCTCTGGCCCAGGATGTCGCGGACGAGAGCGCGCTTAAAGCCCGCCGCGGCGTCGTCGGGCAGGAACTGGAACTCGGCAGGCGGCGGCAGGCCAGCCTCGAACGGCTCGCCGCCGACGCCACCCCCAAACTGAGCGCCGCCCGCGACAACTGGTACCAGCTTTCCGCCGGGCGGGAACGGCTGCGCTCCCTCGGCTCGCTCGCGGAGGAGCGGCGCCGGCTGCTCGGGACGTCTGACAACGTCCCTGATTCCGGCCGCGATCCGGACAGGCTCGACCGGCAGGCCGCCGGCGTCCGGGCGGAACAGGCCGGGCTGGAGCACCAGATCGAAGAGCGCCGCAGCACCCTGGGGGCCGCCACGGCCGCCAAACAGGAGGCCGAAAACGCCGCCGCCGCTGAGGACAAACGGCTCGCGGCCCTGCTTCGCGCGGCAGCGGACCGCCGCGAAGGCCTGGCAAAACTCGCCGGGCAGGTCGGCGCCGCACGCTCCCGGGTGGAGTCGGCCCAGGCGGAACTCGGCCGGCTCCGTGAATCACTGAAGGCAGGGGAGGAGCGCCGCAGGCAGGCCCACAGCGAGTTCACGGCCTTGGAATCCCAGGTTGCCGGAGTGGAAGACGGCGAGGAAACCCTCGACGCTGACTACGAGGACGCCAGCGCGGCGCTCGACGCCATCATTGCCGAGATCGACGCGCTCAAGGCGGCCGAACGTGACGGTGAACGGGAACGCGGCGCCCTTGTTGCCCGCCGCGACGCCCTCCAGCTCGGCCTGAACCGCAAGGACGGCTCGGAACACGTCCTTGGCGCGGGGATCCCCGGCGTGCTCGGATCCCTGGCGTCAATGATCACGGTGGAACCCGGCTTCGAGGCTGCCATCGCGGCGGCCCTGGGCGTCGCCTCCGACGCCGTCGTGGTGGAGGACGGCGGGGCGGCCGCCACCGCGGTGCAACGGTTGAAGGACGACGACGCGGGCCGTGCCGCGCTGCTGCTGGCGGGGGCAACCGCACCCGCACCGGACCCGGGTGCAGGGCTTCCGGGGGAAGCACGGTGGGCCGCCGGGCTGGTCACGGCATCCGGACCGGACGATGCAGCCTCCGGGCTGCCGCTGACCGGCCTGCTGGCGGGCATCGCCGTCGTCGGGGGGCTGGATGACGCGGCGGAACTGGTTGCGGCGCGCCCGGAGCTGACCGCCGTGACCAGGTCCGGGGACGTCTTCACGGCGCTGACGGTCAGCGGCGGCTCCGCCAAGGCGCCCTCGCTCATAGAGGTGCAGGCCGCCGTCGACGACGCGTCCGCACGGCTGGCCGCAGTCACCGCCGAACTGGAACGCCAGCGCTTCGCCCTCGCCGCGCTAGAGGCCCGGCGGGCCGCGGCGCAGGACCGCGCCGATGCCGCCCTGGAACGGCTCCACGATTCGGACGCCAGGCTGGCGGCCGTCGCCGAACGCCTGGGGCACCTGAACTCGGTGCTGCGCAGCGCAGTCGGCGAAAGCGAGCGGCTCGCCGCCTCCCTCGCCAAGGCCGAGGCCAACATCGCCAGCGAACAGGAAGCGCTCGCGGCCGTGGCGGCCCGGCTCGCGGCCGCGCAGGAAGCGCCGGCCGAGGAAGAACCGTCCCCGGAACACCGTGATGCCCTCGCGCTGGCCGCTTCGCTGTCCCGGAGCGCCGAAATGGAGGCCAGGCTCGCGCTGCGGAGCGCCGAGGAACAGCTCACGGCCACCCGCAACCGGGCGTCGTCGCTCGAACGCGCCGCCGCCACCGAGCGGCGCGCCCGCGAGGAGGCGGCCGAACGGGCACACCGCCGCAGGCTCCAGGCCAAACGCGCCGCAGCCGTCTCTGCCGCCGTCGACCGCGTGATCGGTTTCGTCGATGTTTCGGTGGAACTCGCCCGGCAGGAACGGGACAGCGCCGAGGAACGCAAGGAGCAGATGGACACGGAGCTGGCCGGCGTGCGCAGCAGCAACGATGCGCTGGCCCGCGAACTGGCCGAACTGACAGACTCCGTGCACCGCGACGAACTGGCCCGCACCCAGCAGCGCCTGAGGATCGAGGCCCTTGAGCTCAGAAGTATCGAGGAGCTGGGACTGACGCCCGACCAGCTCGTGGAGAATTTCGGCCCGGACCAGCCCGTTCCCGTGCCCGCCGGGGAATCGGCGGACAAATGGGCGGCCCTTCGCGCCCCGGTCGACGAGGACGGCCGCGGGATCGTGGCCGGCAAGCCCTTCGTCCGGGAGGAGCAGGAGAAGCGCCTGAAGCGGGCCGAACGGGACCTGTCGGCCCTGGGCCGGGTCAACCCCCTGGCGCTGGAGGAATTCGCTGCCCTCGAGGAACGCCACCAGTTCCTCAGCACCCAGCTCGAAGACCTCAAATCCAGCCGCAAGGACCTGCTGGACATCATCAAGGAAGTCGATGATCGGGTCCAGAAGGTCTTTGCCGAGGCCTTTGAGGACACCTCGGCGCAGTTCGTCCGGATCTTTGCGCGGCTGTTCCCCGGCGGCGAGGGCCGGCTGGTCCTCACGGACCCCTCGGACATGCTCACCACCGGCATCGAGGTCGAGGCACGCCCGGCGGGCAAGAAAATCAAGCGTCTCTCGCTGCTCTCGGGCGGCGAGCGTTCGCTGACCGCGGTGGCTCTCCTGGTCGCGATCTTCAAAGCCAGGCCCTCACCGTTCTACGTGATGGACGAGGTGGAGGCCGCCCTGGACGACACCAACCTGGGCCGGCTCATCACGATCTTCGAGGAGCTGCGCGAATCCAGCCAGCTCATCATCATCACGCACCAGAAACGCACCATGGAAGTTGCCGACGCCCTCTACGGAGTCACGATGCGCGGCGACGGCGTCTCGACCGTCATCAGCCAGCGCCTCGGTGCCCAGGTCTGAGGCCCGCCCGCGTGCGTTTCCGGGCTCCGCAACGGCTTTCCGCTTTGTGAGAAGCTAGGGGAGTGAACGACATCCTCCCCATTCTTCTGCCCATTCTCGCCGCCCTGGTGGTCCTCGGTGCGCTTATTCCGGTCCTGATGAAGACCCGGAAGAACATCACCAACTACCCGGGAAAGCGTGACGCGAACGATCCTGTAGTGCCGGGTGCGGGCGGCGGCACCCTCCTTGAGGACCGCCCCGCGCCGGTGCGTGAACGCGTGTCACCGGACGACGCTAACGTCACGGCCGACGTCGAGGGCCTGGAAACAGTCGAAGTCCCGGACGACGTCGCCGGCCTGGAAACCGTTCCGGTGGAGACGCCGCTGCCGGTCGCAGGGCGCCTGATCCGCCTCCGCGAACGCCTCGTCAAGTCCAACAACATCCTGGGCAAGGGCCTGCTGGCACTGCTCTCGGCGGACAAGATCGACGAGAACGTCTGGGACGAGGTGGAGGAAACCCTCCTGCTCGCAGATCTGGGAACCGAACCGACCCTGCAGCTCGTGGACGCGCTCCGCGAACGCGTCAAGGTGCTGGGGACCCGGTCCCCGGAGCAGGTCAAGGCCCTGCTGCGCGAGGAACTCGTCAAGCTCGTGGACCCGACGATGGATCGCAGCCTCCGCGTGGAACGCCATGCCGACAAGCCCGCCGTCGTGCTGGTGGTGGGCGTCAACGGCGTCGGCAAGACCACCACCGTGGGCAAGCTCGCCCGCGTTTTGGTAGCCGAGGACAAGGACGTCCTGTTGGGTGCCGCGGACACCTTCCGCGCCGCCGCCGCCGAGCAGCTCGCCACCTGGGGCCAGCGTGTAGGCGTCCCCACCGTGAAGTCCGACGTCGACGGTGCGGACCCGGCGTCGGTCGCCTATGAAGCGGTCAAGGCGGGCATCGACCAGGAAGTCGACGTCGTGATGATCGACACGGCCGGCCGTCTGCAGAACAAGACCGGCCTGATGGACGAGCTCGGCAAGGTCAAGCGCGTCATCGAGAAGCTCGCCGAAGTGGACGAGGTGCTCCTGGTTCTGGACGCGACCACCGGCCAGAACGGCCTGAACCAGGCCCGGGTTTTCGCCGAAGTCGTGAACATCACCGGCATCGTCCTGACCAAGCTGGACGGCACGGCCAAGGGCGGCATTGTAGTGGCCATCCAGAAGTCGCTCGGCGTCCCGGTCAAGCTGATCGGCCTCGGCGAGGGCGCGGATGACCTCGCTCCGTTCGATGCCGAGAACTTTGTCGACGCCATCCTGAACTGATCAGGCGGCGCGGTGCCCTTCGGGCCGCGCCGTGCGCTGGAAGGTTTCGCGCGCCATCAGCCAGCCGGCGGCGGCCGCGATGAGCACACCGCCGGTGACGCCGAACGCCCAGCCATAGCCCAGCCGGTCCGCGAGGAGCCCTGCCAGCACCGGGCCGATAATCGCGCCGCTGTCGGCCGTCATCTGGAAGATGGCGAGCACCCGGCCCCCGGAGCGTTCGTTGCCGATCACGTCGGCCATGGCGGCCTGCTGGGCGGGGCCCAGGAGGCCTGAGCCGACGCCGGCCACGGCGGTGGCCAGCAGGAACCACAACAGTTCGTGTGTGAAGCCGATTGCTGCCGTTGCGGTACCGGTGACCAGCAGGCCGGAAATCATCAGGGGTTTCCGGCCCAGGCTGTCCGCGAGCCTGCCGGAAAACGTCAGCGCCACCGCGTTGGCCGCGGCGAACACCGCCAGGGCCCAGCCTGCCGACTCCGTCCCGGCGCCCAAAGCCACGACGGCGAAGAGCGGCACCGTGGCCATCCGCACCCCGAACGTTGCCCAGCCGTTGGCGAAGCTGGAGAACAGGCCCGCCCGGTAGGCGCTGTCCCGGAGTGCATCGCGGAGCTCCATCGCCGGCGCAGTCCCGCCGTCCGGGCGGGAGGCCGCCGGCACATGGCTGAGCTGGGTCTGCACCACCAGGGCCGCCAGCACCAGGGCGGCAGCATAGGCCAGGAACGGCACCCGCAGGCCGAAGCTCGCGAGCAGCCCGCCCACGATCGGCCCGCAGACATTGCCGATCAGGAAGGCGGAGGCGTAGGCCCCCGAGACCCGGCCCCGGCTTTCGGGAGGCGCCAGCCGGACGACCAGGGCCATCGACGCCACGGTGAACATCACCGAGCCCACGCCGCCCAGGCCCCGGAAGACCAGCAGCTGCCAGTAGTCCTGGGCGAAGGCACACGCCGCCGTCGACGCCGCGACAATCAGCAGGCCGGCCACGTACACGGGCCGTTCCCCGAGCTTCACGATCAGCGCGCCGCCGGCGGGAGCAAAGACGAGCCGCATGAACGCGAAGATGCTCACGATGATGGCCGCCTCCGTGTTGCCCACGCCGAAAGTGGTGGCGAACTGGGGGAGCACGGGGGCCACGAGGCCGAAACCGAGGGCGATGAGGAACGCCGCGACCAACATCACCTTGATGTCGCGGGGCAGCACCGGCTTCCTGGTGTTCCGGGGAGGGGCCTGCGGCGGGGAACCCGCGGGACGGGGGGTCTTACTCATGGTGGTGGCTTCCTGGCGGTGCTGGCGTGCGGGAGTGCGGGAGTGGGGGTTTTGGAACGGATGAAACATAACCGTAACAAGAAGGATTTGCACCATTTACTTCCGGGAGGTTCTTGTAACAACCCGGCAATCTAAATCCTCTCCCGGTGAAACACGCCCCGGACAAACTCTTCTTAGAACGCAAACAGCGTTGAGGCATGCGGAGAACTCCGCAAGAACACCCATAGATTCGCATCTAAGCAAGGGAGGACGTGCACCATGGAACTTACCGCAGGTCACGTATGGCTGATGGTGGCGGCGGCACTCGTGCTGTTCATGACACCAGGACTCGCATTTTTCTACGGCGGCATGACGCGCGCCAAGGCTGCACTGAACATGATGATGATGAGTTTCATCTCCATCGGCATGGTCGGTGTGGTCTGGGTGCTCTGGGGCGCCTCGATGAGCTCCGGCGAGGGCTTCATGCAGATGGTCGGGAACCCGTTCGCCACCTTCGGGCTGGAGGGCATCGACACTCCTGACGGACTGATCAAGGTCGGCTACGCAGCGACCTTCGCCATCATCACCGTCGCACTGATCAGCGGCGCGATCGCTGACCGCGCCAAGTTCGGCGCCTGGACGGTCTTCGTCCCGGTCTGGGTCACACTGGTGTACTGCCCGCTGGCCTACATGGTCTGGGGCGGCGGGCTGTTCGGCCCGGAAGGCGCCATCGGCCAGGCCCTCGGCCCCGCGATTGACTTCGCCGGCGGCACGGTGGTCCACATCAACGCCGGTGTTGCCGCGCTGATCCTCGTGCTGATCATCGGCAACCGCAAGGGCTTCGGCAAGGACCCCAACCACCGCCCGCACAACATCCCGTTCGTGATGCTCGGCGCAGCAATCCTGTGGTTCGGCTGGTTCGGCTTCAACGGCGGCGCAGCGACGACGGCGGAACAGGGCGGCCTGATCTGGGTCAACACCCTGGCAGCCCCCGCCGCAGCCATGCTCGGCTGGCTCATCACGGAGCGCGTCCGCGACGGTCACCCGACCTCGCTCGGCGCCGCCTCCGGTGTGGTTGCCGGCCTCGTTGCCATCACCCCGGCCTGCGCCAACGTCAGCCCGGTCGGCGCACTGTGCCTCGGCCTCGTCGCCGGTGCGGCTTCCGCCCTCGCCGTCGGCCTCAAGTTCCGCTGGGGCTTTGACGATTCGCTCGACGTCGTCGGTGTCCACCTGGTGTCCGGCATCATCGGCACCGTGGCACTGGGCTTCATCGCCCTCCCGGTTGAGGGCGTCGGCGGCGGCCTCTTCTACGGCGGCGGACTCACCCAGCTCTGGGCCCAGCTCGCAGCGGCCGGTATCGCCATCGCCTACTCCGCAATCATGACCGCGATCATCGCCTACGCCATCCACAAGACCATGGGCTTCCGGGTTTCCCAGGAGCAGGAAGTGGTGGGCGTGGACCTCAGCCTGCACGCCGAAACGGCTTACGAATTCGGTGTCGGCGGCCACGGCGGCAGCTTCACCCCGCTGCACGAACTCATCACCGGCAAGGCCCAGGCGGCAACGGCCCCGGCCGCCGAGACGGTGGACGCGTCGTCCAATGGCAAGAAGACCGCAGGCAAGGAAAGTGTGGAGGCATGAAACTGATCACAGCAATCGTCCGGCCGGAAAAGCTCGACACCATCCGCGAAGGGCTCGAAGCCTACGGCGTGCAGGGCCTCACGGTCAGCGCGGCCAGCGGCTACGGCCGGCAGCGGGGCTACACCGAGGTGTACCGCGGCGCCGAGTACAACGTGGACCTGCTCCCCAAGATCCGGGTAGAGGTCCTGGCCACCGATGAACAGGCGGACGACATCCTGGATGTCATCATCGCCAGCTCCAACACCGGCCGCGCCGGAGACGGCAAGGTCTGGACGATGGATGTGTTCGAGGCAGTACGGGTCCGCACCGGTGAACGCGGATCGGCTGCCATCTAGCCAGCAGCTGCACACGGCGAAGCTTCAAACAGCGAAGCGGGCCGGGACCCTGGAAAGGGACCCGGCCTGCTTTTGCGTCTGGCCGCTTCACCCAGCGTCCGGCCAACCCTCCGGCCCGTCACTCCCGGCGGCGTACTCCTCCAGCGGCGCGCTGCCCCTCGCCCAGGCCTTGAGGACGGGCTCCAGGATGCGCCAGCAGTCTTCCGCGGTGTCGGCACGGACTGAGAGCAGGGGATCACCGGTCAGGACGCCCTCCAGGACCTCCCCGTAGGGCAGAAGTGCCGAGGCGCTCAGCTCGGCCTTGAGGGTGGCGCGGTCCAGGCTGAGGATGTCGCCGGGGCCGTTCACGTCGACGTCGAACTGCAGGGTGTCCGGCCCGAAACCGATCCGCAGCTGGTTTGGGGAGTCCACCCCGGTGAAGCCCTTGGGCAAATGCGGTACCGGCCGGAAAGTCACCACGGCCTCCTTGCGTTTGTTTCCCAGGGCCTTGCCGGACCGCAGGATGAACGGGACGCCCTGCCAGCGCCAGTTGTCGATCTCCACCTCGACCTCGGCGAGCGTCTCGGTGCCCCGGTCGGCGTCGACGCCTTCTTCTTTGGCATAGTCCGGCACCGCCCGGCCGCCGATGGATCCTGCGGTGTACCGGGCGCGGCGTGTGCTCTTTGCATAGGGCGCCTTGATGCTGCTTGCGCGCAGTACAGTGGCCACGGCGTCGCGGAGGTCCCGCTCATCCACCGACGCCGGCGGTTCGACCGCCAGGAGCGCCATGATCTGCAGGAGATGGCTCTGGATCATGTCGCGCAGGGCGCCGGCGCCGTCGTAGTAGCGGGCGCGCCCCTCCAGTGCGAGGTCTTCGTCGAAGACAATCTCGACCTTTTCGATATGCTCGCGGTTCCACACCGGCTCCAGGAAGGTGTTGGCGAAGCGCAGGCCCAGGATGTTCAGCACCGTCGCCTTGCCCAGGAAATGGTCCACCCGGTGGATGTGGTCCTCCGGAACCAGCGCGGCGAGGGTTGCATTGAGGTGGCGGGCGGACTCTTCGCTGGATCCGAAGGGCTTCTCCATGACCAGCCGCGTCCCGGCGGGCACCTGGCCGGGGGCCAGCGCCTCGCAGGCCAGCTGGCTGACGCTCGGCGGCAGGGCGAAGTAGATGGCCACGGGTCCCTCGAGCTGCGCCAGCAGGCCGGCCAGCTGGCCGTCGGCGGTGACGTCGAGCTGATGGTAGCTGGTGGTTTCCCTGATCCGCTTCAGCTCCCGGCGGCCTGGGGCCTCGGCCTGGGAGTGGGCGTCGGCGAAGGACGCTTCGAGGCGCTCCGTCCACTGGTCCGGGGTCCAGGCATCCGAGCCGGCACCCACCAGTGTCAGGCCGTCGGCGCGGCCCCGGGATACGAGCCTGGCCAGTCCCGGCAGCAGGAGCCTGCCGGTGAGGTCGCCCGAGGCGCCCAGGATGAGCAGGGTTTTTACAGTTGTTTTGCTGGTCACCTACGCCAGCATGCCATCTTGAACGCCCGTCTTGGTACCCTAGATAGTCGAGTCCCGTTGTCGAGGCGGTTCGTTCAGGCGAACTTCAGTCGCGACGCTGGCGTGCCGGACCGGCCGCCATCCGTAGATCCACTGAAAGAAGTGCACGGCGCGTGTTCAATTCACTCTCTGACCGGTTGACAGCAACCTTCAAGAATCTCCGTGGCAAGGGCCGCCTGACCGAGGCGGACGTTGACGCCACGGTCCGCGAAATCCGGCGGGCCCTCCTGGACGCCGACGTCGCCGTGCCCGTGGTCCGCGAGTTCACCGGACGTGTGCGCGAGCGTGCCCTCGGCGCCGAGGTTTCCGCGGCGCTGAACCCGGGCCAGCAGATCGTGAAGATCGTCAACGAGGAGCTCGTCGAGATCCTCGGAGGCGAGACCCGCCGGATCCGCCTCGCGAAGACCGGGCCCACCATCATCATGCTCGCCGGCCTCCAGGGTGCCGGTAAGACCACCCTGGCCGGGAAGCTCTCCAAGCACCTCAAGGCGCAGGGCCACAGCCCCATGCTGGTGGCCTGCGATCTGCAGCGTCCCAATGCGGTGACCCAGCTCCAGGTCGTCGGCCAGCGTGCCGGCGTGCCGGTCTTCGCCCCGCACCCGGGCGCCACCTCGACCGAACTCGACCACCCGGCCGGCGATCCGGTCGCCGTCGCCCGCGCCGGCGTCGAGGAAGCCCGCCGCACCCTCCACGACGTCGTGATCGTTGACACCGCCGGCCGGACCGGCGTCGACGCCGAGATGATGGAGCAGGCGCGCCAGATCCGCCGCGCCATCGTCCCGAACGAAGTGCTGTTCGTGGTCGACGCCATGATCGGCCAGGACGCCGTCAACACGGCCATGGCCTTCGACGAGGGCGTCAACTTCACCGGCATTGTGCTCTCCAAGCTCGACGGCGACATGCGCGGCGGTGCCGCGCTGTCCGTCTCCTCCATCACCGGCAAGCCCGTGATGTTCGCGTCCACCGGCGAGGGCCTGGACGACTTCGAGCTCTTCCACCCGGACCGCATGGCCTCACGCATCCTCGACCTCGGTGACGTGCTCACCCTGATCGAGCAGGCCGAGAAGAACTGGGACAAGGACGAGGCTGCCCGGATGGCGAAGAAATTCGCCGACCAGGAAGACTTCACCCTGGACGACTTCCTGGCCCAGATGCAGCAGATCCGCAACATGGGCTCCATGAAGAAAATGCTCATGATGATGCCCGGGGCGCAGAACATCCGGCAGCAGCTCGAGCAGTTCGACGAACGCGAGATCGACCGGGTCGAGGCGATCGTGCGTTCCATGACGCCGCACGAACGCGTCGCGCCCAAGATCATCAACGGTTCCCGCCGGGCCCGTATTGCCCGCGGCTCCGGCGTGCACGTCTCCGAGGTCAACGGCCTGCTGGAGCGCTTTGCCCAGGCCCAGAAGATGATGAAGAAGATGGCGGCCGGCGGCGGCATGCCCGGAATGCCGGGGATGCCAGGCATGGGCGGCGGCGGGGCCCGCAAGGGCGCCAAGGCCGCGCCGAAGAAGAAGGCCCGCTCCGGCAACCCGGCCAAGGCCGCACAGGAGCTCAAGGACGCCGAGGCGCGGCGGGCCGCAGGCGCCAAGGCCCTTCCGACCGGGGCCGCGTTCGGCCAGCAGGGCGGGGATTTCGACCCCTCCCAGCTGAACCTGCCCAAGGGCTTCGACAAGTTCCTCGGCGGCGGCAAATAGCCCCGTCCGGCCGAGATGTCGGCGGCCCCATTGTGGGGCCGGTGCCATAGGGTTAGACCATGTTCAAGCAGCGCGTAGTTTTCGTCCACGGGGCGGGCAGCTTCGGCGCTGCTGCGTGGCCGAAACAGCACGGAATGGCGCTGAACTACGATGCGCTGTTCCTGCGCCGCCACGGCTTTGACCCCGTCGAGGAACCGCTGGAAACCGACTTTGCCGCCGACGCCGGCATCGTCCTCGGCGCCCTGGCTGACGACGGCCGCGGCGCGGCCGGCGGCCACGTCGTGGCCCATTCGCAAGGGGCCATCGCGGCGATGATGGCCGCCGTCGAGCGCCCCGATCTGGTGCAGTCGCTGACCCTCGTGGAACCGGCCTGCCTCTCGCTCACCGCGGAGCTGCCTGCCTCGGCGGCGCACCGCGCCCTGATGCAGCCGCTCTTTGAGGTCCGCCACCACCTCAGCGACGAGGATTTCCACCGCGAATTCGTCCGCCGGGTGTTCGCCGCCCACACACCCGCCCAAGCGACCCTCGGCGCCCCGCGCCCGGAAGACCAGCGGGAGGCGCGTCGCCTGCGCCTGCAAGCCCCGCCGTGGGAAGCCCCGCTGCAGATCGTCCCCGGCGTCCCCACGCTGGTCCTGACCGGAGGCTGGGAACCGCTCTACGAGGAGATCGCGGGCTACCTGCGCGAGACCGGCGCCCTGCACCGCATCGCGGCAGGCGGGCACCGGCCCCAGGATTCAGCGGAAGGCAACCGGGTCATCCGGACGTTCATCGCCGACGTCGGCCGGCAGCAGCACGCCCAGGCGTCCTGAACGGTGCGGCGGCTGCCGTCCGCTCCTCGAGGCGGAGGCCGACCGTTTGCCCGATGCGGAGCTGGGCCCCGGGCGTTCCCGGCATGGAGCTTAGGCTTTAAGCCATGACCCGCACCATCGAATTCAGCGGCACCGTCCTCACCGGACCCGGCACGGAGCATCACGGCCTGTGGTCCGTCGACGGTCTCCTCACGTTCCATCGGCCCTCCGCCGCTCCGGACCTGGTGTTGGACGGCTGGGTCATCCCCGGACTGGTCGACGCGCACTGCCACATCGGTCTTGGCCCGGGCGGGGACGTCCCGGATGACGTTGCGGAGCGGCAGGCCCTGGCCGACCGCGACGCCGGAACCCTGCTTGTCCGCGACGCCGGCGCAGTGCACAACACCCGCTGGATCCAGCAGCGCGCCGACCTGCCGCGGCTCATCCGCGCCGGCCGCCACATCGCGAGGACACGGCGGTACCTCCGGGACTTCGCCGTCGAGGTTGAGCCGTTGGACCTGGTGGAGGCAGTGCGCAAGCAGGCCCGCGCCGGGGACGGGTGGGTCAAGCTCGTGGGGGACTGGATCGACCGGGACGCCGGTGACCTGGCCGCCAGCTTCCCGGCCCGGACGCTGAAGGACGCAGTCGAGGCGGCCCACGATGAGGGTGCCCGCGTCACGGCGCATTGCTTCGCCGAGGACACGCTCGATGACATGCTCGACGCCGGGATCGACTGCATCGAACACGGAACCGGGCTGCTTCCCCGGCACATCCCGCGGTTCGTCGAGCAGGGCGTGCCGATCGTCCCGACCCTGATCAACATCGCCACTTTCCCGGACATCGCCGCGCAGGCAGAGGGGAAGTTCCCGCGCTATGCCGCGCACATGCGCTCGCTCTGGGAGCGCCGGGCAGAACGCGTCCTTGAGGCGTACGAAGCCGGCGTCACCATCTACGCCGGAACGGACGCCGGCAGCGTCATCAAACACGGGCGGATCGTTGACGAGCTCCAGGCGCTGCACGCCGCCGGACTCCCGGCCGCGGCAGCGCTCGACGCCGGCGCCTGGGCTGCGCGGGACTGGCTGGGAGCGGACGGCATCACCGGCGGTGCCAGCGCGGACGTCGTGGTCTGCGTCGAGGACCCGCGCAGGAACCTGGCGACCCTGCAGGAGCTCAAGAACATCGTGCTGCGCGGAGAAGTGGTCCGCTAGGAACCTGCCCGCTCCATTAGGAATAAATTGAAGCTTCAAGTAATTTATATCTATGAAGGGTCATCGACGGACGGTGGCCGCCGACGCATCGGAGCGATGAAATGACCGCAGAAGCCAGCACCCAGGACCTCCTTCCCGCTGAACTCACCATGGGCACCGTGATGCTCAAGGTCGGCGACATGAAGGTGATGACCGACTACTACCAGCGCGCCCTTGGCCTCGACGTCGTGGCCGAGCAGGACGGCGGGCTCTACCTCGGACGCAAGCGGAAGCCGCTGGTCCACCTGGCACCGGCCCCCGGGCTGAACCTGCCGTCCCGCGGCGAGGCCGGCCTCTTCCACACCGCCCTGCTGTTCGACGACCAGCCGGCCCTCGCCGCCACCGTGGCGTCCGCCGCCCAGTACGAGCCGCAGTCCTTCACCGGCAGCGCCGACCACCTAGTCAGTGAGGCCTTCTACTTCAACGACCCCGAAGGCAACGGCATCGAGCTCTACTGGGACCGGCCCCGCGACGCCTGGTCCTGGGATGGCAAGAACGTCGTGATGGACAGCCTCGCTCTTCCTCCGCAGCGCTACCTCGAGCAGCACCTCACCGAGGCCTCGCTCGCCGGCCAGCGCGAGGCGGATGCCGGCGTCGGGCACGTCCACCTGCAGGTCGGCGACGTCCAGTCCGCCCAGGACTTCTATGTGGGAACGCTCGGCTTCGAAAAGACCGCCGGCTGGCACGGCCAGGCGCTCTTTGTCTCTGCGGGCGGCTACCACCACCACATGGCCATGAACGTCTGGAACAGCCGCGGCGCGGGCCCCCGCCGCGACACCCTGGGCCTCGGCGAGGTGCTGATCGAAGTGCCGGCGGGCGACGACGTCGGCGCCCTTGCCGACCGCCTCAAGGCTGCCGGTGTCCAGTCCCACCACACCGGAGCCGAGCTGCGCTTCGAGGATCCCTGGCGCAACCGGATCCGAGTCGCGGTCCGCTAGGGGCACGCCCGGCGCCGGCGCCGCCGCCCGCACGGCTGGCCCCTGCCACTGCCTCCCTGCCTGCCGGGTGGGTTCGGTCCAGGGGACATGTCCAGCGCTGACGTAAGCGAATGGGCATGGTGACTTTATGTCCATTCGTGCAGGTCTCGGGAGGGCATGTCCACCATGCCGGGCGAGTGGGTCAGCGCGTGACCAGGTAGGCGGAGGACATGTCCACTGCTCGCCGACGGGACCGGGGAGCATGTCCACTTTTCGCGGCCAGGGATGGGCATGGTGACCATATGTCCATCGGTCACGGGCAGGGGAGGGCATGTCCCGTCCGAGCACGGCTTGAGCTGCCGGTAGAGGGGAACATGTCCACCTTTCGCGGACGGGGGTGGGGAGCATGTCCACTTTTCGCGGCCAGGGGCGGGCATGGTGGCCTTATGTCCATCGGTCACGGGCAGGGGAGGGCATGTCCCGTTCGGGCTCCGGCTCATGCAAGAACGGCTAGGCTGAAGCGACGCCAAAAACAGCGGACCAGCGCCGCCGAACAGCTAAGGACGAGTTCCATGGGATTCACCGAAGTCTTTGTCTCCACCCACGACGAAGCCCTCAAGCGTGCCACCGCCCTCGACGGCGGGGCTGCTGCGGCCCCCGGCGCCGTCCGTATTGCGGATATCACGGACTTCGAAGTCGAGCGCCTGGGCGATCTGGCCGGCACCGCCGTCCATGCCGCCGGCGCCGACTACGAGCTTGCCATGGTGGATGTTGCCAGCGACTCCCTGCTCGGCGTCCCGCCGGCGATGGTCCGCGCCCTCGCCGAGCTGCTCACCTATGAGACCGAGGGCGAGGAAGTCGTCCTGGACGACGTCGCCGAAAGCTGGGCCGCCGAGGAGGACATGCCCTTCGGTGCGGAGCAGGCCGCCCGCTACGTCCGGCAGCTTGCCGAACTGGCCGCCGCCATCGACCCCGCCAGCAAATCCGGCCTCTACGTCTGGACTTCCTGACGCCGATTGGAGCCCTAAATGGACCGGTTGCGGGTGTCAAGTCGAAATCCCGCCGCTGATCTGGCACAATAAACAGGTACTTGATCTGCGTGGCCCCTCTCTCCGCGTCCGGATCTTGTCCTTTTAGAACCCCCTAGTATGGCCCGCCCCACGGGTGCAGAACGCCGGGCTCGACCCCGTTTCAGAAACAGGAGTGACCACAAAAGTGGCCGTAAAGATTCGCCTTAAGCGCTTCGGCAAGATGCGCGCACCGTACTACCGTATCGTCGTCATGGATGCACGCTCCAAGCGTGATGGCCGTGCGATCGAAGAGATCGGCAAGTACCACCCGACCGAAGAGCCCTCGTACATCGAGGTCGACACGGACCGTGCCCAGTACTGGCTCGGCGTCGGCGCACAGCCGTCCGAGCAGGTCGCCGCGATCCTCAAGATCACTGGTGACTGGCAGAAGTTCAAGGGTCTCCCGGGCCAGGAGGGCACCTTGAAGACCAAGGCGCCCAAGGCTGCCTTCGTTACCCCGGAAAAGGGTTCCGTGATCATCCCGGAAGCCATCACCAAGAAGGCCAAGAAGGACGACGCAGCCGAGGCTCCCGCCGACGCCGACGCAGAGACCACCGAGGCCGAGTAAATTGCTGGCCGAAGCGCTCGAACATCTCGTCCGCGGGATCGTTGACAGTCCTGACGATGTCAAGGTCAGTGCGAAGAACAACCGCCGCGGGGACACCCTCGAAGTGCGCGTTCACCAGGACGACCTCGGACGGGTGATCGGCCGCCAGGGCCGCACCGCACGTGCTTTGCGCACTGTGGTGGCAGCACTGGCGGACGGCGAGCCGGTCAGGGTCGACGTCGTCGACACCGACCGCCGCCGGTAACGCCTTCAGCAACACTTGTCTTGAGTCCGGCCCCTTCACCAGATAATGGTGGAGGGGCCGGACTGTTTTTCCCGGATTTCCCGGTCTTCACCAGTAGACCCACAGACTCACCAACCCCGAACAGAGGAACAGATGCAGCTTCAGGTGGCACGAATCGGCAAGCCCCACGGCATCCGCGGCGAAGTGACCGTCCAGGTGCTCACCGATGCTCCCGGCGACCGCTTCGTCCCCGGCACCCAGTTCGTCGTCGAGCCGGCCTCGGCCGGCCCGCTGACCGTCGAGAGCGCCCGCTGGAACAAAGACATCCTGCTGCTCGCCTTCGAGGAGATTGAGACCCGCAACGAGGCGGAGACCCTCCGCGGAGCCAAGCTGTTCATCGAAACCGAAGAACTCGAGGACGATGACGACGACGAGGGCTGGTACGAGCACGAGCTCGAGGGCCTGGAAGTCCGCGTCGGCGGCCAGGTGGTGGGCAAGGTTTCCGGCCTCCACACCCTCCCCGTGCAGGACCTGCTTGTGGTCACCGCGACGGACGGCAAGGAAGTCCTGATCCCCTTCGTGGAGCAGATCGTCCCCGAGGTTAACGTCGGCGAAGGCTACGTTGTGGTCACCCCGCCGCCCGGACTCTTTGAAGTCAACGCCGAGGACGAGGCCAAGCCGGAGGACAATCCGGAAGACCAGCCGAAGCCCGCGGGCGCCAGCGATTCCGAAGACCGTGCCGACGCCGGAGACAACGCCTAAATGAGGATCGACGTCGTCAGCATCTTCCCTGAGTACCTGGCACCGCTGGAACTTTCGCTGATCGGCAAGGCGCGCCAGGACGGCCTGCTGGAGCTGAACGTCCACGACCTCCGGGACTTCACCACGGACCGCCACCGGACCGTGGATGACACTCCCTACGGCGGCGGCGCCGGGATGGTCATGAAGCCCGAGCCCTGGGCGCAGGCACTGGCAGCCGTCGCGGCGGCAACGCCGGACTCCGCCGAAGCGGGACCGGCGGCTGCCGGGTCCGGGCCGGCGAAACCCGTCCTCATCGTCCCGTCGCCGGCGGGGGAGCGGTTCACCCAGGCCGCCGCCCAGGAACTGGCCGGGGAAGACCGACTGGTGTTCGCCTGCGGACGCTACGAAGGCATCGACGAGCGCGTCATGGAATGGGCCGCCGAGCACTTCACCGTGCGGCCCATGAGCCTTGGCGACTACGTCCTCAACGGCGGCGAAGTGGCCGTGCTGGCCATGGTGGAGGCCATCGGCCGCCTGCTGCCCGGCGTCGTCGGCAACCCCGAGTCCCTCGTGGAGGAATCGCACTCGGACGGGCTGCTGGAGTACCCCGTCTACACCAAACCGTCCAGCTGGCGGGACCGCGACGTCCCGGCGGTGCTGCTCAGCGGCAACCACGGCAAGATCGCCCAGTGGCGCCGGCACGAGCAGTACCGGCGCACCGCCGAGCGCCGCCCGGACCTGCTCGAGGAGTTCGACGCCGCCAAGCTGCCCCGCGCGGACCGCACCGCCTTCGCGGATCTCGGCTACGACGTCGTCGACGGCCACCTGTCCCGCCGCGCCGACGCCGGCGGGGATTCCGCCTGACCGGATTGGCTGGAAAGCCCCGGGTGTGGCAAAATTAGTCCTTGTGCCTGCTGGGTGCGAACCTGCCACAGGGGGAGCGTCACCAACAGCGGAGCACCCCGGCCCCCGCCAAGTCCTGGCGGAGCCGGATTGACAAATTTTCGGCGGGAATTTCCGGACCGCATCCGCGCCCGGGCTTGGCCGCCGTGACCCAACGTGAAGGACCTGTGGCGTTCACCAGGAGTGAATCAATGCATATCCTCGATTCCGTAGACGCAGCCTCGCTGCGCACCGATGTTCCCGTCTTCCGCGCGGGTGACACCCTCAAGGTTCACGTGAACATCATCGAAGGCAAGAACTCCCGCGTCCAGGTCTTCCAGGGCTTCGTCCTGGGCCGCCACGGCGACGGGCTGCGCGAAACCTTCACCATCCGCAAGGTCTCCTTCGGCGTTGGCGTGGAGCGTACCTTCCCGGTGCACTCCCCGATCATCGACAAGATCGAGCTCGTCTCCAAGGGTGACGTGCGCCGCGCCAAGCTTTACTACATGCGCGACCTGCGTGGTAAGGCCGCGAAGATCAAGGAAAAGCGCGACTTCCAGACCGGGAAGTAAGACTCTTTCGGCTTCGGCCACAGTCTTCCACCGCGGATCCATGGACCGTGTCCGGCCAGCGCCGGAGCATCCGCAACAGCGCTGTTCACTTTAGAAAAGCGTTAGAGGATACGGATCATGGAACACACAAAACGCCAGCCCAGGAAACTCGGCTGGCGTTTTGTGTTACTGGCGGTGGTTCTGGCCGTCCTCATCAGCGGACTGGTCCGCTCGCTGTGGCTCGATGTCTACTACATCCCGTCCGCGTCGATGGAGCCGCTCTTCCAGGAAGGCGACAGGATCATCGTCTCGCGGACGGACTTCCAGGCCGAGCCGGTGGGTCGTGGCGACATTGTCGTCTTCGACGGGCGCGGCTCCTTCGCCCCGCTGAACAGCGGCAGGGGCCCCGTGCTGGACTTTCTTGGGGACGTCGGACACTGGATCGGCCTTTCCGGCGGCGACAGCACCTACATCAAACGGGTCATCGGACTCGCCGGAGACCACGTGGTTTGCTGTGATGCCGGTGGCAAACTCACAGTCAACGGCCAGCAAGTCGCGGAACCCTATCTCTACGAGGGCGACGCCCCGAGCCAGCTGAAGTTCAGCGTGATCGTTCCTCCAGGCAGGCTCTGGCTGATGGGGGACCACCGCTCACAGTCGGCCGACTCCCGCAGCCTCCTGGGCGCCCCCGGCGGCGGCATGGTGCCGCTGGACAGGGTGATCGGCAGGCCCGTACAGATCATCTGGCCGCTTGATAGATTTACAGCAGTAGCACGGCCCACCGAGGCCACCACGACAACAGCGAAGAACGGACAGTAAATGCCCGAGACCGGACCCCGGACTCCCGATCCGCGGGGGCAGGACCAGCCCCGGGTGACTTCGTCCCCGATCCCCGCCACGGAGCACGCGCCGTACGCCGCTGCGGGTCCTTCCCCGGCCACCGGTGCTCCGGACCTTTCGGACGCTCCGGGTCAGGGAGCCCCGGCCCACTCTGATCCGGCCCACTCTGATCCCGCCCGGAATGTTCCGGCCCCGGATTATCCGGCCTCGGGCGGACCCGCCCATGCGGGCGCCTCGTCGAGGCGTGCGCGCCGGGCCAAAGCCCGTGAGGGCCACAGCCCGATGTTCCTCTGGGCGAAGGAAATAGCGACAGTTGTAATCGTCGCCGTCGTTCTGTCCTTCCTGATCAAGACGTTCCTGTTCCGTGCCTTCTACATCCCGTCGGAATCCATGGTGAACACCCTGGACGTGAACGACAGGATCTTCGTGAACCTCCTGGTTCCGGAGCCGTTCGCCCTGGAGCGCGGCGACGTCGTTGTGTTCAAGGACACCCAGGGCTGGCTGGTCCCCGCGGCGGAGAAGGAAACCGGCCCGTTCACCTGGGTGCAGGACGGGCTGACGTTCATTGGCCTGCTGCCGGACAATTCGGAGCAGCACTTGGTCAAACGCGTGGTCGGACTGCCGGGCGATCATGTGGCCTGTTGCGACGCAGGCGGCCGGCTTATGGTCAACGGCAAGCCGCTGGACGAGCCTTATATCAACCCCACCGAAGTGCCCCAGGTCCGCGATTTCGACGTCGTGGTCCCCGAAGGCAAGGTCTGGGTGATGGGTGACAACCGGAACCACTCCGCCGATTCGCGCGCCCACACGGACAGTAACGGCGGTTTCGTGAACATCGCCGACATCGAAGGCAAGGCCGCCGTCATTGCCTGGCCGCTGAACCGCATCACCGCCCTGGACAACTACCCCGGCGTCTTCCGCGACGTGCCCGCCCCGGCCGGAAAATAGTGGCTGGCCATCATGTCTGAAGCCCCCACCCTCGACTACGAGCGCCGCTTCCGCGGCTCCGGCGCCAGGCTCCTCGCCGGCGTCGACGAGGTGGGCCGTGGCGCCCTCGCCGGGCCGGTCAGCGTGGGAATCGCCGTCGTGGACCTGCACCAGCTGACGCTGCTCGATGACGTGCGCGACTCGAAGCTGCTCAAGGTGTCTGAACGCGAACGCCTGGTGCCGCTGGTCCGGAGCTGGAGCGTGGCCTCCGCCGTCGGGCATGCCTCCGCGAAGGAGATCGACGACGTCGGCATCGTCGCCGCGCTCCGGCTCGCCGGGACCCGCGCCTGGCTCGCAGTCCTGGCCGCCGGGGTGACCCCGGACGTTGTCTTGCTGGACGGCAGCCACAACTGGCTCTCACCCGAAACCCAGCCCTCCCTGTTCGACGACGGCCCGGCGGAGCCCGGCTGCGACGCGCCGGTGCACACCCTGGTCAAGGCGGACATGCAGTGCCTGAGCGTCGCCGCGGCGTCCATCCTGGCCAAGGTGGAACGCGACGGCATGATGTGCGCGCTGCACAGCGAATACCCGGCCTACGGCTGGGACGTCAATAAGGGCTACGGCACCGCCATCCACAAGGACGCGCTGCGCGCCGCCGGACCCACCCCGTACCACCGCGTGAGCTGGCAGCTGCTCGCCGACTGACCCGGCAGCCGCCCACGGGTGTCACGCAAGCATGGCCGGGCGCCGCGGGACGGGCCTGTGGCGCGCGGGCGGCGCCGGATGGTGCAAGATGGAACCATGAGTGCCGAGGACCTTGAAAACTATGAAACCGACATGGAGCTGCAGCTCTACCGCGAATACCGCGACGTCGTCGGGCTGTTCAGCTATGTGGTCGAGACCGAACGGCGTTTCTACCTGGCCAACCACGTTGACCTGCAGGCGCGCAGCGCCGACGGCGAGGTCTACTTCGACCTGACGCTGCAGGACGCCTGGGTGTGGGATGTGTACCGTTCCGCCCGCTTCGTCAAGAGCGTCCGCGTGATCACCTTCAAGGACGTCAACGTCGAGGAGCTCCCGCGCAGCGAGGAGCTCGCCCTGCCCAAGGTGGAGGACTTGGGGAACTGATTCTGGTTTCCTAGCTCGGGTTTTTTCAGTTGGTAGATGTCCGCTCATGGGTTATCGCCGATGTTAAGAAACCCGGTTACCTGCTGCGCGACCTCGTCGGTGATTCCCGTTTGCCAGTTCGTTTTGAACAAGGGCTGATCGGCATAGAAGTCAGTGTCATCGTCGACAATGGCATACCGCGTCACTTCCGGATGCTGGTCCAGCCACATCTTCACCTCCTCGCCACGAAAGCCTGTGTCTGCTGTCGGTGTAACGTCAAAGGTTTTGTAGACGTGTCGGTCGACTTCTTGGCGGCCGTCCTGGAAGTGCCGCCATGTGGACGTAAGAACAATGGCTGCATCGGTATCGAGGATGATCTTGCGGACCTTGAACGCTAGGACGGGGTCGATCCCCATGAAGCCGTGATAGCGCTGTCTCGTACCCGCGCGGTTGACGACTCCATCAATATCGAGGAAAAGTACTTTCATTTCCGTTCTTCCTGCGGTTCTTCTCGTCCGGCCTTAATTATGCGGTCCGCCGTGCTGAACACGCTGCGGATTCTCTTCTCGTCGTGCGTGTGGCCCTGTAGCCACTGCTGGCCAGGTTTCCACATAGCCGGGGTGTGCCCTGTCCCCGTTCCTGGCGGCGCTCCACTCTGGAGACATGAAAGCAAAGGATGTGCTGGGCCGGCGCGGTGAGGAACTCGCCGCCGGATACCTGGAAGCCCAGGGCATGCGGATCGTGGACCGCAACTGGCGGTGCTCCGAGGGCGAAATCGATATTGTGGCGCTCGACGGCGACGCGCTGGTCATCGCCGAGGTGAAGACGCGCAAGTCCCTCGCCTACGGGCATCCCTTCGAGGCCGTCGGCGTGGACAAACTGGCCCGGCTGCACCGGCTGGCTTCGGCCTGGTGCCGCGACCATGAACTGCGGATGCCGCTGCGCCGCGTCGACGTGGTTGCCGTGCTCGACAACGGCATCGGCGAGCCGGCCGTGGAGCACCTCAAGGGGGTGGGGTAGGTGGCGCTCGGCCGGACGTACTCGGTGGCCCTGGTCGGGCTGAATGGCTACATCGTGGAGGTCGAGGCCGACATCGGCCAGACCCTGCCGGCATTCATCATCCTGGGGCTGCCCGACGCCTCGCTCAACGAGGCCAAAGAACGGATCCGCTCGGCCGCCCAGAACTCCGGTATTCCCTTGAGCCGCCGGAAAATCACCGCCAACCTGATTCCGGCGTCGCTGCCCAAACGCGGCTCCGGCTTTGACCTGGCCATCGCCATGGCCGCCCTGCTGGCCTCCAACGACGTCCGGTCCACCGGGCGGACGGTCTTCATTGCGGAGCTGGGCCTCGACGGCAGGCTCCGGCCGGTCCGCGGGGTCCTTCCCGCTGTTATGGCGGCGGTGCGGGCCGGATATGCCGACATCGTGGTGGCGCAGGCGAACGCCGCCGAGGCGCAGCTGGTGCCCGGCGCCCGCGTGCAGGGCTACGCCACCCTGGCCCGTCTGGCGTTTGATTTCGGAGCCGACCCACAGGACCTGGCCCTCGATTTCGAACCCGAACCGGAAGATGGTGCACCGGAAGCCGGCGCCGGGGGCCTTTCGGTCGTGCCGCCGGACATGCGCGATGTGTCCGGACAGGGCGACGCGCGGAGGGCGCTGGAAGTCGCCGCTGCCGGCGCCCACCACCTGCTGCTCACCGGTCCTCCAGGCGCGGGAAAAACGATGCTGGCTGAACGCCTTCCGGGGCTCCTGCCGGACCTGGGCGACGCCGAGGCCATGGAGGTGACCGCCATTCATTCGCTTTGCGCGCTGACCTCGGCCTCCCTCCATCTGGTGCGCAGGCCACCGTATGAGAACCCCCACCACACGGCTACGCCTGCGGCCATCATCGGAGGAGGCTCGGGGCTGCCTCGGCCCGGCGCGGCGTCCCGTGCCCACCGCGGTGTGCTGTTCCTCGATGAGGCGCCTGAATACGAACGCAGGGTCCTGGATGCGCTCCGGCAGCCACTGGAGAGCGGGGAGCTCGTGCTTCACCGCTCGGCAGGAACAGCGGCCTACCCTGCCCGCTTCCAGCTGGTTCTTGCGGCCAACCCGTGCCCCTGTGGCAAGGCCACGGGCAAGGGGGTCGACTGCATCTGCACCCCGACGATGCGCCGGCGATATCTGGCGCGGATGTCCGGACCGTTGCTCGACAGGGTGGATATCCAGCTGCAGCTTGAGCGGGTGTCGCTGGCCGACTTTGGCCAGCCCTCGGCCGAGGAGGATTCCCCCACCATTGCGGCCCGTGTCCGGGCCGCGCGGGAGCGCCAGCTGGAGCGGCTGCTGCCGTTCGGCATGGAGACCAACGCCCAGGTGCCGGGGCGCGTGCTCCGGGGTGCCCTGCGGCTCGGCGCCCCCACCACTCGGATCCTGGACCACGCCCTGGAACGCGGGGTACTGACGGCGCGCGGCTACGACCGTGTGTTGCGTTTGTCATGGACCCTGGCGGATCTGGCCCTGCGGGACGTCCCGGAGGCCGACGATATCGGGCTCGCGCTCAATCTGCGGCAGGCCGCCGTCGCGGCCTGATACTCACCTCGCCAAACAGGGACCGCGGCCCTGGTGCCGCCGCGAACGCTGCGCCACTACTCATCGCCGGCTTGTGAAAGGACAACACCATGACAGAGAGCGAACGGACTGCCAGGGCAGCGCTGTCCCGGCTGTTCGAGCCACAGGACGCGGCGGGCCTCGCGCTCGTCCGCATCGCCGGAGCCGAGGATGCTCTGAGGATCGCCACCGGCCAGCTGGCCGGTGGCGCGGATCTGGAACAGGAGCTGTTCGGGCTTCTGGACGAGAACAGCTCGGGCGTCGGCTGGACGGGCCTGGGGACGGCCCGGAAGCGCTGGGCGCCGAGGGTTCCGGATCTGGCGCCGGACCGTGACCTCGCGACGATGCAACGCCTCGGGGGGCGCCTGATCATTCCATCGGACGAACTGTGGCCGCGGCAACTGGCCGACCTGGGACTGCAGGAACCGATCTGCCTCTGGTGGCGCGGCATCGAGCAGGAGCTGCCCCCGGCCGCCACGTCCATTGCGCTGGTGGGTTCCAGGGACAGTACCTCCTATGGATCGTCCGTGACAGGCGATCTCGCGTACTCGCTGGCGCAGCGGGGATTCACGATCATCTCGGGCGGCGCCTACGGGATCGATGCGCACGCCCACCGGGCTGCCCTCGCCGCGGGCTCCTCCGGGAGCATGCCCACCATTGCAGTGATGGCAGGGGGAGTGGACCGGTTCTACCCCTCCGGCAACGAGGATCTGCTCCGCGACGTCGCAAATCAGGGCGCGGTCCTGGCGGAAGTTCCGCCGGGGTCAGCGCCCACGCGATATCGGTTTCTGCAACGCAACAGGCTGATCGCCGCGCTCGCGTCGGTCACAGTCGTCGTGGAAGCCCGCTGGAGATCCGGCGCGCTGAACACCGCGCACCATGCTGAAACGCTGGGCAGGGCCGTTGGTGCGGTGCCGGGGTCGGTTCACAGCGCCAACTCCGCGGGCTGCCACCGGCTGCTCCGCGAGGGAGGGGCTGTCTGCGTCACCGACGCGGGGGAGATTGCGGAACTCGCCGCGCCCAGCGGCGAATCGCTGCCCGAAGTCCGGACCGGCCCGGCGGCGGTCCACGACGGACTGACCCTGGAGGACCTCATCCTGCTCGACGCCCTGCCGCTGCGGACCACCAGTTCCGTCGAAAAGCTCACGGCCGTGGCGGGACTGAGCGCTGACTCGGTCAGGGCGGGACTCGGCCGGCTCGGCCTGCTGGGCCTGGCCGAGTCGCACGCCGGCGGCTGGAAACGGGCGGGCAGGGCAGGCTGACTGGCGGCCGAGCTCCAGGTGCCTGCCGCCCCGCGGAGCCTGGCCTGGCATGGCCTGGCATGGTGCGGCGGCGGCACCCGTCACCGCACCGGCACGGACCGGACCGGCGGCTCGCCGTCGGGCTCCTTGACCGCCGGGTGAATCCTGCGAGAGTTGGGGAGTGCACACTCAGCAGATCCCGGCCCCACTGGCTGGCGCCGCCCAGGCTTTCGGCCGCTATCTTGAAGCGGAACGGGGCCGGTCGGCGCACACTGTGCGCGCCTACCTCTCCGACGTCGGAAGCCTCCTGGATTTTGCGGCCTCCGACGGGGTGGAGGACCTTCCCGGGCTCGAACTGGGCACCTTGCGGCGCTGGCTCGGCGCGCAGAGTGAGGGCGGCATGTCCCGCGCCACGCTCGCCCGCCGTTCCGCCACCGCCAGGGCCTTCACGGCCTGGGCCGTCCGCGAGGAACTGATCGCTGCCGACCCCGCGCTCCGGCTGAAGGCACCGAAGCGCGAAAAATCCCTGCCCGGGGTGTTGCATCAGCAACAGGTCCTTCGTCTCGTCGAGGGCACGGAGACCGCCGCCGCCGAAGGCGGACCCATGCCCCTGCGGAACCGGGCCATGGTGGAACTGCTGTACGCCACCGGCATCCGGGTCGGCGAACTGGCCGGCCTCGACGTCGACGATCTCGATCCCGACCGCAGGACCCTGCGGGTGCTGGGCAAGGGCAACAAGGAACGCACCGTCCCGTACGGCCTCCCCGCGGCGCTCGCCGTTGACGACTGGCTGCGCCGGGGCCGGCCCGCCCTCGCCGCGGACGCCTCCGGACCGGCATTGTTCCTCGGCGCCCGCGGCAAACGGGTCGACCAGCGGCAGGTCCGCAGCGTCGTCCACGACTTGCTCGAAGCCCTGGGGGACACCGCCGCCACCGGGCCGCACGCGCTCCGGCACACCGCAGCCACGCACCTGCTCGACGGCGGGGCGGACCTCCGCGCGGTCCAGGAAATCCTGGGCCACAGCAGCCTGGCCACCACCCAGATCTATACGCATGTTTCCGTTGAACGGCTCCGGCAGAGCTACCAGCAGGCGCATCCGCGCGCCTGATCGCCGTCGCCCGTCACGGCACCGCGAACCTCTTCGCGGCCGCTCCGGACCCGCCCGGGGCGGGTATACGACTCGCCGACAACGACGCGCCGAATTGCACTGGCGTAATTAGGCGGGGTACGGCAGAATAAGACTCACGCCCGGCAACTTTCAAGTGGTGCTTGAAGCTCTTGAGCATCGTTCCATCACCTGAGGTCCGGACATATTTTTGAGTAGTGTGGCTTTGAAGAAACTGAATAGTCTGGCAGGGGCAACCGCCCCGCACGCGGATCCACGCAGCAGACAGGCATCCAGGCAGAGGTCGTTGGGGAAGACGTACCTATAGCTATGGAGGATGGAATGTCTGTTGCACAAACCCGCGGTGTCCTGTTCGTTCACTCGGCTCCAACTGCCCTGTGCCCCCACGTTGAGTGGGCCATAGGTTCCGTTGTGGACAAGCGGACGGACCTTGAGTGGACTGCCCAGCCAGCAGCGCCCGGAATGTTCCGGGCCGAGCTGTCGTGGACCGGAAACCCGGGCACGGGGGCTCAATTGGCGTCCGCTCTCCGGGGCTGGGCGCACCTGCGCTATGAAGTCACGGAAGAACCCAGCCAGGGCGTGGATGGCGGCCGCTGGTCGCACACGCCGGAGCTCGGCATCTTCCACGCCGTCACGGACGTGCACGGCAACATCATGGTCTCCGAGGACCGCATCCGCTACGCCTACGAGTCCGGCGCCGGTGACCCGTCCGCGGTCTACCATGAGCTCTCCCTGGCCCTCGGTGAGGCATGGGACGAGGAACTCGAACCCTTCCGGCACGCCGCCGAAGGTGCACCCGTGCGCTGGCTCCACCAGGTGGGCTAAGCCGCCGCACAGGACCCGGCACAACACACTCCATAGCTGCGCCAAACGGCAGATGGCGGCAATGTCCACGAAGGACATTGCCGCCATCTGCCGTTTGGCGGGCGCCGCACCAACTGCCGTAGGCTCTTCCCACCGCTCGAACAGCCATGATTGGAGAGAAGATGCGCGAGCTCGTCTACTACGTCGCCGTGAGCCTGGACGGCTACATTGCGGCGCCGGACCACACCTTTGATGCGTTTCGCGTCACGGGGGACCACATGGACACGATTCTCCGGGACTACACCGATGCCCTCCCGGCTCCGGCCCTCGCCGCGCTGGGACTGACGCCCCCACTGTCCCGCTTCGACACAGTCTTGATGGGCTGGAACACCTACGCCGTGGGACTGGCGCAGGGCCTCGACAACCCCTACCCGCATCTGCGGCAGTATGTGTTCTCCCGTACGTGCACGGCCGCCCCGGCAGGGATCACCAGCAGCGGGGCGGACCCCGCCGACGTCGTCAGGGCACTTAAGGCCGAACCCGACGGTGCGGACATCTGGTTGTGCGGCGGGGGACACCTGGCTTCGGCCCTGGCCGGGGAGATCGACCGGCTGGTCGTCAAGGTCAATCCGGTGGTGTTTGGTGCGGGGATCCCGCTTTTCGCCGGGCACGGCTACTCGCCCCGGCACGCGGAGCTGATGGCCAGCGAACGCTTCCGGTCCGGCGTCGTCATCAACGACTACCGCCTCAACTAGGATCCAAACGGCAGTTGGCGGCAATGTTCACGAAGAGCATTGCCGCCAACTGGCAACTCGGTGTGCTGCGGGCAGCCGGAACTAGATGCTGCGGACCGCGATCACGGCGTTGTGGCCGCCGAAGCCGAAGGAGTTGCTCAGCGCCGAGATGCTGCCGGACGGCAGGTCGCGGGCGGAGGTGACGACGTCGAGCGGGATCTCCGGATCCTGGTTCTCGAGGTTGATGGTCACCGGCGCCTTGCGATCGTAGATGGCCATCACGGTCAGTACGGCTTCCACCGCACCGGAGGCGCCCAGCAGGTGCCCCATCTGCGACTTGGTGGCGGAGACCGCGACGCTGTCCAGTTGCTTGCCCAGGGCGGCCTTGAGGGCCGCGTACTCGGGCTTGTCGCCGACAGGGGTGGAGGTGGCGTGCGCGTTGACGTGCACCACGTCCTCCGGCTGGATCCGGCCGTCGAACATGGCGGCCTTCAGCGCGCGCGTGGCGCCGAGGCCCTCGGGGTCCGGGGCCGTGATGTGGTACGCGTCGGCGGTGACCGAGGTGCCGGCCAGTTCGGCGTAGATCCGGGCGCCGCGGGCCAGGGCGTGTTCCTCGGCTTCGAGCACCAGGGCACCGGCGCCCTCGCCCATGACGAAGCCGTCGCGGTCACGGTCGTAGGGGCGGGAGGCGTGCTCGGGGTCGTCGTTGCGGCGCGAGAGCGCCTGCATGGAGGCGAAGGCGGCGATCGGCATCGGGTGGATGGCGGCTTCGGCGCCGCCGCAGACGACGACGTCGGCCTTGCCGGAGCGGATCAGGTCCAGTCCCATGTGAACGGCTTCGGTGCCGGACGCGCAGGCGGAGACGGGCGTGTGGGCGCCGGCGCGGGCGCCCAGGTCGAGGCTTACCGCCGCAGCCGGGCCGTTGGGCATCAGCATGGGCACGGTCATCGGCAGGACGCGGCGCGGGCCCTTTTCGCGCAGGGTGTCCCAGGCGTCCAGGAGCGTCCAGACGCCGCCGATGCCGGTGGCAAAGGCCACGGCCAGCCGGTCGTGGTCGATTTCGGTGATGCCGGCGTCGGCCCACGCCTCGCGGGAGGCGACCACGGCAAACTGCGTGGAGGGGTCCATGCGCTTGGCCTCGACCCGGCTCAGGACCTCGGTCGCGGGGGTGGTCGCGCGGGCGGCGAAGTGGACCGGCAGTTCGTACTTGGCCACCCAGTCGTCCTCGAGCGTGTGCGCGCCGGAGACGCCCTTCAGCGCGTTCTTCCACATCGTGGGGACATCGCCGCCGATGGGCGTGGTGGCACCCAGACCGGTAATGACTACTTTGCGTGCCATGGGATCACTCTCTGTCGGTGCGCCTGCCGTATCCGGAACCTGGGGAGGGTTGCCGGGGCCTGCGTTTGAAAAACTCTGGGGTGGTGCAGTGGAATGGTGCTGCAAATGGCGCGGTCCAGGGGTGCCGTGGCGCCCCCGGACCGGCCGGGGCCGAAATTAGGCCTGTGCGTTCGCGATGAAGCTGACGGCGTCGCCGACGGTCTTGAGGTTCTTGACCTCTTCGTCCGGGATGCGCACGCCGAACTTCTCTTCAGCGTTGACGACGATCGTCATCATCGAGATGGAGTCGATGTCCAGGTCCTCGGTGAAGGACTTGTCCATTTCGACAGCCTCGGTGGCCAGGCCGGTTTCTTCGTTGACGATTTCAGCCAGGCCGGCCAGGATCTCTTCGTTGCTAGCCATTGGTGGCTCCTTTTCTTGTTGTCGCCGTGGGCTGCCGGTATGCCGGCATCCTCGGGCGGTAGTGATTCAAACCGAGGGTTCGGTTTGCTGTGTGATTTGAAGACGGGGAAAAACGGGGAAAACGGGGGAATGACAGGAAAAACAAGAACGCCTAAGGAAGCACGATCACTTGGGCACCGAACACCAGCCCGGCACCGAAGCCGATCTGCAGTGCAAGCCCGCCGCTGAGCTGCGGGTTTTCCTGCAGCAGGCGGTGGGTGGCCAGGGGGATGGAGGCGGCGGAGGTGTTGCCGGCGTCGGCGATGTCCCGCGCGATGATGACGTTCTCCGGGAGTTTGAGCTTCTTGGCCATCTCGTCGATGATCCGCATGTTCGCCTGGTGCGGGATGAAGGCCGCGAGATCGTCGGCGGTGATGCCGGCGGCGTCCAGCGCCTGCTGGGCCACCTTGGCCATCTCCCAGACCGCCCAGCGGAAGACCGTCTGGCCGTCCTGGCGGAGCGTCGGCCAGACAGCCGCGTCGGTGACGGCGGCTTCCTCGGCGCTCAGGGCGCCGCCCTGCTTGCCCGCCGAGGCGAGCTCGCGGAGGTCCAGCATGGAGTGGGTCATGCCGATCGCGTCCCACTTGCTGCCGTCCGAACCCCATACCGACGGGCCGATGCCCGGGGTGTCGGAGGGGCCGATCACAACGGCTCCCGCGCCGTCGCCGAGCAGGAAGGAGATGGTGCGCTCGGTGTTGTCGATGACGTCGGAGAGCTTCTCGGCGCCGACCACGAGGACGTAGTCGGCCGTGCCGGAACGGACCAGCGCGTCGGCCTGGGCAATGCCGTAGCAGTAGCCGGCGCAGGCGGCGGAGATGTCGAAGGCCGGGGCGGGCGTCGCGCCGAGGCGGTCGGCGAGGCTTGCAGCGGCGGACGGCGTCGCGTAGGGGTGCGTCACGGTGGAGACGATGACGGCGCCAAGCTGGGACGCCTCGATGCCGGCCTTCTGCAGGGCCTCGCGGGCGGCGCCCTCGGCCATGTCGATCACGCTGATGTTGGCCGGGGCGCGGTGCCGGGTGATGATGCCGGTGCGCTGGCGGATCCACTCGTCGGAGGAGTCGATCCACTGGCAGACGTCATCGTTGGTGACGATCACGCCGGGCCGGTACGCGCCGACTCCCATGATGCGGGTGTTCTCCCGCAGGGGCGCCTGCTTCAACGTGGGAACGCTCATGCCTGTCCTTCCAGTTCTGCGAATAGGGCCAGGGCAGCGGACATATCGTCCGGGGTCTTGACGGTGACGGTCTTTACACCCGGCATGCCGCGCTTGGCGAGCCCGGCCAGGGTTCCGGCGGGGGCCAGTTCAATCACGCCGGTCACGCCGCGCTTCACGAGCGTTTCCATGCAAAGGTCCCAGCGGACCGGGCGGGAAACCTGGGCGATCAGGCTCTCGACGGCGGCGTCACCGTCGGTGACCTCGGCGCCGTCGAAGTTGGAGAGCAGGGGAACCTGCGGGTTCCGCGGGTGCAGCGTAGGCCGGAGGGACCGCAGCGCGGCGACCGCGGGGGACATGTGCGAGGTGTGGAACGCGCCGGCAACCTTCAGCGGGATGACCCGGGCCTTGGCCGGCGGGTTCTCGGCGAGGGCTTTGAGCTGGTCCAGCGTTCCGGCCGCGACGGTCTGGCCGGCGCCGTTGACGTTGGCTGCCGTGGCGCCGCAGGCCTCGATAGCGGCCAGAACCTCGGCCGGGTCACCGCCCACCACGGCGCTCATGCCGGTGGGGGTGGCAGCAGCCGCGGCTGCCATGCCGTTGGCGCGTTCGCGGACGAACGTCATGGCTTCGGTTTCAGTCAGCACGCCGGCCAGGGCGGAGGCCGTGATTTCGCCGACGGAGTGGCCGGCGAGGATCACCGGCAAGGTGCCGAGTTCGACGTCGAACAGGGACTTCGCGGCCACCAGCCCGGCGGCGACGATCAGGGGCTGCGCAACGGCAGTGTCCTTGATGGTCTCTTCATCCGAGGTGGTGCCGTGGGCGGTGAGATCGATACCTGCGATTTCGCTGAGGGAGGCCAGATGGCCTGCGACGGGAGGCAGTTCCAGCCAGGGGGCCAGAAAACCAGGGGTCTGGGAGCCCTGTCCAGGGCAGACGATTGCAAGCACGTATCCAGCTTTCCAAACTACGGCGTGATTATCGGTGCATTCATGCACCAAGCTCATCGGGTCACTTTGTAGGAAGTCTACAACTCCTCAGGCGTTGTTACGCGACGGCTGCCGTTCGGTCGCGGGCTTTGGAGGGGCCGAGAGCCGGCCCACGACGAGGGCCGTCTGGAGCACAAAAGCCTCCCGCGGCAACAGCGGATCCCAGCCCGTGACGTCGCAGACGCGCTTGAGCCGGTAGCGGACGGTGTTGGCGTGGACGAAGAGTTCGCGGGCCGTGGCCTCCAGCGAATGGCCCAGCTCGAGGTAGGTGCCGAGGGTCTCCACCAGGCCGTTGGACGCCGCGAGCAGGGGCCGGTAGATGTTCTTGACCAGGGAGCGCCGGGCTGCGTCGTCCCCGGAGATCACCCGCTCCGGCAGGAGGTCGTCGGCCGCCACCGGGCGCGGCGCGGCGGGCCATGCACGGGCGGCGGTCAGGCCCGCGAACGCGGACTGTGCCGAGCCGCTGGCCTCCAGCAGGGAGCCCGCTTCCGCGCCGTAGACCACCGGGCCCGGGGCGAAGAGTTCGGCGAGTTTCAGGTACGCGGTCTCGCGGTCATGGACCCCGCCAAGGATCAGGATGAGCCGGTCGCCCTGGATCCCGACGAGGGCATCTTCGGCGAAGCGCCCGGCCGTGCGGCGCAGTTCGCTGACGTAGCTGGCGCTCGGCTCGGACGGGGAATTGCCCACCATTACGGTGAAGCGCTCCTGTGCCTTCCACCCCAGGGCGGCAATCCGGGACCGCAGGGCATCGGTGTTTTCGCCGCGCAGGATGGCGTCCACAATGAGGGCCTCCAGTCGGGTGTCCCACGATCCGCGGGATTCGGCGGCGCGGGCGTAGACATCGGCGGCGGCGAAGGCCACCTCGCGGGAGTACCGCAGCACCGCTTCGCGCAGTGCGCCCTGGTCCGCCTCGGGGGCAATCACGGGCACCTGGTCCTCGACCACCTCAACGACGATCCGGATCAGCTGCAGGGCCTTCTGCAGGCTGATGGAGCGGGTGAGTTCGGTGGGCGCGGTGCCGAAAACGTCGGACAGGATCCAGGACGGGGAGCTGGGCCGCTCGTACCAGGTGACGAAGGCGGCGATTCCGTTCTGGGCCACCATTCCCAGGGCCGAGCGTTCGTCGGAGTTCAGCCGGCTGTACCACGGCAGGGATTTCTCGAGCTGGCGCAGTGTCGTCGTAGAGAGCTGGCCGACGCTCGCCCGAAGCTTTTTGAGGGTCTCGACCTTCTCCGGGGGCATGGCCCGTGAGGAGGGCTTGCGTTTTGCGGGAGTGGTGATCGGCTCGGCCATGCATCGAGCATACGGTGCGCGCCGCCCAAGCTCCATTTGTGCAAAGGCTACAAGGAGCCTTGTTCTGGATCACAGTGCCGGATACCGTGCCAGCGGGAATGAATGCCCCCGCCGCACCCGGACAGGCGAACCGCACGGTGCGGCGCCGGGATTAGGCGCCGGGATTAAACGACGACGGCGGCCCCGCCTTCCGGTGGGGACCGCCGTCGCACGCTCTTGGACTGGCTCTAGGAGTCGCCGCCCGCGTTGCCGGTGGTGCCGGCGTTGACGTTGTGCAGGCGGTATTTCTCGATGGCCTGGGCCGGAGCCTGGGCGTCCACCTCGCCACGGCGTGCCAGCATCTGCAGTGAACGGACAACCACGGAGTGGATGTCGTTCTTGAAGAAGCGGCGCGCAGCGGCGCGGGTGTCCGAGAAGCCGAAGCCGTCGGCTCCGAGCGAGGCGAACTCGTTCGGGAGGAACTGGCGGATCTGGTCCGGCACGGCCTTCATGTAGTCGGTGACCGCCACGATGGGACCGGTCGCGCCGGCGAGCTGTTCGGTCACGAACGGGACGCGGGCGGGCTGGCCCGGGTTCAGGAAGGCTTCTTCCTCTGCGGCCATGGCGTCGCGGCGCAGTTCGCTCCAGGACGTCACGGACCAGACATCGGCGGAAACGCCCCAGTCCTCGGCGAGGACCCGCTGGGCCTCGAGGGCCCAGGGGACGGAGACGCCGGAGGCAAGGATCTGCGTGCGCGGGCCGTCAATCTTGGCCGGTGCCAGCAGGTAGATGCCCTTGATGATGCCCTCGACGTCGATTTCCGCCGGTGCTGCGGGCTGGGAGATTGGCTCGTTGTAGACCGTGATGTAGTACATCACGTTCCGCGACGGGTCGTTGTCCGCCGGCCCCGGACCGTACATGCGGTTGAGGCCGTCGCGCATGATGACGCCGATCTCATAGCCGTAGGCGGGGTCGTAGGTGACCACTGCGGGGTTGGTCGCTGCCAGGATCGGGGAGTGGCCGTCGGCGTGCTGCAGGCCTTCACCGGTCAGGGTGGTGCGGCCGGCCGTGGCGCCGATGATGAACCCGCGGGTCATCTGGTCCGCTGCTGCCCAGAAGGAGTCACCGGTGCGCTGGAAGCCGAACATCGAGTAGAAGACGTAGATCGGGATCAGCGGTTCGCCGTGCGTGGCGTAGGACGTGCCGGCGGCGGTGAAGGCCGCCACCGAACCGGCCTCGTTGATGCCGGCGTGCACGATCTGGCCGGAGATGGACTCCTTGTACGCCAGGACGAGTTCGCGGTCAACGGACAGGTAGTTCTGGCCGTTCGGGTTGTAGATCTTCGCAGTCGGGAAGAAAGCGTCCATGCCGAACGTGCGGGCCTCGTCGGGGATGATCGGGACGATCCTGTTGCCGAACTCCTTGTCCCGCATGAGGTCCTTGAGGAGCCGCACGAAGGCCATGGTGGTTGCGGCCAGCTGCTTGCCGGAGCCGCGGTTGGCTACCTCGTAGACCTTGTCATCCGGGAGGGTGACGTCGGTGTGCTTGGAGCGGCGTTCGGGGACGAAGCCGCCGAGGGCGCGGCGGCGCTCCATCAGGTACTGGATCTCGGGGGAGTCCATGCCGGGGTGGTAGTACGGGGGCCGGTACAGGTCGGCTTCCAGCTGCTCGTCCGCGATCGGGATGCGGAGGTGGTCGCGGAAGGCCTTGAGGTCCGCGAGCGTGAGTTTCTTCATCTGGTGGGTCGCGTTGCGGCCCTCGAAGTGGGTGCCCAGGCCGTAGCCCTTGACGGTGTGCGCCAGGATGACCGTCGGTTTGCCCTTGAACTCGGTCGCGGCCTTGTATGCGGCGTAGACCTTGTTGTAGTCGTGGCCGCCGCGCTTGAGGTTCCAGATCTGGTCGTCGGTGAGGTCCTGGACCATTTCCTTGGTCTGCGGGGTCTGTCCGAAGAAGTGCTCGCGGACGAACGCGCCGGACTCGGCCTTGTAGGTCTGGTAGTCGCCGTCGACCGTTTCGTTCATGATCTTCACGAGCGAACCGTCCTCGTCCTTGGCCAGGAGGTCATCCCATTCCCGGCCCCAGACGACCTTGATGACGTTCCAGCCTGCGCCGCGGAAGAACGCCTCCAGTTCCTGCATGATCTTGCCGTTGCCCCGGACCGGCCCGTCAAGGCGCTGGAGGTTGCAGTTGATCACGAAGTTGAGGTTGTCCAGCTTGTCGTTCGCGGCGAGCTGCAGCAGGCCGCGGGACTCGGGCTCGTCCATTTCGCCGTCGCCCAGGAACGCCCAGACCTGCTGGTCCGAGGTGTCCTTGATGCCGCGGTTGGCCAGGTACCGGTTGGACTGGGCCTGGTAGATGGCGTTCATCGGGCCGATGCCCATCGAGACCGTGGGGAACTCCCAGAACTCGGGCATGAGGCGCGGGTGCGGGTACGAGGAGAGGGCGTGGCCTTCCTTGGACTTCTCCTGCCGGAACCCGTCCAGGTCCTCCTCGGTCAGGCGGCCTTCCATAAACGCGCGGGCGTACATGCCGGGGGAGGCATGGCCCTGGAAGAAGACCTGGTCGCCGCCGCCGGGGTGGTCCTTGCCGCGGAAGAAGTGGTTGAACCCGACCTCATACAGGGTCGCTGCCCCGGCGTAGGTGGAGATGTGCCCGCCGACGCCGATGTCCGCCCGCTGCGCCCGGTGCACCATAACCGCGGCGTTCCAGCGCAGCCACGCCCGGTACTTCCGCTCGATCTCCTCGTCGCCAGGGAATTCAGCTTCCTGGTCCACCGGGATCGTGTTGACGTAGTCCGTGGTGGTGACCATCGGCACACCCACGCTCTGCGCGCCGGCCCGCTGGAGCAGGCTGCGCATTATGTACTGGGCACGCTCGGTGCCCTGTTCCTGAATCAGGGTATCCAGGGACTCCAGCCATTCGGCGGTCTCTTCCGGATCACGATCAGGCAGCTGGTTAGTCAACCCGCTGAGGATATGGGAGGTCTCTTCTCCTGCAGCCACGTCCAACCTCTCTTTGAGCGCATTCATCGGCACCCTCAGCTCCGGCAGGGTAACTGCCTGGCGTGAACGCGACGTGTGCGACATATCGGTTACAACTGCCCGGTCATGTGCGCCGGGCAAGGTCCAATCACAACTATTCCCGCCTGCGTCGGCGGGGCGTTCGCCCTCGCGGGCGTAGTCGTCATCAGCCACTCTAGCTCTGACAGCTCGGGGATGCGTAGCTGTCGTGTGGGGGTCCCGTCGTATTTGACCGGCATACTGGTTGTGTGACGATGTGCCGCCTGGCGGTGCTCGGATCGCCGTATGTGACGCAGAATATGGCGGATCGCGGGGCCAACAGCTTGAAGCGCAGGCGCAAAGGGTGTTGGCTTGGAGTAATGGAAATCACTAGAGCTGTTGAAAACACCAAGCATAGGAGCAACACGTGAGCGAGGCCGACGCCGCCACTTCGGTAAATGTGGCGGAAAAACTGGGTTTCAAAACCGGAGACCTGATCCAGGAATTCGGTTATGACGATGACGTCGACTTCGATCTGCGCGACGACATCGAAGATCTCACCGGCTCGGAACTCTTCGATGAGGACGATCACGAAGTCGTCGACGCCGTGATTCTTTGGTGGCGGTCCGACGACGGCGACCTCGTCGACACCCTGGTCGGCTCGCGGACCACCCTGACCGAGGGCGGCGTCGTGTGGGTCCTGACCCCGAAGTCCGGCCGGGTCGGCTACGTTTCGCCGGCCGATATCCAGGACGCTGCGCCCACCGCCGGCCTGCACTACACCACCTCCGCGGGTGTCTCCAAGGACTGGAGCGCCACCCGTCTGGTCACGCGGAAGAACAAGTGACCCAAGCGGGAGCCGTTGGCGTCATCGGGGAGCAGTCGCTTGAGGCTCAGGCCGTGCCCGCCGTCGGCGAGGCCGCTCCCGACTTTGAACTGCTGAACCAGTTCGGCGAACCCGTGAGGCTCTCGGAACTCCGGGGCCGGAACGTGGTCCTCGTCTTCTACCCGTTCGCCTTCTCCGGCATCTGCACGGGGGAGCTGTGCGAAATCAGGGACAACCTGGCGCTGTTCGAGGATGCCGACGCCGTCGTGCTGGGGATCTCGGTGGACAGCAAGTTCGCCCAGAGGGCCTACGCGGAGAAGGAAGGCTATGCCTTCGACCTGCTGGCGGACTTCTGGCCGCATGGCGCCGTCGCGGATCGTTACGGAGTGTTCGACGCCGGAAGCGGGATGGCGAGGCGCGGAACCTTCATCATCGACGCCGGCGGAACCGTGCGCTATGTCGTGGTGAATCCCCGCGGCCAGGCCCGGGAGCTCTCCGAGTACCGGGCCGCTCTGGCGGGGCTCGGCGGGAACTGACGCGGTGAAGACGCGGCGGCCCGGGATCGGCATGACTGGGTTCGCCAGCCTGCCCCCGGTCACCGCCGGGCAACCTGCGCGCGACGAACTGGAGGTCCTGCAGGACATCCACGGCATTCTCGCGGGAGAGCGCTTCGCGCTGCTTACCGGGGCCGGCCTCAGCACTGATTCCGGAATTCCGGACTACCGCGGACCGGGTGCCGCCCCCCGCGCGCCCATGACGTACCAGGAATTCATCGGCGCGGCGGACAACCGGCGCCGCTACTGGGCCCGCAACCACATCGGCTGGTCACACCTTCGCCGGGCCGACCCCAATGACGGCCACGCCGCCGCCGCCGCGCTGGAGCGCCGCGGGCTGCTCACCGGCCTCATCACCCAGAACGTGGACCGGCTGCACGAGGACGCCGGCAGCGTCAACGTGGTGGACCTGCACGGCCGATTCGACCAGGTGGTCTGCCTCTCCTGCCACCGCCGCTACAGCCGGACGCTGCTGGCAGGCGTGCTGGAGGAACTCAACCCGGGATTCCTGGAACGCGCCCTTGCCGCCGGCGTAGTTGAAATGGCTCCCGACGCCGATGCCACTGTCGAGGACGCCGCGCTCATCGAGAGTTTTGTCGTGGCCCACTGCCCGGCCTGCGGCGGAACGCTCAAGCCCGATTTCGTCTACTTCGGCGAAAACGTCCCCAAGGACCGGGTGGAACGCTCCTACGCCATGGTGGACGAGGCAGGCGCCCTCCTGGTTGCGGGCTCCTCGCTGACGGTCATGAGCGGCCTGCGGTTTGCCCGGCACGCTGCCAAACACGGAAAGCCCGTGGTCATCATCAACCGGGGCCAGACCCGCGGGGACGGGCTGGCCACCATCAAGCTCGACGCCGGCGTCAGCGAAGCGCTCACCTGGCTCGCCGCCGAGCTGCCCCCGCTCTAAACCGGACCGGGCGCCCCGGTCCGATTGGCGTTCCTACGGGGACATCCGGTACAGTAGCTGTTCGTTGGTTGAAGCGCGGAAGCGTGAAAACAGAGGTTAGGGTCTTTAGCTCAGCTGGTAGAGCGCCACGTTTACACCGTGGATGTCATCGGTTCGATCCCGGTAGGACCCACCAAGTTACGCAGCCCCGTTGTTCCGGAAATTCCCGGAACGGCGGGGCTTTTGCGTGACTCCGGGCGTGTCGAGTTCCGCAGAGTTCTTCCGCTGAGTTCCGTGATCGTCCGTAAAGTTGCAGTCGCGCCCATGGCCCGCTGGAGCTGATGCTCCCTGAAACCTCCCTGGGACCGGTCTGCCGGGGGCATGAGCCCATGACGGAAATCATCGGGTTTCTGGAAGCACGAATCCGCAAGGGACCAAGGCGGCTTCAAGGCGCCAGCGGTCGCATCAGGCTGCGACCGCTGACGCCTTTCAACTATGCCAACTCGGGCAGATCCGCTTCTTGATGGTCGCGCATCATGTCGGAGTCGGTGGCATTGGAAGCCGCCCAAACACTCTGCGGATCTGCGCCCCCATCCAGGGCATCGGTCATTGCATCGCGTAGGTCCATTCGCGCTTGATCCGCTGCAAAGTCCGCGGACTCACTGTCTGCGGAAGCAACCCAAACACGCGCCAAACTCTCGTCCACATCAGCCTCCAAAGTATTGAATCCACAGCGCTCCCAGCGGGAGGCAGATCGATTATATGCATCGGAGTTGCAGGAAACCGAGCGGAGGTCAGAAGGTCGATCTCATGGCACTGACGTCGAGCGCAGACGGGTGTTAGTCAGACAGTCACCTCCTGGGGGTCGGCTCCTGCCTATGCCCACGGCGTCAGGTGGCGCCGCGGAAATTGTCGGTGCCCCGGCCTACCGTGGCTGGCATGGAACACGTCATGGTGAAAGCGGGCCCGGATGGCAGGCCCCAGGCGGTCGTGCGCGGCGGCCGCGAATGGATTGTCGGCGCGGAGCCGGTCCGCTGGTTCGAACGGGTCAGCTGGTGGGAGGCGGAGCGCCGGATGCCCAAGGGGCTGAGCCGCGTCGACGTCGAGGTCTGGCAGATCCAGGCGAGGCTGGGCCGCAATGCGGGTTCCGCCCTCACCACGATGGAAATCATCCGTGACGGGCTGGGTGGCGGCTGGCGGCTGCGGGGGGCCATCGCGGACGCGGCGTAGCGGCGGTCCGGCAAGGCCCGAAAAGCAGGACCTTCCCGAGGCATTGGAAAAGCCTTCCACCGCGACTATTGGGGGATGCCGCGGTGGAAGGCTTGGTATGAATATACCGTGAATATTTGGAAATGTGAAACAGGCGGCATCGTTTCTGACCTGCGGAAATGCCTATTCGATGGCGTAATTAAGGGCAATTAGACGCCGCAGCCAACGCCCGGCGGGCCCGCTGTGGATGGTGCCCGGCCCGACATAATCCGGACCGGTCCGGGACCCCCACCTAGGATGTCTTCATGAACGCCGCGAGTGCCCGCCGTATTGCCCGTGTCCGCCCCCTAGCCCCAATCTCGGAGGCCGAGCACTTTTTTGTCGCCAACGATGCCCCGGACTTCGACAGTGAGGCAGGGCGGCTGTGGACGGTGACCGACTCGCCGTTCCCCGGTTCCGTGGCGAACGCCGGCAGTGCGCACCGGACGGGGTGGGAAACCGGCGCCCTGGTGGAGGAAGGCTCGTTTACGTTCCTGGCACCAAGCGCCCCGGCCAATGTCCTGGGCATGGCACACAACACCGGGAGTGCGGGCCGCGCACTGCCTCCCCAGGCCTTCCACAAGGCAGCAACCAGCGTGGTCGGACCGGGGGACGCCATAGAGCTGGGGTCGGGCGTGGGCCACGTGGATCCGGAAGCGGAACTCACCATCGTCGTCGGGAGCAGGGCCCGCGGGCTGACGCTGGGCAACGCACTCACGGCCGTTCTGGGGTTCACGATCGGAAACGATGTCTCGGCCAGGGACTTGCAGAAGACGGACGAGCTCTGGATCAGCGCCAAGAGCCAGGACACGTTCACGCCGGCGGGGCCGTGGATCGTCACGGACCTTGACGGCGCCAACCTGGCCATCGGCATCACCCACAACGGCACTGAGCTCAAGGCGGCCAGCTCGGCTGACCTGGGCTGGGGTGTGGAGGAAATCCTGGTCTACGTGACGTCCTTCATGACACTTCACCCCGGCGACCTGGTGCTCACGGGCTTCCCCGCCGAGTGCGCACGCATCGTCCCCGGCGACACCGTCACCTGCCGTGTCGAGGGGATCGGGGAGCTCACGAATCCGGTCGTGGCCGCGGGCGCGGCCTGACGCCGAGTGCGGGCCCCGTCCGGCTCGACGCAGAGTGCCGGCGACGCCCCGCTCCTGCCCTCCGCCCGCTGTGGGCGATTGGCAACCCCAGACATTATGATGGTTACTGTTCAGCTGAATGAACAGCCGTTCGAATGGCGCCTGTGGCACACACGCGATACCTGAAGGAGAATCATGGCCGATTCCCGAATTCCCCGTACCTCTGATGGACTGGGGAGCGCCTCGCCGGCGCCGGCGGTCACCCGCGCTGCCGCCGTGCTGGAGGCCCTCGCAGCCTCTGCGACCGGACGCCTCACGCTGAGCGATCTCGCCCGGGAGCTGGGGATTCCGAAATCCTCGACATCAAACCTTCTGCTTGCGCTCGAGGAGGCCCGGCTCATCAACCGCCAGGGCGCCGATTTTACCCTGGGGCGCAAACTGGTCGAGCTCGGCGCGGCCTATCTCAGCCGCCTCGACGAGGTCCAGGAGTTCTACCGGTTTTGCGAGCAGGCCCCGACGCTGTCCGGCGAAACCGTCCGCATCGCCATGCTGGACGGAACCAACGTCATCTACCTGGCCCGCTATGAGGGCCATCCCGCGGTGCGCCTGACGTCCAACATCGGCGACAAGATGCCGGTGTCCCTCTGTGCCGTCGGCAAGGCGCTGCTGGCACGCCTGCATGACCACGACATTGCCGAGATGTTCCCGGACGACGCCGAACTGCCCGTCCTGACGCCGAAATCGCTGCGGACCGGCGCCGAACTCAAAGCCCAGCTCGAGGTCATCCGGGAACAGGGCTATGCCTTCGAGGACGAGGAATCCACCACCGGTGTCGTCTGCCTGGCCGTCTCCGTCCCCACCCGCGGTGCGCACGGGCCCAGCCTGGGCCTGTCGGTCACCGCGCTGAAGGCCACCTACTCGGACGAGCAGGGCGCCCTGATGGTCAAAGAACTCAAGGAACTGGCCCGTTCCCTCGGCAATCCCATGGGGTGACGCCGACGCCGGCGTCCGGTCGGGAGGATCGCCGAAAATAAATCGGATTACACATTGGCTGGGTGATCACCATGTTGTACGCTGTTCAACATGGTGATCATCCCTCGTGGGGGTTGTTCATATCCCACCAGGCCAACGGGGGTCTGGAGTGTTCTTGAGGGAGTGCTTGTGACTACTAGTACGAATACACCGCTTGTTGAAGCGGACGGCGCCGTCGTCGATCCGGATCAGCTGCGAAGGGCAACGCTTGCCAGCTCCGTGGGCTCGGCTCTGGAGTACTACGACTTCTACATCTACGGCCTGGCTTCGGCCCTGATCTTCGGCCCGCTGTTCTTCAAGCCGCTCGGCGACGACGGCGCCCTGATCGCCTCGTTTGCCACGTACGGCGTCGGTTTCGCGGCCAGGCCCTTCGGCGGAATGATCTTCGGCTACATCGGCGACAGGTTCGGCCGCAAGATGGTCCTCATCCTCACCATCGGCCTGATGGGTACGGCCAGCTTCGCCATCGGCCTGCTGCCCACCTTTGAACAGGCGGGAATGGTGGGCGCAGTTCTCCTGGTCACCCTGCGCATCCTCCAGGGCCTGGGCGCCGGCGCGGAGCAGGCAGGGGCCACCACGCTGATTTCCGAAGTCGCACCGCGCCGCCGTCGGGGCTTCTTCGCTGCGCTCCCGTTCGTCGGCATCCAGCTCGGCACCCTGCTCGGCGCCGGAACCTTTGCCCTGATCGCCATGTCGGACAAGGCCACCCTGGAGGGCTGGCTGTGGCGGGTTCCGTTCCTGTCCAGCGTGCTCCTGATTGCGGTTGCGATCTTCATCCGGCTGCGGCTGAAAGAAACGCCCGTCTTCCAGGAACTTGAGAAGCACAAGAACGTGGCCAAGAACCCCATCGGCCAGCTGTGGAAGCACTCCAAGAAGAACACCCTCATCGGGATCGGCCTGCGGATGGGCGAGAACGGAAATTCCTCCATCTACTCCGCCCTGCTGATCGCCTTCCTGGCCGCCAAGGACGGGGTCTTCCCCGGCGACAAGTTCATCGGACCCGTGGGCCTGCTCATTGCCGCCGGCTTCGCCGCCGTTATGGTTGTCACGTTCGGTGCGCTGTCGGACCGGTTCGGCCGGGTTCCGGTCTACCGCTACGGTGCGCTCTTCCAGGCCCTGATCGCGCTGCCCGCGTTCTACCTGGTCACCCTTGGCAACGTCACGCTCGTGTGGATCGTAATGGTGGTGGGCATTGCCCTCGGCGTTCAGTCCATGCTCGGCCCGCAGTGCCCGCTGCTGCCCGAACTCTTCGGTTCGCGGTACCGGTTCACGGGTGTGGCCATGAGCCGCGAGCTCTCTGCCGTGATGGCCGGCGGGCTTGTTCCGCTGGTGGGTGCGGCGCTCCTGGCTGTCACGGACCACTCCTGGCTGGTGCTCGCCATCTACTCGCTCGTGCTCGCCCTGATCTCGTTCGTCACGACCTTCTTCACCCCCGAGACCGTGGGACGCGACCTCCTCCTGACGGAGGACGCCAGCTAGAACCCCCGCGCCCGCCGCTGGCCGGCGGCGTGACCCAGGGCCGTGGCCCCTTCCGCTCAGGAGGGGGCCACGGCCCCACGCATTTTCGGGAGAGAGCCTGCGCCGCGGAGGGCGCCTGGCGACGCGGCACGAACCGACGCAGAAGGGCGGCCCTCCGTTTTGGAGGGCCGCCCTGGATGGTGCAACCGCGACCGCAGAACCAGCGGGACCTGCCCGCCGGGACCCGGTGGCAGCCGGGACCTAGTAGAAGTGGACCGTGTCCACGAGGTGGGGGAGTTCGCCGCCGTCGAGGTGGGTCCGCAGGTTGCTGCAGAAGCGTTCCGCGATCAGCCGGTTTTCGGCGGCACTGAGGGCGGAGGTGTGCGGGGACACCATCACCCGGGGGTGGTTCCACAGCGGGCTGTCCTGCGGAAGCGGCTCCACGGCAAACACGTCGAGGCATGCGTAGGACACCTGGCCGTTCCCGAGCGCCTCCAGCAGCGCCTCCTCGTCCACAACGGTGCCGCGGCCCACGTTCACAAAGACCGTCCCCGGCTTCATGGCAGCGAACACTTCGCGGCTGAAGAGTTTCTCGGTGGACGGGGTGCCGGGAAGGGTGTTGACGACGGCGTCCGCCGTGGCCAGCAGGCCGGCAAGGCCGTCGTTGTCCGTGACGTCCTGGATGCCGTCGAGGGGTTCCACCGTCCGTTTGGTGCCGCTGACAGTCATGCCGAGGGCGCGGGCGATCCGGGCCGTCTCGAGGCCGATCTCGCCGAGCCCGGTGACCACGAGGTGTGAGCCGTTGACCAGCCGCGTGGGCGTGCGGAGTTCGGGCCAGTGCCTGGCCGCCTGGTCCTGTGCCAGTTCCGCACTGCGCTTGAAGCCGTTGAGGATACCGAGGGCGGCGAACTCGGCGAGCGGCAGGGCGTGCACCCCTGCGGACGTGGTCACCTTGAACTTCTGCAGGGCCTCGGCGTCCAGCCCGGATGCCTTGACGGCCCCGCCGGCTCCGGCCGCCATGGCGTGGATCCACTCCAGATGCGCATTGCTGCCGGCGATCCTGGCGAGGCCGGCGGGGCTTTCATTGGGGAAGCCGTACAGCACCTGGGCCTGGTTGAGCATGTCCCAGTAGCGTTCCTCCTGCTCGGGCGTCCGGCGGAAGTCCGGATCGCCTGAGTGGTCTGCGGGAAAGCGCTCCGGAGGCAGCAGCTCCGGTTCGTAGTGGACGGTAACGGAGGGATCTACTGCGCGGATGCGCTCCACCAGCTCTGCTTCGAGCGGGACGGCGATCGCGACGGTGGTTTGAGTCGTCATAGTGTTCATCATACTGAATGGCGGCTAGGATATTGAACAGTTTCAAGAAATTGGGCACTCGAAAGATTAGCCACAACGAAGTGAGGCAGCATGGATACGGACCGGAAGGAAGCAGGCTTTGTGGGCCTGGGCCTGATGGGGGCGCCGATGGCGGCAAACCTCCTCAAGGCGGGCTGGGCGGTCAGCGCCTGGAACCGTTCGCCGGCGGCGCTGGAGGAGTTCGAAGCCCGGGGCGGCGTACGCGTGGGCGGCGTCGAAGAACTCCGCGACGCCCCGGTCATCATCTTTATGCTCCCGGATCTGTCCTACATCGAAGACGCCGCCGCGGGACTTCTGGCCAGCTGGTCGGCGAACCCGCCCGCCGCCGGAACCGCCTTGGTGGTCATGAGCAGCGTCTCGCCGGCCGCGGTGCAGGAATTCGGGGCACGCGTGGCCCGGACGAGCGGCGGAAACGCCGTCGTCGTCGACGCCCCTGTCAGCGGCGGCACCACAGGCGCCGTGGAGGGGACCCTGGCCATTATGGCCGGCGCCGGCGAAGAGGACTTTCAGCGGCTCGTTCCGCTCTTCAACGCCCTGGGCAGCACCGTGCGGCGGCTGGGGCCCCTGGGCGCCGGGTCGCTCGCCAAGGCATGCAACCAGCTCATCGTGGGGACCACGACGGCGGCGCTCGCCGAGGCCGCGGAACTCGCCGACCGCTCGGGCCTGGACGTCACTGCCCTCTATGACGTGCTCGCGGGCGGCCTGGCCGGCAGCAGGGTCCTGGACATCGTGGGCCCGCGGCTCGCCGCGAAGGACTACGAGCCCACCGGGCCGGCCAAATTCATGCACAAGGACCTGTCCTTCGTGATCGAGAGTGCCGCCGCCGCCGGTGCCGCCGTGCCGATGGCGTCCGCCGGCGTCGGACTCTACGCCGAATTGTTGCGCCAGGGACTGGGAGATAAGGACCTTGCCGTCGTCCGGCAGGCAGTCGCCAACCTCAGCGACGCCGCTGGAGACGACACAACAGCCGCCACAACCGCCGGCACCAAGTGAGGATCAGCGAACCATGAGTGGACTTTTTGACCTGACCGGCCGGACCGCACTGGTCACCGGCTCCAGCCGGGGGATCGGCAACGCGCTGGCCCGGGCGCTGGCCGATGCCGGCGCCAGGGTGGTGCTCAACGGCATCAACCCCGAACGGCTCAAGGCCGCCGAAACCGCGATGGCGGCTGACTACCCGCCCGGGCGGATTTCCAGCTGCGCCTTCGACGTCACCAGCGACACTGCGGCGGCGCGGGGCGTCGCGTGGGTGGAGGAGAACGTCGGACCGCTCGAAATCCTGGTCAACAACGCCGGCATCCAGCACCGGGTCCCCATGCTGGAGCTCGACGTCGCCGACTGGGAGCGGGTGATCTCCACCGACCTGACCAGCGCCTTCCTCGTGGGCCGTGAAGCGGCGCGGTACATGATTCCGCGCGGGCGGGGCAAGATCATCAACATCTGCTCCGTTCAGACGGACCTCGCCCGCCCCACGATCGCCCCCTACATTGCTGCCAAGGGTGGGCTGCGGAACCTGACCCGGGCCATGACGGCGGAGTGGGCCGGGTCCGGCCTGCAGATCAACGGGATCGCACCGGGCTACATCCACACTGAAATGACCCAGAACCTCGTGGACGACGAGCAGTTCAACGCCTGGATCCTCGGCCGGACCCCGGCGCACCGCTGGGGGACCGTGCAGGACCTCGCCGGCCCGGCGGTCTGGCTCGCGTCCGACGGCTCCAATTTCGTCAACGGCCAGACCATCTTCATCGACGGCGGAATGACGGTGGTGGTCTGATGGGCGGCGCAGCGGAAGTTCCTGCCACGGCGGCCGCAGTGGTGGCCCACGCAGCGGGCGATCTCCGGATCGAGGACATTCCCGTCTCCGCGCCGGGGACCGGTGAGGCGGTCGTCGAGGTCGCCTTCGGCGGCATCTGCGGCTCGGACCTGCACTACTGGCTGCACGGGGCCGCCGGGGAATCGGTCCTCAAGGCGCCGATGATCCTGGGCCACGAAATCGTGGGAACGGTCCTCGTGGCAGCCGGGGACGGCACGGGTCCCGCGGCCGGCACCCGCGTCGCCGTGCACCCCGCCACGCCGGGGCCGGGCGCCGCCCCGTATCCGGAGGACCGTCCGAACATTTCGCCGGGCTGCACCTACCTTGGAAGTGCCGCGCGTTTCCCGCACACCGACGGTGCCTTCATCCGGTACGCCGTCCTGCCCGCCCGGATGCTCCGTCCCCTGCCGGCAGGCCTGGACCTGAAGACGGCCGCGCTGGCGGAACCTGCGGCCGTGGCCTGGCACGCCGTCGGGCGCGCGGGAGACGTGGCGGGAAAGACGGCCCTCGTGATCGGCAGCGGCCCCATCGGCGCGCTGGCCGTGGCTGTCCTCAAGCGTGCGGGGGCGCGGCGGATCGTGGCCGTGGACATGCACGAGCTGCCGCTGGAAATAGCCCGCGCCGTGGGCGCCGACGAGGTCCTCAAGGGCGACGATGCAGAGGCCATCGCGGCCGTCGCGGCGGACGTCGTCATTGAATCCTCGGGCAGCCACCACGGCCTTGCCTCCGCGATCAAGGGTGCAGTCCGCGGCGGCAAAGTGGTGATGGTGGGGCTCCTGCCCACCGGGCCCCAGCCCGTCCTGATCTCGCTGGCCATCACCCGCGAGCTGGAGCTGCTGGGCTCGTTCCGCTTCAACGACGAAATCGATGACGTCATCAACGCGCTCGCCGAAGGATCTCTGCTGGTGGATCCGGTGGTCACCCACACCTTCCCGCTCGGCAGCGGGCTGGAAGCCTTCGAAGTGGCCCGGAACGCGGCTGTTTCCGGAAAGGTGCTGCTGGACTTCGGCCCGGCCGCAGGGGAGTGAGGGTGGCTGGGCCAGCGGAGCCGTCCTTCGCGGGCAGTGCGGCTAGGGCCGCGGGACCGGGACGAACACCCTCGGCTGGTCCTTCCATTCCGGTTCCATGTCCGAGATGGTCTCCCGCATGATCCGGTCCGAAGCCTCGCGGGCGGCCGCCGGGTTCCCCGCTGCGATCGCCTCCGCCACGTCCACGTGCCACTGCAGCGCCGTGTCGCGCGGGTGGTCCGGCATCAGGCCGTGCACGGTGCGCCCGGTCAGCGTTTCGGCCACCTGGCCCACCATGTTGGCGAACATTTCGTTCCCGGAGCCGGTCAGCAGCAGGGAGTGGAAGTGGATGTCCAGCTCCAGGAACTTCGGCACGTCCCCGGCCCGGCCGGCGTCGCGCATCGCGTGCGAGACGTCCACCAGCTCGCGGCGGATCTCCTCCGGGGCGTTGGCGGCGGCCAGTTCGGCGGCCACGGGTTCGACGGCGGTGCGCAGCTCGGCGAGGGAGCGCAGCTGCGCGCCGCGGCCTTCGCCGGCGAGGCGCCAGCGGATGACCTGCGGATCGAAGGGATTCCACCGGTTGGCCGGCAACACCCGGATACCCACGCGCTTGGTCGTTTCGACCAGGCCGAGCGACTGCAGGACACGCACTGCCTCGCGGACCACCGAACGGGAGACCTGGAGTTCCTCTTCGAGGTGCTCGGCCAGCATGATGTGGCCGGCGGGGAGGTCGCCCGCGACGATGCGGGTGCCGAGATGCTCAATCGCACGGTGGTGGAGGCTGGTTGACATAGTCGTAAGCATAGTGCGGCGGGCGCTGTTCCAGCCGCCGTTTCGCCACGGACCGGCGCGGAGGGCGCCGGAAATCATAGACTGTTTGTGACGCGCCATATTCCGCCACGTGGGCACTGCTTTCCCGTAGCCCGCGGAAATACATATGGTTTATTGACAGCCACTGATCCCAAGAAGGAAAGCCCCGCCCCACGCGCGGGACGAACTGCACTCGTTGCACAGAATGAATTGGAGTTTTGATGTCAGCACACATCGGTGTCACCGGCCTTGCGGTGATGGGGGCCAACCTCGCCCGCAACCTGGCCCGGAACGGCTTCACCGTTGCCCTGCACAACCGGTCCGTCGAGAAGACCGACGCACTGCTGGCGAAGCACGGCCAGGACGGCGACTTTGTCCGCACGGAGACCCTGCAGGAGCTCGTTGACTCGCTGGAGAAGCCGCGCCGCGTGCTCATCATGGTCAAGGCCGGCAAGCCGGTCGACTCCGTGATCGAGCAGCTCGAACCGCTCCTGGAACCGGGCGACATCATCATCGACGCCGGCAACTCCCACTACGAGGACACCCGCCGCCGCGAAGCCGCGCTGGCCAAGACGGACCTGCACTTCGTCGGCATCGGCGTCTCCGGCGGTGAGGAGGGCGCCCTCAACGGCCCCTCGATCATGCCCGGCGGCTCCCGGGAGTCCTACGACGCCCTCGGCCCGCTGCTGGAAAAGATCGCCGCGCACGTCGACGGCAAGCCCTGCTGCGCCTGGATCGGCACCGACGGCGCCGGCCACTTCGTCAAGATGGTCCACAACGGCATCGAATACGCCGACATGCAGGTCATCGGCGAAGCGTTCGACCTGCTGCGCTCCGGCGCGGGCATCGAACCGGCGGACCAGTCCAAGATCTTCGAAGAGTGGAACAAGGGCGAGCTCGCCTCCTTCCTCATCGAGATCTCCGCCGAGGTCCTCGGCCACGTGGACGCCAAGACCGGCAAGCCGTTCGTCGACGTCGTCGTGGACGCTGCCGGCCAGAAGGGCACCGGCCGCTGGACCGTCATCTCCGCGCTGGAGCTGGGCTCCCCGACGTCGGGCATCGCCGAATCGGTCTTCGCCCGTGCACTGTCCTCCCAGGCCGAGCAGCGCAAGCTGGCCCAGGAACTGCTGGCCGGCGGCGAGGCCGCCGTCGAGGTGCCCGAGACCTTCGTCGAGGATGTCCGCCAGGCGCTGTACGCCTCCAAGCTGGTCTCCTACGCGCAGGGGCTGGACATGCTCACCTCAGCGGCGAAGGAATACGGCTGGGACCTGAAGCTGGACGAGATCGCCTCCCTGTGGCGCGGCGGCTGCATCATCCGCGCCGAGCTGCTCAAGGAGATCACCAAGGCGTACGCCGCGGAGGAGAAGCCGGCCAACCTGCTCTTCGCCCCGGCGTTCACCAAGGCGATCGCGGACGTCCTCCCGGCCTGGCGCCGCGTGGTCTCCACCGCCGTCCAGCTCGGCATTCCGGTGCCGGTGTTCTCCTCGTCGCTGGCGTACTACGACGGCCTGCGCCGCAAGCGCCTCCCGGCCGCCGTGATCCAGGGCCAGCGTGACCTCTTCGGCGCGCACACGTACGGCCGCGTCGACGCCGAAGGAACCTTCCACACCCTCTGGGGCGAGGACAAGTCCGAAATCGAGGCAGTGGACACCCACTAGTCCGACGATCAACGCCGGCGGCCGGTGCTCCCCGTTACTCTGGGAGCACCGGCCGTTCACGTTTCCCCTGGAACCCCGTCCACGCGGCCGTCCACGTTCCCGTCACAGGAGTGCAACAGATGACCCAGCCCGTAGCGTTCGTCACCGGTGCCTCCACCGGAATCGGTTTTGAAACAGCCTGGAAACTCGCGGCCCGCGGGTTCACCGTCTACGCGGGTGCCCGCCGCGTCGAGAAAATGGAGCCGCTCAAGGCCCACGGGGTGACGGTCCTGGCGCTGGACGTCACGGACGAGGAGTCCATGAGCGCCGCCGTCGGGCAGGTGATTGCGGACCACGGCCGGGTCGACGTCCTGGTGAACAACGCCGGCTACGGTTCCTACGGGTCGCTGGAGGAAGTGGAGCTGGCCGAGGGGCGGCGCCAGTTCGACGTCAACCTCTTCGGCCTCGCGCGGATGACCCAGCTGGTGCTCCCCGGGATGCGGGCGGCGGGGCGGGGGAGGATCATCAACGTGTCCTCGATCGGCGGAAAGATGTACGAGCCCCTGGGAGCCTGGTACCACGCCACGAAGTTCGCCGTCGAGGGCCTGAGCGACTCACTGCGCATCGAACTCAAGCCGCACGGCATTGACGTGTGCATCATCGAGCCGTCCGGAACCGAATCGGAATGGGGCGCCATCTCGGGCGACAGCCTGCTGGCCACGTCCGGCCACGGGCCCTACATGGACCAGGCGAAGGTGGTGGCGGCGGCGTTGGCTTCCACCGTGGGCTCGTCGATGTCCACCCCGCCGGACGTCATTGCCGATACGATCGTCCACGCCGCGACGTCGGCGAGGCCAAAGACCCGCTATCCGGTGGGCAAAGGCGCCCGGGCCATCCTCCTGCTGCGGCGTCTGCTGCCGGACCGGGCGTTCGACGTCGTCATCTGGAGAATCTACAAGCGGTTTCCCGCGTAGGTTCGAAAGGTCAGGCGGCAGGGCCCGCGCGTCAGATCCGGTATTCGATCAGGTATTCGGCCGGGTCGACGGCGGGCTTGGTCTCGCGCTGTGCGTCCCGGTGCCGCCACGTGGCCGGCACACCCGTGAGGATCGATTCGGCCGGGGCGTCCTTGACCACGACGGCGTTGGCGCCCACGGCGCTGTCCCGGCCGATGGTGATGGGGCCCAGGATCTTGGCTCCGGCGCCGATCACGACGCGGTCCTCGATGGTGGGGTGGCGCTTGACCTTGGCCAGGGAGCGGCCGCCGAGGGTCACGCCGTGGTAAATCATGACGTCCTCGCCGATCTCGGCGGTTTCGCCGATGACGACCCCCATGCCATGGTCGATGAAGAAGCGGCGGCCGATCGTCGCGCCGGGGTGGATCTCGATCCCGGTCAGGAACCGGGCCAGCTGCGAAATCAGCCGCGCCGGGAAGCGCAGGGCCGGGTTCTGCCACATCCGGTGCGTCACGCGGTGGAGCCAGATGGCGTGCAGGCCGGAGTAGGCAAAGAAGTTCTCAAAAGAACCTCGAGCCGCCGGGTCGTGTGACCGGGCGGCGTCGAGGTCTTCCTTCAGTCTTGCGAAGAAGCTCACAAAGACCTTTCTACGAATCTTGGGACGGGGCCGGGCTCAGCCGCGGATGTCGTCGTACAACACGGTGGAGATGTAACGCTCACCGAAGTCGCAGACCACAGCAACAATAAGCTTACCGGCGTTCTCCGGGCGCTTGGCCAGTTCCAGGGCGGCCCAGACGATCGCGCCGGAGGAGATGCCGCCGAGGATGCCTTCCTTGACGCCGAGCTCCCGGGCCACGCGGACCGAATCCTCGAGGGTGGCGTCGAGGACCTCGTCGTAGACGTTGGTGTCCAGGATTTCCGGGATGAAGTTGGCGCCGATGCCCTGGATCTTGTGCGGGCCCGGGGCGCCGCCGTTGAGGATGGCGGAGTCCTTCGGCTCGACGGCGATGATCTGCACGTCGGGCTTGCGCTCCTTCAGCACCTGTCCGACGCCGGTGACGGTTCCGCCGGTGCCGATGCCGGCGACGAAGATGTCCACCTTGCCGTCGGTGTCGGACCAGATTTCCTCGGCCGTGGTCTGGCGGTGGACCTCGGGGTTGGCCTCGTTGGCGAACTGCTGGGCCCAGATGGAGTTCTCCGTGTTGGCGACGATCTCCTGGGCCTTCTCGACGGCGCCCCGCATGCCCTCGGAGCCGGGAGTGAGCACAATCTCGGCGCCATAGGCGCGGAGCATGACCCGGCGTTCGGTGGACATGGTTTCCGGCATGGTCAGGATGACCTTGTAGCCGCGGGCGGCGCCGACCATGGCCAGGGCAATGCCTGTGTTGCCGGACGTGCCTTCGACGATGGTGCCGCCGGGCCTCAGGGCGCCGGACTTTTCCGCGGCGTCGACGATTGCGACACCGATCCGGTCCTTGACGCTGTTGGCCGGGTTGTAGAACTCCAGCTTGACGGCCACGGTGGCGTCAAGTCCTTCGGTCAGCCGGTTGAGCCGAACCAGCGGGGTGCCGCCAATCAGCTGGGTAACATCGTCATAGATCCGTGCCATGGGTGTCTGCGCCTGTCTGTTGGTGGGGGAATACTGAGGTCAGCCTAACGAGGGCCCGCAGGCCCTAGCTAAGCATTAAGCCATGCAGAGTAATATTTCCTGGCCTTGGCCAGCTTCGGATTGATGATCACCTGGCAGTAGCCCTGCTCCGGGAACTTGGCGTAGTAGTCCTGGTGGATTTCCTCGGCCCGGTGGAACACGGGCAGCCGGCTGACTTCTGTGACGATCGGGTGCGCCCACAGCGACTGGTTCCGGTCGATCGCGTCCTCAAAGAGGATCTTTTCCTCGGTGGTCTCGTAGAACATCGACGAACGGTACTGGGTTCCGACGTCGTAGCCCTGGCGGTTGAGCGTGGTGGGGTCATGGAGCGCGAAGAACATGTCCAGGATGACCTCCGGCGGGATGATCTCCTCATCGAAAGTCACCGCCACGACTTCGGCATGGCCGGTGGTTCCGGAGCAGACGGCGTAGTAGTCGGGGTTGCGGTCGTGGCCTCCGGTGTAGCCCGAAACGACCGCGCTGACACCCTTGGTTTTCTGGTAGACGGCGTCGAGGCACCAGAAGCAGCCTCCGCCGAGGACAAAAGTTCTCATGCTCTGTTCAATGGTTGAAGGGCCCCGATGATTCCCGCGTCTGCGGGGCCGGCCGGCCAATAGGGTAAAAATGTGGGTATGGAACCTGTAAACACCGACGTTTCAGCCGACCCTTCCGAAGGAAGCGGCGCTGCCGGCAACGGATCCGCGGAAACGCCCGGGGCACCCACCCTGGGAATGATCCTGCTGGCCGTCGAAGAGCTTTGGCCGGAGTCCCTCGCCGAGGACTGGGACGAGGTGGGCCTCGTCGCGGGGCACCCCTCCGCCGGGGTGAGCAGGATCCTCTTTGCCGTCGATCCAACCCTTGACGTGATCGAGGAAGCCATCGAGTTCGGCGCCGAACTGCTGATCACCCACCATCCGCTGCTGCTCAAGGGCGTCACCTCGGTCGCGGCGACCACTGCCAAGGGACGGGCCGTGCACCGCCTGATCGAATCGGGCACGGGCCTGCTGACGGTGCACACCAACGGTGATTCCGCCGTCGGCGGTGTCTCGGATGTCCTGGCCGACGCGCTGGGACTGCAGAACGTCGCCCCGCTGAGCCCTGCGGTGAACGGCCTGCCGGAAGAAGGCATCGGGCGGGTCGGGGACCTCGAGGAAGTCCTTACCCTCGGCGACTTTGCCGCCCGCGTCTTCGGCATCCTGCCCGCGGTCGCCGGCGGAGTGCGCGTCTCCGGGGACAGGGACGGGCTGGTCCGCCGCGTGGCCGTCTGCGGCGGCGCCGGGGATTCCCTCCTCGGCGAGGTCCGGGCCAGCAACGCCGACGTCTACCTGACCGCCGACCTACGGCACCACCCGGCGTCGGAAGCCCGGGAGGCGGCGGTCAACGACCGGCCGTACCTGATCGACGTCTCGCACTTTGCCAGCGAGTGGCTGTGGCTGCCGGCCGCCGCCGAGGCGCTCGGCAACGTGCTGAACGACCAGGGCCACGACGTCGAGATCCGGGTCAGCACCACCAACAGCGATCCGTGGGACTTCATTCTGACTCCGGGCTAAGCCTGGCGCGCGAGGGGCCCCGGGTGAGCGCAGCGAGGCCGGGGCGCACGCTAGGCGCTAGAGTCTAAAGAGCGCCGACTAGGTGCCCGGCTCCGGCCGGCAGGGAACAAGCGGAGGTAAATAGTGGCCAAGGCAGCACCGGCGGAACAGTTGAAGTTGCTCGAATTGCAGGGACTTGATGCGAAGCTCAAATCCCTGTCCAACCGCCGCCGAAGCCTTGAAAGCGACTCCCGGATCACCGATCTTGAAGCAGCCCTCAGCGTGGCCAACGGCGAACTCGGTGCCGCGAAGGTGGCGGTCCATGACGCCGAACTCGAGCTCAAGCGCGCCGAGGCGGACGTGGAGCAGGTTGCTTCGCGGATCGAACGGGACGAGGCGAAGCTCAACAGCGGCACCGGCCTTTCCAAGGACCTCGTGGCGCTGCAGCGCGACCTCGTGTCCCTGAACAAACGCCGGTCCGACCTCGAGGACGTGGAGCTGGAAGTGCTGGAGCGGCTGGATTCCCTGCGCCTGCGCCAGGCCACGCAGCAGCAGATTGTTGACGACATCCAGGGTTCCTTCGGCTCCATCCGCTCGGAGCTGGACGAGCAGCTCGCGGAGATCGCCGCCGAGGCCACGGTGGTGCGGGGCAAGCGTGCCGAATTCGCCGACGGCCTGGATGCCGGGCTGCTGGCGGTCTACGAGAAGACCCTCGCCAAGCGCGGCGTCGGCGCTGCCCGCCTCTTCCACGGAACATCCGAGGGATCGGGCATGCAGCTGAGCCCGGGCGACCTTGCCGAGATCAAGGCCGCCGCCGAGGACGATATCGTGTTCTGCCCCGATTCCGGCTGCATCCTGGTCCGCTCGGCCGAGTGGAGTGGGCCCAACCTCCCGACTGACTAGCAGTTAAGGCCGTTTTGGGGGCTCAAAACGGCCCCTGCTGCGAGCTAGTTGGGCAGGATGATGTTCAGGGTGTGCGGCTTCCGGGCCGTCCCGTCGACCAGTTCCGCGGTCCACTTCTCGGCCGCCGCCTTCCGCAGCTGGGCGGGAGTCTGCGGCGCCTTGCCCCGGCGGGTCAGCAGGTGGCGGGATAGTTCGCCCCGGGTGTGCTTGGCGAAGTGGCTGACCACCTTACGGACGCCGTTGACCTCGGTGAACACGTTTACGGCGACCGTCTGCGGCGGTGGCGGAGCCCACGCGGCTGCGTAAGTGCTGGAGCGGCAGTCCACGAGGAGTTCCCCGTCCGTGGCGGCCGCCAGGGCCTCAGTGAGCTGCGGCTTCCAGAAGGACGCCAGGCGTCCGACTTCGGGCAGTGCGGTGGCCATCGACAGCCGGTAGGCAGGGACGCTGTCGCCGAAGCGGATGGCGCCCCAGAGCGCGGAAATGACCAGCACGGAATCGTCGGCCTTGCGCTTCTGCCCAGCTGTCAGCGAGTCATAGCCCAGCGCGTCGTACAGCACGCCGGAGTAAACCTGATGGGCGGGCGCCGCCGGCTCGGCGTGCAGCCGTGTGTTGCGTTCGACGTCGGCCCGCAGCGAGGCGCCGACGCCCAGGAGTGCCAGGGCGTCCTCGTGCGCGCTGACCGTGCCGAGACCCTCCAGCACCTTGGCCCGGTAGGCGTTCAGCCCGGGGAAACTCAGGGAAGCCCAGTCGACGGCGTCGCCGTCCGTGGCGGGGGTCTTGCCTTCGGAGGGCGGCAGCAGAATCAGCACCGCACAATCTTAGCGGTGCAATCCCGGCGGCGGGCTTAGGCCAGGTTGCGGCCGAGGAAGGAGAATACGTCGGGCAGGATGGCGCGCCAGTAGCCGTCGTCGTGGCCGCCGGGCTGGAAGCCGCCTTCGACGGCGCCCGGGAGCCCTGCGCGGTACGCCCTGACGGTGGCGGCAAGGTCGTCCCCGGTGCCGCAGTCGATCCTCTTGGGCACCGCCGCGAGCCGGGGCCGGAGCGCGAACACATCGTTGGCCGCGAAGTCGGCCGGGTCATCGAAGGCACCTTCGATCCGCGAGTCGTAGTTGTCCCAGACCGCCGGACTCATGGCCGCGACGGCCCGGACGCCGGGCAGCCGGCCCTGGGAGGCGAGCAGGAGGGAACCGAAGCCGCCCATGGAGAGGCCGAAGAGACCGATCCTGCCGAGGTCGTAGCCTTCGCCGCCAAGGTACGGAACAAATTCCTTCACCAGCATCGACTGGGTGTCGCTGCCGTCCGCACGGGCATGCCACCAGGTGTTCCCGCCGTCCACTGCGGCGACGGCAAACGGCGTGCCGCCGGCATCCACGTGCCGTTGCAGGGCCTCATGGGCTGCCAATCCGTCCAGCAGGACCCTGTGGCTGCCGCCGAGCCCATGCAGGAACACTGCGACGGGCAGCTGGGGCCGCGCACCGCCGGCCGGCAGCTCAGGCGCGGCCAGCGCCCAGTGGCTGGTGACCCCCTGGCGGTAGGCCGAGACGAATGAGCCTGAGCTGGTGCGGACGGTCAGCGGGCCGGCGGGGGACGTGACAGCGGGCTCGATCCCGGCGGTGCAGGCCGCAAGCGCGGAGGCGCCAAGGCCGATTCCTGCAAGCTCAAGCAGCCGGCGCCGGGTCAGGGTTGACTCGTCCATTCCCCGATCATAGGCCCGGCCGCCGGACGTGTCCCCGGACGTGTGCCCGCTGACCGTAGAATGGACAGCGGATGGGTTGACCAGGCGGCCGCGCGTCACGCAAGTGGCTCGAGGAACGTCCGGGCTCCGCAGGGCAGGGTGGTGGGTAACGCCCACTCGGGGTAACCCGCAGGCCAGTGCCACAGAGAACAGACCGCCTGCATGCGGCGTGTGCTTGCACGGGCTGCAGGGCAGGTAAGGGTGAAACGGTGGTGTAAGAGACCACCAGCTTCCCGGGTGACCGGGAAGGCTAGGTAAACCCCACCCGGAGCAAGGCCAGACAGGACACGTTTGAGGGCTGCCCGCCCGAGTGTCCGGGTAGGCTGCTGGAGGGCGTCGGCAACGGCGTTCGTAGATGGATGGCCGCTAGTCCCGCGCCGGTAACGGCGCGGGAACACAGAACCCGGCGTATCGGTCAACCCATCCACTCACACCGCCGGGAATCCGCGCCATCGCTATCGTTTCCGCCGCCGCGTGCCAGCTGGCCGCACGCGCGCCCGGGATTGCGCGGTGGCCCGAATGCTTGACATCGTCCAAGCCGGATCAGACACTTCAGGGAACGCTTCGAGTGGCAATGGTGTTCGCGAACGCATAGGAGTCAGGGTGCCGGAGGACGCAGCGTACGACTATGTGATTGCCGGGGGCGGCAGCGCCGGCAGTGTTCTCGCCGGCCGGCTCAGCGAAGACCCCTCGGTTCGCGTCCTGCTGCTCGAGGCCGGCAGGTCCGACCGCCATCCGTTGATCCATGTCCCCGCAGGCTTCCCGAGGCTGAAGAACGGGCCATACCAGTGGGACTATGCGAGTGTCCCGCAGGCGCACAGCAACGGCCGCCGCATCCCGCTGGCCCAGGGCCGCGTGCTGGGCGGCGGCGGGTCCATCAACTCCCAGGTCTTCACCCGCGGCGTGGCAGAGGACTACGACAGCTGGGTCTCCGACTTTGGCTGCGAGGGCTGGTCCGCCGATGAGGTGAACAGATACTTTGTGCGCTCGGAGTCGAACAGCCGGCTCTCGGCACCGCACCACGGGACCCAGGGCCCGCTCGGAGTCTCCGACCTCCTGCGTCCCCACCAGCTCTCGGCGGCCTTCGTGAAGGCGGGCCAGGAGTACGGGCTGCCCTACAACAGCGACTTCAACGGAGCTGAACAGTACGGCGTCGGCTTCTACCAGACCACCACGAAGAACGGCCGCCGGTGCAGTGCGGCCGTTGCCTACCTCAAACCCGCCCGCAATCGTCCCAACCTCACCGTCCGCGCCAATGTGACCGTTTCCAGGGTGGTCATCAGGAACGGCCGGGCCGTCGGGATCCATGCGATCGAAGGCGGCAGCCCGCGCACGTACAGCGCCAACCGCGAGGTGATTGTCTCGGCCGGCGCCTTTGGTTCACCCAAGCTGCTGCAGCTGTCCGGCATCGGAGACCCGGAGGATCTCGCGGCGGCAGGCATCGACACCGTCCATGCCCTGCCCGGCGTCGGCAAGAACCTGCACGATCACTGTGACGTTGACATCGTCTACGAGCTCAGGGATTACCACAGCATGGACCGCTTCAACCAGGTGCGTCCAGCCACGGTCCTGGCCGGCGTCGAGTACCTTGCCTTCCGTTCGGGACCCTTCGCTTCAACCCTTGTCGAGGCCGGCGGCTTCAGCTACGCCAACCAGGACGAGAAGACCCCCGACCTGCAGTTCCATTTCCTGCCGGCCGCCCGGGCGGGGACAGGCGCCGAGGCGCTGAAGCCAGGATTCGGGGCCACGTTGAACTCGTACTTCCTGCGGCCACGCAGCAGGGGGACTGTCCGCCCTGCCTCGTCCGACCCGGATCGGGCACCCCTCATCGATCCGAACTACCTCGCCGACGACTACGACATCGAGATGGCCATCGCCGGGGTGCAGCAGAGCCGTCAGATCATGGAGCAGTCATCGATGGCGGAGCTCGTCAAGGCGGAGCACATCGGGGACGGCACACGTGTCCAAACCCGCGACGAGTACGTGAAATTCGTCCGCGCCTTCGGCAGGACCTCGTACCACCCCGTTGGCACCTGCGCGATGGGAACCTCCGATGATTCCGTTGTCTCCCCGCGGCTCAAGGTCCATGGCATCGAGGGGCTGCGCGTCGTCGACTCCTCGATCATGCCACGCCTGGTCAGTGCCAACACGCAGGCGCCCACCATCATGATCGCGGAAAAAGCCGTGGACATGATCCTGGCAGAAGCCAACTAGGCGAGCTAAAGGCCCAGCTGCTCCGCCAGCTCCCACGGTGTGTCGGTAAAGACCCCGTCCGCGCCGTCCGCGCGCAGCCTCGCCGCGGTTGCCGGGTCGTTGACCGTATAGGCCCAAACGGTCAGTCCGGCGTCCTTGAGGCTCCGCAGGTAGCCCGGGCTGACGTCCTTGTGCGGGCCGACGTAAGCGATGCCGCTGGAGCTGATCGATGCGGGATCCGGCTCCGCCCCGTCCCGCAGCAGGTACAGCACCTGCAGCCCCGACCGGGCGAGGGCCCGGGCGGCCGGGAAGCTGAACGTCTGCACCACCACTTTGTCCTGGATGCCGCGCTCCAGGATGGTCTTCGAGAAGGCGTCCGGGTCGATGGCAGGGTCCTTCAGTTCCGGGACCAGGATGTTCCGTCCGCCGTAGAGATCCAGCATGGCCTCCCACGTCGTCGGAGTCCCTTCGGCACCGCCCAGCGGGTGGACGATGTGGGCCGCCGCCCACTGCTCCGCCGTGATGCCGGCGGGAGGGCCGCTGAGCCCTGACATGGTCCGCTCGGCGGCGTCGTCGTGCAGCGGTACGAGCGTTCCATCCTGTAGCTGCCGCAGATCCGTTTCGATCGGGAACGCCGTTTTGCTCACGGCCTCGAAGGCTTCCGCGGAGGACTCGGGGTAGACCAGGGCCCCGCCGCGGTGCGCCACCAGGGTGAACGCTGCCGCCGTCGTCGGCGCGGGGCCGGACGACGACGGTGATGCTGCCGCCGTTGTCGGCGCGGGGCCGGACGCCGGCGCGGCCGCGGCGCAGCCGGTGCACAGCACCACGCCCAGCAGGAGGACCCCAACCTTGAACATCGCCCCAGCGTAACTGGCGCGATGCTTTGTGTGAGTCATTTCACGCACTCCCGTGGCCGGACCCCGCCGGGCCGCCCGTAGAATGGATGGTGAACGTAGAAGTTCTGCCGCCGGGTCTGCGTTCGCAGCCGGTGGTTTTTCTTTGCTTGAACGGGCGCCCGGGGTGGACCGAATCCCCGGCGCCGAGGTACCGGACACCCTCCGGCTGCCGCTTCCGCATACGACGTCGTATGTGGTGGATTCTAGGAAGGTATTTCTGTGAGCCAGACGTCAGATTCTTGTCTTGATACGTGGATGGGCCGGGAGGCGCTCGCCGAGGCCATGATTCCGGTGATCGGCCGGCTGTACCGCGAAAACAACGTGGTCACGTCCATCCACGGCCGCAGCCTGATCAACAAGTCCACCATGAACATCCTCAAGGCACACCGCTTCGCTCGCCGGATGAGCAAGGAAGAACTGCGCCTTGAGGAGACCGCCCCGCTGCTGGACGCCCTGACCAAGCTGGAGCTTGGCGCCGCAGCCATCGACATTGCCCGCCTGACCGAGAAGTACCGTGTCGAGGGCAACGGCGCAACCCTGGACGAGTTCCTCCGCAAGGAACTCGCCGAGGTTGTGGGCAAGCGCGGCGGCGACGACCGCACCAGCACCGACGTCGTCCTCTACGGCTTCGGCCGCATCGGCCGGCTCCTGGCCCGCCTCCTGATCGAAAAGGCCGGCGGCGGGCACGGACTGCGCCTGCGCGCCATTGTGGTCCGCCGCGGTTCGGACAACGACCTCGCCAAGCGCGCCAGCCTGCTGCGCCGCGACTCGGTCCACGGCTCCTTCGAGGGCACCATCAAGGTGGACCTCGAGAACGACACCATCACCGCCAACGGGGTCCAGATCCAGGTCATCTACTCGGACAACCCCTCGACGGTCGACTACACCGCCTACGGCATCCACGACGCGCTGGTCGTCGACAACACGGGACGCTGGCGCGACGCCGAGGGACTGTCCCAGCACCTCCAGAGCAAGGGCGTTTCCCGGGTGCTGCTCACCGCTCCGGGCAAGGGCGAGCTGAAGAACATCGTGCACGGCATCAACCACACCGCGATCCAGGACTCGGACACGATCGTCTCGGCCGCCTCCTGCACCACCAACGCCATCACGCCTGTCCTGAAGGCGATCAACGACCGCTACGGCGTGGTCCATGGCCATGTGGAGACCGTCCACTCCTTCACGAACGACCAGAACCTGATCGACAACTTCCACAAGGGCGACCGCCGCGGACGGTCCGCCGCCCTGAACATGGTCATCACCGAGACCGGCGCCGCCAAGGCCGTCGCCAAGGCCCTGCCCGAACTCCTCGGCAAGCTCACCGGCAGCTCCATCCGCGTCCCCACCCCGGACGTGTCGCTGGCCATCCTGAACCTCAGCCTGGAGAACGGCACCACCAAGGACGAGGTCAACGACTACCTGCGGGAAATGTCGCTGCACTCGGACCTCCGCAAGCAGATCGACTACATCGATTCGCCCGAGGTGGTCTCCACCGACTTCGTCGGCTCCCGCCGTGCCGGCATCGTCGATGGCCTCGCCACGATCTCCAACGAGAAGAACCTGGTTCTTTACGTCTGGTACGACAACGAATTCGGCTACAGCTGCCAGGTGGTCCGCGTCATGGAGGAAATGGCCGGCGTGAACCCGCCGTCGTTCCCCGCCAAGGACGCAGCCGCAACCCTGGAGGCAGCCGGCCTGCCCGTCGAGGTCACGGCCTGACACCCCGGCCCTGAATTCCGTTCCGCCTTTCCCGGCCGATCCTCTGGAATCGGCCGGGAAAGGGCACCACAATAGTGCAATGGAACAGAACTCGGCAGTGGAGCACGAAACCACCCTGGAACACGCGCTGGACGTCGCGCGGCGCAACGTCAAGGAAGCCAAACGGCTCCTGGACGATGCCCGCGCCAAACAAGCGGCCGGTGATGTCGACGAGGCGCGGGTCCAGCAACTCGAATCGCTCTTGGCCCTCGCCAACGAAGACCTTGTGCGCGTGACGAAAGAGAACTGACAAGGCACTCGTCCTCCACACTGTGGACAACCCCCGCGGCGCCGGGGGACCGGCCTAGGCTTCGGGTGTGGAGAGACTCCGACCGGCCGCGCAGCCCGCATGACGCTCACCTGGGCGGAGTTCCGGCGCGAACGACGGCGGTCCCGCCAGGCGTGGGCACTGCTGGCCGCCGCTGCCCTTGCCGCAGCCGCGGGACTGGGATGGTTCTTCACCGCCGGACAGTTTGCCGCCGTCGAGCCGCCCACCGACGGACCCAGCGACGCGCCCGTGCTGGCGGCCGGCTGGATGGACGCCGTTCCCTCCGTGCGGACGGTCCCTTCGGGTCCCGCCGCGGTGCTGTTGGACACGCTTCCCGTCAAGGGCCGGGCGGGCAGGGACAACTACGACCGCAGCGCCTTCGGCCAGGCGTGGCTGGACGTGGACCGCAACGGCTGCGATACGCGCAACGACATCCTCCGCCGGGACCTCGCCGGCGTCGAATTCACCGCCGAATCCAGCTGCCGGGTGGCCGGCGGAACCTTCCGGGAACCCTACACCGGCCGGCAGTTGACCTTCCGCAGGGGTGCCGGCAGCAGCAAAGCCGTGCAGATCGACCACGTCGTGGCGCTGGGGGATGCCTGGCAAAAGGGAGCCCAGCAGCTGACGCCGGCGCAACGCGAGCACCTGGCGAACGATCCGCTGAACCTGATCGCCGTCGACGGCCCTGCCAACCAGGACAAAAGCGCCTCCGACGCCGCCACCTGGCTGCCGCCGAACAAGGCGTTCCGCTGCCACTACGTCGCCCGGCAGGTCTCGGTCAAGGCGGCTTACCGGTTGTGGGTCACTCCGGCGGAGAAGGACGCGATGAAGCGGGTCCTCGCCTCCTGCCCGCAGCAGCAGACCATTGTTCCGGATCCGGCCGCTAGACTGCAGCGATGAATGCAACCATGACAATCGTCGAGTTCCTCGCCCCCTATTTCGGCAGCTGGAACGGCACCAACGATTTACGGATCATGCCGACGGACGACTACCGGCGTTCGCCCGCGGATGCCACGGCAGGCGTGACCGCACATGACTTCGCCACGATCTCCTACACCTGGGCGGAGGACGGGAAGCCGCAGGACGGCGTGCTGCTGCTCGGCGGCACGGCAGCTGCGGCCCAAGCGGTCTGGGCGGATTCGTGGCACACGGCCAAGACCTGGCTGAACCTGGCCGGGGAAGTGGGCCCGGACGGCGTCCTCCGCCTGACCGGCTCGTACCCCGCACCGGAAGGCCCGGACTGGGGCTGGCAGATCCACATCACGCCGGCGGAGGCGAAGATCACCATGCACAACGTCGTCCCCGGGCATGATCCCTATCAGGTCGTCGAACTGCTGACCGGCACTCCGCGCTAGCCGGGGCCTTTCCGACGGCGCCGTGGACGGGCCTGCGCCTTCCTTAGATAGCGAGCCTGACGGGCCCGGCCGTCCCCGGGCCGCCGCAGGCCTCGCTGCCGCCCACCCTGGCCGCGGCACGTCGCCGGAACAGCCCGCGGTTGCGAAGGCAAGCAGCAGCGCGACAGCCAGCCTTGCCGGTCCCGGCTTCACAGTGCGCGGCTCCCGCCGAGGTTCTGGGCGGCGAGTTCGGCCTCCAGCCGTTCCACATCCTCGCGGTGGCAGAGCTCCGTGGCGGCTGTCGTCACGGTGGCGCTTCCGGCAGCGACGGCGGCCCGGAGCGCGTCCGCGAGGGTGCGGCCCTGCGCCAGGCGCAGCACGAAGGCGGCCAGGAAACTGTCGCCGGCTCCCACCGTGCTCCGAACCTTCACCTGGGGCACAGCCAGCCGCAGAATCCCGTTTGCCGAGGCGAGCACGGCGCCTTCCCCGCCCAGGGTCAGGGCCACATGCTCGGCGGAGCCGTCCGCGACCAGTGCCGCGGCTGCCTCTACCTGGCTTTCGCCGCTCTCCAGGGCTGTTCCAAAGTGCAGCCCCAGCTCCCGCCGGCTCGGCTTCACCAGGAAGACCCCCTCGGCGAGGGCCTCGGACAGGGCAGGGCCGGAGGCATCCACGATGCAGCGCGCATCATGCACACGCGCGAGCCGCGCCACCTGGGCGTAGAAATCCTCGGGGACCCCCGGCGGCAGGCTTCCGCTGGCCACGACATACCCGCCCTCGGGAATCGAATCCGCCACGAGGGCAAGGCACAACCGCCACTCAGGCTCACTCAGCTCGGGGCCCTGCAGCACGAAGCGGAACTGCTTGCCGGTCGCCGTCTCGTCGACCGTGAAGTCCTCGCGGGTGCTCCCTTGGATTGGGACTGCCAGCGTGGGGACGCGTTCGGCTTCGATGAGCCGGCGGTACGCCTCTCCGGTGGGTCCGCCGGCGGTGTAGACCGCCAGGGTCCGGCCGCCGAGCCGCTGCACCACCCGGGACACGTTGACGCCGCCGCCGCCGGCGTCGAGGCGGCTGGCGCCGCAGCGCAGCTTGTGGCCGCTGATGACCTGTTCCGTCGCGGTGCTCACGTCCAGTGCAGGATTCACGGTGAGCGTGAGAATGGGCTGCATCGCTGTCCGTCCAGAGGCTTCCATGGCCCCAGCATAGGAGCCCGGGGTTCCCCTGTCCCGGTACGGCGTCCCCTTGTGGGCCGTCAGCCGCTCGGCGAGAATGGGCGCGGCAGGAAAGAACGCGACGCAGGGACAGGAAGTCCGCCACGCCGCAAGGAACGGGACGGGAACCATGGCACATCCAAAGGCCGGCTCCGGCAAGGCCGGCCGGAAGGGCTCCAAGGGGCACTCAAGTTCCGGGCGGCTGGCGCTCGGTCTCTATGAGGCCGAGCTCTACCGTCTCCAGGCCGAGCTCGTCGCGCTGCAGGAGTGGGTCCGCAGCACGGGCGCGCGTGTGCTGGTGATCTTCGAAGGTCGGGACGCCGCCGGGAAGGGCAGCGCGATCAAGCGGGTCACCGAATACCTGAATCCGCGCGTAGCCAGGATCGTGGCGTTGCCTGCCCCGACGGACCGGCAGCGGGGTGAATGGTACTTCCAGCGCTATGTGGCGCATCTGCCCGCTGCGGCCGAGATCGTCCTGATGGACCGCTCCTGGTACAACCGGGCCGGCGTCGAGCATGTGATGGGTTTCTGCACCCCCGCGGAACACAAGCGCTTTATGGCCCAATGCCCGGTCTTCGAACGGCTCCTGATCCAGGACGGCATCCTGCTCTTCAAATACTGGTTCTCGATCAGCCACGCGGAGCAGGAGCGGCGGTTCAAATCCCGGCTGAATGATCCGATGCGGCAATGGAAACTCTCCCCGATGGACCGTGACGCGATCCTCCGCTGGGAAGACTATTCGCGGGCCAAGGATGACATGTTTATGCAGACGGACACCGCTGAGTCGCCCTGGTATGTGGTCGAGGCGGAGGACAAACGCCGGGCCCGGATCAACATGATCGCCCACCTGCTCTCCAGCATCGACTACACCGAAGTGCGGACGGAACCGGTGACGTTGCCCGAACGGCCCAAAGCCGTGAACTACACGCGCCCGCCGCGGGAGCTCTTCCGGTACGTTCCGGATCACGCGGCGAAGCTCGAGCGGCCGGACGAGGGTTAGCCCGGCGTTCCAGGAAATCATCCGCCGGTCCCGTGCCATTAAGTCCGCCCGGGCAGGTAGGGTACCGGCATGGACATCATCCTCGTACCCGGATTCTGGTTGGACGCCTCATCGTGGGAGGAGGTGACCCCGCCGCTGGTCGCGGCCGGGCATCAGATCCACCCGCTCACGCTGCCCGGTCTGGAATCGGCCGATGAACCGCGGGCCGGGATCGGCCTGCGCACCCACATCGACGCGGTCGTGGCGAAAATTGACACCCTTGATGCCCCCGTCGTGCTGGTGGGACATTCGGGCGGGGGCGCCATCATCCACGGCGCGGTCGACGCCCGGCCGGAACAGGTGGTCCGGGCAATCTACGTCGACAGCGGTCCGCTCGGCGACGGCGGCGTCATCAACGACGAACTGCCGGACGACGGCGACGAGGTGCCGCTTCCGCCGTGGGAGTTGTTCGACGACGAAGACCTCACTGACCTCGACGAGGAACTGCGGGCCATGTTCCGGGCCCGTGCGATCCCGCAGCCCAAAGGCGTGGCCCAGGACCAGCAGCGGCTGAACGACGAGCGCCGCTACGACGTCCCGGCGACCGTCATCGCCTGCGAGTTCCCGTCGTCCATGCTCACCGAAATGATCGCCGGCGGCCACCCGTACGTCGCGGAGCTCGGACGCGTCCGCGACGTCGACTTCGTGGACCTGCCCACCGGGCACTGGCCGCAGTTCACCAAGCCCGCTGAACTGGGCGCGGCGATCCTTGCCGCCGTCGACCGAACTTCGGGGAGCTAGCCTGGCGGCCGGGCGTCAGTGCCCGAACGGGTCCGGATCCACGCCTGGCATCCAGGTCAGCCCGGGGACGCCCCAGCCACTCCTTTTCGCCAGCTTCATCGCCTTGCGGGAGTAGCGGTCGATCAGCCGGTTCACGTAGAGCTTGCCGTCGAGGTGGTCGTATTCGTGCTGGATGACCCGGGCGAACCAGCCCGTCGCCTCGAAATCGACCGGGTTGCCGTCTCCGTCGAAGCCCTGCACGCGGGCCCATTCCGCACGCTTGAGCGGGTACTGCCCGCCCGGGAAGGACAGGCAGCCCTCCTCTTCCTCATCCGGATCCGGCAGAGCGCCGGAAACCTTGGACAGGGTCAGCACCGGGTTGACGACGACGCCGGACGGCGGGGCGCCGTCGTCGTTGTCGAACTTGTAGACAAACAGCCGTTTGCCCACCCCGACCTGGGGCGCGGCCAGACCGACGCCGTTGGCGGCGTCGTTGGTTTCGAACATGTCGGCGATCAGGGTCCGGAGCTCGTCGTCGAAGACTTCAACCTCGGCGGCCCGGCTGTGCAGTACGGGCTCGCCCCAGATCGTGATGGGCAGGACGGTCATGTCAGAAGTTCCTCAGGTGCTGTGCTGGGCTGTTCAGTGCTGTGCGGTGCCGGGAAAACGCGCGGATCAGTCGGCGATGGTGCGGCCGATGACGTCGCGCATGATCTCGTTGGTGCCGCCGAAGATTGTCAGCAGCCGGGCGGCGAGGTAGGCCTGCGCCACGGGGTATTCCAGGATGTAGCCGTAGCCGCCGTGCAGCTGGAGGCAGCGGTCGGTGACGGACTTGGCGCGCTCGGAGGCCCACAGCTTCGCGCGGGCGGCGGAGGCGGCGTCGAGCTCGCCAGCGTTGAAGGCCAGGATCGCCTGGTCCACGTAGCTTTCGGTGACCTCGACCTCGGTGAGGATGTCGGCCAGTTCGAACCGGCTGTTCTGGAAGTCGATGATCCGCTCACCGAAGGCGTTACGGTCCTTCGTGTAGCGGACGGTCGCCTCGTAAGTAGCGCGGACGACGGCGGAGCTGGCCACCGCGATCGCGAGCCGGCCCTGGGGGAGCTGCGCGGCAGCGTACTGCAGGCCCTTGCCCACCTCGCCGACGAGGTCCGCGTGCGGAACCCGGACATTGTCGAAGAACAGTTCAGCGGTATCCGACGCCTTGAGGCCCATCTTGTCCAGCTGCTTGCCGGTGTTGTAGCCCTCGCCCTTGTTGACCATGAACAGCGAGAAGGAGTCGTGGTTCCCGCGGCCGGAGCTGCCGTCGGTACGGGCCAGGACCAGGGAGGCGTCGCCGGAGATCCCGTTGCCGATAAAGGTCTTCTGGCCGCTGATCAGCCAGTCGTCGCCGTCGCGGACGGCCTTGGTGCGGATGCCGCGGAGGTCCGAACCGGCGCCGGGCTCGGTCCAGGCGATCGACGTGACCTTCTCGCCGGAGACCATGCCCGGGAGCCACCGGCTCTTCAGCTCGTCGGAGCCGTAAGCCAGCAGGTGGGGGAGGACCAGGTCATCGTGGAGATGGAAGGCCAGTCCCACGGCCAGGTGGTTGCTCTTGGCGAATTCCTCGTCGATCACGGCGCGGAAGCGGTAGTCGTCCATGCCCATGCCGCCGAACTCCTCCGGGACGGCCAGACCCAGCAGGCCCTGCTCGCCGGCCGCCGTCCACAGCTCCCGGGACATCATGTGGTCCTCGTCCCACTGGGCGTAGTGCGGTGCCACGGCACGTGTGTCGAACTCGGCAGCCATCGCACGGAACATCTCGTGGTCTTCTTCAAAAAGCTTGCGCTTCATTGCTTTTCCTTCCGTTCACGGTTCCTGGCAAGGACAACTGCACAGACAACAAAGGCCGCACCGGATATCCGGTACGGCCTTCGTCTAAGGTCGGACAATCACTGCCGTCCTTCATGAGGGTGAGCGACGGGGGTTGAACCCGCGACCTCCTGGACCACAACCAGGCGCTCTGCCAACTGAGCTACGCCCACCATGTGCCCCGCCATGCCCTCCGGTGAACCGGCTGGCTGAAAAGGCAACGACAAATAGCTTACCTGCTCTTCGGGGGTGCTTTTGCCACTTTCTTCGGTTTTCACCGAAATTTTCCTCAAACGTGGCGCAGATTACTAGCCGAAGACCGGCCCGGGGCTAGTTCGCCGGCGTGCCGGAAGGGGCCTCGACGGGCGCCGGTTCCTCGGCTGTGCCCATGACCCGCCTGGCAATCCGCTGGGCCGTGGCGCTGTCCGGTCCGGGCGCCGGGACGAAAACGGCCTCGCGGTAGTAACGCAGTTCGTCGATGGAATCCTGGATGTCGCCGAGGGCCCGGTGGCCGCCGAGCTTGGCGGGGGACTGGAAGTAGGCCCGCGCGTACCAGCGCCGGGAGAGCTCCTTGATGGTGCTCACGTCGATGACGCGGTAGTGCAGGTGCTCCACGAGTTCCGGCATGTCGCGGACCAGGAAGACCCGGTCGGTGCCCACCGAGTTGCCGCCCAGCGGGGCCTTCTTGGGGTCCGGCACCCACTTCTTGATGTAGTCCAGGACGATGGCCTGGGCCTCGGCCATCGTCTTGCCATGGGGGAGCTCCGCGAGCAGCCCGGAGCGGGTGTGCATATCGCGGACGAAGTCGTTCATCTGGGCCAGGGCGGCGTCATCGGGCTTGATGACGACGTCGACGCCGTCACCGAGGATATTGAGCTCCGAATCCGTCACCAGTGCGGCCACCTCGATGAGGGCGTCGTTCACGGTATCCAGGCCGGTCATTTCGCAGTCGATCCAGACGATGCGTTCATTAGATATAGGCACGCGCCCAGCCTACCGTTTCGTCGCCGCCGGGCGGTCCGATGCTAGGATTTTGGATACGCGGGCGGCGAAACTTTTCGTCACCGCGGCGAGCCCCGGGCCGGTTCTCACGGCCGGCTGAGGGTGGAGTAGAGCCCCACAACAGATTGGACGATCCTGAGATGACGGCGCCTGTGCCTGCGGCGGGAAAAACGGCTGCCGGCACGTCCCCGGCAGCAGCCGTTGCTGACGTGGACAATGCCCGTTCACCGCTTCTGGCGGGATTCGTCGGTTCGCTCTTTATGGCGATCGGTTCGCTCGGCGTCGGCTGGTTGGCGCCGGCCTCGGAGCTCCGCCGCGTTCCGTTGTTCATCTGGCTGCGCACGGAAGCCTTCGGCGTCGGCCTGTGCATTGTGCTGCTGGCCGTCGGCGGTATGCTGCTCGTCCGCGCCTGGCTCAGGCTCGGCCAGCGAGTGCGGGTCTGGGGAGCGGAGGCCCGCAAGGCAACCCTGCAGGCGGTTGTCCTGTGGGGGCTGCCCCTGATGTTCTCGGTGCCGCTGTTCAGCCGTGATGTCTACGCCTACATCGGGCAGGGCCGGCTGATGGTGGAAGGCTTCAACCCGTACGAAAACGGCATCTCCGCGCTGTCGAACTACTTCCAGCTCGGGGCCGACAAGATGTGGACCGAGGCGCCCGTGCCCTACGGCCAGCTGTTCCTCTGGATCGAGCAGTTCGTGGTCTGGTCCACCAACGTGCACCCGGAAGCCAGCATCATGCTGTTCCGGCTCGCCGCGCTGGTCGGGATCGTGCTGTGCATCATCTACGTGCCAAAGCTCGCCGAACTGCACGGCGTAAACCCGCACCGCGCCCTGTGGCTGACGGCAGCCAACCCGCTCTTCCTCACCAACTTCATCGCCAGCGTCCACAACGACGCGCTGATGATCGGCCTGGCCCTGGCCGGGATCTACTACTGCGCCACCCGGCGGGTCATCCTCGGCCTGGTCCTGGTAACACTGTCCATCTCGGTCAAACCCATCACGATCGTCTTCCTGCCGTTCATTGGCCTGCTCTGGGCAGGAAAAGGTGCCAGCTGGCCGCGGAAGTTCGTTTTCTGGGGGCTCACCGCCGGCATCAGCCTGGCCCTGCTGTACGCCATGAGCATGGTCAACGGTTTCGGTTTCGGCTGGATCGGCGGGCTCTCCGCCCCGGGCAGCATCTGGATCTGGTACGCCCCGGTGGGACTGCTGGGCCTGGTGGTCGCGTCCATCTTCAACGCCTTCGGCCTTGACGGCTGGGGGCTGGCCAAGTGGGTGTACGACGCCGGAAAGCTGCTGGCGCTCGGCATCATCGCCTGGCAGATCTTCCGCGGCGACTATGACCGCCTGATCCGCCGGCTCACGCTGGCGTTCGCCGCCGTCGTCGTCCTGGCCCCGATGATCCAGTCCTGGTACGTCGTCTGGCTCATCCCGCTTTTCGCTGTCACCGGCATCCGTGATGACTGGCAGGTCAAGGCCCTGTACTTCATCGTGTCGTTCTTTATGGTGTACGCGATCTCGGACCAGCTGGAAGTGTTCCCCTACCTGCAGACCGCGGATCTCGGCCTGGCGCTGGCCCTGGCCCGCAACGCCGCCGCGATCATTGCCCTGCTCTTCGCCCTGTACCTGATCTTCCTCGACCCCAAGACCAAGATGCTCTTCAGCAAGTCCGAGGAACCGGTCACCACCCGCCCGGTTATCTGATTTTCCGCAGGGCTTCCCGGCGGGAGAGCGGGCTCAGGGCTTCGCCGTGCCGTGCCGCGAAGTCCAGGACCCAGTCCGGGTCCGTGGCGGCGTAGTCCCGCAGCGCCCAGCCGATCGCCTTCCTGATAAAGAACTCCGGGTCGGCCAGGTTGGGCTCGATGACCGCGGCGAGCAGGGCAGGGTCCGTCGCGGACTTGGCGCCCAGCTGTGCGGTGATCGCCGCCCGCCGGATCCAGAAGTCCGCGTCCGTGCTCCAGCGGATGAGCGTGGGGGACATGTCCTCCCGGTGGGTCTGCAGCAGCCCGCAGAGCCGGTGCGAGACCCCGTCCACCAGATCCCACCAGGCGCCGGTGCGGATGATTTCCTCGTAGAGCGGGAGCATGCTCAGCTCACCCGCGGCCAGCCTCAGGCCCGTCAGATCGATGGCCGCGTAGCGTTCCTCCCGCCAGCGTGCGCCCCGCCACAACTCCAGGACGGTCGACTGCAGTTCCTGCAGGGAACCGGGTGGCAGTTCCCGGGCGGCGGCTTTGACGATCCGCCGGACCTCGGGAACCCGGACCCCCAGCGAGGGCATCTCGGACTTCATGTAGGCCTGGGCGCCTGCCGCCCGGGCCGGGTCGGCGGCCTGCAGCAGCCTGGATCGGATCGCGGACATCAGTTCAGCGTGGGCCATGGGGCAACTTTAGCCATGCTTCTGCGGGCCCTAGAGTTGGAGGCATGTCGATGATCAAGACCCCCGCCGAGATTGCCCTGATGCGCGAAGCCGGCAGGGTGGTGGCCAATACGCTGGAACGCGTCCGGGAGGCCGCCGCCGTCGGGGTGTCCCTGAAGGAACTGGACGAGGTGGCCGCCGCGACGATCTCCGCTGCCGGGGCTACGCCTGCCTTCCTGGGCTACAAGCCGCGGTGGGCTTCGGTGCCGTTCCCCGGCGTGATCTGCACGTCCGTCAACGATGCCGTAGTGCATGGCATCCCCAACGACTACCGGCTCCACGACGGCGATCTGCTCAGCGTGGACTGCGGCGCGTTCCTCGAGGGATGGTGCGGGGACGCGGCGATCAGCTTCATCGTGGGCACGGCCGACCCCGTGGACCAGGCCCTGGTCGACGCCACGGAGGCTGCCCTCGCCCGCGGCATCGAGGCCGCCCGGATCGGCAACAAGATGGGGGACCTGGGCTACGCAATCGGCGGGGCATCACGGCGCGCCGGTTACGGGCTGCTGGCGGACCACGGCGGCCACGGGATCGGCAAGACCATGCATGCCGAGCCGGACGTTCCCAACGACGGCCGGCCCGGCCGCGGCATCAAGCTGACCGAGGGCCTGGTCATCGCGATCGAGCCCATGCTGATCCAGGGCGGCAAAGACGACTACTTCCACGACGACGACGAATGGACCCTCCGCTCGGCGAAAGGCCGCCGGGCCGCCCACAGCGAGCACACCGTGGCCATCACCAAGGACGGGCCGGTCATCCTGACCCTTCCCTAAGGATTGCCGCCGGGCGGCGGCGCCGCCAGCCGGACGACGGCGCGTCCCGGCACCGCCTCGCTGACCACCTCGAAGCCGGCTGACAGGAAAAGGCCCAGGGTGCCGTGATAGAGGTCGGCGGGGCCGGCTTTGGGCCGTTGGACGGGATCGACGGGGTACCCCTCCACGACTTCGGCGCCGTGGGCGAGGGCATGCCCGACGGCGGCTTCGAGCAACGCGGGGGCCACACCGGTCCGGCGCTGGCCGGGGGAGACCACGAAGCAACTCACCGACCACAGTTTGTTCCCGCCCGGGTCATGGCCCACCGCCGGGCCGGCAGCTGTCAGGACTTTCGAGCGCAGGATCCTGGGATAGCAGCTACGGGGGCTCGACCGCGCACCAGCCGACCGGATTCCCGCCGCGGAAGGCCAGCACCCCCGGAGCCGGCGCGCCGCCGTCGAACTTTTCCCGTAACTGGCTTTTCCGCTGCTCCGGAGTGGACTCGGGCCACTCCGCTCCGGTGAAGGCGAAGAACCGGCACCAGCAGCGCGACGGCTCGCCCCGGACGCCGAAGAGGCGCTCGACGTCGGGCCAGTCGGCCGTGGCGGTGGTAATCGCGGAGTGCCCCAAGGATTCTGCGTTCATGGGACGAGGTTAGCGCCTGCGGGCGTCAGCGTCTGCGTGTGCCCTGGCCAGCCTGGCGGCTGACGCGTGCGCGGTGCGCCGCGAGCCGGAGCTGGATGATGCGGGCGGCTCCGGCGATGGCAACCAGTACGCCGCCGCCGACCGCGGCAATGAACAGCGCAATGCCGAGCGGGACCGATCCTTGGAGACCAAAGAACTTCACCTGCACATACTCCTGGTTCTGCAGGATGAAGGCGATGAGCAGGATCAGCACCACCAGTGCGCTCGCGACCGCGACCCAGACCATTCCCGCGCGGGTGACCTGGCGAGTCTCCGCGGCGGGAGCCCCTTCCCGGGGAGTCTCGACGCGCTGCGCCGAGGGTGAGTCAGCAGGCGCCCCGGACACCAGATCGGTGCCGTCGGAAGGGGGCCGGGTGTTGTGGCCCTCCTCGGCGGATGGAGCGTCGGCTGCCCCCGGGTGCTGGGAGCTCAGGGCGTCCTTGGAATCGTGGGGATCAAATCCGCGGGGTGTCTGGGTCATGGCGGCCGTACCTTTCGGTTGCGGACAGGGCGCAGGGGCTTTCCCCGGTGGCCTGCCCGTCTGGTCAATACTAAGCGTGCTGATGGCCGGCGGAGGCACGCGGGGCACTGTTCCCCGCGGGGAGCGCGGGTCGATAATGCTGGAGGCGTCGAAGGCCGTATTGAAACCGGGGCTGTTGGCACCGGACGGACGACGGTATAGCGTCGCAGCCAAGGGAAGCCTGGTGGAGGAGGCGCGGGCGTGAGCATTGTCGACAACGCAGTGTACGTGGACGGATACCGGACCGCGGACCCGGAGAACCTGGACGAGACGTACTTCATCCTGCGCCAGCGCCAGGGCATGGCCTGGATCGGGCTCTACCGGCCGGATGCCGAAGAGCTGCGTTCCGTCGCCGAGGAATTCGATCTCAACCACTTGGCCGTGGAGGATGCACTTGCCGGGCATCAGCGGGCCAAGCTGGAACACTACGGTGAAACGCTCTTCCTGGTCCTGCGCCCCGCCCGGTACCTGGATCATCTGGAGAAAGTCGAGTTCGGCGAGATCCATGTCTTCCGCGGGGCGGACTTCGTGGTGACGGTGCGCCGTGCCGAATCACCGGATCTGGCCCGGGTCCGCCACCGGATGGAGTCCCAGCCTGCGTTCCTGGCACTCGGTCCTGATGCCGTGCTTTACGCGATCCTGGATCAGGTCGTGGATGAGTACGAACCGGTTGTTGCCGGCCTGGAAAACGACGTCGACGAGATCGAGGACGACCTCTTCGCCGCGGACCCGGGTGTGTCCCGCCGGATCTACGAGCTCTCCCGCCAGGTCATCATGTTCCAGCGGGCGACGGCTCCGCTGATTGGCATCCTGCAGTCGCTGATGGGCGAAAGGCCGGATCATCAGCCACTTCCCGAGCTGCAGGACCACTACCGGGACGTCCTGGACCATGTCCTGCGGCTGAGTGAACGCATCGCCGCCTTCCGCGCCCTGCTGCAGAATGCGCTCGCCGTCAACGCGGCGTTGGTGGCCCAGCGGCAGAACGATGAAATGCGGCTGCTGACAGAGTCGAGCATCGCCCAGAACGAGCAGGTCAAGCGGATCTCTTCGTGGGCTGCCATCCTGTTCGCGCCGACGCTCATCGGCACCATCTACGGAATGAATTTCCGCAGCATGCCTGAACTGGACTGGGTGTTCGGGTATCCGATGGCGCTGGGCCTGATGATCGGCATGGGCGTGGCGCTGTATTGGACGTTCAAGCGCAATAAGTGGATCTAGCGGCCGCGGCTGCTAGCGCCCGCACCTGACCTTGTGGCCGCGGCCCTGGCCTGCGGAAAGTTCCGGCAGGCCAGAGCCGCGCCCTGGTGCCCCAGGAGGGAATCGAACCCCCGACCGGCGGATTAGAAGGCCGCTGCTCTATCCCCTGAGCTACTGGGGCATACCGGCGTACCGGCCCGGCTGCTGCCGGGGGACGCCTCAAAAAGCTTACCGTGCCCCGCGGCCGTCCGCTGTCAGGGTTTTCCACATGGCGCGCCCGGGCCCTCGCGCAGTTCCGTCCCCGGCGGGAAGCTGAAAGAGCCTGCTAGGGCACGACACTTCGAGACAGGACATAAGAATGAGTGACAACATCACGGTCCGCGGCTTCGTCGCCACGGAACCCAAAAGTTCGACGACGCCGGGCGGGGTGGCGACGGCGTCGTTCCGGCTGGGCTCGACCGACCGGCGCTACGACCGTGCCAAGGACGCCTGGGTGGACGGGAGCACCAACTGGTTCACCGTCCAGGGCTACCGGCAATTGGCGGGAAACATCGGCTGCAGCATCAAGAAGGGCCAGCGGGTCATCGTCACGGGACGGCTCAAGATGAGGAGCTGGGAAAACGACGGGCGGATCTACCACGTGGCTGAAATCGCCGCCGATTCCGTCGGCCACGACCTCATGTGGGGGTCCGCCAACTTCATCCGCACCGCCACCAACGGACCCCAGGACGCTGCCGGGCAGTCCCCGTCCCCGGCCTTCCAGGACGGCAGTCGCGATGAAAGCCCCGCCGATGACCAAGCCCAGGAGGGGCACGGCAACGACAGCGACAGTGACGGGGACGGGTCCGGATCCCGCACTGTTTTCATCAACGACGTCAATGGGGAGGCGGAGGAACTCGACGAGGAGACGGGAGAGCTGAAAGGGGCAGCCGCCTGAACAGCGCTGGTGCCGTGGCAGAATTGCCGCGTGAAGCGAACCCGGACCTTGAGCCACAGGACGGCGCTGGCCCGTGCCCGGTTCGGGGCCCTGGCGTTGGCATTGATGATGACGGCCGCGGTCGGATGTTCGTCGCCGGCCAGCTTCGGCGCCCGGACAGAGGCTTCATCCGGCGCCGCAGCGGATGTAACGCCCGGCGCGTCCCTGGACCCGGCGGCGGTGGACTCAGCCACGTCAGACACGAAAACCCGGGTTGAGGCCGCCCTCGACACCTTGGCCGGCACCGGCCGGACGCCGGGCACCGAGGAGATCCGCTCGGTCCTGATAGCCGCGGGCTTCGCCTCGGACGGCGTTGAGGTCACGGCAAGCCGGACCCCCACGGGCCTGGAGGCGGACGCCGTCGTGGCGGCTGTCGCCTCGGGGAGTAACTGCATCGTTGCGCAGCTTCGCGGCGGCAACGTTTCGTCCGCGGTTCTCCCGGTCCTCGCCGACGGCCGCTGCCTCGTCGGCACCGCAGGCTGAGTCCGCTGCTCAGACGGGCGCTACGCACGGACCGCATGAATGTGAGTTATCCCGGTTGAACCACTAGATTTGTAGGCATGGCGGAATTTATCTACACAATGACCAAGGCCCGCAAGGCCGTTGGCGAAAAACTCATCCTCGATGACGTAAGCATGTCCTTCTTCCCGGGGGCCAAGATCGGCGTCGTCGGCCCGAATGGTGCAGGTAAGTCCACCATTCTCAAGATCATGGCCGGACTGGACACGCCGTCAAACGGTGAGGCCCGGCTCAGCCCCGGTTACACGGTGGGGATCCTGCTGCAGGAACCGCCGCTGAACGAGGACAAGACCGTCCTGGGCAACGTCCAGGAGGGCGTCGGCGAGATCTTCGGCAAGATCCAGCGCTTCAACGAGATCTCCGAGGAGATGGCCAGCCCCGACGCTGACTACGATGCCCTCCTCGAGGAGATGGGCCAGCTGCAGGAAGCGATCGATGCCGCCGATGCCTGGGATCTCGACTCCCAGCTCGAGCAGGCCATGGACGCCCTCCGTTGCCCGCCGCCCGAAGCCGACGTCACCCTGCTCTCCGGCGGTGAGCGCCGCCGTGTTGCCCTCTGCAAGCTCCTGCTCCAGAAGCCGGACCTGCTGCTCCTCGACGAGCCCACCAACCACCTCGACGCCGAGAGCGTGCTCTGGCTCGAACAGCACCTCTCCAGCTACCCCGGCGCCGTCCTCGCCGTCACCCACGACCGGTACTTCCTCGACCACGTGGCCGAGTGGATCGCCGAAGTGGACCGCGGCCACCTGTACCCGTACGAGGGCAACTACTCCACGTACCTCGAGAAGAAGCGCGCCCGTCTGGAAGTCCAGGGCAAGAAGGACGCCAAGCAGGCCAAGCGCCTCACTGAGGAACTCGAGTGGGTCCGCTCCAACGCCAAGGGACGCCAGACCAAGTCCAAGGCCCGTCTGGCCCGCTACGAGGAAATGGCTGCCGAAGCCGACCGCACCCGCAAGCTGGACTTCGAAGAAATCCAGATCCCGCCGGGACCGCGTTTGGGCGGCCTCGTCCTGGAGGCGAAGAACCTGCAGAAGGGCTTCGAGGACCGCACCCTGATCGACGGGCTGTCCTTCACCCTGCCGCGCAACGGCATCGTCGGTGTCATCGGCCCCAACGGCGTGGGCAAGACCACCCTCTTCAAGACCATCGTCGGGCTCGAACCCCTCGACGGCGGCGAGCTGAAGATCGGTGACTCCGTCAAGATCTCCTACGCGGACCAGAGCCGCGGCGGCATTGACCCGAACAAGACCCTGTGGGAAGTCGTCTCCGACGGCCTCGACTATATCCAGGTCGGCCACGTCGAAATGCCGTCCCGCGCCTATGTCGCCGCCTTCGGCTTCAAGGGCCCGGACCAGCAGAAGAAGGCCGGTGTTCTCTCCGGTGGTGAGCGCAACCGCCTGAACCTGGCCCTGACCCTCAAGCAGGGCGGCAACCTGCTGCTCCTTGACGAGCCGACTAACGACCTCGACGTCGAGACGCTCAGCAGCCTCGAGAACGCCCTGCTCGAATTCCCGGGCTGCGCCGTTGTGGTCTCGCACGACCGCTGGTTCCTGGACCGTGTGGCGACCCACATCCTGGCCTACGAAGGCGACGAGGAGAACCCCTCCAAGTGGTACTGGTTCGAGGGCAACTTCGAATCCTACGAGGAGAACAAGGTCGAGCGCCTGGGCCCGGATGCGGCCAAGCCGCACCGCGTGACCCACCGCCGCCTCACCCGCGACTAAGCCAGCGAGGCACCAAGCGCAAAACGAAGGCCGGCTCCCCGCCAGGGGAGCCGGCCTTCCGCATGCCACGGGCCTGCGCGGGCCAATCGCCGCGGATCAGCCGCGGTCAGCCTTGCGCATCTGGTGCTGCAGGACCTTGGACTGGACAGCGCCCTTGACCTTGTTCTTGAGGTCCGTCGGAATCCGGATCATTCCTTCCTGCGCCACGGTGGCCACGTGCACGCCGTCGCGGCTGAAGATCTTGCCGGTGGCCAAGCCGCGGGCGCCCTGGGCGCTGGGGGACTCCTGCACATAGAGCAGCCACTCGTCCACGCGGAGGGGACGGTGCCACCACATGGCGTGATCCAGGCTGGCCACGGACATGCCGGGGGTAATCCAGCTCATCCCGTGCTTGCGGAGGATGGACTCCAGGATGGTGTAATCACTGGCATAGGCCAGGGCCGCTCGGTGCAGCTCCGGGTCATTGGGCATCGGCCCGAATGTCTTCATCCAGACCGCGTTGCGCGGTTCCTTGTCGCCCTTGGCCGAGACGTACAGGGCCGGGTCGACGTGCCGGATATCGAAGGGCCGCTCATAGGCCCAGTGGCGGGCCACCGGGTGGTCGTACTTGCCCAGGAGGTCAGCGGTGCTCGGCAGCGACTCGGGCCCGGGGATGCCGGCCGGCATGTCGGTCTGGTGCTCGATCCCCTCATCCTCGTCCTGGAACGACGCGATCATGGACAGGATGGGCATGCCCTCCTGGTACGCGTGCACGCGCCGCGCCGAGAACGAGCGGCCGTCCCGGAGCCGCTGGACGCCGAAGGTGATGGGTTTGTTGGCGTCCCCCGGGCGCAGGAAATAGCCGTGCATGGAATGGACGCCGCGCCCCTCGGGAACGGTCCGGCTCCCGGCAATCAGCGACTGCGCCAGCACCTGGCCGCCGAACACGCGGTGCCGGGGCTGCTGCTGGGAGGGGCCCATAAAAATGTCCTCGTCCGTCCGGGCACCCTCCAGCTCACCGAGGTTCAGCAATTGGAGGAGTGAGGAGGTGGGGTCCTGTGTCGGCGGCCCCTGCAATCCGGCTTCGGCTTCAGTCATGGTTCGACTCTAGACGGCACTCCGGCGCCGTCCCAAAGAGGCGCAGCCGGTAGAGTCGAGATTGTGTCTGACGTCCTCACCCAGCCCCTGCAGTTCACCGATCCCCGCGACCTCGCCGATCTGCGCACTTTCGCCACCCGAGCCAAATCGATCGACGACGGCGCGATCCGTCTCCAGGCGTCCGGCCCGGTGCTCGCCGCCTACGTCTGCGTGCTGCGGCCGCGGCTGCTGGGGGAGTCGACGCCGACGATCCTCGGGCTGCGGACCATGGCCCTGGCCCGGCCGGCGGATATGGATGTCACGGTCCCGATTTCGGCGGTGCTGGACCGTCTCGCACGTGCCGGGGAGAACGACGTCGAGCTGCCGCTGCCGCCCGTGACGGTCACCGAATCATGGGCCGGCGTCGGCGCCCCGCGAAGCGGATGGGAGGCCGTCGGCACTTTGCAGGATTCCGCGCTGCGCCAGTCGGCCGAGGCCGGCATCACGGAGATCGCCGCCATCATCCCTGACAAACCCGGCGCATTGATTGTCAACAACGCCCGTGCCACGGTCTGGGGCAGGGAACTGCCGGGTGCCGGCGGGCTCCCGCTGGGCGCCGCCTTCGCGGCCCTGACCCTTGGCTTCCTCGCCGACGGCGAACAGCAGCTCTACCGGGCCGGTCGCTGGTTCCGCCTGAGCGGAGCCCGCGGGCACGTCCTGGCCCGGACCGGCTCGGGACTCGGCCTTCCGCTGTAACGGCACTCGGTGCGGCGGCGTCAGAACCGCAGCACGCTCAGCTCTTCCGCGGGCCGGAAGCCCAGCCGGGCGTAAAAGGTGTGGGAGTCGGAAGAGGGCGACAGTACCATCCGTACCGCCTTGATGCCTTGCGAGAACTCGATGGCCGTCCGGACCAGCCGGGCCCCGATGCCCGCGTTCCGAAACTCCGGCAGCACGTAGACGTTGCCCAGATAGACCCACCGGGACGGTTCCTTCCCGGGCTTTGGCATCCGCTCGAAGACCATCAGGTTGAGCATCCCGACCAGCTGGCCGTCCACCTCGGCCACAAAAAACTTGCGCGGGTTGGCATCCAGCCAGTCGCTATAGGCGCCCTCGAATTCGGGATCGTCCTGCAGCCCCGGCTCCTGCTCCGCGGCCCACGTGGCCCTGAGCGCCGCAACTGCGGCCCGGTCCCCGGCGGATTCTCCGCGAACTATCAGCATGCGAAGTATCCTACGGCGCTCTCAGGCTTCGGCGGCGTTCCCGCGCAGGGAACTTGCCGTCAAATACCCGGCCGGGTATTGTTGAATCCAGAAAGACCCCGGAGGCGTTCCCCCAAGTGCCTCCGGGGTCTTTCCATGTCCGCCGTCAGGCCCCGGAAGGACTGTTCACCATCGACAGGGCCGCTCGTTCCATATAGTCCCAGAGCGTCCCCTCGTACAGGGGCGGGAGGTCCAGGGAATCCACCGCGGTGCGCATGTGGTGCAGCCACCGGTCTTTCGCTTCAGGCGTGACCTGGAACGGCATGTGGCGCATCCTCAGCCGGGGGTGCCCGCGCTCCTCGCCGTACGTCGTCGGGCCGCCCCAGTACTGCTCGAGGAACATCAGGAAGCGGCGCTTCGCGGGGCCCAGATCCTGCTCCGGATACATCGGCCGCAGCAGCGGATCAGTCGCCACGCCGTCATAAAACACGTCGATGAGCTTCACGAAGGTCTCGTGGCCGCCCACGGCGTCATAGAAGTTGTCCGTGTAGCCGGGCTGGCTGAACGGATCGTTTTGCAGCAGCTGCTTGGGCTGGCGGGGTTCGCCGGCGCTGGGAAGGGTCATGGCTCTATTCTCCGGCTTTCTGCTGGGGAGCACTGTCCGCCTCGCCTTCCGGCGGTGTGACGGGCGGGATGTAGGTGCCCTGGGATCGGTTGCCCACGCGCAGGATTTCGCCGTTGCGCAAGTACCAGATGGTGCCGTCCTCCGCCCGGACCCGCGTGATCCGCAGGTTCATGGCCTCCACCGTGCCCACCACTTCCGAGGTCTCGATGATGTCGCCAATGCCGTACTGGTCCTCGATGGTGATGAAGATGCCGGCCAGGAAGTCGCGGATGAGCTGCTGGGCACCGAAGCCGATGGCGATACCCAGGATTCCGACGCTGGTCAGGATGGGAGCCACGTCCACGTTGAGGTTCTTGAGCACGTACACGCTGGTGAGGACGGAGATGAGGACGCCCACGACGCTCCGGAGCAGCGCTCCGATGGTGTGGGCCCGCTGGACCCGGCGTTCATGCTCCAGCGCCCGGAGCGCGGGCGCCGCCCAGCGGAAGTATGGTTTTTTGAAGAAGGTGGATCCCTCGGCGATGCGCTTCGTGATGACGGAGATCACGAAGGACGCCGCCAGCCACAAAGCGATGCCGACCCCCAGGCTGATGAGGACACCCGCCACGTTGATCTCCGACACGGCCGACATGTCCGGCGGGGTGATTGGTTCGGTCGTGGTCATGCTGAACATCGGCGGGGGTACTCCTTGTAGCTGGGTTCCTGCTGCCGGCCGGAAGCGCCGGGCTGTGCGTCCTGAGGGGCGGCCGGCGTTCGCCGGGCGCATAACACTCTGGTCTCATTCAACATTAGCGCCGTAGCGTGGCCCCATGCGCATCCTGGTCCTCGGCGGCACCGCCTTCCTTTCAGCAGAAATTGCCCGGCAGGCCGTAGCTGACGGCCACGACGTCACCTGCCTGGCGCGCGGGACCGCTTCCGCCCCGCCCGACGGCGCCACCTGGCTGAGAGCGGACCGCTCGCAGGGTCCCGCCGCGTATTCGGCCGCCTCCGGGGGTGCTGCTCCCGGCGGCGGGTGGGACGCCGTCGTCGACGTTTCGCGGGACCCCGGCCAGGCGCGGGAGGCGCTCGAGGCGCTGGCGGGCTCGGCCCGGCACTGGACCTTCGTCTCCAGCTGCTCCGTCTATGCGGACCATTCCGTGGCCGGGGCCGCCGAAGACGCCGGAGTCCTGGCGCCGCTCGCGCCCGGCACGGAACTCAGCGCGGGGAACTACGGCGAAGCAAAGGCGGCGATCGAGCGCTGGACCACGGAGCTCGCCGGAGACAGGGCACATCTATGCCGGGCCGGGCTCATCGGCGGTCCGGGTGACGGCTCGGACCGCTACGGGTACTGGCCGGCCCGCTTCGCCCGGGACGCCGATCCGGTCCTGGTCCCGGACATCCCCACGGACGCCACCCAGATCATCGACGTCCGCGACCTCGCAGCCTGGATCCTCACCGCCGCCCAAAGCGGAATCACCGGGGCGCTGAACGCGGTCGGTGAACCGGTGCCTTTTGCCGCCTACCTCGAGGAATCCCGGCAGCTCGCCGAGGGCGAAGCGGAAGTCGTTGCCGCTCCGGAGGACTGGCTGGCGGCACACGGCGCGAACTACTGGGCCGGTCCGGACTCGCTGCCGTTGTGGCTGCCGCCGGGCCACGAGGGCTTCGCGACGCGCAGCGGTGCGGCGGCCCGGGCGGCCGGCCTGTACACGCGGCCCTGGATGGACACGCTGCGCGACACCCTGGCGGACGAGCGCCGCCGCGGGCTCGGCCGGGAACGCAAGGCCGGGATGAGCCCGGAGGCGGAACGCCGGATCCTGGCCGAGTACAGGGCGGCCCCGTAGGGCCTCCGGCATTAGGCCGGGGGCACAGGCGGGCACGGCCGGACCGTTCAGCCCGCGTGGCCCCCGACCACCGTGCTCGGTTCGTGCAGCACCGGGAAGTTGACGCTCCGGGCGATGAAGCAGACCTTGTTCGCCCCGGAGTGCAGTTCCTCCATGAGTTCCGCCGACGCCGGAGCCGACAGGGTCACCCGGGGCCTGAGCGTCACCGATTCAAACTGACCGCTGCCGTCCCGGTTCGTCCGCATCAGTCCCTCAGCCCGGTCCTCGTACGCCGTCACCACCACACCGTGCTTCACGGCGACGTGCAGGAAGGACATCATGTGGCACTGGGACAGTGCCGCCAGCAGCAGCTGTTCCGGGTTGTAGCGGGTCCGGTCGCCGTGGAAGGTCGGGTCCGCCGAACCCCGCAGCACGGGCAGTCCCGGGATCTCGATGTCGTGGTCCCGGGAATAGCCGCGGTACGACGCCGTCCCCTCGCCAAGGTTCCCGGTCCAGCGGACTGTCAGCGCGTAGTGGTGCTCATCGAGGCTCATGGGTCCAGCCTAGAACGAAGGAACCCCGGCGCCACACAGGGGCGCCGGGGTTCCTTTGGTTCCGGAGGCAGGCGCCTACCCGGCGTCGGCCTGGCGGGCGCGCAGGGCGCGGGCCACGCCGTCGCGGTTCTCCAGCATCATCCGGCGCAGGGCCGCGCTGTCCTCCGGCAGCGCGGCAAGGAACTCATCGGTCCGGTCGATGGTCGCCTGCGTGGTCAGCTGCGCCGGGTAGAGTCCGACGACGATCTGCTGCGCCAGCGCGTGCGTGCGCTCCTTGACGATGCCGGGGACGGCGTCGAAGTACTTCTCGGCGTACGGTTCCAGCAGGGACGTGTCCAGCACGCGGGTGAAGCCGCTGACTGCGGAACCCTGGAGCGCGTTGGACAGTTCTCCCTTGACCACAATCGAGTCCCAGGCCTTGGCCTTGGCCTCGGGCGTCGGAATCGCCGCCGTCGCCAGGGCCGCCGCGTTCTGCCCCGTGGCGGTGTTGTCGTGCTCGAGTTCGGCGTCGATCTTCTCCTGCCCGGCACGGCCGCCGGCAACGAGGGAGGTGATCAGCTCCCACCGCAGGTCCTGGTCCACGGCCAGGCCCTCGAGGGTCAGGCTGCCCTCCAGCAGGCCGGACACGGTGTCCAGCTGGGCTGCGCTGCGGGCCAGCAGGGCGTAGGACTTGACGAACTGCAGCTGCGCGTCGGAGCCGGCCGGGACGCCTGAGGCGAGCTCCCAGAGGCGGTCGGCGGCGGCAACCGCGGTGGCTTCCTTGTGTTCCGCGGCCACGTAGAAGTTCAGGGTGGTGGCCAGCTGGCGCAGCTGGACCAGGATCACGGAGGAATCGGATTCTTCGGCGATGTTGGCCAGGATCAGTTCCACATAGCCGCGGGCGGGGGTTTCGCCGTCGCGGGCCGCGTCCCAGGCCGAGCCCCACACGAGGGTGCGCGGCAGGCTCTGGCTGAAGTCCTTCAGGTGCGCGGTGGCGGTGGCCAGCGACGCCGGGTCGAGGCGGACCTTGGCGTAGGCGAGGTCGTCGTCGTTGAGCAGGATCAGGTCCGGCTGCGCGAGTCCGGCGAGCGACGGCACGTCGGTGCGCCCGCCGTCGACGTCGAGTTCCTCGCGGTGGACGCGCTCCAGCTTCCCGGACCCGTTGAGGTTGTAGAAACCCACGGCGAGCCGGTGCGGGCGGAGGGTGGGCTGGCCCTCGGTGGCGGACTGCAGGATCGCGAAGGAGGCGATTTTTCCGTCCCCGCCCACGGACAGCTCGGGCTTGAGCGTGTTGACGCCGGCGGTCTCCAGCCAGAGCCGGCCCCACTCGTCCAGGTCGCGGCCGCTGGCCTTTTCGAGTTCGGCCATCAGGTCGCTGAGCTCGGTGTTCTGCCAGGCGTGCTTGCGGAAGTACTCGCGGACACCGGACATAAACTCCTCCGGACCCACCCACGCGACGAGCTGGCGGAGCACGGAGGCGCCCTTGGCGTAGGTGATGCCGTCGAAGTTCACCTCGACGTCCTCCAGGTCGTTGATCTCGGCGAAGATCGGGTGCGTGGTGGGCAGCTGGTCCTGGCGGTAGGCCCAGGACTTCTCCACGGAGGCGAACGTGGTCCAGGCGTGGTCGAAGGCGGTGTTTTCCACGGCGGCCAGGTGGGACATGTACTCGGCGAAGGACTCGTTGAGCCAGAGGTCGTTCCACCAGCGCATCGTTACGAGGTCCCCGAACCACATGTGGGCGAGCTCGTGCAGCACGGTGATGGCGCGGCGCTCCACCTGGGCGTCGGTGACCTTGCTGCGGAAGACGTAGCCTTCCAGGATGGTCACGGCCCCCGCGTTTTCCATGGCCCCGGCGTTGAACTCGGGGACGAAGAGCTGGTCGTACTTCTCGAACGGGTACGGGCAGCCGAACTGGGCCTCGAAGAACTCGAAGCCCTGGCGGGTGAGTTCGAAGATGTTGTCCGCGTCCAGGTACTGCATCAGCGATTTGCGGGCGAAGACGCCGAGCGGGGTGACCTTCCCGTCGGCGGAGACCACTTCGCTGCGGACGGACTGGTACGGCCCGGCGATCAGGGCCGTGACGTAGGACGAGAGGCGCGGTGTGGGACTGAATTCCCAGACGGAGCGGGCGCCGCCGTCGGTGCCCGGTATGGTCTCGACCGGCACCGGGGTGGGGGAGTTGGAGATGACGTCCCAGTGCGACGGCGCAGTGACCGTGAACGTGAAGCTGGCCTTGAGGTCGGGCTGTTCAAACACGGCGAACATCCGCCGGGAGTCCGGGACCTCGAACTGCGTGTAGAGGTAGACCTCATGGTCCACGGGGTCCACAAAGCGGTGCAGTCCTTCGCCGGTGTTCATGTACGGGGCTTCGGCGACGACCAGCAGCTCGTTGTCCGCGTCGAGGTCCGGCAGTTGGATGCGGACGCCGTCGGACACCTCCGCCGGGTCAAGTTCGACGCCGTTCAGGGTCACGCTCTGCACGGCGTCGGTGACGGCGTCGATGAAGGTCGAGGACCCCGGCCGGGCCGTGAACTTCACGGCGGTGGTGGTGCCGAAGACCTTCTCTCCGCGGGTCAGGTCGAGTTCGACCTCGTAGGAGTCGACGGCGATCAGTTCGGCGCGCTCGCGTGCTTCGGCGCGCGTGAGGTTCATTCCGGGCAAAGGGGGGCCTCCAAGGATGCTTAGGGTGGAAACTCGATACTGTGAAATTATTCTTTCACTTCTGCGGAGCTTGGCAAGTTGCCTGGGTCACACCAAGGTACCGGACGCCGGGCCGCCCGGTGCAGGATCCCAGAGTAGCGTTGGGGTATGGGAAAGCTTCGAGACTCCGTCGACGCGAGGGCGCTGCGCTTCGCCGTGGGGTTCCCCCTGATGCTCGCAGCGGGATTTGTGGTGTGTGCTTTCCTGATCCGACCCGATCTGCCTGAGCCGCTGGCGGTCCGCTGGGCCGGGGGAGCCGCCGTCGACTTCGCGCCGTTCGGCGCCGTCGTGGGGGTCGGCGCGGCCATGCTCGTGCTGATCGGCTGGGCCGTGCTGGTGCAGGCCGTGCCGCTCTCACGTCCGGCCATCATGCGCCGGATCATGATGGGTACCGGGCTGTTCGTGAGCCTCTTCATCGCCACGGTCCTCGCCGCGGTGCTGGTCGGCCAGCTCGGACTGGAGGACGCCGGCCAGTCGCAGGTGGACGTCGCCGTGCTCGCCATGGGCAGCGGCGCGGCCCTGGGCCTGGGGGTCGTCATGGGCTTCGTCTTCAAAGCCGACGAGCGCTGGTCCACGGACGATGACCGTGCCATGGAGGAGGCCCTGGCCCGCGAGCTGGATCCTGACCTGGCCCGTGATTCCGTGAGCCTGTGGGTCCACGCCCGCAGCTCGGTCTTCGTGATGCTCGGGATCGCCACCCTGCTTCCCGCCGCCCTCCTCACGATCGCCGTGCCCTGGCTGGCTGCCCTCCTGGTCGCTCTGGCCCTGCTGGCCGCTGCGTGCCTGTTCGCCCGCATCCGGGTGGACCGCAGCGGCCTGCGGGTCTTCGCCGCAGGGTTCGTCCGGGTCATGGACGTGCCGGCCGCGGCCATCAAGGCGGCGACGCCGAAGGAAGTCAGGGCCGCCGACTATGGCGGCTGGGGCTACCGGAGCCACGGCCCGGCGAAGGCCCTGCTGGTCAGCAGCGGACCCGCCGTCGTCGTCGACCGCTCGGACGGGCGGACCCTGACCGTCAGTGGCGGCAGCGCCACGACGGCGGACAATGTCGCGCAGGTGATCTCGCGCGTGGCGGCACGGGCCCGCCGGACCGGCGGCGCCGCGGACGCGTGAAGTCCCGGGACGCCGGCCGGACAAGCCACCCGGCCCGTGCCCTAGTAGGCTGGGAGCAGCCCTCACCCCGCACCAGCAGCCCCCGTGAGCACACCGGGCTGCCCGACTGAACGGATACGCCGTGACCCCTTCCGATTTCCCGCGCGTGCACATCGCCACCGACCACGCCGGCATGGAACTGAGCGCCCACCTCGTCAGCCACCTCACCGCCAAGGGCTACGAAGTGGTCGACCATGGACCCAAGGCCTATGACGCCCTGGATGATTACCCGTCCTTCTGCATCAACGCGGCCCTCGCGGTCGTGGCGGACCAGGAAGCCGGCGCCAACGCCCTCGGGATCGTCCTCGGCGGATCCGGCAACGGCGAGCAGATCGCCGCCAACAAGGTCAAGGGCGCCCGCGCCGCGCTGGCCTGGAACCTGTCCACCGCCAAGCTCGCGCGTGAGCACAACGACGCCAACGTTGTCGCCGTCGGCGGACGCCAGCACAGCGTCGCGGAAGCCACCGAAATCATCGAAGCGTTCCTGGCCGAACCCTTCAGCAACGATGAACGCCACGTCCGCCGGATCGGCAAGATCGCCACCTACGAGCGCACCGGCGAGGTCATCGACTAGTGCCGGAAGGGCATTCCGTCCACCGGCTGGCCCGCCAGTTCGGGGACGTTTTCACGGGGGAGCGGCTCGCTGTCTCCAGTCCGCAGGGCCGGTTCAGCCAGGGCGCGGCGCTGCTGGACGGCTGCACGCTCGTCGGCGCCGTGGCGCACGGGAAGCACCTCTTCCTGGAGTTTGAGCACGGGCTGTTCCTGCACGTCCACCTCGGCCTCTACGGCGCCTGGGACTTCGGCGGCGATGACCGCTTCCGGGGCGCGTCCAGCATCGGAGCGCCCCGCAAGGTGGGGGAGCGGGAAGAGTACGACGCAGTCGGTGGGGATGTTGCCGGAGCGGCCGGGGCGTACGCCGGCCCGCCCGCGCCGGTCGGAGCCGTCCGGGTGCGGCTCGCCGGCGCCCACGGCTGGGCTGACCTCCGGGGCGCGACCACATGCGCGGCGATCACGGAAGCGGAGGCCGCTGCCGTGCTGGCGCGGCTGGGCCCGGACCCGCTGCGGAACCTCCAGGGCGACCGGGACTCCTTCGCCGCCGCGATCCGGGCCAGGCGCACGCCGCTCGCTGCCCTGCTGATGGACCAGAAGGTTCTTGCCGGCGTCGGCAATGTCTACCGCGCCGAACTGCTGTTCCGCCAGGGCCTGGACCCCTGGCTGCCCGGGAAGGACCTCTCCGCGGAGGCGGCCGGGCGGCTCTGGGACGACACCGTCGCCATGATGTCCGACGGCGTCCGCGACGGCCGCATCATCACCACACCGCCGCGCTACTGGACCGGGTCCGACGGCGGCATGCCAGGGGACGGCGGATCCAGGGAGCTCCTGCCCGCCCCGGAGCTGTCCCACTTCGTCTACCGGCGGCAGGGACTGGACTGCCGCGACTGCGGAACGCCGGTGGCCCTGACCGAACTCGGCGCCCGGAAGCTTTACTGGTGCCCGGCCTGCCAGGCCCCGTGAGCCGTACCCCCATCGACTGCTCCATAACGGCCCTTTTGACCCGCCAAAAGGGCCGATCTGGAGCAGTCGACGGCTTGGGCACGAAAAAAGCCCCTCCGTGGAGGGGCTTTTTCGTCATATTTCGGAGGGGACGACGGGAATCGAACCCGCGTAATCAGTTTGGAAGACTGAGGCTTTACCATTAAGCTACGTCCCCGGGAATTCGCAGGAACTTTCCTGCAAAACTTCCGGGCGGCTGTTGAAGCCGGATACAACTAAACCCAATTCAGGGCCCCGCTGTCAAATGTGCAAACCGGCACAATATGACCGTAGACTGTTCTGTGCACTTACGGGGTGTAGCTCAGCTTGGCTAGAGCACCTGCTTTGGGAGCAGGAAGTCGCAGGTTCAAATCCTGTCACCCCGACTCTGCGAGTACCGCCAGGCTTTGGCGGTGCAGAACCCCACCCCCTAAAACCAGGAGTACTTAGACTGTGAAGAGCGCTGTCGAGAACCTCACCCCCACGCGGGTCAAGCTCAATGTTGAGGTCCCCTTTGAGGAATTGAAGCCCAGCATCGCAGAGGCATACAAGACTGTTGCTTCGCAGATCCAGGTCCCCGGCTTCCGCAAGGGCAAGGTCCCCTCCAAGCTCATCGACCAGCGCGTTGGCCGCGGCTACGTGCTGGAAACGGCCATCAACGACGGCCTCAACGGCTGGTACCAGGCTGCCGTGCAGGAAACCGGCATCCGCCCGCTGAGCCGTCCCGAGGTCGAAATCACCGAGGTTCCGGACCCGTCCGCCACCGACGGTGAACTCAAGTTCCACGCCGAGGTTGACGTCCGCCCCGAGATCGAACTGCCCGACTACGCCGGCATCAAGGTCGAGGTCGCCGCGGCCGAGTCCACCGACGCCGACGTCGACAAGGCCCTGGACGAACTGCGCGGCCGCTTCGGCACGCTGAAGTCCATCGACCGCCCGGCAGCCGACAAGGACTTCCTGACGATCGACATCACCGCCTCTATCGACGGCGCCGAAGTTGATTCCGCCACCGGCCTGTCCTACCAGGTCGGCGCCGGCACCATGCTCGAAGGCCTCGACGAAGCCGTCACCGGCCTCAGCGCCGACGAGGACGCCATCTTCGACACCACCCTCGTGGGCGGCGAGCACGCCGGCGAGTCCGCGCAGGTCAAGGTTGTCGTCAAGTCCGTCAAGGAGCGCGAGCTTCCCGAGGCTGACGATGACTTCGCCCAGCTGGCCTCCGAGTTCGACACCCTGGCCGAACTGCGCGAGGACCTCGCCAAGCAGGCCGCCGAGTCCAAGGTCGTCGAGCAGGGCGTCGAGGCCCGCGACAAGGTCCTCGACAAGCTCGTTGAGCTCGTAGCGGTTCCCGTCCCGGAGTCCGTCGTCGAAGAGCAGCTCGAGCAGCACTTCAACGCCGAAAACGCCCACGGCGAAGGCGAGCACGACACCGAGGAGCACCGCGCCGAGGTCAAGGCCAACACCGAGCGTGCCTTCCAGAACGAGATCATCCTCGACGCCATCGCGGAGAAGGAAGAAGTCAATGTCAGCCAGAACGAGCTGATCGACTACATCGTCACCACCGCCGGCCAGTACGGCATGGACCCGAACCAGTTCGCCCAGATCATTGATCAGAGCGGCCAGGTCCCGATGATGGTTTCCGAGGTCCGCCGCCGCAAGGCACTCGCCGTGGTCCTGGGCCAGGCCGAGGTCACCGACTCCGAGGGCAACAAGGTTGACCTCAGCGACTTCGTCCGCCCCGGCGGCGAAGAGGCGCCGGTCGAGGCACCCGAGGCCGCCGTCGAGGAAGCCGCTTCCGAGGAAGCTGCCACGGCCAAGAACGATGACCCGGCAGCAGTGAAGTTCTAACACTTCCTGTTCCCGCTGTTCCAGCCCGCACCCCCGGATCCACGATCCGGGGGTGCGGCTTTTTAAGCCCACGATGAACCCCCGCCGGCAATCGTGCGCCGTCAGCGAACAGCCCCGCGCCTGAGCACAAAGCGGCCCGGAAAACCGTTAGTGTCCATGTAGGAAAGTTCAGTGATGTCGTCCAGTGGCGTCACCGTCGCCAGCGAGAGGTAAGTACATATGTCACAGCAAGCAGGGGCACCCCGGATGGCTACTGTCGATCCGGCCGCCCAGGATAACTACATTTACAACCGCCTGCTGAAAGAGCGCATCATCTGGCTCGGCTCCGAGGTCCGCGACGAGAACGCCAACGCGATCTGCTCGCAGCTGCTGCTGCTCTCGGCCGAGAACCCCGAGAAGGATATCTACCTCTACATCAACTCACCGGGCGGCTCCGTCACTGCCGGCATGGCCATCTACGACACCATGCAGTTCATCCCGAACGACGTCGTCACCGTCGCCACCGGCCTCGCCGCGTCGATGGGGCAGTTCCTGCTCTCCTCCGGCACCAAGGGCAAGCGCTACGCCACCCCCAACGCCCGCATCCTGATGCACCAGCCCTCCGGCGGCATCGGCGGCACGGCCTCGGACATCAAGATCCAGGCCGAGCTCATCCTGCACATGAAGAAGGTCATGGCCGAGCTCACGGCCGACCAGACAGGCCAGACGGTCGAGACGATCCTCAAGGACAACGACCGCGACAAGTGGTTCACGGCCAAGGAAGCCCTCGAATACGGCTTCTTCGACAAGATCGCGGCGCACGCAGGGTCTGTCGCCGGCGGCGGCGGAACCAACGCCAACGGCGATAACGCCACGGCCACCGAGAACTGACCGGCACGTAGACAGCAATGAATTCAGGAGCAATGAACATGAACTACAACTTCGGTTCGACTGCCGGTAACCTGCCGAGCAGCCGCTACGTGCTGCCGCAGTTCGAAGAGCGCACGCCCTACGGCTTCAAGCGCCAGGACCCGTACACCAAGCTGTTCGAGGACCGCATCATCTTCCTCGGTGTCCAGGTCGACGACGCGTCCGCCGACGACGTCATGGCGCAGCTGCTGGTGCTCGAGTCCACCGACCCGGACCGCGACATCACGCTGTACATCAACTCCCCGGGCGGTTCCTTCACCGCCATGACGGCGATCTACGACACCATGACGTACATCCGCCCGGAGATCCAGACCGTCTGCCTCGGCCAGGCCGCCAGTGCCGCCGCCGTGCTGCTCGCGGCCGGCACGCCCGGCAAGCGCCTTGCCCTGCCGAACGCCCGTGTGCTGATCCACCAGCCCTCGCTCTCCGGTGGCCAGGGCGGGCAGGCTTCTGACCTGGAGATCCAGGCCGCGGAGGTCATGCGGATGCGCTCCTGGCTCGAAGACACGCTGGCCAAGCACTCCGGCCGGACGCCGGAGCAGGTCAACAACGACATCGAGCGGGACAAGATCCTCACCGCGGCCGAGGCCATGCAGTACGGCCTGATCGACCAGGTACTTGATTCACGCAAGATCAAGCCGCAGGCCATTGCCAAGTAGCGCAACAAGTAAGTAACAAGCAGTTTCCGACGCCGGTGCGGCCCACTTTAAGTGGCCGCCCCGGTGTCGGCTTTCCACCCAACCGGCCTAAAGTGACCTAGAGTGGAACATGTCACAGGCGGCAGCAAGATACTCAAAGGGGTTCACATATGGCTCGGATTGGCGAGAGCACGGATCTGCTGAAGTGTTCTTTCTGCGGAAAGAGCCAGAAGCAGGTTCGGAAGCTCATTGCCGGGCCCGGCGTCTACATCTGCGACGAGTGCATTGAACTCTGCAACGAGATCATTGAGGAAGAACTCGCCGAGGTTGCTGACCTGGGAAGTTTCGAGCTGCCCAAGCCCCGCGAGATCTTTGACTTCCTGCAGGAATACGTGATCGGCCAGGAGCCCGCGAAACGCTCGCTCGCCGTCGCCGTCTACAACCACTACAAGCGCATCCAGGCCGGCCACGCCCCCAAGAGCGGCAGCCTCGCCGAAGGGGTGCACCACGACGACGTGGAGATCGCCAAGTCCAACATCCTGCTGATCGGCCCCACCGGCTGCGGCAAGACGTACCTCGCGCAGACCCTGGCGCGCCGCCTCAACGTCCCGTTCGCCGTCGCCGATGCCACCGCGCTGACCGAAGCAGGGTACGTCGGCGAGGACGTCGAGAACATCCTCCTCAAGCTCATCCAGGCCGCCGACTACGACGTCAAGAAGGCCGAACAGGGCATCATCTACATCGACGAGATCGACAAGATTTCGCGCAAGAGCGAGAACCCCTCCATCACCCGGGACGTCTCCGGCGAGGGTGTGCAGCAGGCCCTGCTGAAGATCCTCGAAGGAACGGTCGCCTCCGTTCCGCCGCAGGGCGGCCGCAAGCACCCGCACCAGGAATTCATCCAGATCGACACCACCAACGTGCTCTTCATTGTTGCCGGCGCCTTCGCCGGGCTCGAGGAGATCATCGGCTCGCGGTCGGGGCGCAAGGGCATCGGCTTCGGCGCCCCGCTCAACGAGGTCAAGAACAACGCCGACTCCTATGGCGAGGTCATGCCCGAGGACCTGCTGAAGTTCGGGCTCATCCCCGAGTTCATCGGCCGCCTCCCGGTCATCACCACGGTGTCCAACCTCGACCGGGCCGCGCTCATCCAGATCCTGTCCACCCCCAAGAACGCCCTCGTGAAGCAGTACCAGAAGATGTTCCAGCTCGACGGCGTCGAGCTGCTCTTCGACGAGGAAGCGCTGAACACGATCGCCGACCAGGCACTCGAACGCGGCACCGGCGCCCGCGGGCTCCGCGCCATCATGGAGGAAGTCCTGCTTCCCGTGATGTTCGACCTGCCCAGCCGCGACGACATCGCCACCGTGGTGATCACGGAAGACGTCGTCTCCAGCAAGGCGGCGCCGACGATGATTGCGCACGACGTCAAGCGCCGCAAGTCCGCCTGAACCGGAATAAATAGGCCGTACCGTCCGCTGTTACCTTTGACGCGCCCGGTCATCGAGCCAGTGGTGCACTTTTCCCCCGCAGACTTCCTAAGGAGATCACCTGTGTCTGAGACCCTGACCGTCCAAGCAGAGACCAACAAAGCCGACTTCTGGTTCGACCCGATGTGCCCCTTTGCCTGGGTGACCTCGCGCTGGATCGGCGAAGTGGAAGAAGTCCGCGACATCAGCACCGAGTGGCATGTGATGAGTCTCGCCGTGCTCAATGAGGGCCGTGACGAGCTGCCCGAGCAGTACCGGGAGTTCATGAAGAAGGCGTGGGCTCCCGTCCGCGTCATCACGGCCGCCGCTGAACAGCACGGTGCGCAGTACATCAAGCCGCTTTATGACGCCATGGGCACCAAGATCCACAACGAAGGCAACAAGGACATCGACGAGGTCATCGCCAAGTCGCTGGCCGAGGCGGGACTGCCGGCCGGGTTGGCGGCAGCCGGCCAGAGCGACGAATTTGACGCGCAGCTCCGGACCAGCCACGAAGCAGGCATCTCCCTGGTCGGACAGGACGTGGGCACGCCGGTCGTCGCGTTCAACGGCACGGCCTTCTTCGGCCCGGTCCTGACCCGCATCCCGCGCGGCGAGGACGCCGGACGGATCTGGGACGCCACCGTGACCCTGGCATCCTTCCCCTACTTCTTCGAAATCAAGCGAAGCCGCACCGAAAGCCCGGTCTTCAACTAGGCCCTGAGACACCGCGCCGGGCACCCGCCCGGCGGGCCAAGAGCCCCGGAAGAATTACTGCGATGTAGTTCTTTCGGGGCTCTTGTGCATCCGGAACGGCGGGACAAGAATAGAACTTACCCACTTCGAAAGAAGAGGGACGCAGGAACCAAAGATTCAGTGACACTCATCCGACGCAGCCTTCGGCAAAGTCAGATGATGGCTACCAGTGACGAGGTAGGAAGACCTGAAAATCCAAGGATCCTGCCAGATTGTCTAAGACGTCACGTGACAATCGAAAAGTCGAAGCCCCACCAACGGCAAAACGCTGATGGGGCTTCCCCTTTGCCTGAAAACAGGCGGGCCGGATTCCGCTGGCTACGCCTCCGCCGGTGCCAGGACGACGTCGCTCACGGCCAGTTCGCCGTCGCCGCCCACCAGGGTCAGCTCGCGTGCGTTGGCTGCGGCCTTGAGGTCGGCGAGGCCGGCCTTCAGCTGCGTGGTGAGGGATTCCGAGGCCGTGATGGTCGCGGAGAGGACCTCGGTGCGCTGCTTGACCTTGGCCTCCGACTTGGCCTTGCGGATACCGCTGAGGGCGGTGCCCACGGTGGCCAGCAGGGTGGTGTCGCCGTCGACCGCGACGGCGGACGGCCAGTCGGCGCGGTGCACCGAACCGGTGCGCCACCAGCTCCAGACTTCCTCCGTGGCGAAGGGCAGGAACGGGGCGAACAGGCGCAGCAGCGTGTCAAGGCTCGTCGCCAGCGCCGCGAGGACGGAGGCCTGCTCGGCCTCGCCGGCAGCGCCGTAGGCCCGGTCCTTGATGAGCTCCACGTAGTCATCGGTGAAGTGCCAGAAGAAGCTCTCCGTGATCTGCAGGGCCCGGGCGTAGTCATAGCTCTCGAACGCCTTCGTGGCCTGCTGCACCACGTCGGCGAGCTGCGCCAGCACGGCGCGGTCCAGGGGGTTGCCCAACACGGACAGGTCCGAGGACACCACGGAGTCCTCGGTGGCGCCCAGGTTCAGCACGAACTTGGAGGCGTTGAGGAGCTTGATGGCCAGGCGGCGGCCGATCTTCATCTGAGCGATCTCGTAGGCCGTGTCTGCGCCGAGCTTGGCTGAGGCCGCCCAGTAGCGGACGGCGTCCGAGCCGTATTCCTCGAGCACGTCGGTCGGGACGATCACGTTGCCCTTGGACTTGGACATCTTCTTGCGGTCCGGGTCAAGGATCCAGCCGGAGATGGCTGCGTGCTTCCACGGTGCGACGTCCTGCAGGGCATCGGCGCGGACCGCAGTGGAGAACAGCCAGGTCCGGATGATGTCGTGGGCCTGCGGGCGCACGTCAAAGGGGAAGACCTTGGCGAAGAGTGCCTCGTCGGTGCTCCAGCCGCCCACGATTTGGGGCGTGAGCGAGGACGTGGCCCAGGTGTCCAGCACATCGGCGTCGCCGGTGAAGCCGCCCGGCACGTCGCGCTGGGCTTCCTCGAATCCGGGGGCCGCGTCCGCTGCGGGGTCCACCGGCAGCTGCGCGTCGGACGGAACGATCGGCGCCGCGAAGTCCGGATTGCCGTCGGCGTCGAGCGGGTACCAGACCGGCACCGGCACGCCGAAGAAGCGCTGGCGGGAGACCAGCCAGTCGCCGTTCAGCCCGGAGATCCAGTTCTCGTAGCGCGAGCGCATGAAGGCCGGGTGGAAGTCGATGTCGTGGCCGCGGGCAATGAGCCGCTCACGTCGTTCCGCGTCCCGGCCGCCGTTGCGGATGTACCACTGGCGGGAGGTCACCACTTCGAGGGGCTTGTCGCCCTTTTCGAAGAAGTTGACCGGGTGCATGATCTTCTTCGGCTCCCCGTCGAGGAGCTCCGCGGCGGCCAGGAGCTCCACCACGGCTTCCTTGGCGCTGAAGACGGTCTTGCCGGCGATGGCTTCGAAGTGCGCGCGGCCTTCGGCGGTGGTGATCCATTCGGGGGTCTCGCCGATGATCCGGCCGTCGCGGCCCACGATCGCGCGGGTGGGCAGCTGGAGTTCGCGCCACCAGGTGACGTCGGTGAGGTCACCGAACGTGCAGACCATCGCGACGCCGGAACCCTTGTCCGCCTTCGCGAGCGGGTGCGCCTTGACCTCCACCTCGACGCCGAACAGCGGGGAGGTGACCTTTTTGCCGAACAGCGGCTGGTACCGTTCGTCGTCGGGGTTCGCCACTAGGGCGGCGCAGGCGGCCAGCAGCTCGGGGCGGGTGGTCTCGATGTAGATCTTTTCGCCGTCCTCAGTGAAGAACGGGTAGCGGTAGTAGGCGCCCGCGACCTCACGGTCCTCAAGCTCGGCCTGGGCCACCGCGGTGCGGAAGGTGACGTCCCACAGGGTGGGTGCCTCCGCCATGTAGGCGTCGCCGGCGGCGAGGTTCGCCAGGAAGGCGCGCTGGGAAATCGCGCGGGACTTGTCATCGATGGTGCGGTAGGTCAGGTCCCAGTCCACGGACAGGCCGAGCGTCTGGAACAGGTTCTCGAAGACTTTCTCGTCCTCGACGGCGAGTTCCTCGCAGAGTTCGATGAAGTTCCGGCGCGAGACGACGTCGAAGTCGCGCTGGTTCTTGGCGGGCTCGGCTGGCGGACGGTAACCGGCGTCGTACGCGGTGGTGGGATCGCAGCGCACGCCGTAGTAGTTCTGCACGCGGCGTTCGGTGGGCAGGCCGTTGTCGTCCCAGCCCATGGGGTAGAAGACGTTCTTCCCGGTCATGCGCTGGTAGCGCGCCAGGACGTCGGTCTGCGTGTAGGAGAACATGTGGCCGACGTGCAGCGAACCCGACGCCGTGGGCGGGGGAGTGTCGATCGAGTAGACCTGCTCCCGGGTGGTGTCCGGGTTGAACTTGTAGGTCCCTTCGTCAAGCCAGCGCCGGGTGAGGGCGTCTTCCAGCCCCTCAAGGGCGGGCTTGTCCGGAACGTTGATGGGGGCGGTGGTGGGCGTGTCTGTACCCTGAGTGTCTTCAGCCATGGAGCAATTCTTTCACGCCCGGACGCGGGCGGGCGCGGTGGCCTCCCGGGCCGGCTTTAGTAACATGCGGAAATGGAAGATTCTGCCGGACGTTTCGTGATCAAGCGCGTCTATGACGAACCCGCGGACGACGACGGCTGCCGCGTCCTGGTGGACCGGCTCTGGCCGCGCGGTGTCAGCAGGGAGCGCGCCCAGCTGCAGCTGTGGCTCAAGGAAGTGGCGCCCTCACCGCCGCTGCGCACGGAGTTTGCGCACATGCAGGAACGGTTCGCCGACTTCCGCGCCGCCTACGAGGCGGAGCTCGAATCCAACCCGGCCGTGGACACCCTGAGGGAACTGGCGGCCCGGCACCCGAAGGTGACACTGCTGTTCGGGGCGAGGGACCTGCAGAGGAACCATGCCCGGGTGCTGCTGGAGTTCCTGCAGCACTAAAACGTTAGGGTGGTGCCATGACTGAGGAAATCGACATCAAGACATCAGCAGCCAAAGCGGCAGTAGTCACAGGCGCCAGCACCGGAATCGGCGAGTCCACCGTGCGGGCGCTCCGGGCCGAGGGCTGGACCGTGTACGCCGTCGCCCGCCGCGCGGACCGGCTGGCGGCGCTCGCCGCAGAAACCGGCGCCATTGCGCTTCCGGCGGACGTGACCGACGACGCCGACGTCGCCCGGCTCCTCGACGAGGTGACGCGCGCCGGCGGCATCGACACCCTCATCAACATCGCCGGCGGCGCCCGCGGCGCGGACAAAATGGCCGACGCCAAGACCGAGGACTGGGAATGGATGTTCGAGGTCAACGTCCTGGGCACCATGAAGCTCACCCGGGCGTTCCTGCCGATGCTGCGGGCCTGCGGTGAAGGCACGGTCCTGAACCTGACGTCGACGGCGGGGCTGTCCGCTTATGAGGGCGGCGGCGGCTACAACGCTGCCAAGTTCGCCCAGCATGCGCTCACCGGCGCCCTGCGCCTCGAAGAAGCCGAGCACAACCTCCGCGTGATCGAGGTCGCTCCGGGGCTGGTCCAGACGGAAGAGTTCGCGCTGAACCGCCTGGGCGGCAACCCGGACGCCGCCGCGAAGGTCTATGCCGGCGTCGAGAAGCCCCTCACCGCGGCGGACGTCGCCGACGTCGTCCGGTACGCCGTCGTGGCCCCGCACCATGTCAACCTCGACCAGATCGTGATCCGCCCGGTGGCGCAGGCGGCCAACTACAAGCTGATCCGCAAGGCGTAGCTGCAACGCGGGGTCACTTCCGGCCCATAAACCCCCCGTTTATGGGCCGGAAGTGACCCCGTGTTGCGTGGCCTAGCCGCCTGCAGGGACGGACAGCGTCACCATGATCGCGGCGTGGTCCGTTCCGGGCACCGCGTGCACCGCATAGCCCGCGCTGCGCACGGACGGGCTGGTGACGATGTGGTCGATCGTGATGCCGGGAAGAAGCAGGCCGTCCATGGGCCAGGTGGGGATCAGGCGCGATCCCTGGGCCATCCCCACGTCCACCACCTTCCGGCCCTCACCCTGGAGGAGCTGCCTGAATTCGGCATGGTCGTAGCTGGCGTTGAAGTCACCGGCCAGCACCACATTTCCCGGCCGGGATGCCACTTGGCCGAGCGCGGCGAGGTCGCTGCGCCACTGCGGCAGGCCGACGCCCACGGGAGCCCGCGTGTGGACGTTCGCCAGCTCGACGACGGCGTGCTTGCCCTGGGACTCGGCGGTGAGCCGGATCAGCGGCATCGAAAAATAGGAGTCGGGCACTGTCCCTGCGCGTTCCAGCTTGTGGACCGAGTAGACAGCGTTCCCGGAGGCACGGCCCGCGGGGGCACTGATCCTGTTCGGGAGCAGCTCGGCCAGCCCCGCAGCACCAAGCCGGTCTTCGAGAGCCTTGGTGTATTCCTGGATCGTCAGCAGGGTAATGCCGTTCTCGCGGACCAGCCGGACGATTTCCGCCGCGTCCGCCTTGCCGAGTTTGGCATTGAGGCTCATCGTCCGGAGCTCCAGGGTGTCCCCGGCTGTTCCCTCCGCGGAATCCGCCTCGGCCTGGCCGTAGTCCAGCGGGACCAGCCAGAAGAGCTGCACGGCCACGAGCCCCGCGGCGGCCCCGGCCATCCACCGCCGGCGGCCCAGCACGGCAAACAGCAGGGAGACGCTGGCAGGCAGCACCAGCCACGGAGTGAAGGACACCAACTGGACAACGGTGGTGGGCCATTCCCGCGGCACGGCACGGAACACGGAGACCACCACGACGGGCGCCGCAGCCAGCCCCGCCATCACCCTCCAGCCGGCGGCCGCAGTCCGCGCGGGGGTTCCTGGGGCAGCCTGGCCCCGGTCCCGGAACATCATGGGACTCAGTGTAGGCATTGCGGGCGGATTCCAGTTGTTAGACTTCTTCTAACAGCTTTGACCCGGCCATCACCGGTGAGCTTCCGGAAGAACGCCCCGGCGCAACGTCAGCACGCGCCAGGGCCGGTAGAACCGGACGGGTAAGCCCGTCACAGCAGTAATGAGCGGCCGGCGCAGGTGCAGCTTCTTTACCCAAAGAAGCGGGACCCGTGCCGGTAAGTGAGGTGGTACCGCGGTGCCGGTGTTGTCGAAAGACAGTGCAGGGGCCGTCCTCGCATCCTGAATGAATCCATTTGTTCACCAGCTCAACCCAGGATGTCGAGATGACTTATTACCCGAAGGCCTCCGCCGCACGTTCCGGCGCCGGCGCCACCACCTCTGCCTCCAACGCAGCAGGCGTATCCGCCTCCGTGAAGTTCCCGGAGATCGAAGAGCGCATCCTCAAATACTGGGATGAGGACGGCACGTTCCAGGCCAGCATCGACCAGCGCGACTCCGACCTGCCTGGCGGAAAGCCCGGGTCCAACGAATTCGTCTTCTACGACGGTCCGCCCTTCGCCAACGGCCTGCCGCACTACGGACACCTGCTGACCGGCTACGCCAAGGACCTGGTGGGCCGCTACCAGACCCAGCGCGGCCGCCGCGTGGAGCGCCGCTTCGGCTGGGACACGCACGGGCTGCCCGCCGAGCTGGAAGCCATGAAGCAGCTGGGCATGACCGACAAGACCCAGATCGAAGCCATGGGCATCGACAAGTTCAACGACGCCTGCCGCGCGTCGGTCATGAAGTACGCCGACGAGTGGAAGAGCTACGTCACCCGCCAGGCGCGCTGGGTCGACTTCGAGAACGACTACAAGACGCTCAACGTCGAGTACATGGAGTCCGTGCTCTGGGCCTTCAAGCAGCTGCACGAGAAGGGCCTGACCTACAACGGCTACCGCGTGCTGCCGTACTGCTGGAAGGACGAGACGCCGCTGTCCAACCATGAACTGCGCATGGACGACGACGTCTACAAGAACCGCCAGGACCAGACCGTCACGGTCACGTTCCCGATCACGGCGGGGGAGTCCGACCTCTCCCGGCAGCTCGCCGGCGTGCAGGCGCTCGCCTGGACCACCACGCCCTGGACACTGCCCACCAACCTGGCGCTCGCCGTCGGGCCGTCCATCGACTACGTCGTCCTGCCCGCGGGCCCGCACGGCATCAAGGCCGCCGCTGCCGAGGCTCCCGTCGCCGGCAGGTTCCTGCTGGCCGCGGAGCTGCTGGGCGCCTACGCCAAGGACCTCGGCTACGGGGACGGTGCCGAGGGTGTCGCGGCGGCCGAAGCCGCCGTCACCTCCAGCCACACCGGCGCCGAACTCGACGGCCTGGCCTACGAGCCGCTCTGGGACTACTTCCACGACGCCGAGAAGTTCGGCACCGAGAACGCCTGGCGCTTCCTCGTCGCCGACTACGTCACCACCACCGACGGCACCGGCATCGTCCACCAGGCCCCCGCCTACGGTGAAGACGACCAGAAGATCTGTGAAGAGGCCGGCATCCCCGTCGTCCTGTCCGTGGACGAGGGTGCGAAGTTCCTGCCGTTGTTCGGCCACGGCGACCTCGCCGAGATCGCCGGACTCCAGGTCTTCGACGCCAACAAGCCCATCACCCAGGTGCTCCGCGCCCAGGGCCGCCTGGTCCGCCAGGCCAGCTACGAACACAGCTACCCGCACTGCTGGCGCTGCCGCAACCCGCTGATCTACCGCGCGGTGTCCTCCTGGTACGTCGAGGTCACCAAGTTCAAGGACCGCATGTCCGAACTGAACCAGGAGATCAACTGGATCCCGGGCAACGTCAAGGACGGCCAGTTCGGCAAGTGGCTCGCCAATGCCCGCGACTGGTCCATCAGCCGCAACCGCTACTGGGGCAGCCCCATCCCGGTCTGGCAGTCCACCGACCCGGACTACCCCCGCACCGACGTCTACGGCTCCCTCGCCGAGATCGAGGCCGACTTCGGCCGCCTGCCGCTGAACAAGGCCGGCGAGGTGGACCTGCACCGGCCCTTCATCGACGAACTGACCCGCCCGAACCCGGACGACCCGCGCACCCCGGAAGAAGGCCAGTCCGTGATGCGCCGCGTCGAGGACGTCCTGGACGTCTGGTTCGACTCCGGTTCCATGCCCTACGGCCAGGTCCACTACCCGTTCCAGAACGAGGAATGGTTCGACACGCACAACCCGGCGGACTTCATCGTCGAGTACATCGGCCAGACCCGCGGCTGGTTCTACATGCTCCACATCCTCTCCACGGCGCTCTTCGACCGCCCGGCCTTCCGCAACGTCATCAGCCACGGCATCGTGCTGGGCTCCGACGGGCAGAAGATGTCCAAGAGCCTGCGCAACTACCCGGACGTCTCCGAGGTCCTGGACCGCGACGGCTCCGACGCGATGCGCTGGTTCCTGATGTCCAGCCCCATCCTGCGCGGCGGCAACCTGGTGGTCACCGAACAGGGGATCCGCGACGGCGTCCGCCAGGTCATCCTGCCGCTGTGGAACGTGTACAGCTTCTTCACGCTGTACACCAATGCCGCTAACGCTGCAGCAGGACAAGCGGCCGGGTACGACGCGAAGCTCCGCTACGACGGCTACTCCGACACCCTGGACCAGTACCTGATGGCCAACACCGGGGACCTCGTCCGGAACATGACCGCCCAGCTGGACAGCTACGACATCTCCGGGGCCTGCGACGAACTCCGCGGCTACCTGGACATGCTCACCAACTGGTACGTCCGCCGCAGCCGCCAGCGTTTCTTCGACGAGAACGTCGATGCCTTCGACGCGCTCTACACCGCGCTGGAAACCGTCTGCCGGGTCGCTGCGTCGCTGCTGCCGCTGGTCTCCGAAGAGATCTGGCGCGGCCTCACCGGCGGCCGCTCCGTGCACCTGGCCGACTGGCCGGACGCGGACCTGTTCCCCGCCAACCCGGGGCTAGTCGAGGCCATGGACCGGATCCAGCAGATCTGCTCCACCGGATCCTCGCTGCGCAAGGCCGCGAACCTCCGCGTGCGCCTGCCGCTGCAGGAGCTCACCGTCGTGGCACCCGGCGCGGACACGCTGGACGGCTTCGCCACCGTCGTCGCCGATGAACTGAACCTGCGCTCCGTCCGGCTGCTCGACGCCGAGAGCGCCTCCCCGGAGGAGTTCGGCATCGAACAGAAGCTCGTGGTGAACGCCCGGGCCGCCGGCCCGCGCCTGGGCAAGAACGTCCAGCAGGCCATCAAGGGCTCCAAGTCCGGCGACTGGAGCGTCGACGACGCCGGCGTCGTCACCGCCGGCGGGCTCGCCCTTGAGCCCCAGGAATACACCCTGGAAACCGTCGTGGCGGAAGCCGCGGAGGGCGAGGGCTCGCGCGCAGCGGCCGTCCTCCCCGGCGGCGGCTTCGTGGTCCTCAACACCGAGGTCACCCCGGAACTGGAAGCGGAGGGCATTGCCCGCGACATGGTCCGTGCAATCCAGCAGGCCCGCAAGGATGCCGGCTTGAACGTGAGCGACCGGATCCGGACCAACGTCACCGCCACGATGGATGTCGTCGACGCCGTGAAGGCCCACGAAAACCTGGTGGTCACCGAAACCCTCACGATGGAGCTTGGTCTGTCCTCCAACGGAGACGGCACCGAGCTGAAGATCACCGTCGAAAAGATAGGGGCCTGAACCATGACCGACGAATTCTCCGTGGAGAGCGTCTACGCCGAGCTGCTGGGCCGGGCGCCGGAAAACAAAATGGAGCCCCGGCTGGCCCCGCTGTACCGGGCGATGGACATCCTGGGGGAGCCGAACAAGGCGTTCCCGATCATCCACGTCACCGGCACCAACGGGAAGACTTCCACCGCACGGATGATCGAAGCCGGGCTGCGCGCCCACGGGCTGAGCACCGGACGGTACACGAGCCCGCACCTGTCCAAGGTCACCGAACGGATCAGCATCGACGGCGCCCCGGTGCCGGATGAGACCTTCGTCCGGATCTGGGACGAGATCCGACCGTACCTGGCCATCGTGGACGGCGAACTCGAGGCCGAGGGCCAGCCCCGGCTGACCTACTTCGAGTGCCTCACCATCCTCGGCTTCGCGGTCTTCGCCGACCAGCCGGTCAACGTCGCCGTCATCGAGGTGGGCCTGGGCGGCATCACCGACGCGACCAACGTCGGCGACGGCCAGGTCTTCGTGGTCACGCCGATCTCACTGGACCACACGGACCTCCTCGGTGACACCACCGAGGAGATCGCGTACGAAAAGGCCGGCATCATCAAGCCGGGCGGTTTCCTTATCAGCGCCGCGCAGCCCCGGGACGCGGCCCAGGTGCTGCTGGAAAAGGCGAAGGAAACCAACGTCCCGTTCCGCTTCGAGGGCGTCGAGTTCGGCGTCGAATCCCGCACGGTGGCCGTCGGCGGCCAGATGGTGACCATCCAGGGCATCGCCGGCCGCTACGAGGACCTGCTGGTCCCGCTGCACGGCGCGCACCAGGCCGAGAACGCCGCCGTCGCGATCGCCGCGCTGGAGGCCTTCTTCGGCGGGGAAAAGGCGCTCGACGCCGAGGTTGTCCAGGAGGCCTTCGCCTCGGTCACCTCGCCCGGCCGCCTTGAGGTCCTGCGCACCGCGCCGACCATCATCGTGGACGCGGCGCACAACCCGGAGGGCATCCGGGTCTCCGCTGAAGCCATCCACGAGGCGTTCAGCTTCACCAAGCTGGTGGTGGTGGTCGGCGTGCTGCGGGAAAAGGACGCCGAGGAAATCCTCCGCCAGCTCAAGGAATCCCTGGGCGGCCTGGCGGCCGAGTACTGCTTCACCCAGTCCAACTCGCCCCGCGCCGTTCCGGCCGAGGACCTCGCGGAACTCGCCGTGGAACTGGGGTTCGGCGAGGACAACATCCACGTCGCCGGGAAGCTCGACGACGCCCTCGAGTGGGCGGTGGAACGTGCCGAATCGAACGACGACCTCGCCGGCGGCGTCCTTGTCACCGGGTCCATCACGCTTGTCGCGGACGCCCGGATCCTGCTCGGAAAGGCGGACGCGTAGACCATGGCGAAACTCACCAAGGCCCAGCGCGAATGGCGCCCGGGCATGCCCAAGAAACGCCGCTCCACCAAGGTCATGTTCGCCTCCACCGTGCTGCTGCTGGAAGCCTTTGTGGTGCTCTTCGGCACCCTCACCGTCTTCGGACTGCGGCGGGACGACTTCCCGCCGGTCCTGATCTTCTCGGTGGGGATCGGGCTGTGCCTCGTGTATGTCTTCACCTGCGCGGTCCTTTCCAAGCCGTGGGGAGTCGCGCTGGGCTGGATCCTGCAGATCGTGCTGATCCTGACCGGCATCCTGGAACCGGCGATGTTTGTGGTCGGCGGACTCTTCGCGGTGGCCTGGTGGTACGGGATCCGCACCGGCATCAGGATTGACCGCGAGTCCGCGCAGCGGGAACGGGAGCAGGCCGCGTGGGACGCGGCCCACCCCGAAGACCAAAGCAACTAGACTTGTTTCCGAATCCCACCCCAAACACATTGGAGCAGTTGTGAGCATTGAGCGCACTCTCGTCCTGATCAAGCCCGACGGCGTCACCCGCAACCTGACCGGCAACATCATCGCCCGCATCGAAGCCAAGGGCTACACCCTGGCCGAGCTCAAGAAGGTCGACGCGAGCCGCGAATTGCTGGAGCAGCACTACGAGGAGCACGTGGGCAAGCCGTTCTACGAGCCGCTGGTCGAGTTCATGCTCAGCGGACCCGTTGTCGCCGCGATCTTCGAGGGCCACCGCGTGATCGAGGGCTTCCGCTCGCTCGCCGGCACCACGGACCCGACGACGGCGGCCCCCGGCACCATCCGCGGCGACTTCGGCCGCGACTGGGGCCTGAAGGTGCAGCAGAACCTGGTCCACGGCTCGGACTCCGCCGAGTCAGCGGAGCGCGAAATCAAGATCTGGTTCCAGGACTAAGTCCCCGGACTGACCACCGCCTCGCCGAGGTGACAGTTAAGGCCAATGTTCGCGATGAACATTGGCCTTAACTGTCACCTCGCGGCGGTTAACCGCGGTCCAACCGCTAGTAGCCGGAGGTCCCGATGAAGACCTGGATGAAGGCGAAGAAGATGGTGGCGATTACGGCGACGTACAGCAGTGCCGTGATGATCCAGCCGGAGTCGCCCAGGATCCTGGTGGGGCCCTCGGGCAGCCGGATCACGCCGTGGGAGACATTGCGGACGGTGACCCAGACGAACAGCGGAATCATCGCAGCCCACACAACCATGCAGAATGGGCACAGGATGTGGATGGAATACAGCGCCTGGGACCAGAGCCACACCACGAACGCGAAGCCCAGGGTCACGCCGGCCTGCAGGCCCAGCCAGTACCAGCGGGCAAACTTGGCGCCGGCCAGCAGGCCCATCGCGGTGGTGATAATGACGGCAAAGGCCACGATGCCGATGAACATGTTGGGGAAGCCGAACGCCGAACTCTGCGGCGTCTGCATGACCTGGCCACAGGAGATCCACGGGTTCACATCGCACACGGTGACGTGGCCGGGGTCCTTGAGGACCTCGAGTTTTTCCAGCACCAGGATTCCGGACGCAATCCAGCCAATGACGCCGGTAATCAGCAGCAGCCACGCGAACGGGCGGTCGCGGGTCATCGGGGGCAGCGGCCGTTCCTCAACAGATGTGCTGGAGCCTTGCTGCTGCGCGGCTGCCTCGCTGGTGGCACTGGAGATGCTGGGCATGGAATCAAAGTCCTTCGGGTCGGTGCAACTGGTCCGATTCTATCGCCGGAGGCTGGAGGAAGTCCGGGAAGGCTCGTGTCGTCCATAGTGGTTCGGTCCGGGCCGCGGTAAGGATGCCATGCTTACGCCTGCTTTGACGGCTCCTGTGAGACAATGATCGTGGCTGGAACCCGATCCACATCCGGGTCCCGGTCCGGCGACTTTGTTCCCAAGACCGCCAATGATGAGCAGGGAGCCATGGATCCTCTGATCCCGGCTGTCCCGCAATGCCATTGGACGGCACCTGGTTGTGGCGTGTAGATCAACGGGTTTCAGAACAATTCCGCCGGCCCTCCAGGGCTGCCGCACCCCACTGCCGGTGCGAACCTGAGGGTATCCAATTGACTTCTGTCAATGCCCGCGGGTGTTGACAAATATTTGCCCCAACGGGTGCCGGATGTGGCGGCACGTCAGGGGCAGGAGTGTCGCCACATATGGATAATGACCAGGTTGTAACGGGCAACGAAGAGTCTGCCGTTAGCAAAGAAGCAGCAGAATCAGCAGAAGCAGCTGTAGCCACCCCGCCGAAGCGGCCGGTCCGGACCCGCCGCAAGGCACTGCCCAAGAAGGAAGCCCCCGAGGCCGCGGCGGATGCGGCGGAGCCCGCGGTTGTTCCGGCAGAGGCCCTCGAGGCCCCCGAGGCTGAGGTCAAGGCCAAGGCGCCCGCACGCCGCTCCCGCGCCCGTAAGGTGGCCGAGCCGGCCGAACTCCTGCCGGCTTTCGCCGAAGAAGCCACCGCAGGGGCACCGACCGCGGAGCCGGCCACCGCAGGGGCGCCGGCCGCAGAGGCCGCCGAAGCGCCGGTTGAGAAGCCTGTCCGCCGCCGCGCCAGCCGCGCGAAGGCCGCCGCCCCCGTCGCTGAAGCACCGGCAACTGAAGCGCCTGCCGCTGAAGCCCCTGCCGCTGAGACCCCTGCAGCCCCGGCCGCCGGGACTGGAGCAGAGGAAGCAGCCACTGCTGCCGCGCCCGCAGAAGCCGCCGCGCCCGCCGCCGAAGCACCTGCCGCAGCCGCGTCGCTCTTCCTGGAGCCGGGCGCGGTCACCTCGATGATTTTCCAGGCACCCGACCTGGCCGCCGTCGTGCGTCCGGCCCCGGCGGCTGCCGCCGCGGAAGCTGACGAAGAAGAGGGCGAGGAGGGCGAGGGCGAAGACGCCGGAAACCGCCGTCGCCGCCGCAGCCGGGGACGCCGCGGACGCAGCGGCCGCATCGAAGAGTCCGAGACCGAGGCCGAAGGCAGCGAAGAAGAAGCAGAAGAGGGCGCCGAGGGAACACTCGAAGACGGCGTGACGTCGCGCCGCCGCCGTCGCCGCCGCCGTGGCGACCAGGACCTCGAACTGACCGGCGGGGGAGACGACGATCCGCCCAACACAGTGACCCGGGTCCGCGCGCCCCGTGCCGCCGCCGAGGCGCCGGTCAACAACCGCGTCACGTCCCTCAAGGGCTCCACCCGGCTTGAGGCGAAGAAGCAGCGCCGCCGCGAATCCCGCGACACCGGACGCCGCCGCACCGTCATCACCGAGGCCGAGTTCCTGGCCCGGCGCGAATCCGTGGACCGCCAGATGATCGTCCGCCAGCGCGACGACAGAATCCAGATCGGCGTCCTCGAGGACGGCGTCCTGGCCGAGCATTTCGTCTCGAAGACCCAGCAGGATTCCCTGATCGGCAACGTGTACCTGGGCAAGGTCCAGAACGTGCTGCCGTCGATGGAAGCCGCCTTCGTCGACATCGGACGCGGCCGCAACGCCGTGCTCTACGCCGGTGAAGTCAACTGGGAATCCGTCAACCTCGAGGGCAAGCAGCGCCGGATCGAAAACGCGCTGAAGTCCGGCGACTCCGTCCTGGTCCAGGTCACCAAGGACCCGGTGGGCCACAAGGGCGCCCGCCTCACGAGCCAGATCTCCCTGCCCGGCCGCTACCTCGTGTACGTCCCCGGCGGTTCCATGACCGGCATCTCCCGCAAGCTGCCCGACGTCGAGCGCAACCGCCTCAAGCGGATCCTCAAGGACCGCCTGCCGGAAGATGCGGGCGTCATCGTCCGCACCGCCGCCGAGGGTGCGTCCGAGGAAGAGCTCACGCATGACATCAACCGCCTCCGCGCCCAGTGGGAAGGCATCGAGGGACAGTCGACGTCCACGAAGATCCTCGCCCCCGAGCTGCTCTACGGCGAACCCGACCTGACCATCAAGGTGGTCCGTGACGTCTTCAACGAGGACTTCTCGAAGCTGATCGTCTCCGGCGAGGAAGCCTGGGACACCATCGAGGCGTACGTCACCTATGTGGCGCCGGACCTGGTGGGCCGGCTGGAGAAGTGGACCAAGGACACGGACATCTTCTCGGCCTGGCGCATCGACGAGCAGATCCACAAGGCCCTGGACCGCAAGGTCTTCCTGCCCTCCGGCGGTTCCCTCGTGATCGACCGCACCGAAGCCATGACCGTGGTGGACGTCAACACCGGCAAGTTCACCGGCTCCGGCGGCAACCTCGAGGAAACCGTCACCAAGAACAACCTCGAAGCAGCCGAGGAAGTCGTCCGGCAGCTCCGGCTCCGCGACATCGGCGGCATCATCGTCATCGACTTCATCGATATGGTGCTCGAATCCAACCGCGACCTGGTACTGCGCCGCATGGTGGAATGCCTGGGCCGGGACCGGACCAAGCACCAGGTGGCCGAGGTGACCTCGCTGGGCCTCGTGCAGATGACCCGCAAGCGGATGGGCACCGGGCTGCTTGAAGTCTTCGGCGAACAGTGCGAGACCTGCGCCGGGCGCGGCATCGTGACCCACGACGAGCCCGTCGAGCACCGCCGCGCCAACGTCGTTGCCGCCGAGCACCACGTCCCGCGGACCGAGCAGCAGCCGGCCGCGCGGACCGAACGCAAGAGCCGCCGCCGCGGCCGGGGCGGCCAAGGAACGGACGTCCAGTCCGCGCCGGCAGCCGTGCACGCCGAGCCCACCGAAGCCGAGCGCCACGCCAAGGCCGAGGCAACCCGCGCCGCCCTGGCGAACATCGCAGCAGCGGCGCACGCCGCCCACCTGCATGACGGCGAGGCAACCGCCGCCGACGCCGGGGCCCGCGAGGCAGCGGTGGAGGCCGCAGTCGAGGCTGCCGTCGAGCTGGCCGCGTCGGAGGAAGCTGCCGGGCGTCCGGCAGCCGTGCTGACGTTTGGCGGCGAGCAGGTCGCTCTTCCGTTCGTGGAGCACGCCGACGAGGCCAGTGCGCCCGCGCTGACCCTGGACCTGCTGACCGAGGCTTTCGCCAACCTCGGCGAAGCCGAAGGGGCCAAGGTTCCCGCAGCGCAGGAACCGGCAACACAGGAGCCTGCAGCGAAGGCGCCGGCGGCCCGGACGGCAGCGGCAGCTCCGGCCCGCACCGGCGGAACCGGCCCGGGACGCACCCAGTCGCCGGGTTCCCAGACCGAAGCTGAAGCCGAAGCCGGTACCTCGCGTGCCCGCCGCGGACGCCGCAACCGGAGCGCCAGCCGCGCCCAGGGTGCAGCGAATGAAACCTCGGTGGAGCAGCGCCAGGAATCCCGGCAGTCCGCCGCCGTTTCCGTGCACGAGGCCAAGGTCCCGGCAACAAAGGCGCCGGAGGCGAAGCCGGCCGCCAGCGAGCCGATCATCCTCGGCGTCGGCGTTCCGGCCTCGGAGCTTTAGCCCCGGAACAGTTCAGCAAGGCCGCGGGTGCGGTCCGGACGGCGTAGCAATACGCGCGGTTCGGGCCGTGCCCGCGTCTTCGTTAAGGGATGCGGCTAGGCTGGAACCCTGACACGGGGTGCCGCGCATCGAGCCGGCTGAGATCCAGACCCGTTGAACCTGTCCGGTTAGCACCGGCGAAGGGATGTCTCTCTTGACCACCGCCTCATCGTTTCTTCCGCCTGTCCCCGCCCCTTCGACGCCCCGGATCCCGCGGGTGCTCGCGATCGCCGGCTCCGACCCCTCCGGCGGCGCCGGCATCCAGGCCGACCTTAAGAGCATTGCCGCGCACGGCGGCTACGGCATGGCCGCCATCACGGCCCTGACCGCCCAGAACACCCGCGGTGTCAGCGCCGTCCACGTCCCGCCGGCGGCCTTCCTGACCGCCCAGCTGGATGCCATCAGCCAGGACATCACCATCGACGCCGTCAAGATCGGGATGCTGGGGGATGCCGCCGTGATTGATGCTGTCCGCGGCTGGCTCGAGAGGGCCCGGCCCGGCGTCGTGGTCCTGGATCCCGTTATGGTGGCGACGAGCGGAGACCGGCTGCTGCAGGAGTCCGCCGAGGCAGCCCTGCACGCGCTGCTGCCGTACGCGGACCTGATCACGCCCAACCTCGCCGAACTCGCCGTCCTGCTCAGGGAGGAGACCGCCGAGGACTGGGCCGGGGCACTGGAACAGGGCAAGCGGCTCGCCGCCCAGACCGGCTCCACGGTCCTGGTGAAGGGCGGCCACCTCCAGGCCGGAACGGGCCCCGGGGGCGACCAGACCGGCCCCGGCAACGACGACTGCGGCAACGGATGCCCCGACGCGCTGGTCAACACCGGCGGACTCCTGGCCCAGGACGTCGTGGTGGTGCCGGGAGAGCGGGTGCACACCCGCAACAGCCACGGCACGGGGTGTTCGCTGTCCTCCGCGATCGCCACAGTCCAGGCCAGGAAAATCGGGCAGGCCAGGGACACGGCGCGGGCCGGCGGAGCGGGGGACTGGGAAGCCGCGCTCCGCGAGGTCAAGCCATGGCTGCAGGAGGCACTGCGCACCTCTGCGGCCCTCGGCGTCGGCACCGGCAACGGCCCGGTCCACCATTTCCACCACGTGCAGCAGTACACCCATGACCACGGCGCCCGGCAAAGGGGAACCGCCGCCCGGGGACCGGCCGAAGGGGAGTTCGCCGTCGCGCTCCGGGAAGCGGCCACCGCCGACCTTAAGGCGATCTACGGCCTTGACTTCATCAGGGGCCTCGCCGACGGAACGCTGCCGGAGAACGAGTTTGCCTACTACCTTGCCCAGGACGCCCTGTACCTCAATGGCTACTCCCGCGTGCTGGCCCGGGCCGCCGCGATTGCACCCACTGAGGCCGAGCAGCTGTTCTGGGCCCGCTCGGCGCAGAACTGCCTGGAGGTCGAGTCGGAGCTGCACCGGACCTGGCTCAGCACGCGCACGGCGGTGACGACGCCCGGGCCGGTCACCAAGTCCTACGTTGACCACCTCCTGGCCGCCTCGATCTCCGGCAGTTACGGTGTGCTCGTGGCCGCCGTGCTGCCGTGCTTCTGGCTCTATGCCGAGGTGGGTGAGACCCTGTACCGGCAGTTCCTCGCCGCTGGCGCACCGGAGTCCCATCCCTACGCCGTCTGGCTGCGCACCTACGCCGACGAGGCGTTTGTTGCCGCCACCCGGCAGGCCGTCGCCTACACCGACGCCGCCGCCCGGGCGGCATCGGCGGGCGAACGGGACGCCATGACGCTGGCCTTCCGGCAGTCCGCACGCTACGAGGTCGACTTCTTCGACGCGCCGCGGCTGCACGCCTGACGGCGGGCGCCCGGATGGGCCTGTACGATAGGTGGGCACGGTTCCGGAAGTCGTTGCGGCGGGCTCTGTCCATACAGAGTGGTGCCTATCACGTACCTCCCTTCGGAACCAGCCTCATTTGCGGCCGAAGGCAAAATTAGCGTAGTCTAGATCTTCGGTGCTTACGCCAACACTTGGGTTATGACCTTGAGGACGCTCCATCCGATTTCGGATGTGTTTGTCCACGGGATAGCTCATGGATTCCCTTGGGAACTCCACCGGCGTAGAGGCACAGCGTGAGCCGGACCAAACACATTGGACCCAGGTTCCGCACGCAAATCTAGTAATAAACGTCGAGAGAAGTGAGTTCCCCAGTGGTGTACGCGATTGTCCGCGCAGGCGGCCGCCAAGAGAAGGTTTCCGTTGGAGACTTCGTTACCCTGAACCGCGTCCCCGGTGGAGCCGGCAGCACCTTTGAGTTGCCCGCACTGCTCCTGGTAGACGGTGACAAGGTCACGTCTGCAGCTTCGGACCTGGCCAAGGTAAAGGTTACGGCTGAGATCCTTGAGGACCTTCGCGGTCCCAAGATCGTCATCCAGAAGTTCAAGAACAAGACCGGTTACAAGAAGCGCCAGGGTCACCGTCAGGAATTGACCAAGGTCAAGATCACCGGTATCAAGTAACTAATCGTTACTGTTCAGGTTTTCAGCAGATTCCCCAGAATTTTAAGGCAGGCATTTCCAAATGGCACATAAAAAAGGCGCGAGCTCCACTCGCAACGGTCGTGACTCGAACGCCCAGTACCTCGGCGTCAAGCGCTTCGGCGGCCAGGTAGTTTCCGCAGGCGAGATCATCGTCCGCCAGCGTGGCACCCACTTCCACCCGGGCGCCGGCGTGGGCCGTGGCGGCGACGACACCCTGTTCGCTCTGACCCCCGGCGCTGTCGAGTTCGGCACCCGCCGCGGTCGTCGCGTTGTGAACATTGTGGCTGCTGCAGCTGCAGAGTAACAACAAGTCTTGTATCGGTGGAGCGGGCCATTAGGTCCGCTCCACCGGTGTTTTAACCGCATTACAATCATCCTGGGCGTCCTTGGCGCCTGAGGGAACAGCACTGAGGAGATCCACGTGGCCAGCTTTGTAGACCGGGTAGTACTGCACGTATCCGGCGGTACCGGCGGCCACGGTTGTGTCTCCGTCCACCGCGAGAAGTTCAAGCCGCTCGGCGGTCCCGACGGCGGCAACGGCGGCAACGGCGGCGACGTCATCCTGCGCGTCGACACCCAGACCACCACCCTGCTGGACTACCACCACGCACCGCACCGCCACGCCACCAACGGCGGCCCGGGCATGGGTGACTGGCGCGCCGGCAAACACGGCGAAACCCTGATTCTTCCGGTCCCCATTGGCACCGTGGTCAAGTCCAAGGCCGGCGAAGTCCTCGCAGACCTCGTGAGCGAGGGCGCGGAATACGTTGCCGCAGCCGGCGGCATCGGCGGACTCGGCAACGCCTCGCTCTCCTCGCAGAAGCGCCGCGCGCCCGGCTTTGCGCTGCTCGGCATCGAAGGCGAGTCCAGCGACGTCGTCCTCGAACTGAAGTCCATCGCCGACATCGCCCTGGTCGGCTTCCCGTCCGCCGGCAAGTCCAGCCTGATCGCGGCCATGTCCGCCGCGCGGCCCAAGATCGCCGACTACCCGTTCACCACCCTGATCCCGAACCTCGGCGTCGTCCAGGCCGGCGACGTGCGCTTCACCATCGCCGACGTCCCGGGCCTCATCGAGGGTGCCAGTGAAGGCAAGGGCCTCGGCCACCACTTCCTGCGCCACGTCGAGCGCTGCGCCGCCCTGGTGCACGTCCTTGACTGCGGCACGCTCGAATCGGACCGCGATCCGCTCTCCGACCTCGCCGTCATCGAGGCCGAGCTGGAGAAGTACGCCGTGGACATGAGCTACGCCGGCTCCGACGGCGAAGTCGTCCCCCTGAACCACCGCCCCCGCCTGGTCGCACTGAACAAGGTTGACCTGCCGGACGGCAAGGACATGGCCGAATTCGTCCGCCCCGAACTCGAATCCCGCGGCTACAGGGTCTTCGAAATCTCGGCGACCAGCCACGAGGGCCTCCGCCAGCTCGGCTTTGCCATGGCCGAAATCGTCCAGGCCGCCCGCGACGCCGTCGCCGCCGCCCCGCCGAAGGTGGCGGCCCCGGTCCTCAAGCCCCGCGCCGTCAACGAATCCGGCTTCAAGATCCGCCGCGAGGAGAAGAACCTGGAGCCGCTGTTCCGCGTCCTCGGCGACAAGCCCGTGCGCTGGGTCAAGCAGACCGACTTCACCAACGAGGAAGCCATCGGCTACCTCGCCGACCGCCTGGCCAAGCTCGGCGTCGAAAACGAACTCTTCAAGCAGGGTGCCAAGCCGGGCGACATGGTGGTCATCGGCGAGGACGACGGCGTCGTCTTCGACTGGGAGCCCACGATGATGGCCGGCGCCGAACTGCTGGCTGCACCGCGCGGCACGGACGTGCGTTTCGCCGACATCGGCGACCGCCCCACCCGCGGGCAGAAGCGCGACGAGCAGATCGAACGCCGCGAGGCCAAGGCTGCCGCCCGCGCCGAACTCGAAGCCGAACGCAAGGCCGGCATCTGGACCGAATCCGTCAGCGGACGCCGTGCCGCCAAGCCGCTCAAGGAGAGTGGACTGGGCGCAACAGATGACGAGTAAAGCCGTCACTGAGCGCGGCGCGGCGGCCACCCCGGACCGCCGCGCGGCCGCGGACAGGCCCGCCCCCGACCGGTCCGTGCTGTCCGGCGCACGCCGGATCGTGGTCAAGGTCGGATCGTCCTCGCTGACCTCCATCAAGGGCGGCATCTCGGAAGAGGCCCTGACCGAACTCGCCGACGCCCTCGCGCACCAGCGCAACGCCGGCACGGAGATCATCCTGGTGTCCTCCGGCGCGATCGCCGCGGGGCTGGCCCCGTTGGGGCTCGCCAAGCGGCCCCGCGACCTCGCCACCCAGCAGGCCGCCGCGAGCGTTGGCCAGGGCCTGCTGATGGCCCGCTACACGCACGCCTTCGGAGCCCACGGCGTCACCGTCAGCCAGGTGCTCCTCACCGCCGAAAACTTCATGCGCCGCAGCCAGCACACCAACGCCCTGCGCGCCCTCGACCGGCTGCTCAACCTCGGCGTTGTGCCCGTCGTCAACGAAAACGACACGGTCGCCACCCACGAGATCCGCTTCGGCGACAACGACCGGCTCGCGGCCCTCGTGGCCCACCTGGTCCGCGCCGACGCGCTGGTGCTGCTCTCCGACGTCGACTCCCTCTACGACGGCCCTCCCGCGCACGGGGCGAAGCGGATCTCCCATGTGACGGGCCCGCAGGACCTCGACGGCGTCACCATCGGACGCACCGGCAAAGCCGGAACCGGAACCGGGGGAATGGTCACCAAGGTCGAGGCGGCCACCATTGCCGCCGGCTCGGGCATCCCTGCGCTGGTCACCTCCACCGGAAACGCCGCCGCTGCGCTGGCGGGCAAGGACGTGGGGACCTGGTTCTCCGTCAACGGCTCCCGCAAGCCGGTCCGCCTGCTCTGGCTGGCGCACCTTGCCTCCGTGGAGGGCACGCTGGTGCTCGACGACGGCGCCGTGAAGGCCGTGCGCGACCGCCGCACCTCGCTGCTCCCGGCCGGAATCTCGGCGGTGCACGGACACTTCGAAGCCGGCGACGCCGTTGAGATGGTCTCCGCCGACGGCACGGTGATTGCCCGCGGACTGGTCAACTACGCCGCCGCCGAACTCCCGCAGATGCTGGGCCGCTCCACCAAGGAACTGGGCGAGACGCTCGGCCGCGGATATGACCGGGTAGTTGTTCATGTTGACGATCTGGTGCTGGTCTAAGCCTCCTGCTCGCCTAAACTGGAAGCATGACTGAGGCCCTGACTCCCCGCTCTGCCGTGCTCGCCGAAAAGCTGTTCGCCGAAGGTCTGCTCCCCGCAGACGGACCGGCGGAGGGCAGCGGCGCGGACACGTCTGCGGACAACGCCGGCACCAGCGAGGCAGCCGGCGTCGAGGCAGCCGTCCACGCCATCGCCGACCGCTCGCGCAAGGCCGCCCGCAGGATGGCCCGCGCCAACCGGGCCTGGAAGGACCGCGGACTGCGCGCCATCGCCGCCGCGCTGCTGGAGCACAAGGCCGGAATCCTCGCCGCCAATGCTAAGGACGTCGCAGCCGGAAAAGCCAACGGCACGTCCGCCGCAATGCTCGACCGCCTCACCCTCACCGGCGCCCGCATCGACGGACTCGCCGCTGCCCTGGAAAACCTCGCCACCCTGCCGGATCCGGTCGGCAACGTGGTCCGTGGCCAGACCCTGCCCAACGGGCTGCGGCTCCGCCAGGTGAACGTACCCATGGGCGTTGTTGCCGCCATCTACGAGGCGCGGCCCAACGTCACCGTGGACATTGCCGGGCTGGGCCTGAAGAGCGGCAACGCCGTCATCCTGCGCGGCGGGACTGCCGCCGCCGCCACTAACGCCGCCCTCGTCACAGTGCTCCGGGACGCCCTCGACTCGGTGGGCCTTCCCGCCGACGCCGTACAGAGTGTCGACCAGTACGGCCGCGACGGCGCCAACGCCCTGATGCGCGCCCGCGGACGCGTCGACGTCCTGATTCCCCGCGGCGGCCGGGAACTGATCCAGTCCGTCGTGAACAACGCCAGGGTTCCCGTGATCGAAACCGGCGAGGGCAATGTGCACATTTTCCTGGACGCCTCCGCGAACGAGGAAATGGCAGTGGAGATCCTGCTGAACGCCAAGACCCAGCGGCCCAGCGTCTGCAACACCGTGGAAACGTTGCTGGTCCACTCAAAGTCGACCGTGCTGCCAGCCGTCGCCGCCGCCCTGCGCGCCGCCGGCGTCAGGCTTCACGCCGACGACAGGATCCGGGCCGCTTTGCCGGCGTCGGTCGAATCGGTCCCCGCCACCGATGAGGACTGGGCCACCGAATACATGGACCTGGATCTCGCCGTGGCCATGGTGGACAGCCTGGACGACGCCGTCAAGCACATCCGCACCTGGTCCACCGGCCACACTGAAGCCATCCTGACCAATGACCTCGGCAATGCCGAGCGCTTCATCGCGGAGGTTGATTCGGCCGCCGTGATCGTGAACGCCTCAACCCGCTTTACCGACGGCGGCGAGCTTGGCCTGGGCGCCGAAGTGGGCATTTCCACCCAGAAGCTGCACGCCCGCGGGCCGATGGGTTTGACGGAACTGACCACCACGAAGTGGATCGTCCAGGGCGAGGGCCAGATCAGGGCCTAGCAACGCTGTAATATGGAACAGAAGTCCGGAACGGCGGGGGTACCCGCCGTCGTAAATTCTTGAACTTACTAGGGGAGAACATGCTGTCGCAGCAGATCGCCACCATCGTCGCCGCAGCCGGCGAATCAGGCCACGAGGAACTCGCGCCTCTTATTGCCCCGCCGTTCGTCATTGGCGGCGTTATGTTCGCGGTCCTGATGATCATGCTGTTCATCACGCTGTCCTACTCCAACCTGGGCAAGCGCCACGAGGTCGTCGAGGAGCACGCGGATCCGCACCGCCAGCACCCGAACAAGCACGATCACGGCCAAGGGCACTAATATTTCCGCCACCATGAAGCAGCGCGGCGCCAAGCGCCGCCTGCGTCTGGGTGTGATGGGTGGCACGTTTGATCCCATCCACCACGGCCACCTTGTCGCGGCCAGCGAGGTCGCGGCCAAGTTCGACTTGGACGAAGTGGTTTTCGTGCCCACGGGCCAGCCCTGGCAGAAGATGAGCAAGAAGGTCAGCGAGGCCGAGCACCGCTACCTCATGACCGTCATCGCCACCGCCTCGAACCCGCGCTTCACCGTCAGCAGGGTGGACGTGGACCGGCCCGGGCCGACGTACACGATCGACACGCTCCGGGACCTGCACACGCTGCGGCCCGACGCGGACCTGTTCTTCATCACCGGGGCGGACGCCTTGGCCCAGATCCTGTCCTGGAAGGACATCGACGAACTGTGGTCCCTCGCGCACTTCGTCGGGGTCACCCGGCCCGGCCACGTCCTCGACGGGATGGGCCGCACGGACGTCAGCCTCCTGGAGGTTCCCGCGATGGCGATCTCCTCGACCGACTGCCGCACCAGGGTGGCGGCAGGGAATCCCGTCTGGTACCTCGTCCCCGACGGTGTGGTCCAGTACATCGCCAAGTACGGACTGTACGGGGGCGACCCGGAAACCGGGGACACCTCCGCCGGCAATGGCGCCGCACGCTATGACCGAAGTACCGAGATAGCCCAACCCGCCAGCACCGAATGAGTTTTCAATGAGTCAGGAACAGCCACCAATCCGCAGCCGTCGCGAACTGCGACAGGCCAGAGATGAACGCCTGGAAGCCAACCAGGAGGCCGGTACGCCAGGTCCCGGTGCGGTTCCCGCTGCCTCAAATGATCCGGCCCCGACGAATCCCTCCGCCGGCACCGTTGACCCCGGCGAGCCCACCGAGGCGGAAATCACCGGCCGCCGCCGGATTCCAGGCCCCGTGGACTCGGTCCGGAACACAGCCGGCTCCGAACGCTCCTCGCAGGTCCGCGCCCGGGACCGCGCCACCTTGCGCACCATCAAGGAACTTGCCGAAAAGGAAGGCAACCTCGCCGGCGGCGGACCGCCTACCCGCCGCCAGCTCCGGCTGCTGCAGCTGGCGGCGGAAACCGCCCCCTCAACCTCCGCCAACCTGATCGTCCCCGCCTCGCCGCGCACGCGGGCCACGCCTGTTGTTCCCCAGCCCGGCACGGCGCCTGCTCCCGCCGGCGGCACCGGAGCCCCCGGCCAAAAGCCCGACGCCGGCCAGAAGCCCGACGCCGTTGCCCCGGGCGGGCAGGGTCCCGAGGGAATGACCGTGGAACAGGCCCTGGCCGCACGGGAACTCCTGGCCCAGCAGGCCCAAAACCAGCTGGCCAAAATGGAACACATCAACGCCACCGACCCGGACGCCGTCGATCCCGCCGTGCTGGCGGAGCAGATCGCCCTCGCCGAGCGGGCCGCCGTGTTGAACCGCCGGGCTGCCGCCAAGCAGAAGCTGGCCGAGCAGAACAGCAAGCCGGAAGCGGCACGGAATGATCCCACCACGGCCAACAACCTGGCCATGGTCACACCCCTGGAGTTCGTCCAGGTCCCCGGCGTGGAGCGGCCCGTCATGAAGCGCCCTGCCACGACCTACGTTCCGGTAGTCACCAACCCGGGCCCCCGGGTTGAACCGTCCCGGAAGTCCGGCAACCGCCGTCCGGCTTCGTCCCGGCAGCGGGCTGCGTCCGCGACCGGCCGCGGCGGTGTCCTGGCCAGGGCCGAGGCTGCCGCCAAGGCCGCGTCCGCGCCTCAGGTCACGTCCCGGCCGGCCGCTGGGAACCCCTCAGCAGCCCAGTCTGAAGAGGACTTCACGGGCAGGACGCCCGTCGCAGCGAATTCCGCCTACGGACTCGATCCCCTTGACGCGGCCACCGCCGGCCTCGGCAGGGCACGCCGTCTCCGGATCGTGCAGCTGGTGGTGCTGGCCCTTGGGGTGATGGCGCTGATCGCCGGCATCACCCTGATCATCACCGGCCTCTCCGGCTAGTCGCCTTCCATTTGGCCCCGCTGCACTGTCAGCCGGCCATTCCACGTATTTTCACAACACAAGCTTTTCACCCAACAAGGAGTCCCGTGACTGCAACAGATTCATCCATCGCCACAGCCCGCCACGCAGCCCGAGCTGCCGCGGAGAAACTGGCCGAGGACATCATCGCCATGGACGTCAGCGAGCGGCTTGCCCTGGCCGATATCTTCCTGATTGCCTCGGCCCCGTCCGAGCGCCAGGTCAACGCCATCGTGGACGGCATCGAGGACGAACTTTCCAAGTTCGATCTCAAGCCGATCCGCCGCGAAGGACGCTCCGGCGGCCGCTGGGTCCTGCTCGACTACGGCGACATCGTCATCCACGTCCAGCACGAGGAAGACCGCGTGTTCTACGCCCTGGAGCGCCTGTGGAAGGACTGCCCCGTCGTCGACCTGCAGCTCGGGGACGACGCGTCCGCAAAGGCGGCAGCAGCCTCCGAATCGGAGTAACGCCTGGGAGGCAAAAGCGGAATATGCCCGATTTGGAATTTTCCGAAAGGCTGTTCTAAGATATTTGAGTTGCTTCGGAGAGATCCGGACAAAGAACCGGAGCCGAAAGCGCAAGCTGACGGAGTCGAAGCAACGAAAATTCGGGGCTGTGGCGCAGCTGGTAGCGCACCTGCATGGCATGCAGGGGGTCAGGGGTTCGAGTCCCCTCAGCTCCACCGGATAATCCGCCGGAATCGAAAGATTCCGGCGGATTTTTTATGCGGCTTTTTTGCCGATTGGGTTCGGGGGACTGGCAGATCATCGGAAGGGACGTCTGGACCGCTGGCCCCGCCCGCCCGCTGCGGTCCCGGGGCCTGGAAAAATGGAGGCCTCCCGGGACTTTGCCGCCCGAGGGCGTGCCGATTAGCGCGAACCGGAAATGTAGTTTAAGATAAACAGGTTGCTTCCGGGAATACGGTCCTTCGCAGGAAAGATTCCCCAGCGATTTCGGGGCTGTGGCGCAGCTGGTAGCGCACCTGCATGGCATGCAGGGGGTCAGGGGTTCGAGTCCCCTCAGCTCCACCGAAGAGGTCCTGCTCACTGAGCAGGGCCTTCTTTGTTTTGTCGGACCAGTGTTGCGGCGGACGGAGATATCCGGGGCTTCCTGAGGCGCGGGGTCAAGACGGGTTAACGGGCGGCGTCGGTTCGGCGGGCTCTCCGCGACTGCCGCCACGCCCGCCAGGCGCCTGTGGACCACAGCGCCCAGGCCACCAGGACGGGCTGGAACAGCAGCCGGATCCCGCGGCTCTGGTCCGAATTGAGGCCGAACGAATCGGTGCCAGTGGCGAACTGCGAGATGTTGCCCGGGAAGACCGCCACGAAGAAGGCCGCAACAATCCAGCCGAGCGCCACCCGCTGCCGCCTGAGCAGGAGCAGCCCCAGGCCCAGGGCGATTTCCACCAGCCCGGACGCCACCACGATGAAGTCCCTGTCCAGCGGCAGCCAGGGCGGCACCTGGGCGTAGAACGCTTCCCGGCTCCAGCCCAGGTGGCTGACTCCGGCAAAGACGAGGAATCCGCCCAGCAGCAGCCGTCCGGCAGCCCGCCAGCCGGAGCGCGGCCGGGAACCGCCCTGGGACCGGGCCGGCCCGTGTGGCTGCACGGGACCATCGGATTGAACTGGACCATCGGATGGAACTGGGCTGTCGGCCATGCGGCGCCGCCTTCACTGGGGTGACAGCAGCTTAGCAATCCGGCGTCGACGGCTCTCCGCCCCGGCCGCTCGACTAACATTGGGGACGTGGATGAGACCCTGCCCCCGTGCCCCGAATGCTCCAGCGAATACACCTACGAAATGGGGGCGCTCCTGGTCTGCCCCGAGTGCGCGCATGAGTGGTCGCCGGCCTCGGAGCCGGAGTCCGGGGACCAGGAACCGAGACCGATCAAGGACGCTGTCGGCAACATCCTCGCCGACGGGGACACCGTCACGGTGGTCAAAGACCTCAAGATCAAGGGCAGTTCCACCGTTATCAAGGTCGGCACCAAGGTCCGCGGCATCCGTCTCGTGAACGGCGTCGGCGACCACGACATCGACTGCAAGGTCGATGGCGTCGGCCCCATGCAGCTGAAATCCAGTGTGGTCAAGAAGATCTGACCGGCATGTCCGCAGGGATTGACGGACGCGTCCCGACCGCCGACGTCGTGGTGATCGGCGCCGGCCAGGCCGGGCTCTCCGCTGCCTACCACCTCCAGCGCCGGGGCTTTAGCCCGGCGGGGACCGGGCCGGAAGTCCGGGACCCGGCCGGCGGGCCCGCCCGGAGCTACATCGTCCTCGACGCCGAGGACGGCCCCGGCGGGGCCTGGCGCCACCGCTGGAAGAGCCTCCTCATGGCCACCGTGAACGGCATCAGCGACCTGCCCGGGATCCCGCAGCCCGCCGTCGACCCTGACGAAGCAAGCTCCAGCTTCCTGGCCCGCTACTTCGGCGGCTACGAAGACCAACTGGCGCTGGCCATCGAGCGCCCGGTCAAGGTCCGGTCCGTCTCCCGGGAGGACAACGACGCCGGCGGGCGACTGCGGATCAGCACGTCCCGGGGCGGCTGGTCGGCCCGGGCCATCATCAACGCCACCGGCACCTGGACCCGGCCGTTCTGGCCGATCTACCCGGGGCAGGCTTCCTTCCGCGGACGGCAGCTGCACGTTGCGGACTACGTCTCCGCGGAGGAGTTCCGCGGCCGGCACGTCATCGTGGTCGGCGGCGGCATCTCCGCCGTCGGCCTGCTCGATGAAATCTCCCAGGTCACCACCACCAGCTGGTTCACCCGCCGGGAACCGGTCTGGCGGGACGCCGCCTTCGACCGGCAGGCCGGGCACGACGCCGTCGCACTCGTCGAGGAACGCGTGCGCCAGGGCCTTCCGCCGCAAAGCGTCGTCGCGGTGACCGGGCTGATCTGGACCCCGGCGCTGCGTGCGGCTGCAGCCCGGGGCGTGCTGGAGCGCCACCCCATGTTCACCGGCATCGAACCCGGGGGAGTGCGGATGGCGGACGGGAAGTTCCTGGCCGCCGATGTGATCCTCTGGGCCACCGGCTTCCGCGCGGAACTTGAACACCTCGCCCCGCTGCACCTCCGCGGCCCTGGCGGCGGAATCGCCATGGACGGCACGCAGGTGGCCGCCGAGCCGCGGGTCCACCTGGTCGGCTACGGACCGTCCTCGTCCACGATCGGCGCGAACCGGGCCGGCCGGGCAGCGGTGTCGGGCATCCTGCGTTTGTTGGAGGAGCAGGATAAGTTTGCAGGGGACCTCAACCAGGGGCCCGGACTCCCTGACCCACCCCTGACTCACAAAAGGCGGCAGCTCGCGCGTGGCGGACAACAATCTTGACTCCCTCTTCTCCCGGCTGGACAGGTTCCCGGATGTGGAGGCGGCCAATCTGCAGGCCTGGGACGCCACGGACAAGCTGCTCCTGGACACCGCCGCGGACATGCTCGCGGCCGGATCCCTGCACCCCGGCAGCAGGCTTGCCATCGTGGGGGACCGCTACGGTGCCCTGACGCTCGGTGCCCTGGCTCTCGACGACACCGCCGGCAGCTGGAACGGCCCCATCCGCGTGCACCAGGACCTCATCACCGGGGAACGGGCCCTTCGCCACAACGCCGGGACGCTGGGCGTTGCCGGCGGCTTCGAACAGCACCCGCTCGGGGCCGGGCTGCTGGCCGGGGCGGACGTGGTGCTCCTCCAGCTGCCCAAGTCCCTTGCGGAGCTGGAGGAAATCGCCGACACCGTCGCCCGCCACGCCGCCCCCGGCGTCGTCCTGCTGGCAGGCGGCCGGGTGAAGCACATGAGCCTGGGCATGAACGCCGTGCTGGAGCGCTGCTTCAGCGAGGTCCAGCCCCAGCTTGCCCGGCAAAAGTCCCGGATCCTGCTGGCCCGTGGCCCGAAACCCGTCCCAGGCACGCCGCCGTTCCCGGTCAGGGACTTCAACAGCGAACTGGGACTGACCGTGGGCGCCCGCGGAGCCGTTTTTGCCGGCACCGGGCTGGATATCGGCACCCGGTTCCTGCTGGAGTTCCTGCCGCAGATCCCGGCGGCGCGCCACGCCGTGGACCTGGGCTGCGGCACCGGAATCCTCGCCGCCATGTACGCCCGCGCCAACCCCGGCTCCCGGGTCACCGCCACGGACCAGTCCGCGGCCGCCGTCGACTCCGCCCGGGCCACGGCGGAAGCCAACGGGCTCGCGGACCAGGTCACGGTGCTCCAGGATGACGCCATGGACACGCTGCCGGACGCCAGCACCGATCTGATCCTGCTGAACCCGCCCTTCCACGTCGGTGCGGCGGTTCATGCCGGAGCCGGCATCAAGCTGATTGAGGCCGCCGGACGGGTCCTGGCTCCGGGCGGGGAGCTCTGGACGGTGTTCAACAGCCACCTCCACTACCAGCCCGCGCTGCAGCGGCTGATCGGCCCCACCCGCGAGGCCGGCCGGAACCCGAAATTCACGGTGACAGCAAGTACCCGGAAATCCGCCGGAGTGTGAAGCGGCGTGTGGGCGGTCACACCTCCGTAACGTACGATTCTGACATAAGCAGTGCGCGGCCAAAGACGTTTAGGGGTTATCAGTGACTGAGATCCGCCAGCCCTCGCCGAGGCGCGGAACCAACTTGCCCCGGATGGGTGACTTCAACCTCACGGTGATCCTCGACGCCATCAGGCGTTCCCCGGCCGGCCTGAGCCGGGTCGAACTGGCCCAGATCGTCGGGCTGTCCCCGCAGACGATCTCCAATATCTCCCGCCGGCTGCTGGACCAGAACCTGATCTACGAGGCTGGCAAGGAAGGCACCGGGCCGGGGAAGCCACGGACCATGCTCCGGCTCAATTCCGCCGGAATGTACGCAGTCGGAGTCCACCTCGATCCTGCCGTGACAACGTTCGTTGTGCTGGATCTCGTCGGTGCCGTGGTCAAGCATTCCCGGATCAAGACCCCGGCCGGCACCGACCCCGGGGCCGTCATCGACACCATCGCCGCCGAAATCAAACAGCTCATCTCGGAGTCCGGCGTCGACCCGGCCCGGATCGCCGGCCTGGGCATCGCCTCGCCCGGGCCGATCGACCTGGAGGAGGGAACGGTCGTGGACCCGCCGCTCCTCCTTGGCTGGGACCGCGTCCCGCTCCGCGACGCCCTGGCCGCGGCCACCGGCCTGTCCACCATCGTTGACAAGGACGTGACCAGCGCCGCCGTCGCGGAGACCTGGGCGGGCGGACCGAGCGGCGCCGGAAGCTTCGTCTTTATGTACATGGGCACCGGCATCGGCTGCGGAATCGTGCTCAACGATGAGGTGGTGCGCGGCACCTCCGGGAACGCCGGAGAGATCGGGCACATCATCGTTGATCCTGGCGGGGCACCCTGCGACTGCGGCATGGGCGGCTGCATCAAGTCCTCCTGCATCCCGCAGGTGCTGGTGGCCCAGGCCGTTGAGGCCGGGGTGCTGGACGGCCCGGTTGCCGCCGTGACCGGCCCGGCCCTCCAAGAGAGCTTCGCTGAACTGTGTGCCGCCGCCGGCGCCGGAGACCAGAAGGCCCAGGACATCATCGACCGCTCCGCCGTGCTGGTGGCCCGCGCCGTCTCGACCATCACCAACGCCCTGGACGTGGACCGGGTGGTTTTCGGCGGACCGTTCTGGACCTGCCTGTCGCAGCGCTACCTCGAGCGGATCCCCGAGCTGGTCCGGGAAGGCAGCGCCACCCGCAAGATCCATGAGATCGAGGTGGTGGGCACCGGCGTCGGCGAGGATGTCGGCGCGATCGGCGCGGCCTGCCTCGTGCTGGAACACACACTCGCGCCCCGCTCCCAGCGCCTCCTGCTGGAGGGCTAGAGCCCGCGGGCAGCGTCTTCGGCGGACGGCGTCAATCGCCGCCGGCGTCAGGCACCGCTGGCGTCAGTCGATGTCCTCGACGACGGTGCCGAAGGGGATCGACTCATCGACGTGCGCCTGGTGGCCGGTGGGGCCGTGGTTGTAGGACACCTTGACACCGTGCGCCTTGTCCGCAGCGGACTGCATCAGGACGGGCCGGACGGTGTTGATGAAACTCTCGCTCTTGCCGGCGAGATACTCCTGGTAACTGGCTGGAAGCTGGATCATGGCAAAAGGATAGTCCCGCGCGGGCACGTTGGGGAGTGCTGGCGGCTGCAGCGCCGGACCACGCGCAGAGGGACCCTGGCGGCCATCGAAGCGAAGAATATTCTGTCGACGGATGAAATATGCCGTAAAAGTGCGTCTTAATTCGGGGGCTGACTTGAACGGCTTCCCGGCCGGCCCGTAGAGTTCTAACCAAGTTACCTCAGTAACGTGTCAGCGATCCTCCGCTCACGGCCGGCCCTTGGGAAACACCACGGGCGGCCCAGGAGGGTGTGGGTGCCCCCATGTGGGCCTGACATTTGCTCACGGACAACTTCGTATCAGGCGTAACAGTCGCGGCTGCGTCCTGCTGGAGTTTCCTCCGTGTTCCCCAAACTCAACTCACCGACGGTCCCCGTTATCCGGGCAAAGCCGCCAGTGTTCACAGCCAAGGACGCAAATGTCACCACCGAGCCTTATTGACACCCACCCAAACCTTGCCGGCACGGCCCCTGTTGCCCTGTCCTACGAGCTGTTCCCGCCGCGCTCTCCCGCGGCGGCGGAATCGCTCTGGACCACCATCGGCGAACTGGAAAGCACGGACCCGGACTACGTTTCCGTGACCTACGGCGCCAGCGGCTCCAACCGGGACACCGCCGTCGAACTCATCAACCGCCTCGTCCAGGAAACCACCCTGCGGCCGCTGGCGCACCTGACCTGCGTGGGGAACTCCCCGCAGGAGCTCGCCGAGATCATCGGCGAACTGCTCGACGTCGGCGTCCGCGGCATCCTGGCCCTGCGCGGCGACCAGCCAAAGGACGGCGGCGTCCCTCCCGAGGGATCGTTGCGCTACGCCCAGGATCTGATCGAGCTCATCCGCCGCGTCGAACAGCGCCGGTCCGCGCTGCTCTGTGCCGGCAAGGTGGCCGTGGGGGTCGCCGCGTACCCCACCCGGCACCCGGAATCCCCGAGTGAGGCGCACGACGTCGAGGTGCTGCTGGCCAAGCAGCGCTCCGGCGCCGACTTCGCCATCACCCAGGTCTTCTTCCACACCGAGCAGTACGCGGACCTGCTGACCCGGGCACGCCGGGCCGGCGTCACCATCCCGATCATTCCGGGCGTTATGCCGCTCACCAGCATCCGGCGGCTGACCCGGCTCAGCGAGCTGACCGGCGTCGAACCGGCCCCGGAACTCATCGAACGGCTCGCCGCCGCCGACACCGACGCCGAACGCACCCGGATCGGTGTCAGCGCCACCGTGGACCTCGCCAACGCGGCCCTCGAGGCCGGCGCCCCCGGACTGCACCTCTACACCTTCAACGAACACACGGCCGCCCTGGACGTGCTGGACAAACTTGCGCTGGCCCGGCCTCAAAGAGGCAACCGGCACAGCGGCAACCGGAACAGCAGCCACGGGCCCAACGCGTCACGGCGCGGCGGCAGCCGCCAGCTCGCCAGCTAACCACCCCACCGACACTTAGGACTTCCCATGACTGAAAAGAACACCGCTAACCCCACTCCGTTCCCGGCAGCCTCCATCCTGGGCTACCCGCGCATCGGCCGCCGCCGCGAGCTCAAGAAGGCCGTCGAGGCCTACTGGGCCGGCAAGATCGACGCCGCCGCCCTGGACGCCGCCGCCAAGGAAATCCAGCTCGGCACCGCCAAGCGCCTCCAGGGTCTGGGCCTGACCGAAGCCGCCGCCGTCCCCGGCACCTTCTCCTACTACGACCAGGTGCTCGACGCCGCCGCCCACCTCGGCGCAGTGCCCGCCCGCTTCGGCAACCTCCTCGACGCCGACGGCCAGCTCGACATCGACGGCTACTTCACCCTGGCCCGCGGCAACAAGGACCAACAGCCGCTGGAAATGACCAAGTGGTTCGACACCAACTACCACTACCTCGTACCGGAAATCGGCCCGGAAACCAGCTTCGCGCTGACCTCCAACCGGATCGTCGAGGAATTCGAATACGCCCTCGCCAATGGTGTTGAGACCCGCCCGTACATCGTCGGACCGGTCACCTTCCTACTGCTGAGCAAGGCCTCCGACGACGCCCCGGCCGGCTTCAGCCCGCTGTCCCGCCTCGAGGACGTCCTCCCCGTCTACACCGCACTGCTGGAGAAGCTCGCCGGCGCCGGCGCCGGCTGGGTCCAGCTCGACGAGCCCGCCCTTGTGGTGGACCAGGACACCCCGGCCGTGGAAATCCAGGCCGCCGTCGCCCGCTCCTACGAGGTCCTCGCCGCCGCGGCCAAGCGGCCGCAGCTATTCGTTTCCACCCCGTACGGCGCGCTCAACGGCCAGCTGGGCACCCTCGCCGCGACCGGCATCGACGCCCTGCACCTGGACGTCTTCAAGGGCGAGGTCCCTTCCGCCGCGGCCCTCGCCGCCCTTGGCAACAAAACTCTCGTCGCCGGCGTCGTGGACGGCCACAACATCTGGCGCAACGACCTCGCCGCCTCCGCGGAAAAGATCGCCGAGCTGAAGAAGTCCGTCGCCCGGCTGGCCGTCAGCACTTCCACCTCCACCCAGCACGTCCCGCACGACGTCGACGAGGAAGTCCAGCTCTCCGCGCAGCTGCGCAGCTGGCTGGCCTTCGCCGACCAGAAGGCTACCGAGGTTGTCACCCTCGCCGGCCTGCTCACCGACCCGTCAACCGGTGTTCAGTCCAGGGATGTCCAGCCGGCCATCGATGAGGCCGCCCGCATCATCGCCGACCGCGCCGCAGCCGACGGCGTCCGCCGCGCCGAGGTCCGGAACCGCACTGCGGCCCTCACCGACGCCGACTTCAGCCGCTCGGCCTACGGCGTCCGCGAGGCCGCGCAGGCCGATGCCCTGCACCTGCCGCCGCTGCCCACCACCACCATCGGCTCCTTCCCGCAGACCGGCGAAATCCGCACCGCCCGGGCCCGCGCCAACAAGGGCGAACTGAGCACGGAGCAGTACGAGCAGCTCATGAAGGATGAGATCAAGCGCGTTGTGGAGCTGCAGGAAGAGCTTGGCTTCGACGTCCTGGTCCACGGCGAGCCCGAGCGCAACGACATGGTCCAGTACTTCGCCGAGAACCTCGAAGGCTTCGACGTCACCGTGCACGGCTGGGTCCAGTCCTACGGCTCCCGCTGCACCCGCCCGTCCATCCTGTGGGGCGACGTCACCCGCAGCGCCCCCATCACGGTGGAATGGGCCCGGTACGCGCAGTCCCTCACCAGCAAGCCGATGAAGGGCATGCTCACCGGCCCGGTCACCATCCTCGCGTGGTCCTTCGTCCGCGACGACCAGCCGCTCGGGGAGACCGCCAACCAGGTGGCCCTCGCCCTCCGGGACGAAATCGCGGACCTCGAGGCCGCCGGCATCAAGGTCATCCAGGTGGACGAGCCCGCCCTGCGCGAACTCCTGCCGCTGCGCAAGGCCGACCAGGCCGCCTACCTGGACTGGTCCGTGAAGTCCTTCCGCCTCGCCACCGCCGGCGCCGGGGATGCCACCCAGGTCCACACGCACCTGTGCTACTCGGAGTTCGGCGCCATCATCGACGCGATCGACGGCCTCGACGCCGACGTCACCTCGATCGAGGCCGCCCGCTCCCGCATGGAGGTTGTCCACGACCTTGAGTCCCACGGCTTCGGCCGCGGCGTCGGCCCGGGCGTCTACGACATCCACTCGCCGCGCGTTCCGGGCGAGCAGGAAGTCACCGAACTGCTCAGCACCGCCGTCAAGCACGTCCCGTCCCGCCAGCTCTGGGTCAACCCGGACTGCGGCCTGAAGACCCGCGGCTACGTGGAGACCGAAGAGTCCCTGCGCAACCTGGTCCACGCCACGAAGACGGTCCGCGCCGGACTGCTCGAAGCGGCCAAGTAACCCGCCCTAACCAAAACGACGCCGGCCGGTCACCTCACAAGGTGACCGGCCGCCGTCGTACGTTTTACTCATCGACTGCTGAGCAGCCGCCCTTATGAGCCCTCAAAAGGGCCGTTTCGGAGCAGTCGATTCAGGATTCCCAGAGGATCTCGTCGTCGACGACGCCGTCCTCGTCCGCGGAGGCCACCAGTACCTCGTCGGTGAAGTGCGAACCCAGGGTGAAGTCCATAACGAAATAGCGTTCCGGCTGGCCGGGGAAGATGCCCACATGGCCGAGCTTCAGCGCCTTGAGGAACACCGCGTCAGTGAGCTGGCTCTTATCCTCGACGCCGAACACCTTCCGCAGGTGCTCGTCCTTGATCGCGTTGCAGTGGAAGTGCCTGTACTCCTGCGGGCTGGTGCCGTCCTGCTCCAGTTCCTCGGCGATCATTTCGCGGACCTGGTCCACGAGCTCGGGCAGGAAACGCAACCGGTAGTCAACTTTATGCATGGCCGCTTCGTCGAAATGGTCATGCGCATTGACATTCAGGTCAAGCTCCACGATCTGGCCCGCCAGTTCATGCTTGGCGGTGAGGTTGTGGTCCCTCCCGTGGTTGAGCTCGACCTCTCCGAAGTGCTTGCTCGCTACCTTGTTCATATCTTCAACATAGTCCTCAAAACCGGCCCGTTCCAGCATTCCCAAGGTTTTATCCGGCACTCAACCCGGCCGGCCGCCCCGTGCCGGTACATTGGGCGGATGCAAACCGTTGCCCCCGCCGTCGACCGCGCCCGTGAACTCTATGACTCCGGAGCGACGCGTCCGCTGGCCTGGCGGCTGGAGCAACTGCGCAGCCTGCGCCGGATGCTGGCCGAGCGCAGCACGGAGTTCGCCGAAGCACTGGCCAGCGATCTGGGCAAGCACGCCACGGAGTCCCTGCTGACGGAAATCGGCTTTGTCAGCGCCGAAGCCGCGCACCTGGAAAAGCACCTCGAAGCCTGGCTGCGGCCGCGCCCGGTCGCGGTGCCGCTCGCCGTCCAGCCGGCCAGGGCGTGGACGGAGCTGACCCCGCTGGGGGTGGTGCTGGTGATCGGCCCGTGGAACTACCCGCTGCAGCTGCTGCTCGCCCCGCTGGCCGGCGCCCTCGCCGCCGGCAACACAGCGGTGCTCAAACCGAGCGAACACGCCCCGGCCACCTCGGCGGCCCTCGCTCGCTGGATCCCGGAGTACCTGTCCGGTGCGGCGGAAGTGGTCCAGGGCGGCATTCCGGAAACCACGGCCCTGCTGGCCATGCGCTTCGACCACATCTTCTTCACCGGAGGCGAAACCGCGGCCAAGGTGGTGCTGCGCGCGGCGGCGGAGCACCTGACTCCGGTCACCCTGGAACTGGGCGGCAAGTCCCCGGCCTACGTGGACTCCACCACGGACCTGGCCAAGGCGGCCAAACGGATCGCATGGGGCCGGTTCATGAACGCCGGCCAGACCTGTGTGGCGCCCGACTACATCCTGGCCACCGAGCAGGTACTGGTGCCGCTGGAGCGGGAGCTGGTCAAGGCGATCGGTGAGCTCTTTGGCCCGGACTCCTCCCGCAGCGCGTCCTACGGCCGGATTGTCGACGACCGCCACTTCGCCCGGATCGCCGCCCTCGCCGACGGCAGCACCGTGGTCCACGGCGGCGAACGGGACGCCGCGAGCCTCCACTTTGCCCCGACCCTTCTCCGGCCCGCCCCCGGGGACGCGGTCATGGGGGAGGAGATCTTCGGCCCGCTGCTCCCGCTGGTTCCGGTCTCCGGACGGGATGAGGCGATCCGGATGATCAACGACGGCGCCAAGCCGCTGGCGCTGTACGTGTTCAGCAACGACGCCGGAACGCGCCGGGCCTTCGCCGAACGCACCTCCTCGGGGGCGTTGTGCTTCGACATCCCGGCGGCGCACCTGATGGTCCCGGGACTGCCCTTCGGCGGGGTCGGCGGCAGCGGCATGGGCGCGTACCACGGGGAGCACTCGCTGCGGACGTTCTCCCATGAGCGGCCCACCCTGGCCAAGCCGCAGCGGCCGGACACCCTGGCGCTCATCTATCCGCCCTACAGCCCCGCCAAGCACCGGATCATCAGTGCCCTCGCCGGCATGGGGACGGGACTGCGCAGGCGGCCCCGACGGGGCTAAGCGAAGGGTGATTCGGCGCCGGCTGGTCCTGGCTCAGCCCTTGCGGGGGACGGCCTGTTTCAGGGTGGAGGAGTTGAACGTGTCGGCCAGCAGTTCGACGAACAGCTGGACCTGCGCGGTCTGCTTCTCGTTGATCAGCAGGGCAAAGACGTTGCGGGCCAGCCGGATCTCGGGAACGTCCAGCACCACCACCCCGGCCGGGCGGTGCAGCAGGGCCAGTTCCGGAACCAGGGCCGCGCCCAGCCCGGCCGCGGCCATCTCGAGGCTCGCATGGAAGTCATCGCTGTACGCCACCACCCGGGGGTGCAGGTTGCAGCTGGCGAAGAGCCGTTCGATCACGGTGGCGTCGGACGTGCCTGGGTGGTGCACAATCCACGGCATGTCGGACAGGTGGTCCGCCGCGACCTTGGACTCCGTGCCGATGCCCCAGGCCGCGGGCAGCACCACGCGGAAGTCGTCGTCGCCGATCCACTGCCGGTTCACGGTGTGCGGCCACGCGAGGCCGGACTGCCCCACCTGGTACACAAGGGCGACGTCGAGCTCGCCGCCGGCGCGCAGGCCCTGGATGGTCTGGGCGGGCTCCGCCACGGACACCCGTAGGTCGATCCCGAGTTTCTTCCAGGCCGGGTTTTTCAGGAGCCGCGGCAGCACGAACGTGGCCAGGCTGGGGAAAATGCCCAGGCGGAGTTCCTGCCGGGCGGGATCCCCGGTGCGGGAGGCGGCCGCCATGAGCGCCTCAATGTCCGTGAGCACCTTGGCCGCATGCCGGGTCATGACCAGGGCCGCTTCGGTGGGGTGGATGCTGCGCGCCGAGCGCTGGAACAGCTCGACGCCGGTGTCACGTTCCAGTGCCGACATCTGCTGGGATACTGCCGACGCGGTGTAGCCGAGCCGGGTGGCGGCCGCCGCGAAGGATCCGAGCCGGGTCACTTCGACTAGGGTCCGCAGGTGGACGGGGTTGATCAAGGGGCTGCCCTTCTCATGTTCCGGTGAGGCGGGACCGCAATCCCGCTTCATTCTGGCACATTGGTGGGAAACGAAATGTTGGAAAGTCGCACTCATCCGTCAGCCCCTCGGCGACGAATTGCCCATAAGACGATTCATCAGGACGATTCAGGCGAAGCCAACAGGAGCAGATCAGTGTCAGACGCAGCAGGGATTCCCCAGGGCCGGCGAGTAGCCGTGATTGGCAGCGGCGTGGCGGGACTGACCGCCGCGTACGTTCTGAACCGGCAGGACACCGTCACCCTCTTCGAGGCCGATTCCCGGCTCGGCGGCCACGCCCACACCCACGACGTGGCGCAGGACGGCGGCCCGGTGCTCGGGATCGACACCGGCTTCATCGTCCATAACGAGCGGACCTACCCCACGCTGCTGAGGCTCTTCGCCGAGCTGGGCATCGAAACGCAGGACTCCGAGATGAGCATGTCCGTCCGGTGCGACGGCTGCGGCCTGGAGTACGCCGGGGCACGGGCCAAGGGCCGCGGCATCCTGCCCCGGCCCTCCACCTTGCTGCGCGGACGCTACCTGCTGATGCTGCTCGAGGTGATGCGTTTCTACCGCCGGGCCCGCGCGCTGCTCGCCGAAGAGGGAAAGCCGGAGCTGACCCTGGGGGAGTTCCTGGCCCGGGAAAAGTTCAGCAGCTACTTCATCTCGCACTTCATGACGCCGGTGGTGAGCGCGGTCTGGTCCTGCGACCCCACCACGGCCCTGGCCTACCCGGCGCGCTACCTCTTCACGTTCCTGGGCCACCACGGCCTGCTCGGCGTCGCAGGGTCACCGCAGTGGCGCACCGTCACCGGCGGCTCGCGCACCTACGTGGACAAGCTCGCGGCGACTCTGCCCGACATTCGCCTCTCCAGCCCGGTCACCGGAGTGCGCCGCCACGCCCACGGCGTCGAGCTGACTGTCCGCGAAGGGACCAGCGGCGCCCGCACGGAGAACTTCGACGCCGTTGTGATCGCCACCCACCCGGCCCAGGCACTGGACATGCTCACCGACGCCTCGGCCGCCGAACGCGACGCGCTCGCCGGGATGCCGTACTCCGTCAACCACACCGTCTTCCACCGCGACGCCGCCGTGCTGCCGTCCAGTGACAACGCCAAGGCATCCTGGAACTACCGGCTGCCCTCCTGCGACGCCCGGCCGGACAAGGTGCTGGTCAGCTACGACATGACCCGGCTGCAGCGGCTGGCCCCTGCGGACATGGGGCGGTACATCGTCAGCCTGGGCGAATCCGAGCTGATCGCGGACAACACGGTGATCGAGCGGATGGTCTACGAGCACCCGCAGTACACCCCGGAATCCCTCAAGGCCCAGCAGCAGATCCTCGCACTCGGCGACGGGCGGCTGGCCTTCGCCGGGGCCTACCACGGCTGGGGTTTCCACGAGGACGGCGCCCTCTCCGGCGTCAAGGCCGCGGAACGGCTCGGACGTTCCTGGGACGACCCCGCCGTCGCGCTCAACGAGGAGTACCGTGCGGTCGCCGTCGACCCTGACCTGCAGACCGTCTCCGCGGAGGGCTCATGAGCACCACGGCTGCCATCTACCGCACCTCCATCGCGCATGTGCGGCGCACCCCGCTGAAGAACGCGTTCACCTACCGCAGCTACAGCTGGTACGTCGACGTCGACCGGCTCCCCGTTATGCCCCGGCTGCTCCAGCCGCTCGCCGGCTTCAGCGTGGCGGACCACCTGGGCGACCCGGACGGGACGCTGCGCGGCAACGTCGAGGCGTTCCTGGCCACCCGGGGGATAACCCTCGACGGCGGCCGGATCACCATGCTGGCCAGCGCCCGGGTGTTCGGGCACGTCTTCAACCCGCTGAGCCTGTTCTGGTGCCACGACGCCGCCGGGGAGCTGCGCTGCGTCCTCGCCGAGGTCCACAACACCTACGGCGAACGGCACTGCTACCTCCTCGAAACGGACGACGCCGGCCGGGCCAGCGTGCCCAAGGCGTTCTACGTCTCACCTTTCAACGACGTCGACGGCGAGTACCGGATGAAACTCCCGGAACCCGGCGAACGGCTCGCCGTCTCGATCGTCCTCGAGCGCGAGGGGCAGCAACCCTTCCTCGCCAGCATGGACGGCGAACGGCACGAGGCCACGGTGCGGAACATCCTCGCCGCGGCGCTCGCGGTCCCGCTGGCACCGCTGCGCGTCTCCGCGCAGATCCGCTGGCAGGGAATCAGGCTTTGGGCACGTCGGCTGCCCATCATCAAACGACCACACCACCCCTCACAGGAGGCAGTCCAGTGACAATGACCGAAGCGACCGGATCGGGCGCGGCGCGCCCGACGAACGAGGCCGCAGCTCCCTACACCGTCCCGCAGCCGCCCGCGGTCGTCGACGCCGCCATCTGGCCCGCCATCGCCACGGTCCCGTCCGGCCTGAAAACCGCCGTCGCCGGCCGCGTGGCCGAGGCGATCTTCAAGGCCGCCGTCCGCCGGCTTCCGCTCGAAGTCCGCTACCCCGACGGCACCGTCCTCGGCAAGGCGGCCACGCCCGGACACACGTACCCCGTCATGACCATGAACCGGCCCCAGGCGTTCGCGGCCCGGCTCGGCGACGGCGGGCTGATCGGCCTGGGCGAGTCCTACATGGCCGGGGACTGGGACGCCGACAACCTGACCGCCGTGATGGAGGTCTTCGCCGCCCGCGTCGGGACCCTGGTGCCCGAGCCGCTGCAGAGACTGCGCGCGCTCTACCTGCCGCGCCAGCCGCGGAAGGAACGCAATACCGAGCAGAACACCCGCTCCAACATCTCCCGCCACTACGACCTCTCCAACGAGCTCTTCGCCACGTTCCTGGACCAGACCATGACGTACTCCAGTGCACTCTTCCCGGAATCGGGCGAGGCGCTGAAGACCGTGGCCTGGGACGGCTTCGCCGCCGCCCAGCAGGCCAAGATCGACCGGCTGCTGGACAAGGCCGGCGTCGGACAGGGGACCCGGGTGCTGGAAATCGGCACCGGCTGGGGCGAGCTCGCCCTCCGGGCCGCGCAGCGCGGCGCCACCGTCTACTCCGTCACCCTTTCGAGCGAGCAGCAGGAACTGGCCCGCAAACGCGTCGCCGACGCCGGCTACACCGACGCCGTCACGATCGAGCTCAAGGACTACCGCGCGGTCGAAGGCGAGTACGACGCCGTCGTCTCCGTCGAGATGATCGAGGCCGTGGGCTTCGAGTACTGGGCCACCTACTTCCAGACAATCGAACGGGTCCTGGCCCCCGGCGGGAAGGTGGCCATCCAGGCCATCACCATCGCGCACGACCGGCTGCTGGCCACCCGCTCCAGCTACACCTGGGTGCATAAGTACATTTTCCCGGGCGGCGTCATCCCCTCCGTGCGGGCCATCGAGGACATCACGGAGAAGCAGACCGGGCTGCGCGTCCGTGAGCGGCTCGCCATGGGGGAGCACTATGCCCAGACGCTGCGGCTCTGGGAGGAGCGCTTTATGGCCCGCTCCGCCGACGTCCAGGGGCTGGGCTTCGACGAGATCTTCCAGCGCATGTGGCTGTTCTACCTCTGCTACTCCCGCGCCGGCTTTGAGACCGGCTACCTCGACGTGCAGCAGATCGTGCTGGACCGTCGGACGGCGGGCGAGGCGGCGGGCTGACAGCTCGCTGTAAGACTCCTCACGCCGCGGAAGGCGGGCACCCCCGGGGGTGCCCGCCTTCTTCGTGTTGCCGGACACTACATGTGGTGTTTAACCCCACCGCGGGCCACCGTGCCCCGCACCGCGACACGCCGTCTCCCGCGCGACACGCAGGGCAGTTAATTGTGCAAAGGTACTCCACAGCCTGTGGATTTCGTCCGCCAAAATGGCGGAAACACGGACATTTTGAGGCACCCTGCCTGTGGACTGGTGGTGCATTAAATGACATACTTGTAATACATCATCTTGGGGTCCACATCGGGCTCTTGCACTACATGTAGTATCGACATACAGTTCCAGAGCAGCAGTAAGAGCAGCAGTTCAGGAGCAGCAGTGCCCGCCAGGTGCAGCCAGTAACGGATAAGGATTCCTGTCCCGGACCGGCCCGCCCGGACCACTGGCACAACAGACGCAGCAGAGACTCAGCTCAACAGCATCAGCTCCTACGCAGCACACATTTCGCAGTACCAAAGACTTCAACAAAAAGGGGACAGGGACCATGACCGTTACGGTTTACACGAAGCCGGCTTGTGTTCAGTGCAACGCGACATACCGCGCGCTGGACAAGAAGGGCATCGCCTACCAGAGCGTCGACATCTCGCAGGACGCGGATGCCCTCGAGCGCCTGAAGGCCCTCGGCTACATGCAGGCCCCCGTCGTCGTCACGGACCAGGACCACTGGTCCGGCTTCCGCCCCGACAAGATCGAAGAACTGGCCCAGGCTTCCGCCGTCGCCGTGGCCTGATCCGCTTCGAACGAAGACACGTCAGATGAGGTGACTCCTATGGCACTGGCAACTGCCGGTACGACGCCGGCAGCAGACACGGCGCCGGCGGCGGAAGCAGCCCGGAACCCGGACACGGTCCGGACCACCGGCAGCCACCTCATCTACTTCTCCTCCACCTCCGAGAACACCGCACGCTTCATCAGGAAGCTGGGCATCGACGCCGCCCGGATTCCCCTCCACTCGAGGGAACCCGCGCTCGTGGCCACCGAACCCTACGTGCTGGTGCTTCCCACCTACGGAGGCACCGGGGGAGAGGGATCCGTTCCAAAGCAGGTCATCCGCTTCCTGAACGATCCGCGCAACCGGCAACAGCTCCGGGGAGTGATCGGGGCGGGCAACACGAATTTTGGGGACAACTACTGCATGGCCGGCGACATCATCGCCGCGAAATGCCAGGTCCCCCACCTATATCGATTCGAACTCATGGGGACGCCGGAAGACGTCAGCCGGGTACAACAAGGATTGGAAGAATTTTGGACACGACTGTCGAAGACACCGAAGTGACCGGGGTTTCCCACGCGGCCACCAGCACCGCCGTCGAGAAGCACACCGTCCCCGGTGAGAAGCCGGCCATGCCGGCCGCCTACCAGGGCCTGGGCTACCACGAGCTCAACGCCATGCTGAACCTCTACGGCCCGAACGGGGAGATCCAGTTCGAGGCCGACCGCGAGGCGGCGCACCAGTACTTCCTGCAGCACGTGAACAACAACACCGTGTTCTTCCACGACCTCGAGGAAAAGCTCGACTACCTCGTCAAGAACGAGTACTACGAGCGCGAAACCCTCGACCAGTACACGATGAACTTCATCCGCGAGCTCTACAACCGCGCGTACAAGAAGAAGTTCCGCTTCGAGACCTTCCTGGGCGCGTTCAAGTTCTACACCTCCTACACGCTGAAGACGTTCGACGGAAAGCGCTTCCTGGAGCGCTACGAGGACCGCGTCTGCATGGTGGCCCTGCACCTGGCCCGCGGCGACGAGCAGCTCGCCACCCAGATGGTCGACGAGATCATCGAGGGCCGCTTCCAGCCGGCCACCCCCACGTTCCTCAACGCCGGCAAGCGCCAGCGCGGCGAGCTGGTCTCCTGCTTCCTGCTCCGCATCGAAGACAACATGGAGTCGATCGGCCGGTCCATCAACTCCGCCCTGCAGCTGTCCAAGCGCGGCGGCGGCGTGGCCTTCGCGCTGACCAACATCCGCGAGGTCGGCGCGCCGATCAAGCAGATCGAGAACCAGTCCTCCGGCGTCATCCCCGTGATGAAGCTCCTCGAGGACAGCTTCTCCTACGCCAACCAGCTCGGTGCCCGCCAGGGTGCCGGCGCCGTGTACCTGCACGCGCACCACCCGGACATCTACCGCTTCCTGGACACCAAGCGCGAGAACGCGGACGAGAAGATCCGCATCAAGACCCTCTCCCTCGGCGTCGTCATCCCGGACATCACGTTCGAGCTGGCCAAGAAGGACGAGGACATGTACCTGTTCTCGCCGTACGACGTCGAAAAGGTCTACGGCATGCCGTTCTCCGACGTCTCGGTCACCGAGAAGTACTACGAGATGGTGGACGATTCCCGGATCAAGAAGACCAAGATCAAGGCGCGTGAGTTCTTCCAGACCCTCGCCGAGATCCAGTTCGAATCCGGCTACCCGTACATCATGTTCGAGGACACCGTGAACCGGGAAAACCCGATCGACGGCAAGATCATCATGTCCAACCTGTGCTCCGAGATCCTCCAGGTCTCCCAGCCCACGACGTATCACGATGACCTGTCCTACGACCAGACCGGCAAGGACATCTCCTGCAACCTGGGCTCGCTGAACATCGCCAAGACTATGGACTCGCCCGACTTCGGCCTGACCATCGAGACGGCCATCCGGTCCCTCTCGGCCGTCTCGGACATGTCCAACATCACCTCGGTACCCTCGATCGCCCGCGGCAATGACCAGAGCCACGCGATCGGCCTCGGCCAGATGAACCTGCACGGCTACCTGGCCCGTGAGCGGGTCCACTACGGCTCCGAAGAGGGCCTGGACTTCACCAACATCTACTTCTACTCGGTGGTGTTCCACGCCGTCCGCGCCTCCAACAAGCTGGCCATCCAGACCGGCCAGACCTTCGGCGGCTTCGAGAAGTCCAAGTACGCCTCCGGCGAGTTCTTCGACAAGTACATCAACCGGGAATGGGTCCCGCAGACCGCCAAGGTCGCGGAGCTGTTCAAGAACATCCACATCCCGACGCAGGCCGACTGGCAGGAGCTGAAGGCTTCCGTCATGGAGCACGGCATCTACAACCAGAACCTGCAGGCCGTCCCGCCGACGGGCTCGATCAGCTACATCAACAACTCCACCTCTTCGATCCACCCGGTGGCGTCCAAGATCGAGATCCGCAAGGAAGGCAAGCTGGGCCGCGTGTACTACCCGGCCCCGTACCTGACGAACGACAACCTGGAGTACTACCAGGACGCGTACGAGATCGGCTACGAGAAGGTCATCGACACGTACGCCGCGGCCACGCAGCACGTGGACCAGGGCCTGTCCCTGACGCTGTTCTTCAAGGACACCGCCACCACGCGCGACATCAACAAGGCCCAGATCTACGCCTGGAAGAAGGGCATCAAGACCATCTACTACATCCGTCTCCGCCAGCTCGCGCTGGAAGGGACCGAGGTGGACGGCTGCGTCAGCTGCATGCTGTAGCTTCAACCAAATCGTGACAGTACGACGGCGGGCGCCCGCCCGCCGTCGTACGCTTTAACTAGAGAACCGACCCAACTTCTTAGGGGATGACATGACCGAGAAGGTCAAGCTGCTTAGCCACGTTGAAGCCATTAACTGGAACCGTATTCAGGACGACAAGGACGTGGACGTCTGGAACCGCCTGGTCAATAACTTCTGGCTGCCGGAGAAGATCCCGCTGTCCAACGACGTTCAGTCCTGGGCAACGCTGACCCCGGACGAGCAGCAGCTCACCATGCGCGTGTTCACGGGCCTGACCCTGCTGGACACCATCCAGGGCACCGTCGGCGCGGTCTCGCTGATCCCGGACGCGCTGACCCCGCACGAAGAGGCTGTTTACACGAACATCGCCTTCATGGAGTCGGTGCACGCCAAGAGCTACTCCTCCATCTTCTCCACGCTGGCCTCCACCAAGGAGATCGACGAGGCATTCCGCTGGTCCACCGAGAACGTGAACCTGCAGAAGAAGGCCCAGATCGTCATGGACTACTACCAGGGCGACGATCCCCTGAAGCGCAAGGTGGCCTCGACGCTGCTGGAGAGCTTCCTGTTCTACTCCGGCTTCTACCTGCCGATGTACTGGTCCTCGCGGGCCAAGCTGACGAACACGGCCGACCTGATCCGCCTGATCATCCGCGATGAGGCCGTGCACGGCTACTACATCGGCTACAAGTTCCAGAAGGGCCTGGAAGGCCTGTCCGAGGAGCGCAAGCAGGAGATCAAGGACTACACCTTCGAGCTGCTCTTCGAGCTGTACGAGAACGAAGTCCAGTACACGCACGACCTCTACGACTCCGTCGGCCTGGCCGAGGACGTCAAGAAGTTCCTGCACTACAACGCCAACAAGGCGCTGATGAACCTGGGCTACGAGGCCATGTTCCCGGCCTCGGTCACCGACGTGAACCCGGCCATCCTGTCGGCCCTGTCGCCGAACGCGGACGAGAACCACGACTTCTTCTCGGGTTCGGGTTCGTCCTATGTGATTGGCAAGGCTGTTAATACCGAGGATGACGACTGGGACTTCTAGTCTCTTGTGAGATGTCGACCTAATTGGAAGAATGGCACCCTATTTGGAAGAAACGCATCGCCTAGTTGGAAGTCTTCCAAGTAGATTCCATTAAGCGGCTCTGCACGGTAAATCGTGCAGAGCCGCCTCGTGAGCTTTCATACCTTTGCCACCTCGGGGTGAGGTTCCACGGTACTTGGCCATTTCCCAACTTGGGTGGCCACGATTCACAGTAGTTGGCCAGCTGTTTCATACAGTTGGCCAACCTTGTGATTGAGGCCGACCGTGAAGCACGAGTGATACTTCCTTGTTGCACCCTCAGTAGCCAGCTGACCGCCCATGCCGCGGAGCTCGCCATGCTCACGCAGCTGGCAGACCCGGCCCAACCCTTCGTCGAAGAAATCTCGTCTGAGGTACACAGTTCGCCTCTCTGGAAGACCTCGGAGAGCAGACCGAACTGAAGGCACGGCTTGCCGCGCTCAAGTCCTTGGACCGGAAGGCCATCGACGACTAAGCCGGCGGTGGGGTTGCGCCCTGGGTCCTCATTGGTCCTGCAACGCTACTGGCGGACCGCAATGTCGCGGCGATTCTCCATGACCCAGTTGGCCATACGAATGCTCCGTTTCTTGATGAACGCCAGGACATTCTCCCGGTATTCGATGTACTCACCTGTTGTAGCCGGGGTTGCGGCACGCTCGAAGTTGTTCGGCTTCAGAAAGTATTCGATTTCTTGGTAGTCGGAGCCGGGCTTAATGAGGTCCTGGAAGTGGAAGAATTCCACGAATGCCTTGAAGGTGCCGAACAGGTCGAAAAAGTCTTTGTAGGCGGTAGTTGCTTTTTCAAGAGGGTGCCCCGCCTTCCCTGCGTAGTGGAGTTGGATGCATTCGAGCGTGAGATCCATCCGATCGGCGATGAGTATATTCCTCCCCCGTACTCTGTTGACGGTGTGATAGTCCTTGCGTCGGACCGGCCAGATCATTGCACTACCGATGGTGTATGGCGGGTCGAGGTAGCGGGCCCGCTGCTCAGGGTTCAGCCCAGCGATGGCCTCGACCAGGGCCCTTGATCTGGGTCTTTTTGCCTTCACCCAGTCTGTGTAGGAGCTGGTGATGGCATCGCTGCCGTAACAAAATCTGTCACCAGTGGCATCTGTGAAGATGAGGTACTCATTCTTGCCGGGTGTCACCTTCGGGGCGAAAATCGCCTCGGACAAGGGCAGCTTCTTGCTCCACAGCAGTTCGTGGTCCTCTCGGAGCGTCTTGCTGTCCCTGTCGGCGTCCGGCCTGGCCCCACGAGGGTCATCGGTCTTGTAGTCGAATGTCGTGTCGAAGACTCGTCGCATGTTCGAAAGTGTATGTGCAGGTCAGGCCTTCTGCAGGTGTGAACCGCCCGCACATAGGATGGCCGGGTGACCGACGAACCCAAGAAGCTGCGCTTCCTGACCATCGCCCAGACAGCCGAAGAGCTGAATGTGAACCAGAACTAGATCCGAGCCCTGCTCAGGACAGGGGAGCTTCGCGGAATTCAGCTCGGTGGAAGGGGCATTTGGCGCATCGGGGCTAACGACATCGAGGACTTCGTCGCTGAGGCCTACCGGCGCACCGCCGAACGCGTCGCGGCCGGCGAGCTCGAAGATGGCGCTGAGACCGAGGCTCAGGAGTAGCTAGTCCTGCACCTCGGCGGGCTCGACATTCAAGACGACGAGCTGACGTTCTTCTGGGCCGGGACTCCAAACAGTGAAGAGGTACTTATGCTCCCCGTCGCTTCCTCTGAGGTGCAGATGGGGCTGTTCCCGATGACGTTTGATCGCCTCTCGCACGGCCTGTCCGCCTTCACCCCGTCGCCACCGGCCGTCACGACCCTTGGGGCGGCGAGGTGACGTCGGCCGTTCTATGCCGTTCAGCCGGTCGCTTGCTTGTTTAGCGCAAGGACCGTTTTATCAAGCATCCCTGTGGTAGCTTGCTGATAATTCTAGGAACAGTGATTCGTGTGAAACGAGATGCATTATGGCTAAGCGAAAGACCTCAGGGCATCCGATACTGCCTGCCAAACATTTTGACTGGCTCCTCACGCATTGGGGAGAAGACGCAGCCGTCGAAATCCTGGACAAGGTCCAGCTTGGCGAAATGTCCGTGGAAGAGGTCGAGAAGGGCATCAACAGGCCGGATATTGACCCTGGGGACTGGCAGGCCTTCGAAGATGGGTGGCGGCCTCCAAACTGGTAACTCCGGTCAGGAGCACACCTAACCATGAGCATGGCACGCTCTGCGGCCGACGCTGACCGCGAGCAGGTACAGCAGCGCTACGGGATCGCTGTCGACGCCCTGGGGGCGGATGTGGATGGTGCTGCGGCACTTAATGAGGCGGCGCGTGCAAAAAGTCAGGTCGAGGAAGAACGGACAGCAGCAGCGGGGCTACTGGCGGCGCTTCCACGGGAGTAGAACAACGCCAACAAGACCCTCATGAAACTCGGCTACGAGGCAATGTTCCCGGCGTCCGTCACAAACGTGACCCGGCCATCCTGTCGGGCCTGTCACTGAACTCCGACAAGAACCACGACTTCTTCTCCGGGTCGGGCTCCTCTTACGTGATTGGCAAGGTGTCAACACCGAAGACGAAGACCGCGCGTTCTGAGCGACCCGACGATGTGGAGAGTATCGGCGCAGGGGCGTCAGCCATTCCCGACTACGTGAGCCGCCTCCTGGGGGAGGCCGCAGGGGAAGCGATACAGGGCATCCTAGAGCTCCACTGTGAAGATGATCTCGCCCTTTTCGTTGATTGGGGGGAGTACGGAGTCTATCCAGAGGAAGTAGGCCGATCCGCCGCGGTTATCGGCGTCCATGGTCCAGATGCCGATGGCGTTGTCATTCTAGATACCGAACATCTGGCCCGATGGCCGGTTACGCATAGGGCGAGACGGCCTATGCATGAGGTATCCGTTCCTGAACCTGTTCCGCTCTCTGTGTCTGCCATTCACCCTTACCTACGGGACGCGCAGCGCATCCGCCTGCGTGTGCCGGGAATTGAACGACTAGTTACTGTAATTGACACGGCAGAGGTGCGGGCAAATGGTGGCCACGGAAATGGGCATTGGGTTCAGCTTGTTCCTGCAGGGCCCTGCTCCTAAGCCAAGCCTTCAAGTCATCTGGATCTAGTCGGAAAACTTGGAAGCACGTCCCGTGTGCCGTGTACGCGCAGCCGCGCGGACCAAGCCGCAGCCGAGTGACTGCTTGGCCAACGGTGCTACCGGAAAAACTGCTACAGGGCGTTGACAGGGCCATAGAAGTTTTCCACCCGCGCAATGTGTGCAAAGGACAACAGAAAAGCGCCGCTACGCTTCGCACGGCGGGGCTTTCGCAAGACAGCCATTCCGTTCCATACTGTGACCTACCTGCATGTCGCTGCGACGAACACAGTTGCAGCCGGAGGAAGGTCATCTCAATGGCGATGTTGAAGACTTTGTGGATCATTCATACGACTGCGATTGAAACGCCCGCGGTCACTCGTCCGGGCTTTCCCACCATCCCAGGCACCGGAGCGAACGCCGGCACGGACGATAAATTCGATCTTCTACTTAACAACCGTCGGTTTCGTTTTCCCGATCTGCCAGATCCTGACGAACGCGAGCCGGGCAAGACCGAGGAATATGAGTTCGACGTTCAGTCTGCACGCGTCGATATGGACAACGTCAGCGGCCGATACATCGTGATCGAAATCCTCGGAAACGATGCCTGGCTCCCATCCTCGATATGGGCGATCGGTGAAGACGTCAATGGCGACAGCAAAGTACTGGCCCACGTTCCGAAGTGGCCCGTGGACAGGTACTGGAGTAGGGATTCGCGGGAAGGTCAGCCCCGTCGTCGCTTGGTCTAAAGTGTCTCTCTGAACCGTCCCGGGTTTGATGCCGCTATCTTCCGGTCATCGGGGACGATGGCCACCACAGGGGCATCGTTGGAGGTGACCGACGGGATGGAGATGTAGTGCGTGAAGACCTCATCCACGGGGCGGGCTTTCCGGCAGCGCGGCGGGACCCGGTACGGGCGGTAGGAGACATCGGCAGTGACGGTGAACGGTTCGGCAGTCATGGCACCAATGTGTGCGGACCCACCGACAGCGCTACCCATTGGAGGACCCGGCGCCCGGTCATGCCGCGGTCCATGAACGGCAGCTCAAGGTAGGGAGTTTAGGTGCTTCTCATGGTCTCGACCGGCCGCGCGCATCTCTTCTTCGGTCACAAACCCCCGGTCGGCGAGAAGGATGGGGCGATATGATTTTGGTCCGTTAGTGCAGCGCACGTCGTCGTGCCAATTATTGTTCATGGTCGGCTCGTAGTAACATGACCACCTCTTTCCGAAGATTTTCTCCCGCGACTCTTCGTCCGCCGCTTCGATCTCCTGGTCGGTGGGCTTGTAGTCCTTGTCAACATGCTGAACGGGACGCTGAGAGGTGCGGGTCTGTCGATCTCCGTTAGACGCCACGGGAGCCGAGGTGCCGCCGCAAGCCGTGAGGGTGAGGCTGGCCAGCACGAGCAGGGCGGTGACGCGAAGATTCGAGATGATCATTTTTTCCCCCTGAGTTGATGTCAAGACATTCTGGCACGCCGTTGCGCCCGCCTGCGTCATACCGGTGAGCGTCGGCGGGCCGCCCGCACACATGAGGGCGGTAACCGTCATCAACCCTTGGAGCCTTCGTCTGCCTTCGTGAGTGTGATGACGTAGTGGTCGTCACCCTTGAACCCATCATCATCGACACAATGTCTCCGGGAGACAGCCCCTTCAACTTGTTGCTGAAGTACGCACCGAACGCGCCCTCGGATTCACCCCCAACATATCGGACTGAGGCCCCTGCCGACTCCTGGAATATGTGGGAGCGGGCCATGTGTAGCGATGCTGCTGAGCATGTCTCAGCCCGTGTCCGGGCCGCATATAACTTTCGCCCCCAGGCTCCTAATCTTGTTGGTAGGGGCGGGTCAAAAACTCGCCCGCTCCAGCCAAATGGAAGCAATGGAAGGCCCGGCGATGCGTCCCTGAAGGGATGACTGGTCGCGTTGGCTAGTTGCCGGCCTGGAGAGGGGAAAGTGATGGAAACGCGTGTGGAATCAAGAGCGCTCTGGGGGAGGATCGGCGCGATTGCGCTTCCCCTCGGCATCATCCTTTTGGTGGCGGCTACGGCTGTGCACCCCTCTCGCGAGGACGTCATGAACCATACGGCGGTCTTCAGGGAGTACGCGCAGACCGATGCATGGATTGCCATCCACTTCACGCAGTGGCTCGCCAGCCTGGTGTTTTTCGGCGGGCTGGTAGCTCTCTACTTTGCCATGGGCCCCAAACGGGAAGGGTCAACGGTGCTGGCACGCTTCGGCTTGTCCGCTGTGGTGCTGACGACGGCGGCCATCACGATGCTTCAGGCGGTGGACGGTGTTGCGCTCAAATGGGCGGTTGATGCCTGGGCGAAAGCTCCCGCCGATCAGGAGTCCTCAGCGTTGGCGGCCGCCATGGGGTTGAGATGGACTGAATACGCGCTGCAGAGCTATTCCAACATCCTGCTGGGGCTCACGCTCACCTTCTTTGGTCTGGCCATCGCCTATGGCACGGCCTATTCCCGCTGGCTGGGATGGCTGGCCGCCGTCGCGGGGGTCGCCTGGATCATCCACGGCGTGATGGTTTCCTACGTGGGCCTGTTCGACTCGGTGCCCCGGCTGGTGGCTCTGGTGCTCATGGCCGTCTGGGCGTTCGCCATGGCTGTTCAGATGTGGCCCGGCCGCCGCAGCCGTGCTGCCCGCACTGCAGCCCCGACGGGCCCGGTCACCGCATAGTTCGCCGGGACCCGCCCGTACCGCTGTTCTAGGCTCGCGCCGCGGCAAAGACCAGGGGATTCAACTCCCCGCCCCGCCTGTTCTTTGTGGGGACAAAAGTTGGGGCGTAGGGACACCAGTTTTTCGGCATCACTTGAACCTTCAAGTAAAACCGGCTACCATGAAATCATGACATCGACGCTCGACCGCCCTCCGGTTCTCTTCCTCAGCCATGGTGCGCCGCCGTTGGCTGACGACGCCACCTGGACCCGCGAACTCAACGAATGGTCCGGCACCTTCGACAAGCCCAAAGACATCCTGATGGTGTCCGCCCACTGGGAAAACGCCCCGGTCACGCTCAGCGCCACCGGGCGCAACCCGGGACTGGTCTATGACTTCGGCGGCTTCGCCCAGAAGTACTACGACGTCACCTACGACGCCCCGCAGGCTCCCGGGCTGGCCGCCGAGGTGGAGAAGCTCGTCGCCGGCCATGGCCACCACGTCGAACGCGACGAGTACCGCGGCCTGGACCACGGCGCCTACGTCCCACTCAAGGAGATGTTCCCGGACGCGGATGTGCCGGTGGTGCAAATGTCCATGCCCACCCTTGATCCGCAGGGCCTGTTCGATCTGGGCAAGTCCCTCGCGCCGTTGCGCGACCGCGGGACGCTGATCGTCGGGTCCGGGTTCACCACCCACAATCTGCGCTGGTTCAACCCCGCCGGCGGACCTGACAGCACCCCGCCGTCGGTCTCCCGCGAGTTCGATCAATGGGCCGAGGAAGCAATGGCGCGCGGCGACGTCGACTCCATCCTGGACTTTTTGCACAAGGCCCCGGCAGCCCGGGAGGCGCACCCCCGCAGCGAGCACTGGGCGCCGCTCTATGTGGCTCTCGGCGCGGCCTACGAGTCCGGCGACTTGAATGCCAAGACCGCCATTGACGGGTTCTGGTTCGGCCTGTCCAAGCGCTCCTGGACGCTGACCTAAAGCTGCGGCGGCGGGCAGTGAGTCACCCGGCAGCGCGAACGCGAAAGCCCTGCACCCGGTTGGGTGCAGGGCTTTTCGCATCCGCCTCGGGTTGTCCAGCCAGGCTCAGGCGTATTTCAGGCTCAGCAGCAGGGCCTTGAGGTGGGCGTACTGATCGGTGGCCATCCAGGCCTTGGCCGCGCCGTGGTTCGGGAAGCCGGGGTCGTTAAAATGAACGCGGGTGAAAAGGCCGCCGTTCGCCGTGGGGATCAGGTTGCACCAGGACGAGACGCCCTCTCCTTCCTTCAGCGACCGGGGATCGGTGAGTCCCATGAAATACGCCTCGCCGTTCCCATAGTTTTCCGCAACGAATCCGAAGCTGGGTTCCGTGCCGTTCGGGGCCTTCATTCCCGGAACCGACGCCTGGTCCAAGACCTGGCGCGACACGGGGCCGCCCGCGCACCCGGCGGTGACGCCGTTGGCCAGGGTCAGGAGTTCGTTTCCCGCGGCGTCAGCGACGATCGCTTCAACGCCGGGAAGTCCGGCCGGTGGGAGGACGGTCCGCACCATCCACGTCTCCGGATAGGCGAACGAGATGTGCCCGTCCGGGAAGGTGAAGGTCTTCAGCCCGGGAGACACGTGCTTCGCCGGTGAGCTGGGAACCTTCGACGCCGGCACCGCACCGGTGGCGGGGGCCCCCGGCGCCGCGGTGGACGTTGATGCGACGGTCAGCGTTGCAGTGCGGTCGGCCGTGCTGCTCTCGGCAGGGTTCGAGGCGGCGGCAGGAGTGCCAGTCTGCGTCGCGCAGCCGGCAAGGGCCAGGCTGACGGCAAACCCTGCCATGGCGACGGTTGCGGCGAAGGCGGTGCGCTTGGAATTCATTGTGTAACCCCCATGTTCTTTGACGGCGGGCTGGTCTTCCCGCTCACTGACTAGGTTTCCCGGGCATGGCCAAGGATTACAGTCCGGGCAAAAAGTTCTGCCGCAACGCCGGCGTTGAGCCGGTCAGGGACGTCGCCTGCGGCCAAGGACTCTTCCCGTGGCCACTGCGTAGCTGATAGACCGATAGCTGCTTCATGAAGTATCCGAGCGTCCCGGGAGGCCGCACCTGGGCACTGAGGGGAGACTCGATGACGCTCCGCACACCGCATTTGCCGGCAAAGGCCGGAGCCGCTGCTGCCGCAGCCGGTTTGGTGACCGCCTACCTGGCATTTGTGCGGCCCCGCCTGCTGCGTGCCGGCGCCACCGCAGGGGAAGCGGACGGGCCCTACCCTGGGGACGGACTCATCCCGGACGGTACCCGGAGCGCCACCATGGCGGTGACCATCGATGCGCCCCGCTCGCGCGTGTGGCCCTGGCTGGTGCAGATGGGGACCGACCGGGGCGGGTGGTACAGCTGGGACCGGCTGGATAATTTCGGGCGCACCAGCGTTCGGTCCCTTCGCCCTGAGTGGCAAGACATCGCTGTCGGCGACCATCTGGCGGGCACACCGGACGGCAGCCAGTGGTGGGAGGTCGCGGCACTGGAACCGGAGCGGTTCCTGGGCCTGCGCATGTCGCTCGACCTGCGGGGCCGCCCGTTCGATCCGGCCGGAGAGCGGCCCCGTTACTTCACCGACTCGCTGTGGGGATTCGAGCTGAAGGACGCGGCAGGCGGGTGCACCAGGATGGTCGTCAGCGAGTACTGGTCGTTCCGGCCGACATGGTTTCAGCCCGTTCTGAGCATCTTGTTGCTGGAGCCCTCGCACTGGGTCATGCAGACCCGGCAGTTTGCGAACCTCAAACGCCGGGCCGAGTCCGGAAGCGCCTGAGTGGCTGCGGAATCTTCCGCCCCCAACGCCATATGCTGTGACCGCAACCATCGCCAGCAGCACGGAATACCAGGGGGACCAATGTCGACCAGCCAGTACGGACCGCAATACGCCTACCGGAACCAGGACCAGCAACCAGTGACGATGGGTCAGCTGCGCTGGTACATGGAGGGCATGCGGCACGCCCGGCTGGCCACGGTGTTCGGCATCCTGTCGATCTTCAGCCTGGGCGTACTGTTCGGGCCCTTGGCGATCGCCCGGTCGAAGAAGGCTGAGGCCTACGGGGTGCCTGCGCCCGAGGGGCGCGTGCTGGGCTGGGTGGGGATTGGCTTGTTCGTCCTGTGGGTGGTGTTCTTCATCTTTTACATGGCCCTGATCTTCACCATCATCGGGAACCTCCCGGAGTCGGGCAGGACATCCGCCTAGAGACCTGGCAGGACCAAGGGGCCGTTCCGCGAGTCGCTCAACGCCCTAGCGCCTCGGCATGTCCGGGCGGTTGGGTTCACGCAGCCAATCATCGAAGAACTCGTCGAGGTGCTCACGCGAGGCCTTTTCCATAACGGCTTCGAAGTCCTCGGTCGTCGCCGTCGAGTCGTTGTGCCGGGTGAGCCACAAGCGGGCCCCTGCGAGGAACGCCTTGTTGCCGATCTTCGCCCGCAACGCGTGGAGGGCGGCGGCGCCGCGGAGATAGACCTGACCCGCGAACAGGTTGTCGCGGCCCGGGTCGGCGATGTTCAGCGCCCAGCGGTTCTCCGCATCGAGGTACTCGACCGCTTTCGAGAACTGCTGCGGCATCGCCGCGACGCCCCGGTGCTCGGCCCACAGCCACTCGAGGTAGGTCGCCCAGCCCTCGTTCAGCCAGATATCCCGCCAGTCGGAGGGACTCACGCTATTGCCGAACCACTGGTGGCCCAGCTCGTGCAGTACCGTGGACTCGCTCGCGATTCCCGAGTAGACCGGCCTGGTCTGCGTCTCCAGCGCGTACTCGACCGTGTCGTCGTCGACAATCGCGCCGAACGCCTCGAACGGGTACCGCCCGAACTGGCCCTCCAGGAACTCGATCATCGTCGGCTGCAATGCGAGGGACGCCGTCGTCTCCGCCAGTTCCGCGTCCGGCACGCCGTCGTCGATTGCGTTGATGATCGGCAGCCCGCGCGGACCCTTGTCGTAGGACAGGGCGAAGTCACCAACGCCCGCTGTGGACAGATAGCTGGCCATCGGGTCCGATGCTTTCCACGTCCACGTCGTCCATCCGGCCTTCGTTGCCGGCGGGCCGGACGGCAGGCCGTTAGCCACTGCGGTCTTGCCCTCTGGCACCGTGATGCGGAACGTGTAAGTTGCCTTGTCTTCGGGGTCGTCGTTGACCGGGTACCAGGTCGCAGCGCCCTCGGGCTCGTTGACGACCATCGCGCCGTCAGCGGTGGTGACCCACCCGTAGAGGGCCCCGGTGGTGTCGAGCGGCCGGCCGGTGGTTCCGCCGTACTCGATGACGATCGTCGTCTTCTGTCCGGCCTTCAGATTCGGCTGCAAACCGATCGTGAGTTCCCAGATCCGGTTCGCGTCATCCTGCTCCTGTGACCACTCGGCGCTGTTCCCGCCCTGGGATTTCCCTTGCTTCGCGGCCTTCCCGTCGACCCGGACCGAAGTGACGTCGAGGCCCCGCAGGTCGAAATTGAGCGACTGCAGGTCCTTCGTCGCCCGGAGAGTGACGGTGGCGACGCCGTTGAGGTTACCTTCGAGCACCGCGGGATCTGCTGGCGGGGTGTAATGGAGGGCGAGATCGTAGTTCAGGACGTCGTACCCGCCGTTGCCGGCATGGGGAAAGTACTCGTCGCCGCTGCCGGAGGCGCCCGCCACGTAGCCGGCGCCGTCGGGGTTGGGGGCGGCCTGCGCCGTGCCGCTCACCGCACCGGCCCCGCCTGCCGCCAGCACGACGACGATCGCTAGTGTGCGCAGGCGTCCATTCCCTTGATTACTCCTGGTTTCGATCATCTGCCGGTCCTCTCACTCAGGGGGACGTCCAAGGTAGATCTGGACCTTAGCCCCTCAGCGGTACCGGGCGGTAGGGGTTCCTCAAGCTGGAAGGAAATAGTCCGGGAGCCCGCGGCGTCGGTTTCCACCCTGGAGTGGGGGGTGAGAATGCGTGGGGGAGCGGGGGCGGCCGCGGCCCGTTACGAATCCATGCCGCCCCGCGCTGCCCGGTCAGCTGCTGGCCGGGATCACCAGGCCATTGAACTTGGTCTGCAGGAAATCCGTCTGCCGGACTGCTGGTATGGGGGCCCGGAAGTGGCAGTCGCGTCCCGGGGGCCGGTCAATCGGGAGCCACGCGTAGCGGTGGCCCGGCACGCGTGCCACCATGGGGACTCACCGACAATTCACCGTGAGGGACTTGATGAAATCCAACGAACTGCTGCTGGACGCCTTCGGCCGGATCCATGAGACCGTGGCACGCACCCTTGACGGGGCCGACGGCGAGGCCCTGGTCCGTCGGCCCACAGGAAACGGCAACTCGATGGCGTGGCTGATCTGGCACCTGAGCCGGGTCGAGGACGCGCAGGTCTCCTCAGCCGCCGGACTCGGGCAGGTCTGGACCGCGCAGGGGTTTGCAAAACGCTTTGATCTTCCGCTGTCCGAACGCGACACGGGTTACGGCCACTCGAGCGGACAGGTCGACGCCGTGAGGGCCACGCCGGAGCTCTTGTTCGAGTACTACGACGCCGTCCACCGTCAGACCGTGGCATTCCTGGAAGGCCTCGGAGATGAGGACTTAGACCGCATCGTCGACAAGCGCTGGGACCCTCCCGTCACGCTCGGGGTGCGGCTGGTCAGCACCATCGCCGATTGCCTGCAGCACGTGGGGCAGGCCGGATATGCCAAAGGCTTGAATTCCGAGCCCTCGCGCTAGGGGCCGCTGGCGCCTCCACGGCCTGCGTCAATTGCCGCGGCAACCAGCCGGTCAAAACTTTCCGTCCCGCTTTCCGGAGGGTCCACGGTAAAGACCGCCAGCCATTTCTCGGGGGCGTTGTTGTCCAGCGATACCAGCCGTTCCACGTGCAGGTTCAACCCGGGCACCCCGCTGACAAGGAGCGGCCTGCGCTCCCCGCTCTTGACCAGTCGCTGGAATTCCTTCACCGACAATTGGTCGCCCGGGGTGCTGGCAATCTCCGCAATGGTGTCGTTGATCCGCTTGGTCAGCCCAAACATGAATGTCCTCCGGCCCCTGACCGTCGGCACGGTGAGCAAGACGGCAAAGAAGAGCGTAAACAAGGCGACGGCGCCGAAGCTCCTGAGGCCGCGGATGAATATCATGAGGACGATGCACAGAATTAGGCCGAAGACGCTGAACATCACGAATTTGACCACGGGATTTTCGCTTGGCTTCTTTGACCACCGCACAAGGGCGACGGTGTCTTTGCGGGGCGGAACGACCGGTGAGTTATCCATGATTAGTACCCCTTCAATTCCATCAGCGCTTCGGCCAGGATGACTGCCTCGCGCGCCTCCCTGAGATCGCCCAGCAGCCCCGAATCCGGGAGGGCCGAGACTGCAACGGTGGAGCCGGCAAGTGCAGAATAAACGCTGCTCAGTTTTTCGCGGTCCTGTGACAGCATCCGCGACGAGTTCAGTTTCAGCCGGCTTAACTCCAGCTCCAGCAGCGATTTGTCGATGGCCTCGCGACGACCGTGCATCACCGACAACTGTTCCTGGACGCGCTCGACGCGGCCGCGGAGCATCGATTCCATCCTGCCCGCCACGTCGTGGAGCTCCCGCAGCGCGGTGTGTGACTGCGGCGGCCCGGAGTGCCCGGCCAGCTGCCCGCCGACGTGACGGCGCCGTCGTTCCCATTCCCGGACGGCGGATTCGTAGGGTCCCAAGAGCAATGAGACGGCTGCCACCGCTTTGTCCAACGCTCCGGCCCGCGCGCTGAGGCTCGTGGTCGCGGCGTCCAGCCTCGACAGGAACGCGTCGTAGTTGTCAGGAGGCCCGGCGCTAGAGGTAACCACGGGCCACTCGCACGTAATGGCGCGATTCCCCTCGCCGGAACTTGCCCCCAACTCTCATGGCAAGAGAATAGAGGCTCGGGGCTCCGCGGCATAGGGTGCCGGCTCGAATCACGGCATTCGCCAACGGCCGGGTCACCGCCTCCTGCCCGCAGACTCCGACTGCTTCGCGGACGGGGACTCGGATGGATTCTTGGTCATGGACTCCGGAGGCGGGGGGAATGGATCGGCACGGTAGAGTCCTGCGACCTCGAGCATGTAATTCGCCCACTGCGGACCGGCGAGCATATATCCATCAATGCCCTTGTAGAACTTGCCGTTGATGGTGACGTTCTGCCCGGCCCGCTTCTGGCCTTCCAGGGTGTCTCCGAAGAAGGACGCGGTGGCAATGCCGGAGGTGTAGCCGACCACCCACGTCGCGCCGTTGTTGTTCGAGGTGCCGGTCTTTGCGGCCACCGGGAACTGGCTGTGGACCTTGGGTTTGATGTAGACGCCGGACCCGCGTTTCAGCACGTCCTGGAGGACGGAGTTCACGCCCCGGGCAACCTCGGGCTTGACGGCTTTGCGGCAGTCTTTGGTCTCCGCGGGCAACTTCCGACCGGAAGGGTCGGTCACTTCCACAATGGCGATCGGGGCGCAGTACTCGCCGTCGTTGGCGAACGTGGCGAACGCATTTGCAAGGTGGAGAGGCGCCACTCCAATGGCGCCCAACAGGTTGCCCAGCTGGTGCATGTTGATCTGGGCGTTGTCCAAACCGCTGTGCAGCCCGACCGTGTCGACCATCTTCTGGATGTTGCAGAAATCCAGCTGGGCCGCCTCCGCGAACGTTGCCGTGTTGATGGAGTTGTAGAGCCCGTAGTCAACGGGCATGCGGCGGTAGTATCCCTCATCGTTGTTCTGGAGATCGTCCGTGGCGTCAAGGCCGGCCTTCTTCTCCTTGGTGCTGTAGGCGCCGCGCACCTTGCCGCAGCTGGACTTCCACGGAAAATCGAGCGGATACGTCCTCTTGGAGGCGTCCACCATGGCGGTCAGGGACTTCCCCGAATTGAGCCACTCCGCGAACGTGAACGGTTTCATGGTGGACCCGGGCTGGAACCCGCCGGCGCCGTTCAAGTCATTGCCGTCCGCGTCTTTGGAATCGACGTTGAAGTTGAGCTGGGTATCGAATCTTCCGGGTTCGGGGAGGAACACGGTGTTTTGCGCCATCGCGAGGATCTTGCCAGTGCCGGGAACGACGGAGACCAGCGACGCACCCCATTTGTCCGGGTTGGCCCCGGCCGTGGCGTCTACCTGCGCCTGCGCGGCCAGCTGCATCCTGCTGTCCAGGGTGGTGGTGATGGTCAGGCCGCCGCGGTACAGCTTCCTCTGGCGGCTGGCGAGGTCGACGCCGTACGCCGGGTTGTTGAGGATGAGGTGCGAAACGTAGTCGCAGAAGTAGGGTGCAAGTTCCGACCCGGCGCAGCCCTGCCGGCCCGGGGTGATCTTGAGGTCGACGCCGGTGGCGATGGCGGCGTCGTACTCTGCTTGAAGGATCATCCCCTGGCTCAGCATTTTTTCCAGGACTTGGTCGCGTCGCCGTAGGGCGTTGTCCGGGTAGACGGACGGGTCGTAGAAGCTGGGGCTGTTCACCAGTCCGGCGAGCAGGGCGGCCTGCGGCAGCGTGAGATCCTTGGCTGTGGTGCTGTAGAAGTAGCGTGCCGCGGCCTCAATGCCGTAGGCGTCCCGGTTGAAGAACACGATATTGAGGTAACCCTCGAGGATCTGGTCCTTGGTGTACTTTTTCTCCAGTTCGATGGCCAGCTTGATCTCGCGGAGCTTGTCCCCGACGGTTTTCTGCCCGCCGCGGATGACCTCGTCGCTCCGGTCCGCGGACACGAGGGACTCGGTGACGACGTTGGCGACGTACTGTTGGGTCAGCGTGGACGCGCCCTGCCGGCCGCCGCCGGTCAGGTTGCTTGACAGCGCTCGCAGAATCCCTTGGGGGTCCACGCCGGCGTGTTCGTAGAAGCGCCGGTCCTCGACGGCGATGATCGCGTCCTTGATGTACGGGGACATCTCGGACAGGCTGACCCTGACACGGTTCTCCGCGTAGAAGTTGGCGATCAGTTTCCCGTCGGCGCTCAGCACTTTGGTTGACTGCGACGGCGGATCAACCGTCAGCCCCGAGGGGAGCTGGTTGAAGAACCTGATCGAGTTGCTGCCGGCGACACCCGCGGCAGCAATGCCCGGGACCACCAAACCGGCGACCAGGACACCGCAGAGCGCGCTCACTGTGAAGTAACCGAGGACTCCCCACAAGGCCGCGGCGAGACGAGATCGGGTTCGTCTTCTCAGCTCCATCTTTCCCCCACCTGTCACGCTCAAAAAATGCGGTCAAGAAGGCCCCGGAACCACCCCTGGACCGATTGTTTTAGAACCCGGCCCGCCTTACCGCCGTCGGTGATTCTTGCGTTGTGCCCGGTGCCGCAGTAATCCCATGTCCATAACATAGGACCGCCCGCCCGGCTGGCGCCACACCCTGACCAGATGGGCCGGATTCTGGGCGCGGGCAGCCATGGCATCCGTGCTGCCTTGACACTGGCTTTAGCCCGCGCAGAGACTGAAAGATCCAGGCTGCTGAGCGAAGCTAGGGAATGGAAAGACAAATGGCCGGTACAGATTCGTTCGTGATTGTGGTTGGTTTTGACGGTTCCCAGAATTCTCAGAATGCGCTGGTGTGGGCCGTAGAGGAGGCCCGGCAGCGTAACGGCCAGATCCGTCTGGTCACGGCCTGGCGCAAGCCTCCGCTTGCCTGGTATGCGGCGGTTCTGGAAACTGCCGCCGGCGAAATCGTGGCTGAGGATTCCCCGCAAGAGGCCGCAGAAAAACTGCAGGCGGACGCTCTGAAAACGACCGAAACTGCGGGGGTGGCAGCCACCGGGCAAGTCGTTCACAGTGAATCACCGGCAGGAGCAATACTCGACGCCGCCAAGGATGCGGATCTTGTGGTGGTCGGCTTCCGCGGGCACGGCGGATTCACCGGCCTGCACCTGGGCTCGGTCGCCACCCAGGTCATCACCCACGCACCGTGTCCTGTCCTCGTCGTCCGGCCCAAAGCCGCCTGAGGAGCCGACCGGCGTCGCCCCCGGCTGCCATCTGGCGCCCGGGAGCCCCGGGCGAAATTTGGCCCGCCGGGCACGCGACTCTCCGGCAACCGTTGTAAGGGCGCGGGGGAGCGCCTACGATGTGGCCACAACCCCATTCTGGGGACCACCTCCGGGACCTGCCGTCAAGTGTTTTGACGCACTTTGCGTTGCCCGAGTCCTGGATATGACGGGACGGGAAGGGCCATGACCAAATATCTGTTTGAAGCGAACTATGTGGGCGACGGCATCAAGGGCCTCATGCGCGAGGGGGGAACGAAGCGCCGTGATGCGCTCGTCGATGCCCTCAAGTCCGTGGGAGGATCGCTCGAATGTTTCTACTACGCCTTTGGGGAGAGGGACGTGCTGGGGGTCTTCGAGGTCCCGGCGCCGTCCGACGCCGCCGCGCTGTCGCTCCTGATCAACTCATCGGGCTCTGTGAATGTGCGCCTGAAACCGCTTTTGACGCCGGAGGATCTTGACGAAGCGGCCAAGAAGACACCGACGTACCGGGCTCCCGGGCAATAGGGCATCGAGCCCGGTACGGCTCTTCGGTTACGACTGGCCAGCGCAGGGCTTAGGCAGGCGTTCCGCAAGGTTTCCGGCAAGGGGCGCCTCTGGTCCGGGGTTTATCGTCTGCGGCGCTAGGATCGCTCCCATGCGCCGTCACTTAGAGTCCATGCCATGACCGCCGATCCCGCACCAGTCCTGCTGGGGGCACGGGTTCCGGCCCAGGCGGTGATGGAGGAGTTGTTGGCGCTCCAAAGTCTGGAGCGTCGACGGTCCAGACTCCAGAGGATTTTTGGTGCCAGCCCGCTGAGCGAAGCAACGTGGCCCTGGTACCGGGGCGCTTTGGGAGAGATCGCTGTCGGCAGGATCCTGGCTGCGCTGGGTCCGGCCTGGCTCGTGCTGCATGCTGTGCCGGTAGGTACGGGTTCCACTGATATTGACCACGTGCTGGTCGGCCCTCCGGGGGTCTTTACCATCAACACAAAGAACCACTCGGGCCAGCCCATCTGGGTGGCCGGGCGGACGCTCATGGTGGCAGGCAAGAAAACACGCCATCTCTACAGCGCGGCGCATGAAGCGGCGCGGGCGTCCAAGCTCCTCAGCGCGGCGGTGGGTGACGCAATAGCCGTCACCGGGGTAGTGGTGGTCGTGGAACCCAAAACGCTGACGATCAAGGCGGCACCTGAACAGGTGGCAGTGGTCACCGAGCGGCAGCTATTGCGCTGGCTCATGCGTCGCAGCCACGTGCTGGACCCGGAGCAGGTGTCCCGGATTGCGACGGCGGCCGTCCTCGCCCGGACCTGGCACCGGAACCCTGCCCAGCCGGGCGACGCGATTGCCATCCAGCAGAACTTCGCGGCCCTGCGGTTGCTGGTGGACAGGGCACGATGGCGTCGGGCCACTTGGGTCCTGGGCGTCCCCGCCATCGCGTTTCTGATGCTTGTTGCGGGTGGACCCTTGGGCTCAGCGATCCTTCATGCGCTGACGGGCCGGTGAAGACCCCCGAGCTACGTTGACGATCCCGCGGGCTTTAGGCTGCCAGCAGTCTGCCCGGGCGCGGACCTTTGACGGTCTTCAGGCGATGCCGGAACTTCCGGCGCTCGCGGGTATCGGCGGGGGCAGTTCGGTGCGGGGGACCACCCGGGGATTCTGTCCCCGGCAGGGGAGGTGCGGTGGATTGGTGGCTGTGCCCGGTGGGGGTTGTGATTTCGATCGTGTGTCGTGGTCCTGGCCCGGGTTTGACGGTCCAGCCGGGGGTTTCTTTGGTGTGGTTGCAGGCTTCGCAGAGTCCGGCGCCGTTGGTGTGGGTGGTTTGGCCGCCGTGGTGCCAGGGGATGATGTGGTCCAGGTGCCGGATGGGGGCGTCGCAGTACGGGGTGCGGCAGGTGTTGTCCCGGACCTGGATGAGGCGGCGCAGTCCTGGCGGGAAGAGTCTGGCGAGGGAGTCCATCGCGATCAGTTCCCCGGTGCCGGGGGCGGTGTAGAGCCGCCGGAGCCAGACATTGTGGGCCTGGTCCTCGTCTTGGCCGGCGTTGTGGAGCAGTTCGCGGGCCCAGCCGGCGGGGACGATGCCGTAGCCGGGGAGGCGGGCGGGTTCACTGTCGCCCTGGTTGAGGGTGCGGTCGGTCAGAACGAGCTGGATTTCGATGCCGGTGATCCCGCCGGGGGTGCCGGTGGTGCGTTCGACGAGGGCATCGGCCATGAGCTGCCCGCGGGTGCGGGGGTCCCCGGCGGAGCGCAGGGTGTCGGCGTGCCGGGTGAGGGCGGCGTGCATGGCGACGCCGGCCGGGACGGGGAGCAGGGCGGTGAGGTAGCACATGGTGTCCGGGGCCGGGCGGAGACTGACGTGCCGTTCGGTGGCGGCGTGGCTGGCCCGCTGCGTGACCGTGCGCGGGTCCCGGCGGTAGGCGGCCGCCCTGGCGGCGGCGATGATGCGGCGGTCCCCGGCGCCGTCGAAGGTCCCGGTGTCGGGGGCGAGTTCCTCGTCGACGGCGGCCCGGTCCTCCGGCGACAGGCACGCGGTTTCCCGGACGAGCAGGGTGGCGCGCCATTCGTTGAGCTGCCCGGCCTCCAACGCAGCTAAAGCGTGCGGCATCTCGGTCACCAGGGCCTTCGCCAGGCCGAGGAGCCGGCCGCCCTTGGCCGGGGATTCCCGCCGGGCGAGGGCGATCTGCGCGGTCACCCCGGTCCCCAGGTCTGCCGCGGGCATCCCGGCGTCGGACTGTTCCCGGCGCTGGCGCAAATCAAGTTCGACGGCGATCCGGGCCTGCGACGCGGCCGCAACGGACTTCAGGTCTTCCAGTTCCCGGAGCTGACTGATCAGCCCGGCACTGTCACGGGCGGGCCGGACAACGGCCATCGCCCGGGCCGCCTCCGCGACCGTCACCGTGCCAGCTGCTGCCGGAGCCTCGTCGGGCCCCTGATTGCCGTCCATGAAAAGACACTATCGGGCACCTCTGACATTAAGCCGGGGGTCAGGAAGGGATCGGCGACACCCCACGCCAGCGGCCGCGGAGAAGGATCCGCACCCGTGATGACTTGCCGCGGGCCGGGAACCACGTCGGGCATCTGCTTGCGGTCCATGGATTCCCCTTCGACGAGTTGGGGCCTCCGGCCTGCAAGGAACCAGCAGCACCGCCGCATGCGAAAGAATGGTCCCATGAGTGATGCCGGCGACTTCATCGACCTTGCGCTCCAGCGCGAGTCGTCGTGGAGCCGCGCCGAGGAGTCCGAGTCGAGGCACGGAAGCGGCCACCGGTACTACGGCTCGTCCGTCGGAGCCGTGCGGGGAACCATCCGCGATGCCCTCCGCCGCCACCCGGACCTCACGCACGATGACATTACCGCTCTGAGCTCCGAGCTGTGGGAGGTGCCGGTCTTCGAACGCCGCCTCGCCGCCGTCGTCCTCCTGCAGTCCAGCGTCCGGCTGCTGACCAACACGGACCTGACGCGGATCGAGGGCTTCGTGCGGAGCGCGCAGCTAAGAGCCGTCGTCGATCCTCTCGCCATCGACGTCGTCGGCCCCCTGATCGCCGGGCTCGACGTCGTCGGGAGGGTCCGCGCGGACAGCGTCCTGGACCGGTGGGTGCGTGATCCTGACGGCTGGCTGCGCCGCGCCGCCCTGCTGTGCCCGCTGCGCGAGCTCCGCGCCGGCGCGGGCGACTGGTCCCGGTTCGTGCGCCACGCCCGTTCGGTGCTGCCGGAGTCCCGGCCAACCCCGCCTTATCGCGACGGCGCTGTCGACGGCGGAGCTGTCGACGAGGGTGCAGTCGCCGTCGTGCTCACTGACATGGCCAAGTACCGGCCGGAGCTGGAACTCTGACCGGCCCGTACCGCACGGGGGACGATTCCTAACGTTCCGGCCGGCGTTCCACCACGGCGTACGCCTTTTCGTCAAAGAACTCCCAATCGGTGACCACCATAAAACCCAGGGCGTCCACGCGGTCGTTCAGGACGTGAACGTCGAAGCCGCCGTCACGGGGCTCGGCATCCCACGTGGAGACATGGACCTCCCCGCCTTCCAGGACCAGCAACTCGGTGTTGACATTGAAGTCCTCCTGCGGCTCATTGCTGAGCTGGCAGATGGCGACACAGTGCGTGCTGACGTCGGGATAGTTCATTTCCAGGCCTCCGCTTCGAGGAACGGTGATGGCATCATCCTATGCCTGACGCCGCGTCCGGGAAGGGGAAAAACAGCGTCCGGGACCCCACCGCCGTTACCTCAATGTGACATGCCGTGATCATTCCGTTACCGTTGTTAAGTGCCTGTTGTTACCGAGACGGGCTCTCCCCAGCCGATTGCCTAACTCTGCCGCGGCCCGGGGACAACTCGCAGCAACGTCCGGCAGAGACGGGGAAACCACTTTTGACCCGCTGTTCTCCAGGGGTCTTGGGGTGAAGCCGCACGGCCCGCAATGATCGGGCCCGAGTGCGGCCGGGTGCCTCCCATCCGAATCCGACAGCTCACCTCGCAGGCATTGGGAGAGGCTCCTTTAATGACTTTTAGCAATACCCGTGCGCCCAAGCGCGCCGATCTTCGCAGCAAACGCCGTACCGCCGGGACCGTTGGCCGCCAGGCCGCCGTCCTCGTCGCAGCTTCCGGAATGGTGCTCAGCGGCGCCATGGCCGCCAACGCGGCCGATGCCCCGGCCGAGCGCGGCACCGCCCCGGCGTCGTCCGTTGACGTCAAGGGCCAGGTCGGTGCACCGGTCATGGCGGACTCCGCTGTTCAGATCACTTTCGAGCGCCCCGCTGTTGAGACCGCCCCGGCACCCGTGGTCGAGGCGCCCAAGCCCGCGGCCGCTCCGGCCGCTCCGGCCCCGGCAGCACCGGCCCCCGCCGCCGCCAAGGCGACCGTGAAGGTCCAGTCGGCCCCCGCCCCTGCCGCTGCCCCGGCAGCCGGAGGAGTCAACGCCACCCTGCTGTCCATGGCCTACGGCCAGATCGGCATCACGCAGGACTGCACCGCCATGGTGGAGAAGGCCCTGAACGCTGCCGGCATCCCTGTCGGCAACATCGGCCCGACAGCCTTCCTGAACTACGGCAAGGTAGTCGCCGATCCGCAGCCCGGCGACATCATCGTCCAGTCCGGCCACGTTGCCATCTACGCCGGCAACGGCCAGGCCATCAGCGGCGGCATGAACGGCGTCAACGCCACCATGACGCACCCGCTGTCCTGGCTGACCGCCACCGGCCCCGTGACGTTCGTCCGAGCCGGCTAGCAGAACCGCTAACAGCATGCAAAAGACCGGTCGATCGGTTGCCTTGGGGGCAGCTGATCACCGGTCTTTTGCGTGCGCGGCGTCCGGCGTCAGGGCATCCGTCTCCTCAAAGAGGGGCGTGCCGCGTCCGACCAGCAGATTCACGCGCTGCGCGGGCGCCGTACCTTGCGCTCTGGCCGTGCCCGGGGAAGAATGCATTAGGTTTATAGCCGCGCCGCGGTTCTTTATTTTCGAAGGAAGATTATGCCTGCGAGCCTGCCTGTGGCGTCATCGGACTTTGCGCTGGCGCCGATTAGCCGGGGGTGAGGCCGGTTGGATTCCTGGGGCCCCGGCCGGCATTACAGCAGCGGCCGCCACACACATGAGACGACCCAGCGGGGCGGGCTGCTCCGGCGCATTGGCGGGATCCGCCCGCAGTTCCTGGTCGTGCTGGTCACCGTCCTCACATTGGTCGCGGCCGCGACTGTCTACGCCACCGTCCAGTCCCGGGTAACGGCTGACGGAACTCGGCCGGCAGGGTCCGAGTCCGCCCTCTCCGGTGCCGCAGCGGCGGCCGATGCGCGGTCCGCCACCGGCGGATCGTCGCCGGCAGCATCCCCGTCAGCCACGGAGTCGACGCCGGCCCCGGCACCGGCCGCCGTCGTTCCTGCCAAGAGCCTGATAGGGCCGGCGCTCGACGCCGAAATCAACGCGGTCATCCGGGCCAACAAGGCGTACCGGGTGGGCGTGGCCCTGATCGATCTTGGTGACGGCCAGGTGCACGAGTACGGCGTGAAGACCAAGTTTGTGGCAGCCAGTACCGCGAAGATCCTCGCCGCGGAGGCCTATTACCATCTGGTGGAAACCGGTAAGGCGTCACTGACAACCCGGATGGGGGCGTCCACCGCAGGCCAGCAGATCCGGCAAATGGTCCAGCAAAGCAACAACGAATCGTGGGCGCTGATCATGGCCGCCGTGGGCCAGAAGGGGCTGACGGACTATGCGGCCTCGCTGGGCATCCCTTATGACCGGACGGTGAACGGCCTGACTCCGGCAGAGATGGCGACGACCCTCGCGGAGCTCTACAGTGGCCGGCTGCTCAACTCGGCCAACACCGCCCAGCTGCTCTCTTATATGCAGAACACCAATTACGAGGTGATGATCCCCGCCGCCGCACCTCCGGGAATCGACGTCTTCCATAAATACGGCCTGCTCAACGGCAACCTCCACGACGCGAGCATTCTGGTGCAAGGGGAGCGGGCTGTCGTGTTTGTGGTCTACACCCAGGGCAAGGACATGTCGGACATGGCCGCACGGACCCGCGTCATCCAACAGCTCACCGGCAAGGTCGCCGCCGGGGCCTTTTGACGCAGCCCCTGTTCCGCACCGGGGCCGTTCCCCTAAAGCACACAGAATCGTAGGCTGGAGAAGGGAGGTGAATGCCATGAAGGCAGCACAGGGAGACCGCATCATCATCCGTGGCACCACGGTCGAGTCATCGGACCGGCACGGGGAAATACTCGAGGTCAGGGGCGCTGACGGAGCCCCGCCGTATCACGTCAGGTTCGACGACGGCCACGAGACCATCCTGTTCCCCGGCGGCGATTTCGTCGTCGAACGCAGCAAGACTGTCTGACGCCGCTAGAAGCTCGATGAGCTGCCGGAGCCGGAGAAGCTCCCGCCGCTGCTTCCGTAACCCGTCGTGCTGCTTCCGCCGCGGGCGCTGCTGACACTGCTGACGCCGGTGCTGAAGCCGGAGTTGAACGTGGGCACGGAGAAGAAGTAGTACGCGGGGTACACGGTGCCCAGGATGCTGGGTTCGTACGCGCGCCCGTACTTGGCCTTGCTTCCGGCCTGCGCGGTCTCCATTTCCTTGCGCATAAGACGGGCTTCCTTCTCATTTTTGGCGTAGCCCTCGATGACGGTATCGGCATGGTTCTTGAGCAACTCTGACAAATGGGTGCGGGCGTCCCTCAGCCGGTCCAGGGCGGTCTCCGGAGTGATGGTTCCGTCCGAAAGTTCCGAGGTCCACCGTTCGATCTCCCGGTGGCTTTCGTCCCGGAACGAGCGCAGCGCCGCCGCAGTGGCCGAGTCGCCCTCGGCGTTGCGCTTGCTGAGCATCTGTTCGATCGCGGCCAGGTCGGCCCGGAAAGGTGCCAGCTGCCGGTCCCAGGCGGGCGCCCAGGCGGAGCTCTTGTTGAGCAGGGCATTGGTGTCCGAGATGACGTCGTCGAGGGCATCCAGTTCGGTGGCGGCATCCGCGTAGCTTCGGACCAGCGTCAGGTTGGGCCGCCGGCTCAGGCCCTTGGGCGACAGGGCATGGACCTGGTTGGAGAGGCCGGTGGCGGTGTTGTACTTCGCCATGAAGGTCCTGTGCTTCTCCAGCACGGTGCTGCCGTACCGGGAAGCTTCCGGGATGGTGCCGGCGTTGAGTTCGGTGACCTGCAGATCCATGCTGACGTTGGCGTAGCTGGCGTCGCCGCGGGCCAATTCCCTGCGGCTGCTGACCCTGGTCCGCCAGCGCACGATCAGCCAGGCCGCGGCTCCCGCGACGGCGGCGGCCACGGTGACCCACGCAGTGACGAGGAACGCCGTGGACCGGTACCACGGCTGGTTGATCAGTTCCGCCCCGCGCTGGACCCCCGCAATGGTGCCGTCCGTCCACTGGGCATCGCGGAGGAGCTCCTTGGAGGCGTTCTGGATGTCCTCGCGCTGTTCGGGCGAGACCTTCCGGTCCTCACCCATGTAGGTCCCCACATGCCGGCCCACCGGGTCCAGGGCAAAAATGAAGAGCCCGTCCGCCCATTTCTGCCCGTCAGCGCTGATCCACTCCGGGCGCTCGGCCCGGGCAAACCGCAGCACCTCCTCGTTGAGGTTGTCCGAGGACGAGCCGTTGTAGGTGTAAACAGCCACCTTGGTGGGCTGGTAAAACTCGATGGCCCGGACGGCGGGCAGGAGCGTGTTTTGGTCCAGCACCCCCGCCCGGTCCTCGATGACGATGTCGACCGGCGTGACGGCCAGCGCTGCCGGCCCCGAACCGGCCAGTCCGGCCACCACCAGGAGGAGGACACCGAGGACTTTCCGCACGATTGCCATTTCCTGAGCGTAGTGCTTGCCGCGGGCGGCGTCGACGGACGCCCGCCGACCCCGCGCTCCTGTTTCGGCTAGGCTTGCCACGTCCTGCGTGGAAGGGGAGGCTGCGGTGTTCGAGGAAGCTGAACGGCCGGGGCAGCCATGACCCCCGCCACTCCGGTCGACGAGCTGGACGGGCTGGTAGGTTTTGCCGCCCGGGCCGTCGACGCCCTCGGCGAGTGGGGCGTGGGGCTCTTCACCCTGGCGGAGACGGTCTTCCCGCCCATCCCCAGCGAGGTCATCCTTCCCCTGGCGGGTTTCCTCACGCGGCAGGGGACCATGAACATGGCCCTTGTCCTGGTCACCAGCACCCTCGGCGCCTACCTGGGTGCTCTGCTGCTCTACTGGCTCGGCGCGCGGCTGGGCCTCGAACGGTCGATCCGGTGGCTGTCCGGGCTCCCGCTCATGGACCGCGAGGACTTTGAACAGGCCGCGGACTGGTTCCGGCGCCACGGCAGGTCGGCGATCTTCTTCGGCAGGCTGCTTCCGGGCGTGCGCAGCCTGATCTCGCTGCCTGCCGGAGCCGAGCGGATGCACCTCGGCACTTTCAGTGCGTTCACCATTGCGGGGAGCGTCATCTGGAACGGGCTGCTGATCAGCCTCGGTGCCCTGCTCGGTGCGCAGTTCCGGCTCATTGACGAGTACTCGCGTTTCCTCAACTATGCCGTCTATGCGGCCCTGGCTTTCGTCGTCGGCTCCCTCGTCGTGAGGGGCTTCCGGCGGCGGCGAAACAGCAGGTCAGGGCCGAACGGGGCCTAAAGACACCGTGACGGCGGGCCCCGCCTGCTACATACTGGCGGCATGAGTCCAGCGGCGAACGAACCCGAGCCGAGCCAACCGGAACCGGCAGCAGGGAACCACCGGCCGGACCGTACCCTGCTCGCCATCCTCGCCGCCATCGCCGTCCTGGTGGTCGTCGCCCTGATCGTCGTTTTCACCCGCGGCGAGCCCGCTCCGGTGGACGAGGCCACCCCCGCCGGAGTGGTCCAGCGGTATTCCGCCGCCGTCATCGCCGGGGACGAGGCTGCCGCGGCCGCCTACCTGACTGACGCCGTCAAGAACCGCTGCAACACCGTGGAACGGATGCCCGGGGACAACCTCCGCGTCACGCTCGTCTCAACGACCGAGCGGCCTGCAACGGCCGATGTCAAGGTGCTCATCACCGTCTCCGAGGGCGGCGGGCCGTTCGGGAACGCCGAGTACCAGGTCGAGGACGTCTTCGACCTGGTCAAGACCGGGGACAAGTGGCTCATCGAAAGCGCTCCCTGGCAACTGACCGTGTGCCCCAACCCGGCGGTGAAATGATGAGCGCGGAATCCGCCGTGGGCTCGGCCCAGCGGACCGTCCGCCGCCTGATCACGTACCTGCTGCTCTTCGCCCTGGTGGTGATCGCCGCCGTCGGACTGAGCGGACTGCTGGAGCGGCTCCTCGTGGCGGGTACCGAGCTGGCGACGGCGGATGTGGCCGGGCTGGCGCGCTCGCTGGCCTTCGCCCTCATCGGCGGACCGCTCGCCGCGCTCCTCTGGTGGGTTGTATGGCGGCGCCTCGGCGACGAAACAGAGCGGGCGTCTGTCGGCTGGGGCCTCTATGTGACCGGCATGTACGTGCTTTCCCTGGTACTGGCGGTGAGCAACCTGCTCAGTACTTTGACCACGCTGATCGGCGGCCCGTCGCTGCAGTGGCGCCCGTCCCTGGCCACCGGGCTCGTCTGGGCGGCCGTCTGGGTCTGGCACCGGTGGATGTCGCGGCATCCGCGCAAGAGGCCGCTGGACCTGGTTGACGTCCCCACGGTGCTGGGCACGTACATCGGGCTGGTGATGGGCGTCAGCGGCGCCGTCGCGGCCCTGTCCACCCTGCTGGATGCCGCCCTCCGGGGGGCAACGGCGGCCGTGGCGGTGGGCAAACCCTGGTGGGTTTCCGCGCTGCAGTCCCTTGTCTGGGCCGCGGGCGGCGGCCTGGTCTGGTGGTGGCACTGGAAGCACGACGGCGGCAGGCTGCTGCGCACCGGATTCGCCGGCATCGCCCTCATCGCCGTCGGTGTCCTGGGCGCCGGAGTGCTGACTCTCGGAGGCGCCGGCGTCGTGTTGTTCGTCGTGCTCCGGCTCGCCTTCGACCGCACCGAATCGATGGACCTGCTGCTCGAACCCCTGGCGCCCGCGGTCGCCGCCGCAGCCATCGGCTCACTCGTCTGGGTGTACCACCGCGGGCTGGCGCGCGGAAGTTCGGAGACTCTCCGGCAGGGAAGCCGGCTGGTGACCTCGGGAGTGGCCCTGGTTGCGGCTGCTTCCGGGATCGGCGTGATCGTCAACGCCGCCCTCGCCATGGCGGCCACCCCGCTCGCCGGGTCCGGGGCGCGCACGCTCCTGCTCGGCGGCATCAGTTCGCTCCTGGTCGGAGGCCCGGTCTGGTGGCTCACCTGGAAACCGCTCGAACGGACCGCCGCGGTGGACCCCCGCGCCGCCGGCGAGTCCGGAGCCTGGCTGAACGCCCGGCGGGTTTACCTGATTGTGGTGTTCGGCCTCAGCGCCGTGGTCGCCGTCATCACCCTGCTGGTCATCGGGTTCCGGATGTTCGAATACTTCCTGGGCGACCTCTCGGGCGGCAGCCTGGTGGAAAGGATCCGTGCCCCGCTCGGGTTGCTCGTGGCCACCGCACTCGTCGCCGGGTACCACTTCGCTGTGTGGCGCCACGAACGCGCCATCTTCGCGGCGGCCGGATCTGCCCGGCAACGCACCGTCGGACACGTCATCCTGGTGACCGGCTTCGACCCGGCCCCGCTGCACCGGGTCATCGAAGACGTGACCGGGGCAGGTGTGACTGTCTGGCGGCGGTCCGACGCCGGGCAGGGCACCGGCGCAGCTGCCGACACCGGCCGGCTGGCCGGCCGGCTGGCCGCGGAACTCGAGGGCGTGAGCGCAAGACGCGTGCTTGTGACGGTCGGCCCGGACGGCAGGATCGACGTGATTCCGCTGCAGGGCTGAGGTCCTGGGATCCACTGGTCAGGCTGGCCCCTGCGGCGGTAGATTGTGGCTTAACGGCCCACCGGGCCGGCTCCACCGACGCTTCATCAGGGGTGCAAAATGGCTGGAAAATTTGAGGTCTACAAGGACAAGTCCGGCGGGTTCCGCTTCCGGCTCAAGGCAGCCAATGGCGAGGTGATTGCGTCCTCGCAGAGCTACAAGTCGAAGGCCAGCGCCATGGGCGGGGTCGAATCGGTCAAGAAGAACGCCGCCGGCGACGTCGTCGACCTCACCGAAGAGGCCCCGGGCAGCATCACCGGTGTTGCCGGCTAGGCACAGCTCCGGCGGGCCCTAGTCCTGCTGGTCCAGGCCGAAGAGTCTCTTGTAGCTCCGCACCGCGTTGGTCACCGTGGGGAAGAAGTGGTCCGGACCAAACCGGCTGCTGACGCCGAACCTGATCAGGCGGTCCTTGATGGGCCCCTTCATTTCGGCGAAGACCAGGCTGATCCCGCGCTTGGCGAGCTCGTCGTCGAGCGCCACGAGGTCATCCAGCGCGGTGGTGTCCAGGCCGGTGATGGCCTCTGAGGCCACGATCACCCAGCGCACCGGATCCGGGGCGCTGGCCACGAGCGCCCTGATGTGGTCGGTGAACACTGCCCCGTTGGCAAAGAACAGAGGGGCGTCGAAGCGCGCGATCACAAGCCCGGGAACGCGGTGGCCCTCGGGGTGCCGGCCCAGGTCGTGGTAGCCGGGCACGTCCCCCACGCTGCCCAACTCGGTGCGGTAAGGGTCCAGGGCGCGCAGCACAAAAGCGACCAGGGACAGGCCGATCGCGACCACGATGCCTTCGAGCACTCCCACAAAGGCGACGCCCAGAAAGGTCGCGGCCAGCAGTGCCGCCTCGGTCCGGCTCATCCTGAGCAGCCTGCGGAACGTCGCCACGTCCAAGATCGACGCCGCAGCCACCATCACGACGCCGGCCAGCACGCTGGAGGGAAGGTAGGCGGTCACTCCGGGCGCCACGATCATGAACAGCGCCACGAGGGCGGCGGCAACGGCTCCGCTCAGGGGGCTCTTGGCACCGGCCGCGAGGGCGATCGGCGTCCGCGAGGCGCTGCCGGAAATCGGAAAGCCACCGAAGAGGCCGCTGGCCATGTTCGCCGCGCCGAGGGCACCCATTTCCTGGTTCCCGTCGACCTGGACGCCGCTCCGGGCGGCGAAGCTCTTGGACAGGACCGACGTATCGGCAAAGGCGATCAGGGCGATGCCGGCCGCGGGGCCGAGCAAGGCGGTGACGTCGTCCAGGCTGATTCCGCCGAGTGCGGGGGCGGGCAGGCCGCGGGGCAGGGAGCCCACAGTGGGCAGCGCCGTCGTCAGGTCCAGCGCTGCTGTCAGCGCAGTGGCCGCCACGACGGCGATCAGCACTCCGGGGAGCTTCCACGGCAGGAGCCGGCACCCGACGATGACGGCGATGGTGCCGGCGCCGAACAGCAAGGCAAGAGGATTGGTGGCGCCCTGGGAAACAGCCTGGACGGTGCCGGCGGCGGTGTTGACCAGCGAGCCGCCCGTGCCCGGGATGCCGAGCAGCTTGGGCAGCTGGCTCAGCATGATGACCAGCGCGATTCCGTTGAGGTAGCCCACCCGGATGGGTTTGGACAGCAGCCCGGTCACGAAACCCAGTTTGAAAACCCTGCCGGCCAGGAGCAGCCCGCCGATCATGAGTGCCAGGACGCCGGCGAGGGCGACGGCGTGGTCCGGTTCCGTGCCGGCCAGGGGGAGGATTGCAGCCGCGATTATGGGGGCCAGGCTCGAGTCCGGGCCGATAATCAGGACCCGGGAAGGCCCGAACACGGCGTAGGCGAGCAGGGGGACGATGGAGGCGTAAAGTCCCGTGACGGCCGGAAGCCCGGCCGCCTCGGCGTAGGCCATGCCGGCCGGAATGAGGAACGCGCTGAGGGCTGCGCCGGCGGCCAGATCGGATTTCAGCCAGGGCCGCTCATAGTCCCGCACCATCCGCAGGCCCGGCGGGAGTTTTGGTGCCCATGCGCCGCTCACGGTGGGCCCAGGCTAGGCGGCCGGGGAAGCGGAGTCGCCAGCCGCCGGAGCGTCCTGGCCGTACTCCGCAGAAATGAGGATCGGGAGGTGGTCCGATGCCCCGCGCGGAAGGGTTTCAACACTTTCGATGTTGAGGCCCTGCGAGGTGGCGAAATCGAAGTGGCCCTTGAATACCTTGTAACGGGTGTAGGTCCGCCGGTCGCTGAGGGTCAGGTCGTAGCCGGCGTCCTTCATCTGTTCCGTGAGGTTCTTGGTGAAGAACGGGTAGTTGAAGTCGCCCACCATCAGCGACATCAGGCCGCCGCCCATGCTCAGCAGTTCCGCGTGCGCGGCGTGGATCTGGTTCCGCCGCAACGAGTTCGACGCCGTCAGGGGGGCCGCGTGGAACGACGCGATGACGAGGTCGTGGTCTGTCTCGTTGTCGATCACCCGGGTCCCGATGAGCCGCTCGTGGGCGGGGGACAGGACGCGGTCATGCAGCGACTTCTTCAGGGCGAAAGTCTTCGTTTCGAACGCGGTAAACCGGTCCATCCGGTAGTAGATCGCAAGGCCCAGCCGGTTGCCCTTGGTGGCGTCCGCAAGGTGCAGATCACCAATCGTGTCCGGCAGGTCATTGGTGTCGCACTCCTGCAGACACAAGGCATCAATCTCAAAATCGCGGGCCAGATCAACCAGCTCACCGCTGGCATGGTGCTTACGCAGGTTGTAGCTGATGACTCGAATCAGGGGAACACCTCTTCGGTGATAGTCGCGGAAAGTCTGGTTCCGAGTCTACCCAGTCCGGCGAATCGTGCAGGAACGGGCGGCGCCCGGTCCGTGCACCGCCACGCTGTTCTGACGCTGCGGCGGCGCATCACAGGATGGATTGAGCGCCGCGGGCCGGCTGGCGTGTCGCGGAGAGCGCGCGTGCGTGCCTACCGGCCGCCGGGGCCCCGGGCCGCCGTGTACTCCCCGGCAGTCACAGTACCCTGCTGCTGCGCGCCGTCGAGCGATCCCTCGCCCAGCCCGGCCGCGACGCTGGTGGCGCCGAGGTCCTGCATGATCGCCGCCAGTCCCGTCATGGTGACGCCGGCGCTGTAGCCAGGGCTCCGGCCGTCGACGACGAACACGAGGTGGTTGGTCCCGATGATCCCGACGGCGGTCCGGGGCTGCGCACCCTGGATGGAGTGGTTGCCGACGTTGGTGTCAACCTCCGCGTCCTCGATGCCGCCCACCACTTGGCCGTCCTCCAGCACGGCCGGACCGAACGAGAGGGTGTTCCAAACGCTGTCGGCCACGAGCTGGGCGGCCGTGGTGCTGGTCTCGTCGTAGACCCTGGCGGTGCCGTCCCGGTAGAAGGCGAGGCCCTGGCGGGCGCCCTCATCGCGGTAGACGCCGTTGCGGATGACGATCCCGGTGTCCCGGAAGCCGTAGTAGTCGCCGTTGATGGCGAAGACGGCGTTGTGGTCGGCCGCGGTGTCCGAGGTGGTCTCGGTGATGTTCTCGCCGAAGCTGTTGTTGGCAAAGGCGGACTGGACACGGTGGCGTCGGTCAGCACGAGGGCGGCCATGTAGTAGGTGACTGTGGTGTCCCCGCTGCCGGTGACGACCGTGGAGATGTTGATGGTGGAATCGTCCGAGGTGTACGTGCTGTCCGTGGTCTGCGCCGTGGAATCCGTGGCGGTTTCCGCGGCCGCGGTGCCGGACGTAACGGCCTGGCTTGCCTCGTAGGCCGCGACGTCGGAGATTTCGACGTGTTCGAAGACGAAGCGGTCCAGCGCCCAGGCGGCGGGGCCTCCCGCCGAGAGGGTCAGGGCCAGGGGTCCGGCCAGCACGGCGCGCCGCACTCGGCCGCCCGTCTTGCGTTGTGGGTTGTTGTCTGGAGTCATGCACCATTTCTAGGCGCCGGACTTATGCCGGCCATGGGACGGGCTATAGCGGGAGCTGTGAAAGAGGTTTGGCGTCGCGCCCCGGCCGCACTCCCGCCAACGGACATGTGGGCTAGGCGTAGGGTGGAATTTGGACGATAGGAGCACTTCATGAAGAAAATCCTCATGGTACTGACCAGCGTTTCCGAGATCGGCGATACAGGGGAGAAGACGGGCTACAACGTGGCCGAAGCTGCACATCCCTGGAAGGTCTTCAAGGATTCCGGGCATTTTGTGGACTTCGCGTCCATTAAAGGCGGCCAGCCCCCGCGAGACGAGGTGGATTCAGAAGATCCCATCCAGGTTGCCTTCACGGAGGACGAGACCACGCGGGCCGGTCTCTACAACACTGCCCGCGTCGACGTCGTTGATCCGGACCAGTACGACGCCGTCTACCTCGTGGGCGGCCACGGCACGATGTGGGACTTCCCCGACAGCGAAAGCTTGCAGAACCTCGTAGCCAGCGTCTACAACGCCGGCGGCTTGGTGGGCGCCGTTTGCCACGGACCGGCCGGCCTGCTGAACGTGGTACTGGAGAACGGGCTTCGCCTCGTCGAGGGCCGGAAGGTGGCCGCCTTCACCAACGACGAGGAGGTTGCCGCAGGGAAGGACAAGGTCATCCCGTTCTTTTTGGCAGACCGACTTGAGGAACAGGGCGCCACCCACGTCTCCGCCGACGTCTTTGAGGAGAAGGTCGTGGTTGACGACCGGCTGGTGACCGGCCAGAACCCGGCCTCAGCGGCCGGCGTGGCCAAGGAGATGGAGAAGCTGTTCGCAGCGGTCATCCACCAGGAAAAGGCCGAGGAACAGCACGGCGCGGAGGCTCTGCGCGCCGAGAAGGACGCAGAGAAGAACGCCAAAAAGGCAGCCGCAGAAGCGGAGCACTAACACCAACAGCGCTGAAACTGACGGTCACCCGGACACGGGTGTGGCCGTCAGTTGTCAAACTTGCGGTCAGTGATGCCCTCGGGAAGGGTTGCGCGGCGGGCCTGCCGCCGGCGTGGAGGCGATAGTGTGTTCTGGGATTACCAGCCACGCGAAAGGGCAGACATTGACGACTGCTGAACTACCGGTCCTTGCCGACGGCGACTTCTACTACGAGGTCCTGGGGGAGGGCCGCTTCCGTTCCACCATCCACGCCCAGGGCGCCTGGAATGTGCACGAGCAGCACATGGCGCCGGCGTCCGGCATCATGGCGGACTGCCTGGACCGGCACGAACCGCGCGACGACATGCGGATGGCGCGGCTGAGCTATGAGATCCTCGGCCTGATCCCCGGCGGCGAGTTTGAGGTGGTCACCACCACGCTCCGGCCGGGCCGGACGATCGAGCTGGTGCAGGCCGAGCTGGTCGCGGAGGGACGGGTTGCCATCCGCGCCACGGCCTGGCGGATGATCACCTCCGACACGACCGCCGTCGCCGCCTTTGAGGATCCCAGGATTCCCGCGCCGGAGGACTGCAAACCGTACGACGCCTCGAGCATCTGGCCGGGCGGCTACATCGCTTCCCTGGAAATGCGGATTGCCGAGGGGCACCGCGCCGGTTCGGGGACGGTCTGGCTGCACACCGAACACCCGCTGACGGACAAGAAAGACAGCAGCGACCTGGCCCGGCTGATCGGCCTGGTGGACACCGCCAACGGGATCGCCGCCCGGGTTCCGCCGGGCAAGGGCAGCTACGCGTTCCCCAACCTGGACCTCCAGGTCCACATGTACCGGCGGCCTGAAGGTCAGTGGCTGGGCCTGGACAACGAGGTCTCGTTCGGCACGGACGGGATCGGCCTGACCTCGACGGTGCTGCATGACCTCCAGGGCCCGTTCGGCCGGGCCGAGCAGATCCTGACGCTCCGGAAGTCCTGACGCCCGGCCTCCTAGTGGAAGACCAGCCAGCCGACGACGGTGGCCAGGCCCGTCAGCACGGCGCCCCAGGCGATGTCGGCCACGACGATGACGAGCGGCCAGTCCTTCAGGGTCGCGGCGTTCGTGAGGTCATAGGTGGCGTAGGCGAAGGTGCCCAGCGCGGCGCCGTAGCCGAGCGCCGTGAGCCAGCTGCCGCCGTCGAGCGCGGGCTGGAGGGCGAAGAAGACGATGCCTGCGATGTACAGGACGTAGAAGGCGACGGCGTACCCTAGATTGGGCTTGTCCGCCATGAGGTGCCCCAGATGGCTCCGGTAGAACTTGCTCATCGACTTGAGCCAGACGGAATCGATGACGGCGAACGCGGCGGCTACGACGAGGAACTGCAAGATGACCATAAGGGAGCATAACAACATGCCGGAGGCCGCGGTGGCACCACGGACGCTGACGATTTTCCGGCAGGAGGAATCCCTGGGCGCGGCCGCGGACCTGGACCTCGCCCTCGAGCTGCTGCGGAAGGTCAAAACCGGCGAGGCGGGTCCCATGCTCCGGCTCTACCGGCCGGCACCCACCGTGGCGTTCGGGCAGCGGGACACGCACCTGCCGGGCTTCGAGGCCGCGGCTCAGGCCTGCCGCGGACTGGGCTTCGAACCGCTGGTCCGCAAGGCCGGTGGACGTGCCGCCGCATACCACGAGGGCACCCTCGTGATTGATCACCTGGAACCGGACACGGACGCGATCGCCGGGGCCAAGGGGCGTTTCTCCTTCTTCGGCGAACTGCTGGCCCACGCCCTGCGGAGCGCCGGCGTCGACGCCGCCGTGGGGGAGATCCCCGGCGAATACTGCCCCGGCGAATTCAGCGTTCACGGCCAGGATCCGGCGTTTCCGCAGCACCAGCTGAAGCTGATCGGCACAGCCCAGCGCGTCGTGGCCGGCGGCTGGCTGTTCAGCTCGGTGATTGTGGTGGAGAACTCGGCGCCGATCCGCGCGGTGCTGGAGGCAAGCTATGCTGCCTTGGGCCTGGACTGGGATCCGGCCACGGCGGGCGCCGTCAACGACCTTGTCCCGCACCTGGACGTGGACGCCATCGAGGCGGCCGTGATCGACACGTACTCCCGCTACGCAACCCTGGACTACGGCGACTTCGGCAGCCTGCTGGGCTGAGAGCCGGCGCCGCCCGCCCCAACTGACTGGCAGCGGGGGCCGTTTTGAGCGCTCAAAACGGCCCCTGCTGCTAGTTGGATGCCTAGTGCCCCCGGGCGATCCATTCCTCGAGCTGCGGCGCCTCGGCGCCGACCGTCGTTGAGTCGCCGTGACCGGTCCGTACCACGGTCTCGGCCGGGAGCGTCAGCAGCCGGTTCTTGATGGACTCGATGATGGTGGGGAAGTCGCTGAAGGACCGGCCTGTGGCGCCCGGGCCGCCCTGGAACAGCGTGTCGCCGGTGAAGACGGTGCCTTCGCTGGCCAGGTGGAAGCTCACGGATCCGGGCGAATGCCCCGGCGTGTGCAGTGCCACGAGCCGGGCGCCGGCGACGTCGAACGTGTCCCCGTCCTCGATCGCGTGGTCCGGTTCGGTGCCCGGGAACACCCGGTCCCAGAGCATCCAGTCCGCACGGTTGAGGTACACCGGGGCGCCGACGCGGCCGCGGAACCCGCCGACGGCGGCGATGTGGTCATCGTGGCCGTGGGTGAGCAGGATCGCGGTGACCTTCCGGCCGTTGACGGCTGCCTCGATGGCGTCGGCGTCGTGCGCCGGGTCGATCACGATGCACTCCGCGTCGTTGCCGACGATCCAGACGTTGTTGTCCACGTCCCAGGTGCCGCCGTCGAGCGAGAAGGTGCCCGAAGTGACCAGCCGGTCGATCCGGAGCCCGTTCACGGGGCCGCCGCTCACAGCTCCACCACCGAGCGGAGCACCGAGCCGGAGTGCATCTTGTCGAAGGCTTCCTCGATCTGGTCGATCGTGATCCGCTCCGTGACGAACGCGTCCAGGTCCAGCTTGCCTTGCCGGTACAGGTCGATCAGCATGGGGAAGTCGCGCGAGGGGAGGCAGTCGCCGTACCACGAGGACTTGAGGGAGCCGCCGCGGCCGAAGACATCCAGCAGCGGCAGTTCCAGAGTCATCTCCGGGCTCGGGACACCCACCAGGACCACGGTGCCGGCGAGGTCGCGGGCATAGAAGGCCTGCTTGTACGTCTCGGGGCGACCGACGGCGTCGATCACCACATCGGCGCCGAAGCCGCCGGTCAGTTCGCGGATGGCCTCCACCGGGTCGACGGCGGAGGAGTCAACGGTGTGGGTGGCGCCGAGGTCCTTGGCGCGGTCGAGCTTCTTCGGGTCGATGTCGACGGCGATCACCGTGGTGGCGCCGGCGAGCGCGGCGCCGGCGACGGCCGCCACGCCCACTCCGCCGCAGCCGATGACGGCGACGGAATCGCCACGCTTGACGTTTCCGGTGTTGATGGCCGCACCGATGCCCGCCATCACGCCGCAGCCGAGCAGGCCGACGGCCGCGGGATCAGCCTCGGGGTCAACCTTGGTGCACTGCCCTGCGGCGACGAGCGTCTTCTCGGCGAACGCGCCGATGCCCAGCGCAGCGGAGAGTTCAGTGCCGTCCTCGAGCGTCATCTTCTGGGTGGCGTTGTGGGTGTTGAAGCAGTACTGCGGCTGGCCCTTGGCGCAGGCACGGCATTCGCCGCAGACGGCGCGCCAGTTGAGGACGACGCGGTCGCCGGGGGCCACCTCGGTGACGTCCGGGCCCACGGCGCTGACCACACCGGTGGCCTCGTGGCCGAGCAGGAACGGGAAGTCGTCGCTGATGGCGCCCTGCTTGTAGTGCAGGTCGGTATGGCAGACACCGCAGGTGAGGATGTCCACGAGGGCCTCGCCGGGTCCGGGATCCGGAACCAGGATGGTCTCCAGGGTGACGGGTGCTCCCTTGGAGCGGGCTACGACGCCTTTGACTTTATGGACCATGAAAATGTCTCCTCTGCTCAGATCGCGGTTTCCACCGCAAGACTCTTCGTCGCGTGGCTTCTGCCGCAACCAACTTTGTCGCAAAACGCGGTGCGGCGCGGCCCCCTTGGGAGGCCGCGCCGTCGTCGTTATCGGTTCATAGAACGGCTTTAGGCCGCGAGGCGGCTCTTGACCTCTGCCGCGGAGGGGTTGGTGGCCGCGGTGCCGTCGGGGAACAGCACGGTGGGGACAGTGCGGTTGCCGCCGTTGAGCTTCTCCACGAGATCTGCGGTGCCATCAACTTCTTCGATGTTGATCTCGGTGTACCCGATGCCCTGGGCATCCAGCTGCTTCTTCAGGCGGTTGCAGTAGCCGCACCAGGTGGTCGAAAACATGGTGATGGTGCCGGATTCGGGGGTGAAGTCCACGAAGTTCTCCTCAAAGCTAGTTGACGGCGCGCGGTGGCAGCGCCAGTTGCGACAAAAAGTCGTACGTTACTCCCAATAACCGTAACCCGCGGGCCCCTATTCCCGCACAGTGCGGCGCCGGTGCTACGTCGAGGCGCCGTCGGACGCGTTGTCGGACGCGTTGTCGGACGCGTTGTCGCCGGAAAGCTGCGAGGTCGCTGGGACCTTCCGGCGACGTCGCAGCTTTCCGGCGATCTCGGCGGGCCCAGCGGAATTCGCCCGGCGCTGGCGCCGGGGCGGCCGGCCGGATGACACAGCATGGGCGCGGTGGCATGCTGGTGCCATGTGTGGACGCTACGTGATGGCCCGGGCCGTCGGAGACCTGCTGGCCGAGTTCGACGCCGGGCTGGAGGAGGAGGTCGCGGTTCCGCCGTCGTGGAATGTGGCCCCGACCGCGGATGTACCCATCCTGCTGGAACGGCTGGTGGACGGAGAACCGGTCCGGCAGCTGCACATTGCGCGCTGGGGACTGGTGCCGTCCTGGGCCAAGGACCCGGGGATCGGCTCGAAGATGATCAATGCCCGCAGTGAGAGTGTGCTGGAGAAGCCGGCGTTCCGGAAGGCAACCCGCTCCCGGCGCTGTGCCGTCCCCGCCGACGGCTATTACGAATGGAAGGGCGAAGGCCGCGGCAAGCAGCCCTATTACGTGCACCCGAGGGACGGCCACCCGATTGTCTTCGCCGGGCTCTACGAATGGTGGAAGGACCCGTCCAAGGCCGAGGACGACCCGGCGCGCTGGCTACTCTCGACGTCGATCATGACCACCGACTCGCCGCCGGAGGGCTACGCCGGGGGAATGCTGGCCGAACTCACGGCCCTGCACGACAGGGTGCCGCTGCCGATGGACCGGGAAACGATGCAGGCCTGGCTGGACCCGCAGGCAGACGATGCCGCCGGGCTCGTGGACCTGGTCCGGGCCGGCGCGCACGATGTCGCGGAGGGCTGGACGATCGACGCCGTCGGCACCGCCGTCGGGAACGTCAGGAACGACTCCCCGGAGCTCATCCAGCCGGTGGGGAGCCTGTTCTAGCCGGGCCGGCGCGGCGGTAGCTGGTGGGGCGGCGCTTAGAGTAAGCGGATGAAACGAGCGGTAATTCTTGGCGGCACTGGAGTCCTCGGCCGCGCCATCGCGGGGCGGCTCATCAGGGCCGGTTGGGCGGTGGACGTGACCGGCCGCGTTGGCCGGAAGATGCCCCGGGACCTTGCCGAGGCGGGAGCGCGGTTTATCCCATCTGAACGACAGGACAACGCCGCCCTGGCGGAGGTGCTGGGGAGCGGTGCCGATCTCCTCGTGGATGCGGTGTGTTTCACAGAGGCCGATGCGCGGCTGCTCCTGCCCCACCTGTCGGACGTGACCTCCAGCGTCATGCTTTCCAGCAAGGCCGTTTATGTCGATGCCGCCGGCAACCACGTCAATTCCGACGCCGCTCCCCGCTTTGAGGCTCCCATCACGGAAGACGGCCCGACCATGAAGCCTGGCGGAGGGGACTACGACTCCCGCGAAGGATACGGGGCCAGTAAGGTCGCGGCGGAGAACGCCCTCCTGGACAGCGGCCATCCCGTGACCGTGATCAGGGCATCCAAGGTCCATGGGGAAGGGGCAGGGCGTCCGCGGGAATGGATGTTCGTGAAGCGTGTACTCGACAACCGCCCGGCGGTGTTCCTGGCGCACGACGGCCTGGGCGGGGACCACACAACTGCCGCCGTCAACACGGCCGCCCTTGTGGAACGCGTTTCCTGCATGCCGGGGGCGCGGATCCTCAACAGTGCCGACCCCGATGCGCCGAATGCCCGTCAGATCGCACAGACTATTGCCCGGCATCTCGGTCACCAGTGGGATGAAGTGCTCCTGGACGAAACCGCTCCCGAGGGGCTTGGCGACCACCCGTGGGATTTCCGGCCGCCGATCATTCTGAGTACCGTCGCCTCACTTGAGCTGGGCTACGAACCGGCCGGAACGTATGCGGAGACGATTCCGCGGCAGATCGACTGGCTCCTGGCCACCGCAGCGCTCGGGACGGACCCGGTGGCCCACGATCCGTTCTTCGGGCACTTCCTCGACTACCGGCTGGAAGACAAGCTCATCAATCCGTAACCGCCCGACCGCAAGCTCGGGACGCGGGGATAGTTTCCGGACACGGACGATCCGGTCCTTGGGCCACGCCCCACCAAAGGTACCGTCGAGCGCCTGATGATCTGGATCAACGGAACCTTTGGCGTGGGGAAGCCCACGGCGGCTACGGCACTGGTGGAGGCGCTTCCCGCGCTGCGGCTCTGACCTGAGGCGGTGGGCTACATGCTCGCGCACAGCCTGAAGGGCCAGGCATTCACCGACTTCCAGGATCTCCCGGCGTGGCGCACCTTGGTCCCGGCTGTCGCGTTGGAAATCCGACGGCACACCGGACAAGACCTGGTGGCAGTTCAAACAGTGCTGATGATCGCTGAGGCTGATCTGGTCGTCGACACGTCCCGACTCACAGCGCGCGAAGTCGTCGCACACATCGCCGGGGCGGTACACGGGGAACTTGGGGTCAGGGCGGATGGCTAGGGGACAAACCGGTGGCGAACTGCAGAACACACCTCTGCTTCGCAGCTCACCGCACACCGGCTCGAATAGCGTGCCGCCGTGTACTCCAAGTCACGTTAGCGATGCCGGCGGACACCTCAATAGGGCCATAGTGCCCTTGGCGAGTGAGCCGCGGCCTCACCCGGCCCGATGCCACCGGGCCGGGGGATCTTGACGTGAGTATCGATTTTTCGATCCGGGAAGCGGTCCGGGCTGGGCGAGGATCCTCGGAGACACCGATCAGAGTGTCCGCCGTCTCGCCGTAACAGTCGAAGGCACTGCGGTGGGCTGGTCTGGATTCGGGAGGTCGCGGGATGACGTGGCTGGGGGAACCGGGGAACTCCATGCGTTGAATCTCCTGCCTGCCTATTGGTCCCGTGGACTGGGCTCCGCACTGTTCCTGGCCTCGGTGGAGGGGCTTCGCGCCATGGGCTATGAACGTGCGTAACTCTGGGTCGCTGACGGAAACGGCCGCGCCATCCGCTTCTAGGAAAAAGCATGGCTGGTGCCCGGACGGCCGGACCAAGCAGGATGCCCGCTTTGATCCGCCGCTGCCCGTCGGGGAGCCAGCATCCCCGAAGGCCCGGGGGAGGCGCGGGTCAGAGTGTGACTTTTCCGCCGCCGTCGACCCCCCAGCTGGGATTGAAGGCGACCTCCCAGCGGTAGCCGTCGGGATCGGCGAAGTAGCCGGTGTAGCCGCCCCAGGACTGGGTCTTAGGCTCGGCGATGATCGCCGCTCCGGCGGCCTCGGCCTCCGCCATCACCCAGTCGACTTCCGCAGCGCTGCCCAGGTTGTGGCTCAGGGTGATGGAGGGAACGCCGGCGGGGGGATCAACGGCAGCTTCGGCCTGCATCTGCCCGGCATCCCAGAGCGAGAGGATGAGGCCGTGGTTGGCCTGGATGAACAGGACCTCGCCCCGGACTTCCCGGTGGACGGGCCAGCCCAGGCCATCTACATAGAAACTACGGGAGGCGTCAACACTGCGGACTCCCAGTGAGATTAAATCGACTCGTGGCTGCATCATTCGATACTGTCATGCACATGTCCACAAATCACCAAGACGAAAAAGCTGCCAAGGCCGACCGGGAGCAGCTCGCTGCTGTGCGGGTGGCCGTGGACGAGGTGGACGAGCAGATCGTGTCGCTGATCGGCCGCCGCGAGCGCCTGATCCGGATCGCCGGAACCCTCAAGGCCGACAGCGCCGAAGTGCGTGCCCCGGGCCGGGTGGAGCGGGTTATCGAGCATGTCCGCGCCACGGCGGAACAAAAGGACATCGACGTCGACCTTGTAGAGAAGACCTACCGTGCCATGATCGACGCGTTCATCACGCTCGAGCTGGAAGTCTACAAAGCCAGCTCCTAGAGCGTGGGGGCCTAGAGGGCCTCCGCCACCGGGACGTTTGCCTGGTAGTCGCGGCCGTCGCAGTCGCTGAAGGCCGTCATGAGGTGCCCCTTGGCCAGGCCCATGATGGTGCTGAGCGGAAAGTGCCCGGTAATGGTGTTGCCGGAGTGCTCCACTCCCTTGAGGTCAAAGTTCTCCTCTGTGCCGTCATGACTGAAGCAGTAGAAGGACACGGCTTCCCCGTTCATGAACTCGATCCCCATTCGTCGCTGGTGGGAATGATCCGGGGTCGCGGCTACCAGCCCCACCACGTAGGCGCCCTGGCCGGGGATGTTTCCGTCTATATCGAACTTCGCCACCAAGGACGTGTCCTCGGCGGCGATGCTGACGTGCTTCAGAAGTGCGTTATGGGAGCTCATGGCTCAATCCTGCTACCTGTGCCTGCGTCCGTCCACCCCTGATCTAGGTTTTGCCCCGGCACCGTCGTAGACTGGAACTGTTCGAAAATATGTTCGAACGGTTGCTGGCTGCTATAGCCAGATTGTTAGGCCAGATGGTTCTTGCAGATGGTGGTCCGGGAGGCGCGATGGGCATGTTCAGCGAGTCGGTAGACGTCGTCTGCACACCCTCAGGCCAGCCCCTGGAGCTGGACTGGGCGGGCCGGCACTACGCCGTCTGCGCCGAACCGGTCCGCTGGTTTGAGCGCCGCCAGTGGTGGGCGGAAGAGCAGCGGGCGCCGCTGGGCAGCGGCCCGGGACTCGTGGACCATGAGATCTGGCGGGTCCAGGTGCGCCGGGCAGGTTCCCCCGACCCCGAACCCCTCACCCTTGACCTCACCCGGCATGTCGGCAGCGGACGCTGGCGCCTGCTGCGGATCCATGACGCCCTGCTTCACCGGAAGCCCGAATCAGCATGAGCTTCACCCATCTCCATGTCTCCACCGCCTTCAGTGCCCACTATGGGGTCTCCTGGCCGGATGAGCTGGCGGCCGCCGCCGCAGCAGACGGGGCGACGGCGCTCGCCTGCACTGACCGCGACGGCCTCTACGGGACGGTCAAGCACCTGAGGGCCTGCATGGCGGCCGGGCTGGACCCGGTCGTCGGGGTGGACCTTGCGGTCTTTGACGACGACGGCGACCTCCGCACCCAGGTGGGGGGACGCGTCGTCGTGCTGGCCCACGGGCACAACAACGGTGCCGGCTACCGAGCACTGTGCCGGCTGATCTCCGATGCGCATGCCCGCACCACGGGCAAAGCCGGGGGAGTGGTGCCCGTCGCCGTTACCCGGGCTGAGCTGGCCTCCCGCACCCTGCACCCTGAAACGCTCAAGCCGGTGCTGACCGTGCTGATTGGACCCGACTCCGACGTGGGACGCGCCATGGGCGGGAGGCGCTACCTGCGCCCCCGCACCCTGTTCAAGCGCTGGCTCGACGCCATGCCGCCCGGAACCATCGCCGCCGAGGTGGTCAGCCAGCTCAGCCCGCCCGGGGAACCGCTGAGCACCGCCCACGCGGTACGGATGCTCAAGCTTGCCGCCGAACACGGGGTCCCCGCCGTGCTGAGCAACGCCGTGCGGTACGTGGCCGAGGACGGGGCGGCCACCGCGGATGTGCTGGATTCGGCCCGCACCCTGAAATCGCTGCCCGAACTTTCCGCCGCCCCGCTGCTGCAGCCCAACGGGCAGGGCTGGCTCAAATCCGCGGCGCAAATGCTCCAGCTCGGCAAGGAGATCATGCACGCCGCCGGATACGGCGCCGCTGACCTCAAGAGCCTTATGGCCCAGACGGAGGCGCTCGCGGACCGCTGCCGGATGGACCCAGTGACGGACATGGGGTGGAAACAGCCGGTAGTACCGGAAGCCTCGGTGATCGGGATCGCCGGGGACGCCCTCGTGGAGCTCACCCTGCGGTGTGAAGCCGGCATCAGCCGGCGGTTCCCCGGGATCACGGGCAAAGCCGCCGGGGAGCTGCGCTCGCGGCTGGAACACGAGCTGCGGATCATCGACAGCCTGGGCTTCGCCGCATACTTCCTGACCGTCGCCGAAGTTTCCCGGATGATCCTGGACATGGGGGTCCGGGCCGCAGCCCGAGGTTCGGGGGCATCCAGCCTGGTCAACTACCTGATCGACGTCAGCCAGGTGAATCCGCTGCAGCACGATCTGATCTTCGAGCGCTTCCTCTCCCGGGACCGCGCCACCCTGCCGGACATCGACATCGACGTCGAGAGCGCCGAACGGCACAACGTATACCGGAAAATCTTCGAGCGCTTCGGCTCAGAGCGCGTCACGCTGATGAGCATGCAGAACGGCTACCGCGCCCGCGGAGCCGTGCGCGACGCCGGCCTTGCCCTGGGCATGGAGGAGGGCGAAATCGGGGACATCGCCAAGCAGCTGTGGCGATTCTCGGCCCGGAACTTCCGCGAAGCCCTCGAGGAGAAGCCTGAGCTGAAGGAATTCGCCGGCCGGGTGGGGCAGCGCGACTTCAGCGGGAACCAGCAGCTTGACCTGCTGGTGGACCTCACTGAACGGCTGGACCGGCTGCCGCGCCATATCTCCATGCACCCCTGCGGGGTCATCCTGGGGGACGCCACCCTGCTGGACCGCACGCCCGTGCAGCCCAGCGGACTGGGCCTGCCCATGAGCCAGTTCGACAAGCACGACATGGACCCGATGGGCATGCTCAAACTCGATGTTCTGGGCGTCCGTATGCAAAGCGCCATGGCCTTCGCCGTCCGCGAGGTGATCCGCCTGCACCCCTCCAAAGCCGAGGTGGTGGCTGCCGGCGCGCACCCGGCGGGGCCGGACGGGACGGGCCCGGACTACATCTCCGAGGACGGCGCGATCGACCTCAACGCCGTGCCGCTCGACGACGAACCCACCTACGAGCTGATCCGCAGCACCCACACCCTGGGCTGCTTCCAGATCGAATCCCCGGGCCAGCGGGAGCTGATCGGCAAGCTCGCCCCCCGGGAGTTCAACGACCTCATCATCGACATCTCCCTGTTCCGGCCGGGCCCGATGAAATCGGACATGGTCCGGCCCTTCCTGGAGCACCGGCACGGCTTCGCCCCCGAGGTCTACCCGCACCCTGACCTCAAGCCGGTCCTCAAGGAAACACACGGGGTCACTGTGTTCCATGAGCAGATCCTGAAGACCTTCGACGTCATGACCGGATGCGGGCTGGCGCGGGCGGACGAATTCCGCCGCGCCCTCGGCAACGAGGTGCTGGAAGGCAGGGTGGAGGAGTTTTTCCGGACGGAGGCCCGTGCCCGGGCGTACAGCCCCGAGGTGGTGGACAAGGTCTGGGGCACGCTCAAGGCCTTCGGCAGCTTCGGGTTCTGCAAGGCCCACGGCGCCGCCTTTGCCGTGCCCACCTACCAGTCGGCCTGGCTCAAGACCCACCACCCGGAGGCATTCCTCGCCGGGCTGTGGGAGCACGACCCGGGCATGTATCCCAAAAGGCTCCTCGTCGCCGAGGCCCGGCGGTTGGGAATCCCCATCCTGCCCTTGGACATCAACCGCAGCCAGGCAGAGTACCGGGTGGAACGCGTGGCCGCCGGCCCGGACCGCGGCAAGCTGGGCATCAGGCTGAGCCTGAACGGCATTTACGGGCTCTCGGGAACCGAGCTGAAGCGGATCGTGGCAGGCCAGCCCTACGACTCGCTCGCGGACCTGCGGGCCAGGTCCCGGCTGAGCAAACCCAGCATCCAGCGGCTGGCCCAGCTGGGCGCCTTCGACTCCCTCCACCGCGCCGCCGGCGGGACCGCCAACCGCGCAGACCTGGTCCAGCACCTGCAAACCCTGCAAAGCCGTCCACACCGTAAAGGCGTGGACGTGATCGAGGGGCAGCTGTCACTGCCGCTGGGCGACGTCGAGCTGAAAAACCTCAAGGCCGGGCTGCCCGCGCCCACCCTGGTGGATACCGTCCGGGCCGAACTGGACCTGATGGCCGTGGACGTCAGCGACCATCTGATGTCCAGCCACCGGCCCCTCCTGGACCGTCTCGGCGTCACCACCGCGGACAAACTGCTGGGGCTGCGCAACGGCACCGAGGTGCTGGTCGCCGGAGTCCGCGTCGCCACACAGACCCCTCCGATGCGGGGCGGCCGCCGGGTGGTGTTCATCAGCATCGACGACGGCACGGGCTGCGTGGACTCGGTCTTCTTCCATGAGGCCCAGGAGTTGGCGGGTCCATTGTTGTTCGGCACCAGGCTGCTGCTGATCCGGGGGACCACCCGGCGGACCGGGCCGCGGGGCATCAGTATCAGCGCCAGCATGGCCTGGGACCTGAGCCGCACGGAGACCCTGCCCTTCCCGGTCCCGGCCTCCGGAATCCCGGACACCCGGGAACCCGAGCCGCCGGGACCCCTTGACGGCATCAGCCGCCACCTCGCCATCACCGGGCTGGGAGGCTGAGTGGCGCGTTGGTTGGCCTCTTCAGAAACCGATAGCATGGACGAGGCTGGCTGTGGTCCCCGTACGCCACAAGCTACGAAGCCTTAACTTTGAATAGGAGACACCCGTGTCAGATGCCCAGCAGATCACCCTTCTCGTCGATGGCGAAGAGACCAAGGTGACTACCGGGACCACCGGCGCGGAACTCTTTTTTGAGCGCCGCGACGTCGTTGTGGCCCGTATCAACGGCGAGCTGAAGGACCTGGACCAGCCGCTGCCCGAGGACGCCACGGTCGAGGCCGTCACCATCGATTCCCCGGACGGACTCAACGTCCTGCGCCACTCCACGGCCCACGTCATGGCCCAGGCCGTGCAGCAGCTGCGCCCCGACGCCAAGCTTGGCATCGGCCCCTACATCACCGACGGCTTCTACTTCGATTTCGACGTCGAGGAGCCGTTCACGCCGGAAGACCTGAAGACCCTGGAAAAGATGATGCTCAAGATCATCAACCAGAACCAGAAATTCGTCCGCCGCGTAGTGTCTGAGGACGAGGCCCGCGAGGCGATGAAGGACGAGCCGTACAAGCTCGAACTGCTGGGCAAGAAGAACGAGGCCGCCGACGCCGGCGAAGGCGTCAACGTCGAGGTCGGCGCCGGGGACATCACCATCTACGACAACGTGGACCGCAAGAGCGGGGACAGCGTCTGGTGCGACCTGTGCCGCGGCCCCCACCTGCCCAACACCAAGCTCATCTCCAACGCCTTCGCCCTGACCCGGTCCTCGGCCGCCTACTGGCTGGGCAACCAGAATAACCAGCAGCTGCAGCGGATCTACGGCACCGCGTGGCCCACCAAGGACGCCCTGAAGGCCTACCAGGAGCGCATCGCCGAGGCCGAACGACGCGACCACCGCAAACTCGGCGCGGAGCTGGACCTGTTCTCCTTCCCGGACGAGCTGGGCTCCGGCCTGCCGGTGTTCCACCCCAAGGGCGGCATCATCCGCAAGGCCATGGAGGACTACTCCCGCCAGCGCCACGTCGATGCCGGCTACGACTTCGTCTACACCCCGCACATCACCAAGGGCCACCTCTACGAGGTCTCCGGCCACCTGGACTGGTACAAGGAGGGCATGTTCCCGGCGATGCACATCGACGCGGAACTGAACGAGGACGGCACCGTGCGCAAGCCCGGCCAGGACTACTACCTGAAGCCGATGAACTGCCCGATGCACAACCTCATCTTCCGTTCCCGCGGCCGCTCCTACCGCGAACTGCCGCTGCGGCTGTTCGAATTCGGCTCCGTCTACCGCTACGAGAAGTCCGGAGTGGTGCACGGCCTCACCCGCGTGCGCGGCATGACCCAGGACGACGCCCACATCTACTGCACCCGCGAGCAGATGAAGGACGAGCTCACCGGCACCCTGAACTTCGTGCTGGGCCTGCTCAAGGACTACGGCCTCGACGACTTCTACCTGGAGCTCTCGACCAAGAACCCAGACAAGTTCGTCGGCGACGACGCCGCCTGGGACGAAGCCACCCGCACCCTCGCCGAAGTTGCCGAAGCCTCGGGCCTGGAGCTCATCCCGGATCCGGGCGGAGCCGCGTTCTACGGCCCCAAGATCTCCGTCCAGGCCAAGGACGCCCTCGGCCGCACCTGGCAGATGTCCACCATCCAGCTGGACTTCAACCTGCCCGAGCGGTTCGAACTCGAATTCCAGGCCGCGGACGGCACGCGCCAGCGCCCGGTCATGATCCACCGCGCCCTGTTCGGTTCCGTGGAACGGTTCATGGGTGTGCTCACCGAGCACTATGCCGGCGCCTTCCCGGCCTGGCTGGCCCCCGTCCAGGTGGTCGGCATCCCGGTGGCCGAGGCGTTCAACGACTACATGTTCGACGTCGTGGACCAGCTCAAGGCCGCCGGAATCCGCGCTGAAGTGGATATTTCCTCGGACCGTTTCCCGAAGAAGATCCGCACCGCCAGCAAGGACAAGATTCCGTTCGTGCTGATCGCCGGGGGCGACGACGCCGATGCCGGCGCGGTGTCCTTCCGCTTCCGTGACGGCAGCCAGGACAACGGCGTGCCGGTGGCCGAGGCAGTCCAGCGGATCGTTGACGCCGTCCGCAACCGGACCAGCTAGCGGACAGGGAAGAACCAGGCATGCAGGACAGCACAGGGGCCGCTCCGGAGTATCCGGGGGACGACGGCGTGACCGACGACTTTGGCCTGGCCGGGGTGCCGGACGCGTTCCAGCGCCTGTGGACTCCGCACCGGATGGCGTACATCAAGGGCGGGCAGCACCAGTTCAAGAACGTGGACGACTGCCCGTTCTGCGTGGCGCCGGAACGCGAGGACGACGATTCACTGATCGTCTACCGCGGGCGGACCAGCTACGTCGTGCTGAACCTCTTTCCGTACAACCCGGGGCACCTCCTGGTCTGCCCCTACCGGCACGTTCCCGACTACACGGACCTGACCGTGGAGGAAACGGCCGAATTCGCCGAGCTGACCCAGACGGCCATGCGCGTGCTGCGCAAGGTCGCCAACCCCACCGGCTTCAACCTGGGCATGAACCAGGGTGTGACCGGCGGCGCCGGGATCGCCGGGCACCTGCACCAGCACGTGGTGCCACGCTGGGGAGGCGACGGGAACTTCTTCCCGATCATCGCCCAGACCAAGGCCATCACGCAGACCCTGGGCGAGGTCCGCCAGCAGGTCGCGGAAGCCTGGCCGCAGGCCACGGCCGCGGCGACGGATACTGAACAGGCCACCGCCGGGGCGACGGATGCTGAATAGGCACGCGCGCGGGTTCTTCACCGCGCTGTTCTCCCCGCTTGCCCGCTGGCTGCTACGGATCGGGGTGTCCCCGGACGCAGTGACCATCGTTGGAACCCTGGGCGTCGTGGTCGGTGCGCTGGTGTTCTACCCGCTGGGCCAGCTCTGGTGGGGCACACTCTTCATCACCGCCTTCATCTTCTCCGACGTCATCGACGGGATCATGGCCCGGATGCAAAAGGGCGGCGGCCGCTGGGGCAACTTCCTGGATTCCACCCTGGACCGGGTGGCCGACGGGGCGTTGTTCGCCGGCGTCGCGGTCTGGTTCTTCACCGGAGGCGACGACGCCGCGATCGCGATTGCCGCCGTCGTCTGCCTCGTCCTGGGCATGGTGGTCTCCTACGCCCGCGCCAAGGCAGAGGCCCTGGGCTTCCAGGCGAACGTGGGCATTGCCGAGCGTGCCGAGCGGCTGGTGTCCGTGCTGGTGGTCACCGGTTTCACCGGGCTGGGCCTGCCCACCGTGGTCCTGTTCGCGACTCTGTGCCTGCTGGCGGCGGCGAGCCTCGTGACGGTCATCCAGCGGATCATCACGGTGCGCCGCCAGTCGCTCGAGGAGCCTGAAGGCACCGCGACCGGACAGGCCGCCTGAGCGCGCAGGTTCCGGCGTGTCCCGCGGGTGTAACCGGAATTCAACCGGGCGCGGCGGGGGACTAGTATTAGCACTACCGGCCAATGGATCCGGTAATCCGGTGTGTGCGACGCGGCATTTGTGTGCCGTCCGCGCTCCGGCGAGGTCATCTATCTACCCATAGGGGTTTTTGTGTCTACACCTGATGTAAGCAGCGAAGCCGGCGCGTCCGCGAAGAGCGTTACGGGCAGCAACCGCGTCAAGCGCGGCATGGCGGAGATGCTCAAGGGCGGCGTCATCATGGACGTCGTCAACGTCGAGCAGGCCCGCATCGCTGAGGATGCCGGAGCCGTGGCAGTCATGGCGCTGGAACGCGTCCCCGCCGATATCCGTGCCCAGGGCGGCGTCTCCCGCATGTCCGATCCGGACATGATCGAGGCGATCATCGCGGCAGTGTCCATCCCGGTCATGGCGAAGGTCCGTATCGGCCACTTCGTCGAGGCCCAGGTCATCCAGACCCTCGGCGTGGACTACATCGACGAGTCCGAGGTCCTGACCCCGGCCGACTACGCCAACCACATCGACAAGTGGAACTTCACGGTTCCCTTCGTCTGCGGCGCCACGAACCTCGGTGAGGCCCTGCGCCGCATCAACGAGGGCGCGGCCATGATCCGCTCCAAGGGCGAGGCCGGCACCGGCGACGTCTCCAACGCCACCACCCACATGCGCCAGATCCGCGCCGAGATCAAGAAGCTCGCCGGCATGGCCGAGGACGAGCTCTACGTCGCCGCCAAGGAACTGCAGGCCCCGTACGAACTGGTCAAGGAAGTTGCCGCCACCGGCAAGCTGCCCGTCGTGCTGTTCACCGCCGGCGGCATCGCCACCCCGGCCGACGCCGCGATGATGATGCAGCTCGGCGCCGACGGCGTCTTCGTTGGCTCCGGCATCTTCAAGTCCGGCAACCCGGCGCAGCGCGCCGCCGCCGTCGTGAAGGCCACCACCTTCTTCGACGACCCGGAAGAAATCGCCAAGGCCTCCCGCGGCCTGGGCGAGGCCATGGTCGGCATCAACGTGGACGAGATCCCGCAGCCGCACCGCCTCGCCGAGCGCGGCTGGTAACAAAACCAGAGTACAAACCACGACGGCGGCGGGTCACCCTCTATGGGTGACTCGCCGCCGTCGTTAATTCCCCCGTCGATTGCTCCGCAACTGCCCTTATGAGGCTCCAAAAGGGCGGCTACGGAGCAGTCGATGTGGGGTTAGTCGAGGCCGCGGCGCTTCAGCAGCGGTTCGAGCTCGGCGTCGCGGCCGCGGAAGGCGCGGAAGGAATCCAGCGGGTCGCGGCTGTTGCCCCGGGAGAGCAGTTCGGCGCGGAAGAAATCGCCGTTGGCCCGGGTGAGGCCGCCGTTGTCCTTGAACCATTCCACCGTCTCGGCGTCCAGCACCTCGCTCCAGATGTAGGAGTAGTAGCCCGCGGCGTAACCGGCGCCGGCGAAGATGTGCTGGAAGTAGCCGGTGCGGTAGCGCGGCGGGATCAGGTGGTGCGCCACGCCGGCCGCAGCGAGTGCCTTGGCCTCGAACTCCAGGACGTCGTCGGGGATATCGGTGCCGTCCAGCACATGCCAGGCGAGGTCCAGCAGGGCCGCCCCCAGGTACTCGGTGGTGCCGAAGCCCTCGCCCCACAGCTGCGCGGCGTCGAGCTTATCCACCACCTCCTGCGGCAACGCCTCGCCCGTGGCGTGGTGGCGGGCGTAGTTGGCGAGAACTTCCGGCCACATGATCCACATTTCGTTCACCTGCGAGGGGTACTCGACGAAGTCCCGCGGTACAGAGGTTCCGGAGAACCGCGGGTAGGTGACCGAGGAGAACAGGCCGTGCAGGGCGTGGCCGAACTCGTGGAACGTGGTGCGCAGCTCGTCCAGGGTCAGGAGCGTGGGTTCGTTGGCCGGCGGCTTGGAGATGTTGAGGTTGTTGATCACCACAGGCCGGGTGTTGAGCAGGCCGGACTGTTCCACCAGGGAGTTCATCCACGCACCGCCGCGCTTGGATTCGCGCGTGTAGTAGTCGCCGAGGAACAGGCCCAGCTCGGTGCCGTCGGAATTGCGGACTTCCCAGACGCGCACGTCCGGGTGGTAGCCGGCGAGGTCGCTGCGTTCGTGGAACGTAATGCCGTAGAGGGCGTTGGCGGCGAAGAACACGCCGTCGTTGAGGACGCGGTCCAGCTCGAAGTAGGGTCGCAGGGCCTGCTCGTCCACGGCATACCGCTCGCGCTTGACCTTGGCGGAGTAGTAGGCCCAGTCCCAGGCCTCAAGGGGGTGGCCGGCGACTTCGGCCAGTGCCTCGGCCTCGGCGTCGGCGTTCCGGACGGCAGCCGGTGCGAGCCGGTTCATCATGGTCTGCACGGCGGCAAAGTCCGGCGCGGTCTGCTGGTCCACGACGAGTTCGGCATAGTTGGTGAAGCCCAGCAGGGCGGCCTTCTCGGCGCGGAGCCGGACCATGTCCTTGACCAGGTCCAGGACGTCGAAGGAACCGCCGTCGCTGCCGCGGCCGACCGAGGCCTCGTACAGGCGGCGGCGGACGTCCCGGTTGTCCAGGGCGGCAAGGGCCGGCTGGTTGCTGGGCTGGATGAGGGTGAGCAGGAACTTGCCCTCGTGCCCGGCAACGCGGGCGGCTTCCGCGGCGCTGGCGATATCGTCGGCGGGCAGGCCGGCGAGGTCGACGGCGTCGTCGAGAAGCAGCGCGGCCGACTTCATCGCTTCCTTCACCCGCTGGCCGAACTCCGTGCCGAGCCGGGAGAGCTCGGCGTTGACGGCCTTGAGCCGTTCCTGGCCGGCGTCGTCGAGCTGGATGCCGGTCTGGCGGAACTCCTTGAGGTACTCGTCCACAAGCCTGGCGGATTCGGCGTCGAGCTGGTCGGTGTTGATGGCGGCGAACCGCTCGAAGAGCCCCCGGTTCAGGTAGACGGCGTCCTGGTGGGCCGAGAACCGGGGAGACAGCGTTGTTTCAAGGTCGCGGATGGCGTCCGAGGCATCGGCCGAGACAAGCGTGAAGAAGGAGGCCGCCGCACGCTGCAGGAGCTGTCCGGACCGCTCCATGGCAAGCGCGGTGTTCTCGAAAGTGGCAGGCTCCGGTGTGTCCACGATCGCCTGGATCTCGGCGAGGTGCTCGGCGAGGCCGGCCTCGACGGCTTCGGCGTAATGCCCGGAGGCGATGTCCGCGAACGGCGGCAGGCCGAACGGCAGGGGGCTGGGGCTCATCAGGGGATTGGTCATGAAATAACTCTTTCATGTAGGCGGTGAGTTCTCAACGGCCTGCTGCGCGTGTTGTGACCGCCGCCGCCGTAGGATTAGCGCCATGCGTACCATCACTCCCGGGCTGCGTCGCCGTCTGCTCGTCGCGGCCGCAGCGGTCTCCCTCGCGGCCTCAGTGGCTTCCTGCGGCATCGGCGCCCGTCCGGAAAGCAGTTCGTCAGGCTCCCCGGCGGCTGCCGGCGCCACCGCCGGACCGGCAGCAACCGGGCCGGCAGCAACCCAGGCGCCGGAATCGACGACGGCGTCGCCGTCGGTCACTCCGACGCCGACCCCGACACCGACGCCGGGCAAGGGGCCCGACTGCGCCGCCGTCCGCTGCGCCTCCGTGCTGGTCACCGGCGACATGCTGGTCCACGCGCAGCTCTGGGAACAGGCCCGCGCGGACGCGCTGGCCACGGGTGCCAAGGGCCTGGACTTCGGGCCGCTGCTCGAGGGGCAGCGCAAGTACATCGAGAAGAGCGACCTCGCGGTCTGCCACCTGGAAACGCCGGTGGCGGGCCCGACCGGGCCCTTCTCCGCGTACCCCTCGTTCAACGTTCCGCCGCAGATCCTTCCTGCCGTCCAGCAAGTCGGCTACCAGGCCTGCACCACCGCGAGCAACCATACGGTCGACCGCGGCACCGCGGGGCTGGTCCGCACCCTGGATGCCCTCGACGCCGCCGGGCTGCAGCACACCGGCTCCTACCGGACCGAGGCCGATTCCCAGGGCATCCTGATCCTGCAGACCGCCGCGGCCAAGATCGCCGTGATCAGTGCGACCTACGGACTGAACGGCCAGCTTGCGGAGGCCGCCTGGCAGGTGGACATGCTCGACCCCGACGTCATGATCGCCAAGGCGAAGAAGGCCCGGGACCTCGGCGCCGACATCGTGCTGGGCGCCATGCACGCCGGCGACGAATACTCCAGTGTGCCCAACGCCGAGCACACGACGGTCGCCCATGCCCTCGCGGACAGCGGACAGTTCACCATGATCTACAGCCACCACTCGCACTCGGTCCTGCCGATAGAGCAGTACAAGGGAACCTGGATTGCCTACGGCCTGGGCAACGGGATCACCGAACTTTCGCCGAACTACAGGGTGAACAACGAGGGCCTGCTGGTCCGGGCGCAGTTCAGCGAGGACGCGTCCGGCAAGTGGACCGCCTCTGACCTGGCGTGGGCGCCGTCGGTGATGGTCCGCGGACCGTACCGCTGGTGCTCCGTGGCCGCCGACGCGCCGCAGGGCCCCTGCGCAGGTGCCGCGGCCGATGCCGCCACCCGCCAGCGCACCAAGACCGTGGTCGAGTCGAGGGGTGCCGCGGCTGCGGGCGCCCACGAACTGCTCATCGCCAAGGAGCCGTAGGGCTTGGGAGAACGACGGCGGTCGGCGCCCGGGCACTCGACCGTCCACCTGCTGTGCGGACTCCCGGGCGCCGGTAAGACAACAGTTGCCAGGCAGCTCGAAGCCGGGCGGCCGGCCGTGCGGTTCAGCCTGGACGAGTGGATGTTGCGGCTCTACCCGGACCTTCACTTTGCCTCCGGGAATTACGGGGAACTCGCGGAAACGTGCAAATTGCTGATCTGGGATACCGCCCGGCAGGTCCTGCAGGGCGGCACCGACGTGGTTCTCGACTGGAACCAGTGGAGCCGGGAGAGGCGTGCTGCCTGGGCCGCCCGGGCCGAGGCGGCCGGCGCCGGCGTCGTCCTTCACTATGTCCGGACACCGCTGCAGATTTCCATCGAACGGGCGGCAAGCCGTGCCGCGCGGGATGAGGCGGGCTCCCACCGTCTCGAGGAGGCTGATGTCCGGCACCTGGCCGGGATCTTCGAGGAGCCGGAACCGTCGGAGGGCCTGTGGATCTTGCCCTGATACCGGCCGGCGAATACCGTGATGGTGACGCGGGAGCTCAAGAAGTCAGCCCTGTCGGACCTGGACAGGAGGCTTTCGTGGGCAAAGTACCGACGGCGGACCGGGAACCCCGGAACGGGACGTTTCCGAACGGCATGGAGTACCTGAGCTGGGGTAACGGCCCGAAGGCCCTCCTTTTTATCCAGGGCGGCCCTGGCAGCGGCGTTCCCAAAGGGATGCTCCGCGGAATGTTCCGGCGGCAGTTCGATCCCTTTCTCCGCGCCGGATACGCCGTCTGGATCGTCACCCGGCGCCGGGGAATGCCGCCGGAGCACACCATCGAAGGCATGGCAGACGACTACGCGCGGCTGATAGACGCCGAGTTCGGCGGGCGGGTCGACCTCGTCGTGGCGGAGTCATTTGGCGGGATGGTGGCACAATATCTGGCCGCGCGGCATCCGGACTCCTTCGGCCACATCGCCATGGTGGTCACGGCCGCGGAGTTGAGCGACTGGGGCAAGGACGTCGATGCACGGATGGCCACGGCCCTGGCGGGCGGTGACACGAACGGCGCCGGGACGGTCTTCGCCGAGTACCTGCTGCCGGGCCGGCGGATGATGTGGCTGCGGCGGCTGATCGGGCCCCTTATCAGCCGCCGGCTCCTCAGCGGAGCCGATTTCCCCGCCCAGGATGTGCTCACCGAGGTGCAGGGCGAAATGACCTTCAATTCCCGGGCAGTGCTCCCGCTCATCCGGCGGCCCGTGCTGCTGATCTGTGGCGGCTCCGACCAATTCTTCCCCCGCGACGTCGCCCAGGAAACGGCCGGGCTCATCCCGGACTGCACCCTCGTTTGGTACGAGGGGAAGGGCCATCTCCGGGCTGCCTCCAGCGGACGCATTGCCCGCGACGTGCTCGAGTACGCCGGGCGCAGCTGAAGCCCGGCCGGCGGGGAATGCACCGCTACGTCCGGTCCGGGTCCAGCGCCAGGGTCATATAGACGCTGTTCGGGTCGTCCCCGTAGCCGGCAAAGGGCGGGCAGACGCTGAACCCGTGACGCTGGTACAGCCGCCGTGCCGGAGCGAAGAAGTCCTGGCTCCCGGTCTCGAGGTACAGGCGGTCATAGCCGCCCTGCCGGGCCGCGGCCATGATGTGCGCCAGCAGGCGGGCGCCGATGCCGCGGCCTCGTGCGTGGGCGGCGGTACGCATGGACTTGATTTCGCCCTGCAGGGTCCCGGCCTCACCGGGCTGGAGCAGTTTCAGTGCCCCGCAGCCGAGTACCTCGGAATCCTCGCGTGCGCTCCAGAACGTGATGTCCGGTCCGGAGAGCGCCGCAGCATCGAGGGCATGCACGCTTTCGGCGGGCGAGGTGGCGAACATGTCGGCGAGGTGCTCGCTCAGGAGCTGCCGGACGGCCGCGCGGCCGGGGTCGTCACGGTCAATCCGGATCATCGTGCACTGCTCTCATAATCTGTCATCGCTCCATCAATCTACCGGCTCGCGCCGAGGTCGCGGGAAACGTGCGGGGTCGCCGGAACTGTCTGGCGATTTCGCCGCTTTCCCGCGATTTCGCGTCCGACGGCGGCTGTCGGCTCGCCGCCTCGGGCCCAGCCGGCGCGGCCGGCGCTATGCTGGGCCAAACGCGGCTGCCACGAGGCGGCCGTAACGCCGATGGTGGGGGATCCATTGCGAACAATAGTCAACAGCGGCACCAACAGCCCGAACGATACGTCGGGCAGATCAAGCGCCTCCGCAGGGACGACGCACCGGGCGGGATCCGCGCGGCCGGTTGCCGTCACGGTGTGGCTGTGCGCCGCCGTCGTGATGGCCTGGCTGCTGCTGGCCGGCAGGACGGAAGCGGCGATGGCGGCGGCGCCGTGGCTGTTCCTGGCGTCGTGGTTCGTCTACGCGGCGCAGTGGCGGCCGCTTCTCCGGACGGACGCGCACGGGTTCGAGCTGGTCAACGGACTCCGCGACCACCGGATACCCTACGAGGCGGTGGAGGACATCGAGGTCCGCTACACCGTGGCGGTCAGGGCCGCGGGACGGCGGTACGTCAGTTGGGGCGCCCCGACGCCGCCGGGCGCCTTCGGGTCCGGATTCGACCACGTCAGTGACCTGAAGAGCCGGCCGTACAGCATCCTCCCGGGCAACGAGCGCATCAGCCAAAAAGAGCAGAAGACCGGCCGGGACGCCATCGTTGCCGCGTGGCAGGATGCCAGCACCGCCGCCGCAAAACGGCCTGCCGGCGCCGTCGTCTCCTCCTGGCATTTGCCGACCGTCATCGTCGGCGGCATCGCCGTCGCCTGGGCGGTGCTGTCGGCGTTCGGCTGACCTAAAGGCCGGCCCGGTCGCCGGAAGCGTGCGGGATCGCCGTAAGGCTCCGGCGACGTCGCGGCCTTCCTGCGACTTCGAGGCCGGCGCCGCAGCGACGCCTCAGCGGGGGCGGCGGGCTGCGTGTTCGCGGGCGTGGACGGCGTAGGAGTCGTCCGGAGTACCGGGGGAGAAGCTGCCGTATTTGCGTTCGACGGCGGTCCGGATGAGGAAGTCCGCCAGCGCCGGGTTCTTGGGCAGCAGGGATCCATGCAGGTAGCTCGCCACGATGTTCCGGTAGCGGGCGCCTTCCTGGCCGTCGCTGCTGTTGTTCCCGGTGCCCTTGGCTGTGGTCCCCAGTGGTGTGACGCCCGGGCCCAGGGTGGTCTGGCCGCTGTGGTTCTCGTAACCCAGGACGGTCCCGAACTCGGTGGTGGACACCGATACGTTGCCGATCAGCCGCTCGTCGGTGCCGTGGGTTTCCACGTCCAGGATGCCGATCCCCGGGATGACGGACCCTGTCCGGGTCTTGAAGAACTTCCCGAACAGCTGGTACAGGCCGCAGATCACCAGCATGGGCATGCCGTCCTCGGCGAGGCCCCTCAGGACAGACTCCCGCGACAGCAGGTCGTCCTGGATGACCAGCTGGCCGCTGTCCTGCCCGCCGCCGCCGACGATCAGGTCGACATCCGCCGGAAACTCGTCGCCGACGTTGTATTCGAGCAGCTCAGGGGTGTAGCCGTGCCAGCGCAGCCGCTGTGCCAGCACCAGGGCGTTGCCCCAGTCGCCGTAGATGTTCATGTCCCGCGGGTACAGCTGCAGGACCCGGATGGTTCCCTTGCCGGGCTCGGGGGATTCCTCCGGCGGGAGCACGTGCCCGAAGGAGAGTTTGGACTGGTCGGAATCGGCCTGGGGGGTCATGAGACCACCTCCACTGTGGTGATTTTGGACAGCTCGCGGCGGATCGCCAGCATCGCTGTGTAAGTGCAGAAGATCCGCTTCGGCTTGTCCCTGGCGCCGCTGATGAAGGCCGCCAGCGCGGGCGCGATCTCGGTGTTCACGGCGCCGATGGCAACGTCGTCGTACTGCAGGCGGAGCGCCATGTCGTAGGCGCGGGAGCCGCTCAGCTGGTCCACGCCGCCCTCCCGAAGCGTGTCGAATTCCACGTCCCAGAGCCAGGACATGTCCCGGCCGTCGGCGTAGTTGTCATTGATCGCGATCATCGTGGCGTAGCCGGCCGCCGGGAAGGACTTCAGCCCCAGCCGGAAGCCGCTGGGGTTCTTCACCAGGACCAGGTCCAGCGGCAGGCCGTCGACGACAAGGCTCTCACCGCGGCCGAATGCCGGAGCCACGTTTGCCAGGGCTTTCAGCAGCCCTTCGTTGTCCGCAAGGGCCGCCTGTCCCTGGCCTGTGCCCCGCACCGCAATTGCCCGGGCCAGGGTCAGTGCGGCGGCGGCGTTGAAGATGTTGTAGACGCCGCGGAGCTTCATCGCCGTCGTTGCTGTGACGCCGTCGTACTCAAAGTCCGCGTCGGCCGCACCGACCCGGCGGAGCACAACGTCGGCGTGCGGTTTCGCGGGTGCCGGCGGCACCGGGCTGCCGGGGGCCGCCCTCATCTCGTCGTCGTTCGGGAACGTGCTCAGCAGGGAGTCATCCAGGCCGAAGTAGAGGACCTCGGGACCGCTGGCGGTTTCTGTACTCAGAGTGTCCGCGATCCGGGCCACCCGGGGGTCCTCCCGGTTCAGCACGACGGTTCCCGTGGTCTTGGAGGCGATGTGCTGCAGCAGCTGCGCCGTCTTGTCGATCTCGCCGAAACGGTCCAGCTGGTCCCGCAGCACGTTGAGCAGCAGGCAGTAGCGCGGCGGCACCTGGTTGACGAAATGCACCGCGTGGGCCTCGTCCAGTTCCAGCACGGCGACGTCGGCGTCCAGCCGTCCCCGCCAGTCCACCTCGCCGAGCAGCGCAGCGGCCACGCCGCGCGTGAAGTTGCTGCCCGTGCGGTTAGTGAAGACCTTCAGGCCCTGGCTCTCGAGCAGCTCGACGACCATCTTTGTGGTGGTCGTCTTGCCGTTCGTGCCGCTGACGACGGCGACGCCGTGCGGCAGCGTGGACAGCGTCCTGCGCATGAAGCCGGGATCGATTTTTTCGACGACGAGCCCGGGAAGGGCAGAGCCTCCGCCCCTGAGCCGGGAGACCCGGCGAACGAACTTGCCGAGCGGAACGCTGAAGTAAAACATGCTTTGTAATATATCCCAGCGGCGGCATGGAAGCCCGCCGGGAAGCGGCGACGCATGCCCCGGTGCGCGGCGGCGAGCACTATGCTGTTCGGATGACCAACCCCTCTTCTGTGCCTTCCTCCCGCGTGGGATCAGGGCTGCGGATCGGCGTCCTGGCTCTCCAGGGCGACTTCCGCGAACACCTGCACGCGGTGGAAGCTGCCGGTGCCACGGGCATCGGCGTCCGCCGGCCGGCCGAACTCGACGGCCTCGACGGGCTCATCATTCCCGGCGGCGAATCGACCACCATTGACAAGCTGTCCCGGGCTTTCGGACTTAGCGACCCGCTGCGCCGGCGCATCCGGGAAGGACTGCCGGTCTACGGCTCCTGCGCCGGGATGATCCTCCTCGCGGATGAGATCACTGACCCCGCGAAGGACCTTGCCGGCAACCCGCAGCAGACATTCGGCGGGCTCGACATCACAGTGCGCCGGAACGCCTTCGGCCGGCAGCGCGAATCCTTCGAGACGGACCTGGACTTCAAGGGCCTCGACTTCAGCGCCACCGAAAACGGCGTGGCTCCCGTCCACGCGGTCTTCATCCGCGGACCATGGGTGGAACGCGTCGGCGACGGCGTCGAAGTCCTCGCCGAAGTGGAACCCTCCAGGGCGTCCCACCCCGAGGCGCTGGCCGGGACGGCTAGAATTGTTGCTGTGCGTTCCGGCAAGCTGCTGGCCACCTCCTTCCACCCGGAAGTGACGGGGGAGAAGCGCGTGCATGAATTGTTTATTCGAATGATCAGAGGAGAAGCGTAAAGCATGTCAGGCCACTCCAAATGGGCGACGACCAAGCACAAGAAGGCCATCCTCGATAGCCGTCGGGCCAAGTCGTTCGCCAAGCTGATCAAGAACATCGAAGTCGCCGCACGCATGGGCGGCCCGGACCTTGCCGGCAACCCGAGCCTGGAACTCGCCGTCACGAAGGCCAAGAAGACCTCGGTCCCCGCTGACAACATCGACCGCGCCATCAAGCGCGGCGCCGGCCTCACCGGCGAGGTCGTGGACTACACCGAGATCATGTACGAGTGCCGCGGACCGCAGGGCTCGGCGCTGCTGATCGAATGCCTGACGGACAACAAGAACCGTGCGGCCTCCGAAGTGCGTCTGGCCATCTCCCGCAACGGCGGCACTATCGCCGATCCCGGTTCGGTCAGCTACCTCTTCTCCCGCAAGGGCGTTGTCTCGCTGCCAAAGAACGGCCTGAGCGAGGACGACGTCCTGATGGCCGTCCTCGACGCCGGCGCCGAAGAAGTCAAGGACAACGGCGACAGCTTCGAGATCCACTCCGAACCGACCGACCTGCAGGCCATCCGCGATGCGCTCAAGGAAGCCGGCATGGAGTACGACACCGACGAGGCCGAGTTCGTGCCCTCCATGCAGGTGCCGCTGGATCTCGACGCCGCCAAGAAGTTCATGAAGCTCGTCGACGCCCTCGAAGAACTCGACGACGTCCAGAACGTCTACAGCAACGCCGACCTCAGCGACGAAGTGCAGGCCGCACTGGAAGCGGAGTGACCCTTCGCGTCCTCGGCGTCGATCCGGGCCTTACCCGCTGCGGGATCGGCGTCGTGGACGTCGAGAAGAACCGCCGCGCCACCATGGTGGCGTTCGGCGTCGTCGGAACGTCCCCGGAGGAGAGCCTGGACCAGCGCCTGCTGGTCATCGCCACCTCCATCGATGAGTGGCTGGACAAATACGAACCGCACGTCCTGGCCGTCGAACGCGTCTTCTCCCAGCTCAACGTCAGCACGGTGATGGGCGTCGCCCAGGCTTCCGGCGTTGTGATCGCCGCCGCCGCACGGCGCGGCATCCCGGTGGCCCTGCACACGCCGTCGGAGGTCAAGGCCGCCGTGACCGGCAGCGGAACGTCCAACAAGGACGCCGTCACCAAACTGGTGACCAAGATCCTCCGGCTGGACGCCCCGCCGCGCCCCGCCGACGCCGCGGACGCCCTGGCGCTGGCAATCACCCATGCCTGGCGGTCCGGCAGCGGGACTTCCAATAGCGGCGCAGTCACGACGGGACCGGGCAGCCAGTCGCTGACCCCGGCCCAGCGCGCCTGGGCCGACGCGGAGGCCAAAGCGCGCCGTGCGCGCTGAATGTCCGGCTCCGACGCAGTATCACTTGGTAGGGTATTCGTAGATATGTTCGGATAGCCGGGTTCTCCCGGTTCTACTTTCAGCTGAATTTTCAGGAGCCCGGCTTTGATCAGTTTTCTCCGCGGAACCGTAGCGCACGTCGGCCTGTCCTCCGCCGTGATCGACCTCAACGGCGCCGGCATGAGCGTGAACGCGACACCCCAGACCCTCGGCCGGCTCCGCGTCGGCGAGGAGGGGAAGCTCTTCACCTCGCTGATCGTGCGCGAGGACTCCCTCACCCTGTTCGGTTTCGGCAGCGACGACGAACGCGAGGTCTTCGATGTCCTGCTCAGCGTCAGCGGCGTCGGACCCCGGCTCGCGTTGGCGGTCCTCGCCGTGCACGAGCCCGAAGCGATCCGTGTCGCCGCCCACTCCGGCGACGGCAAGGCCTTCACCAAGGTCCCGGGCATCGGCCCCAAAGTCGCCGGGCGGATCGTGCTGGAACTGGCCGGCAAGCTGGTGCCGCACGGCACGGCCGCCGGCGCAGCGGCTCCGGCAGCATCTGCCGAAGCGCTCTGGAAGCCGCAGGTCGTTGCTGCCATGACAAGCCTCGGCTGGTCCGAGAAGGACGCCACGTCCAGCATCGACAAGTCCCTGGCGGATTCCCCCGAACTGGCCGAGAACGGCAACGTGGCCGAGATCCTGCGGGCCACCCTCCGCTGGCTGGGCCAGGACGGTGCCCGCGCCGGGAACAGGGTAGGCGCCCGTGGCTGAGCCGTCCCTGGTTGGCGGGGGAGAGGAGCCGGAGGAGCGGGTCATCGAAGCCGCACTCCGGCCCAAGAACCTGCACGACTTCGTGGGCCAGCACCGGGTCCGCAAGCAGCTTTCCCTCGTCCTGGAGGCCTCCCGCATGCGCGGCCGCAGCGCCGACCACGTCCTGCTCTCCGGGCCGCCGGGACTGGGCAAAACGACACTGTCCATGATCATTGCCGCCGAGATGAACGCCCCGCTGCGGATCAGCAGCGGGCCCGCCATCCAGCACGCCGGGGATCTGGCCGCCATCCTGTCCTCACTGTCCGAAGGCGAAGTCCTCTTCCTCGACGAGATCCACCGGATGTCCCGGCCGGCCGAGGAAATGCTCTACATGGCGATGGAAGACTTCAGGGTCGACATCGTCGTCGGCAAGGGCGCCGGCGCCACTGCCATCCCGCTGGAACTTCCGCCGTTCACCCTGGTCGGCGCCACGACCCGCGCAGGCCTGCTGCCCGGGCCCCTCCGGGACCGCTTCGGCTTCACCGGCCACCTCGAGTTCTACTCGGTCGCCGAACTGGAACTCGTGCTGCGGCGCTCCGCCGGGCTCCTGGACCTCAAGGTCAACTCGGCCGGGTTCAGCGAAATCGCAGGACGATCCCGTGGCACACCCCGCATCGCCAACCGTCTGCTGCGCCGGGTCCGCGACTGGGCGCTGGTGCACGGGATCGAGCAGATCGATGCCCGCGCGGCCTCCGCGGCGCTGGACATGTATGAGGTCGACAAGCGCGGCCTGGACCGGCTGGACCGCGCCGTCCTTGAAGCCCTCATCACGAAATTCGGCGGCGGACCCGTGGGGCTGTCCACCCTGGCGATCGCCGTCGGCGAAGAAACCGAGACCGTGGAGACAGTCGCCGAGCCGTACCTCGTCCGGGAGGGGCTGCTGGGCCGGACCCCGCGGGGGAGGATTGCCCTCGCCCCCGCCTGGACGCACCTCGGCTTCGCCGTGCCGCCGGGAGTGTTCGCGCAGGACCCCCTGGAGCTCTTCCAGGCCGGGGACGACGGGCCGGAGACCGACGGCGGGCTGGGCCATGGCGCGGATCCGGAATGGATCCGTAATAGTCAATAGCACCGCACCGGAACGTTTTTGCCTCTAGACTGGTATGACGCTCGGCACGTTCGGGTCTTTGTTTCTGTGCGCGGCCGCCACCTGGCCGCCGCCGGCTTGGCATGGTTCGCTGCCGGCCAGCCCGAAGCGAAGCGGACGTTGCTGTAAAATCAGCTACGCAAGTACAGAACGGAACTATCCCTGTGTTCGGACTTATCTCTGCCCAGACCCAGCCGCAGGCCGGCGGCGGCATCGACATCATGACCATCCTGCTGTTCGCCATGCTCGGCGTCTTCGTCTTCATGATGTTCCGCCGCAACAAGAAGACCCAGCAGCAGCAGGCGCAGCTCCAGTCGAAGTTTGCCCCGGGCGTCGAGGTCATGACCAGCTTTGGCCTGTACGGACGGATCGTCGAGATCGACGATGAAGAGAACAAGGTCCTGCTGGAACTCTCCCCGGGCAACACCGCCACCGTGCACCGCCAGGCCGTCACCAAGATCGTCGAGCCGGTTGTCGCTGCTGAGGAGCCCACGGTCGTCCCGAACGACGCCTCCTCGCTGACCGCCGACAAGGCCGATAGCGCCGCAACGGTCAACGATGCCCCGCGCGACGAGACGCCGGAAGAAACCCTGCGCCGCCTCAACGACGAAGGCAAGAAAGACAGCTAGTCTGCCTGTTTGAGCAATCCCGCGAAGCAACGGTTGCGGGCAACCGCCGGAGCGGCCTCCTAGGTTCGCACCGGCGGTTCCTCCGTAAATACTAGAAAGATCGACAATGGCACGAACTGGCCCCAAAAACACAGCCCTCAGGGTGCTGGTCTGGCTCGGCGTTATCCTCGCCGTCATGACCGCTGTCCTGGCAGGCGGCAACATGGCCGGCCAGGCGAGCTGGGCTCCCAAGCTTGCCCTGGACCTTGAAGGCGGCACCCAGATGATCCTGGCGCCCAAGGTTGAGGGCGGCTCGGACATCACCGAAGAACAGCTCAACCAGGCCGTGGCGATCATCCGCCAGCGCGTGGATGGCTCCGGCGTCGCGGAAGCTGAAATCAGCACGCAGTCCGGACGCAACGTCGTGGTCAGCCTTCCCGGCACCCCGTCAAAGGAAACCCGCGCGCTGATCCAGGCTTCCGCCGACATGAACTTCCGGCCTGTGCTGCAGGCCGGTCCCGGCGCGGCAGTCCCCGCGGAGTCACGGACTCCGGAGGACCAGCTGCCCAAGCCCACCGCGGAGCCCGCCAACGGCAGCGACGTGAACTGGATAACCCCCGAGCTCTACAAGAAGTTCGAGGCGCTCGACTGTGACAACCCGTCGCAGGACAAGCTGGAACGCTCAGACCCGGCGCAGCCGCTGGTCACCTGCGAACCTGCTTCCGAGGGCCGGCCCGCGATCAAGTACATCCTCGGCCCGGTTGAGGTCAAGGGATCGAACATCTCGGGCTCAACCTTCCAGCTGCAGCGCGGTGCCCAGGGTGCCGTGACCAACGAGTGGGCTGTGAACATCCAGTTCAACGACGAAGGCACGGCCAAGTTCAAGACGGTCACCGAACGGCTGAACAAGTTCTACGCCGAAGCCGGCGGCGAGACCGGTTCTGATCCGAGGTCCCAGTTCGCCATTGTCCTGGACGACCAGGTCATCTCCGCCCCGCGCTCCCAGGCAGTCATCACCGATGGCCGCCCGCAGATCACCGGCGGATTCACCGAGCAGTCCGCGAAGGCACTCTCCGACCAGCTGCGCTTCGGCGCACTGCCGATCAGCTTCGAGATCCAGAGCGACCAGCAGATTTCCGCCACCCTCGGTGGTGAGCAGCTCCGCATGGGCCTGCTCGCCGGCCTGATCGGCCTGCTGCTGGTGGTGGTCTACTCCCTGTTCCAGTACCGGGCACTGGGTCTCGTCACCGTCGCCTCCCTCGTGGTCGCAGGTGCCCTCACGTTCTTGGCCATCGACATCCTCGGCTGGACCGAGAACTACCGGCTTTCCCTCGCCGGCGTCGCGGGCATCATCGTGGCCATCGGCCAGACCGCGGACTCGTTCATCGTCTACTTCGAACGAATCCGCGATGAGCTCCGTGAAGGCCGCGGCCTCGTCTCGGCAGTCGAGAACGGCTGGAAGCGGGCAAAGCGCACGGTCCTGGCGTCCAAGGCAGTCAACCTGCTGGCCGCCGTCGTCCTGTACTTCGTGGCAGTGGGCAACGTCCGCGGCTTCGCGTTCACCCTCGGCCTGACCGCCCTCGCCGACCTGCTGGTCGTCTTTATGTTCACCCACCCGACCCTGCAGCTGCTGGCCCGCACCAAGTTCTTCGGTGAAGGCCACCCGCTCTCCGGGCTGGACCCGAAGAGTCTCGGCGCTGTCCCCCTGTACCGGGGCGCGGGCCGGTTCCGCACCCCTGCGGACAAGCCGGCCCAGGTTGCCGCGCTCCGCGCCAAGAACACCGGCGCCGCGGCTGAGGCCGAACGCCGGATGACCATTGCAGAACGACGTCTCGCCGAACGGCAGGAACAGCTTGCTGGTTCCTCCAAGAGCTCGTCCAAGGAGGGCAACTAAATGGCCACCAGCTTCGCCAATTTCGGTAACGAGCTCTACACGGGTAAGCGCTCGTACGACTTCGTCGGATCCAAGAAAATCTGGTTCCTGATCGCGGCCGTCCTGGTGGCGCTCTCGATCCTGCTTCCCGTCGTCAAGGGCGGCTTCAACCTCGGCATCGAATTCCGTGGCGGTTCGGAATTCACCGTCTCCAACGTGAAGACCACGGATGCGTCCATCGGTGAGAAGGCCGTCGAGGATGTTGTCGCCGGCAGCGTCCCGCGGGTGGCCAACGTCGCAGGCAACACGATGCGGATCCAGACGGACAAGCTCACGGAAGACGAAACGCTCCAGATCAAGGCGGGCCTCACCGACGCTTACGGGGTGACGGACAACGAGGTGACCTCCACCTTCATCGGCCCGACCTGGGGCGCCGACGTCACCAAGCAGGCCCTGCTGGGCCTGGCGATCTTCGTCGGACTCGCCGCCGTGCTGATGGCGCTGTACTTCCGGACCTGGAAGATGTCGCTCTCGGCGATCGTCGGCATGCTGGTGACCATGTTCATCACCGCCGGTGTCTACGCCCTGAGCGACTTTGAAGTCACGCCCTCGGCGATTATCGGCTTCCTGACCGTGCTGAGCTACTCGCTGTATGACACCGTGGTGGTCTTCGACAAGATCCGCGAGAACACAGCGGACCTGCAGGCCTCCACGCGGCGGACCTTCGCCGAGGAAGTCAACCTGGCAGTGAACCAGACGCTGGTCCGTTCCATCAACACCATGATGGTGGCCATCCTCCCGGTCGGCGCCATCCTGTTCATTGGCGCCGGTCTGCTGGGTGCCGGAACGCTGCGGGACCTCTCGCTGGCCCTGTTTGTCGGCATCCTGATCGGCACGGCGGCCACGATCTTCATCGCTGCGCCGCTCTACGCCTGGCTGCGCCAGGGAGAACCGGAGCTGGTCAAGCAGGCCGAGCGTGTGGCTCATCGCCGCGCCCAGGCTGCCGCGAAGGCCGACTCCCCGGCGGAGCCCGCCAAGGCCTAGCCGCAGCAATCCTGCCGGACCGGCCACCGCCGGGCTGTGGTCCCGCGGTTCTGACGGGCCGGAGAACGTCATGCGTGACGTTTCTCCGGCCCGTCGCCGTATCGCCGCCGGTTATCGAAGTATCCTGCTGCGGGAATACACTGGAAGAATTAACGGGTTCGGAGAGGTGCTCCATTGGAAGAACGTTCGACGCCGGTGCCTTCAGCACCGGTGGCCAAGGCTCCAGGCCAGGGTTCGCAGACTGGTGTGGTGGCTCCCGGACGCGCCGACCCGCCGGTGCCTGTGGACAGCTCGGGTGCACGCCCCACGTTTCCTGGCCGGCGTGAGCGCACGCGTTCCCGGCTCGCCCGCCTGACCGGCCGCGGCGCCCCCGCGTATTCCCCCATCCTTGAGCCGCTGCTGCGGACCGTGCGGGCCAACAACCCGAAAGAGGACTTCGACCTCATCCAGCGCGCCTTCGTTGTGGCGGAGCGCTGCCACCGCGGCCAGAAGCGCAAGAGCGGTGACCCCTACATCACGCATCCGGTGGCGGTGGCCACCATCCTGGCCGAGCTCGGTCTCAGCGGAACCACGCTGGCAGCGGCGCTCCTGCACGACACCGTTGAGGACACCTCCTACACCCTGGATGACCTGAAGGCCGAGTTCGGGCCGGAAGTCGCCATGCTGGTGGACGGCGTCACCAAGCTGGACAAGGTCAGTTTCGGCGAGGCAGCGCAATCTGAAACCGTCCGCAAGATGGTCGTGGCCATGGCCAAGGACATCCGCGTCCTGATGATCAAACTTGCCGACCGGCTGCACAACGCCAGGACCTGGCGTTTCGTCTCGGCCGAGTCCTCGGCGCGCAAGGCGCGGGAGACGCTCGAAATCTTCGCCCCGCTGGCGCACCGGCTCGGCATGAACACGATCAAATGGGAGCTGGAAGACCTTTCCTTCGCGGCCCTGTACCCGAAGGTCTACGAGGAAATCGTGCGCATGGTGGGGGACCGGACCCCCGAACGCGAAAAGAACCTCTCCGTCATCCGCAACCAGATCACCGAGGACCTGCGCGAGGCCAAGATCAAGGCCACCATCACTGGCCGGCCGAAGCATTACTACTCGATCTACCAGAAGATGATTGTCCGGGATAAGGACTTCGACGACATCAACGACCTGATGGGCGTCCGGGTACTGGTTGATTCCGTCCGGGACTGTTACGCGGCCCTGGGCGCGATGCACTCGCGCTGGAACCCCCTCCCGGGGCGGTTCAAGGACTACATCGCGATGCCCAAGTTCAACATGTACCAGTCGCTGCACACCACGGTGATCGGCCCGGGCGGCAAGCCCGTCGAGATCCAGATCCGCACCCATGAGATGCACCGCCGCGCCGAATACGGCGTCGCCGCGCACTGGAAGTACAAGGACCAGCCGAACCGCACGGCCGCCGGCCCGGGCAGCCCGCGCGACGGCGACATGGGGTGGCTCCGGTCCCTCGTGGACTGGCAGCAGGAAACGTCGGACCCGGGGGAGTTCCTCGACTCGCTGCGCTTTGAAATCAACGCCCGGGAAGTGTTCGTGTTCACGCCCAAGGGCGAGGTCATGGCACTGCCCGCCGGTTCCACTCCCGTGGACTTCGCCTATGCCGTCCACACGGAGGTGGGCCACCGGACCATCGGTGCCCGCGTCAACGGCAAACTGGTCCCGCTCAACAGCGAACTCAACCACGGCGACTGGGTGGAGATCTTCACCTCCAAGGCCGAAGGCGCCGGGCCCAGCCAGGACTGGCAGCACTTCGTCAAGAGCGCCCGTGCCCGCAACAAGATCAGGCAGTGGTTCAGCAAGGAACGCCGCGAGGAGTCGATCGACCGCGGCAAGGAGCTGCTGACGAAGGCGATGCGCAAGCAGAACCTCCCGCTGCAGCGCCTCATGACGCATGACGCCCTCGCCGCGGTGGCCGAGGACTTCAAATACGTCGACATCTCCGGCCTCTACGCCGGTGTGGGCGACGGGCACACCTCCGCCCAGTCCGTTATGGAACGCCTGGTGGAGAGCCTGGGCGGCAACGACACCCCCGAGGACGACCTCACCGAGGTATCCATCCCCACCCAGGTCACCAAGGCCCGGTATTCCGATTCCGGCGTTGTGGTGCGGGGTGTGGACGACGTCTGGGTGAAACTCGCCCGCTGCTGCACCCCGGTACCTCCTGACCCGATCCTGGGCTTCGTCACCCGGGGCTCCGGCGTCTCCGTGCACCGGACGGACTGCACGAACGTCAGCGGACTGCTGGAGCAGCCGGACCGGATCGTTGAGGTCGACTGGGCACCCACGCAGTCGAGCGTTTTCCTCGTCGAAATCCAGGTCGAAGCGCTCGACCGCAAGTCCCTGCTTTCGGATGTGACGCGGATCCTGTCCGAGAATCACGTCAACATCCTGGCGGCCAGCGTGCACACGTCCACGGACCGGGTGGCGATCTCCAAGTTCGCCTTCGAGATGGGCGATCCCAAGTACCTGAGCCATGTGCTGAGCGCCGTCCGCCGGATTGACGGCGTCTTCGACGTCTACCGCACCACCGGCAACCGGCGGCGCAGCTAAGCGCACCATCGACGTTCAGGGCCGCTGATGGGTGTGGAGGCCTAGGGGGCCGGCCCGGCCCGGAGGAGTTCGAGCTTCGCCAGGGCCGCCCTCATGTGCGGCACCCTCGGCGTGGCCTCCACGGCGAGCCTGAGCAGCCGCAGCCGCACGCCCAGCTCGGGCCGGCCCAGGAACGCCCGCAACGCAGGGACGGCCCGCTCTGCGTCCACGTGCAGGGCGATGTCCACTGAGGTCCGCAGCGGGCTGGAGACCATCAGTCCGCCCAGGCTCACGACGTCGAACGGGCCCAGGCGCACCTCGTGAAAAGTGCAGCCCCGCGTGGACCTGAGGCTGGAAATCCGCCGGTTGGCGTCCACGAGCAGGGCGAGCCGGTCCGGCTCTGCCGTGCAGCCGTAGATCCACGCAGCGGTCATCCGTCCTGCAACGACCCGTTGCCGGACAGCCGGACGGATGAGGATGGCCGCGGCGCGGGCCCGGAGCTGAGGAGTGGCCCGGCTGCCCGGGGGCAGGTAGCCGCGCTGGTAAAGCTGCGTCAGCACGCCGTCGGACGCCATGGCCTGCAGCTCGGGCCAGGTGAAAAGCGCCCCGGGGGAGTAGAGCTCAAGCGGCGCCGGGCGAGGCGGGACCGAGTGAGCATGTATCGTGCCAGACGGGGGCGGGCCGGTCGGTGGAGGGCCGGAAACAATGACCATCCAGTCATCCTGTCCCGTCCGATCCAAAGCGGACAGGCCCCGTGCCGGTCATGTGGATAACCGGTACGGGGCCTGCCTCTGTGCTTAGTGCCTTGTGCTTGAGGCCTAGGAGAGCTCGCTCGCTGACTTCTCGAGCTGTTCCAGCCAGGCCTCACGGGCCTCGAGGGCTTCCCGGGCGGACTTGATCTTGCGCTCGTCGCCGGCCTTCTCGGCCTCGGCCAGGTCGTCGCGGAGCCCGGCGATAGCGGATTCCAGCTGCGTCAGCGCGCTGTTGGTGCGTGCCTTCGTCTCCGGATTGGACCGCTTCCAGTTCTCGTCCTCGGCGTGGCGGACGGCGTCTTCGACCTTGCGCAGCCCGGCCTCCACGCGTCCCATGTCGGCGCGGGGAACCTTGCCGGCTTCTTCCCAGCGGTCACGGATGGACTGCAGGGCCTTCTTGGCGGCCGCGAGGTCCGTGATGGGCAGCAGCTGGTTGGCTTCCTCCAGCAGGGCTTCCTTGACCACCAGGTTCGCGCCGTATTCCTGGTCGATCTCGTCGTTTGCGGCCTGGCGGTGCGTGAAGAAGACGTCCTGTGCGGCACGGAACCGCGCCCAGAGGGCGTCGTCGTCCTTGCGGCTGGCGCGCGGCGAGGCCTTCCACTGGTCCATGAGGCGGCGGTACTCGCCGGCGGCGAAGCCCCAGTCGGTGGACGTCGAGAGTGCTTCCGCCTCGGCGATCAGCTTTTCCTTGGCGGCCTTGGCTGCCGAGTTGTTGCTGTCCAGCTGGGAGAAGTACGCACGGCGGTGCCGGTCGAAGACCGTGCGGGCGGCGCGGAAGCGCTTCCAGAGGGCGTCCTCGTTGCTGCGGCCGAGACGGACGCCGCTCTTCTGCGCGGTTTTCCAGCTCTCGAACAGTTCGTTCATCCGGGCGCTGGAGGTCTTCCACTGGATCTGGGCCGGATCGTGACCGGCGATCTCTTCAGCCTCGGCGACGATGGCTTCGCGGGCAGCCAGCTCGGCAGCCCGGACGGCGTCGTGTTCGGCTTTCTCGGTCTTTTCGAGCGCAGTGATCTGCTGGCTGAGCGTGTCCAGGCGGCCCTCGGCGGCGCGGAGATCGCCAACCATGTTGCGCTCGGCCAGTTGCTCGCGCAGGTGGTTGACGGTCTTCTGCATGTCCGTGGTGGGCGCCTTGGAGCTTACGCGCTGTTCCAGCAGGACAATCTGGGCGACGACGTCGTCGTACTTCCGGGCGAAGTAGCCCAGGGCTTCGTCATCGCTGACACCCGGGTACTGTCCGACGGGATGCTCCTCGCCGTCGACGGTCAGGAACACGTGGCCGTCGCCTTCGACGCGGCCCCAGCGGGCAGCTTCGGCCAGCGACGCAGCGGAGGACACCGCTGCCGGCGCGGCTGCGGGGGCGGCCGGTGAGGGCTTCGCCTTCGGGCGGGCCGCGAATGCTGCCGGTGACGGCGCGGGACGGGCCGGGGCCGCAGCGGCTGGAGCCGCAGGAGCCGGAGCCTGGACGGCTGCATCATCGGCCGGAGCCGCAGGAGCCTCGACAGGAGCCTCGGGGGTGGTCCCGGCGTCGGCCGCGGACACGTCAGTGGCCGGTTCCGCCACCGTCTCGGTCGCCGGTTCGTTTGCCGGTTCCGGGACCGTACTTTCGGGAGTGTCGGTCGCCTGAGCTGTCACGTTGGCCTCAGCTTCGGTCTCGTTGGCAGCTGCTGCTGACACTGTTTCGTCGGATTTCTGACTGTCTGTCACCGCTAGAAGTCTTTCGCTTGGAGGGAAATACCGGGGCCATGGCCACAAGGGCAACGGCTGGTTACTTCAGAGAGAACGAGTCTATCGTGACTGGTTCCGCAGGTGCGCCGTCTGTGGCGTTATCACCCGGTTTTAGTCCGGCGGCCGCGATGTTGGCCACCACGTCCAGGCCTGAGGTCACCTTGCCCACCACCGTGTAGCCACCGGCGGCATCGGCCGGAATGACCGTGTCCTTGTAGACAATGAAGAACTGCGTGCCGTTGCCGTATGCGTTTCCGCCGCTCCTGGCGACGGCGATGGTTCCGGCGGGGTAGTTGTTGTCCTGCGGCGTGTTTTCCAGGGGACCCCAGGTGAAGCTTGGGTCGCTGCTGCCGTCGCCGGCCTTGGAGCCGCACTGCAGCACGCCGAAGGTCTCGGCCGTGGTGAGCCGGTGGCAGTTGAGCCCGGCGTAGAAGTTCTGGTCCGCGAGGGACTTGAAGACAGCGGCCGCCTGGGGCGCCGCTGTGCCGTCGAGTTCGACGCCGAGGGTGCCGCTGTTGAGTTTGAGTTCGCCGGTGAAGGTCTGGCCGGCTGCCGTCTCAGGCTTCGGGATGTTCTCGGCGTTAGCAGATGGTGTGGCCGGCGGTGTGGCGGAGGGGCTGGTCAGCCCGGCCTGGGCCGCGGCGTATTCATCCTCCGTCGGATTGGACGAGAAGACCGTCAGCTGGAGCACCAGGGCAACCACCACGGCGGTGGTGCCCGCGGCAATGGCCAGGACGTTGTCGCGCTTGCGGCGCTTGTCCTGCTCCTTGCGCAGCTCGCGCTTTGCCTCCATTTGCTGGACGCGCCGCTTGGCCTCGCGGGCGCTCCGTGAACTGGCCGCCAAAAGTCCTCCTGCTAGTCGGGCCGAAACAGGGCGGCGCCAGGGCGCCGTCGTCTGTTCAGCGGTAAAGCTGCCGGCAGTCCGGACGTACCGGCCGCATTAGAAGTTGCGGGCGCGGAACGCATAAACTGACTGCCGCACACAGTTTATGCATGACCGGCCGCTCTGCAGCCCATCTGATCCCGTTTCGGACGGCCCTTTTCGGCCGCAACGCGGCACAGGAGGCTCCGGCCGGTTTTACCTGAGGAGAAAATCCACCATGGCACGCACCGCCTCCCTGTCCGGATTCCCCGAGTGGCTTCCCGAGGAGCGGCTGGTGGAGCTGCATGTGCTGGACACGCTGCGCCGGGTCTTTGAACTCCATGGCTTTTCCTCGATTGAGACCCGTGCCGTGGAAACGGTCGGGCAGCTGCTGCGCAAGGGCGAGATCGACAAAGAGGTGTACGGGCTGAGCCGGCTCCAGGACGAGGAGAGCGAAGAAGCCAAGTCGCACAAGGGCGATCCGCACGCCCTGGCCCTGCACTTCGACCTCACCGTGCCGTTCGCCCGGTACGTCGTCGAGAACGCCGGCTACCTCGCTTTCCCGTTCCGCCGCTACCAGATCCAGAAGGTCTGGCGCGGCGAGCGTCCGCAGGAAGGCCGTGCCCGCGAGTTCACCCAGGCGGACATCGACATCGTGGGCGACGGCGAACTGCCGTTCCGCTACGACGTCGAGATTGCGCTGGTCATCGCCGAGGCCCTGGGCGCCCTGCCGATTCCGGACTTCCTGCTCCGGATCAACAACCGCAAGCTGGCCGAGGGCTTCTACAACGGCATCGGACTCACGGACACCGCCGGGGTACTGCGCAGCATCGACAAGCTCGAGAAGATCGGCCCGGCCAAGGTGGCGGAACTGCTCAAGTCTGAGCTTGGCGCCACTGACGAGCAGGCCCAGGCCGCCCTCAGCCTGGCTTCGATCCGCACCGAGGACACCTCCTTCGTGGAGCAGGTCCGCGCGCTGGGGGTCAGCAACGAACTGCTCGAAGAGGGCCTGGCCGAACTGGAGCAGGTCATCGCGGCAGCCGTCCAGCGGGCGCCCGGCAGGGTGGTCGCCGACCTCAGCATTGCCCGCGGCCTGGACTACTACACAGGCACCGTGGTGGAAACCGTCCTGGTGGGCCACGAACAGCTCGGCTCGATCTGCTCCGGCGGACGCTACGACGCCCTCGCCAGCAAGGGCAACCGCAAGTTCCCCGGCGTCGGCCTCTCCATCGGCGTGACCCGTCTGGTCTCCCGGATACTCAGCCAGGACCTCGCCAAGGCAACACGCTCCGTGCCGACCGCCGTGCTCGTGGCGCTCAACAGCGACGACAGCTGGGGCGCGGCGCAGGACGTCGCCGCTCAGCTGCGCAGCCGCGGGATCGCCACCGAGGTCGCGGCCAAGGCCGAGAAGTTCGGCAAGCAGATCAAATTCGCCGACCGCCGCGGCATCCCCTTCGTCTGGTTTACCGACGACGACGGCAAGCACCAGGTCAAGGACATCCGCTCCGGCGAACAGCTCGACGCCGATCCGGCCACCTGGGCTCCGGCCGCGGACGACCTGAACGTCCGGGTCCTGAGGGCCTAGTACACCCAGGCGGCGGAGACGCAGCCTAGGCGCCGACTTTCCGGAGCCGCCACCGCAGCACAAGGAGGCGTCCGGCTACGCCCACGGCCAGCACTGCCGCCATGCCCAGCACCGAGGCCGGCGGCAGTGTGACGGCCAGGAGCAGGCAGCCGAGGAACCCCAGGACGTTGAGCCAGCGCGGCGCATGCCAGGGCCGCGCGGGCAGGGTGAAAGCGGCGGCGTTCGTCACCGAGTAGTACACCAGCACGCCGAAGCTGGAGAAGCCCACTACCGTCAGCACGCTCGTGGTCAGCAGCAGCACGATAACGGCAGCCGCGACGGTCAGTTCGGCGAGGAAGGGAACAGTGTGCGCGCCGCCCACCCGCGCGAGCGGGGAAGGCAGGTCACGTTCCCGCGCCATCGCCATGGCGGTCCTGCCCACCCCCGTGATGAGTGCCAGCAGCGCGCCGAGGCAGGCGGCCGCCGCCCCCGCCTGAACGAACGGGGCGCCGGCGCTGAGCCTGGAGCTGGTCACTGCGTCGAGCAGCGGCGCCGTCGAGGTGGCCAGCTGCTGCGGCGGCAGGTGCCACTGGAGCAGCAACGCCAGCCCGAGGTAGATCACGAAGGCCGCTGCCAGTGCCGCAAGGATGGCCCGCGGTATGGTGCGGGCCGGGTCCTTGACTTCTTCGCCCAGCGTCGCGATCCGGGCATATCCGGCGAAGGCGAAGAACATCAGCCCGGCGGCGGGGAGGACACCCCAGCCGCCCGCCCCTGCGCCGATGATGGCGGCACCCTCCGATCCAGGATGCGGGCCCAGGACAGCGGCGGCCGCCACGAAGGCGAGGGTCGCGAGCACCACGCCCAGCAGGATCCGGGTCAGCAGCGCGGTCCGCGTGATCCCCAGCAGGTTCACTCCGGTCAGGACCACGACGGCGGCCACCGCCAGCGGCGTCGCGAATTCCGGTGCCACATAGTGTCCGAACGTCAGGGCCATGGCCGCGCAGGAGGCCGTCTTGCCGGTCACGAATCCCCAGCCGGCAATAAAGCCCGGCCACTCGCCCAGCCGGATCCGCCCATAGACGTACGTGCCGCCGCTGGACGGGTATCTTGCCGCCAGCTGGGCGGAGGCCACCGCGTTGCAGTACGCGATCACACCGGCGACCGCCACGGCCACGGCCAGCAGGGGACCGGCCAGCGCAGCTGCCGGCGCGAAGACCACAAAGACGCCGGCGCCCAGCATGGAGCCGAGCCCGATCGCGGTGGAATCCAGAACGCCCAGCCGGCGCTGCAGCTGCTCCTGGTGGTGCCGGCCGGGAGAGGGCTGGCTCGGGTGGCGGCTTGCCATGGCGGGAGGGGCCTTTCCAACGGGTAAACTCGTACGGGATCGTTCCTGTAGCGATCCTATTGAACATGAGTTTTGATTTCCCTCTGTCTTCTTCAGAAAGGCGTGCTGTGCTGCGCACACATGACCTCGGATCCCTTCGTTCCGAGCACATTGGACAAACCGTAACCCTCGCCGGCTGGGTCGGCCGGCGTCGTGACCACGGTGGTGTCGCCTTCGTTGACCTGCGCGACGCTTCGGGCGTGTCCCAGGTGGTCGTCCGTGAAGAAGAGGTCTTCCACGGCCTGCGCAACGAGTTCGTGCTGCAGATCGTGGGCACCGTTTCCCGGCGTCCCGAGGGCAACGAGAACCCCGCGCTGGCCACCGGCGAGATCGAGGTCATGGCCGAGAAGGTCACCATCCTCAACACCTCCGATCCGCTGCCCTTCCAGATCGACGAGCACGTCGAAGTGGGCGAGGAAGCCCGCCTCAAGCACCGCTACCTCGACCTGCGCCGCCCCGGCCCCGCCCGCAACCTGCGCCTGCGCTCCGAGGCCAACCGCGTGGCCCGCGAACTGCTCCACCAGGACGGCTACGTCGAGATCGAAACCCCGACGCTGACCCGTTCGACGCCGGAAGGCGCCCGTGACTTCGTGGTCCCCGCACGCCTGGCACCGGGTTCCTGGTACGCGCTGCCGCAGTCCCCGCAGCTGTTCAAGCAGCTCCTGCAGGTGGGCGGCTTCGAGAAGTACTACCAGATCGCCCGCTGCTACCGCGACGAGGACTTCCGCGCGGACCGCCAGCCGGAATTCACCCAGCTCGACATCGAAGCCAGCTTCGTCGAGCAGGACGACATCATCCGTCTCGGCGAGAGCATCGTCAAGGCACTGTGGAAGCTGATCGACGTCGAAATCCCGACTCCGATCCAGCGCATCACGTACCACGACGCCATGGCCCGCTACGGCTCGGACAAGCCGGACCTGCGCTTCGGCCAGGAGCTCACCGAACTCACCGAATTCTTCAAGGACACCAACTTCGGCGTCTTCAAGGCGCCTTACGTCGGTGCCGTTGTGATGCCGGGCGGCGCCTCCCAGGCCCGCCGCGCCCTCGACGCTTGGCAGGAATGGGCCAAGCAGCGCGGCGCCAAGGGCCTGGCGTACGTCCTGTACAAGGAAGACGGCGAACTCGCCGGTCCCGTGGCAAAGAACCTCACCGACACCGAGCGTGCGGGCCTGGCCGACGCGGTCGGCGCCAAGCCCGGCGACTGCATCTTCTTCGCCGCCGGCGAGAAGACCCCGTCCCGCGCCCTCCTGGGCGCTGCCCGTGTGGAGATCGGCCACCGCACCGGCCTGATCAACCCCGCAGACTGGGCCTTCTGCTGGGTCGTGGACGCACCGATGTTCGAACCCGCAGCAGCCGCAGTGGCGTCCGGTGACGTCGCCGTCGGCGCCGGCAAGTGGACCGCCGTGCACCACGCATTCACCTCACCCAAGCCCGAGTTCATGGACAGCTTCGACCAGGATCCCGAGTCGGCCCTGTCCTACGCCTACGACATCGTCTGCAACGGCAACGAAATCGGCGGCGGCTCGATCCGTATCCACGAGCGCGACGTGCAGGAACGGGTCTTCGAGCTCATGGGCCTGGACAAGGAGGACGCCCAGACCAAGTTCGGCTTCCTGCTTGAGGGCTTCAAGTTCGGCGCGCCTCCCCACGGCGGCATCGCCTTCGGCTGGGACCGTGTGGTCGCGCTGCTGGCAGGCGTCGAGTCCATCCGCGACGTCATCGCGTTCCCGAAGTCCGGCGGCGGCTTCGACCCGCTGACCCAGGCTCCGGCCCCGATCACGGCGCAGCAGCGCAAGGAAGCCGGCGTGGACTTCAAGCCGGAAGCCAAGAAGGCTGCTCCGCCGGTGGCAGACGACGCCAAGTAGCCTGACACGACGATCAGCAAAGGCTCTCCGGGAAACCGGGGAGCCTTTGCTGTCGGCGCATCTGGGGCCGCTGAAGCAGTAGAAGACGTGGGGGACGGAGGAGATCACATGGCACGGGAACCGATGCCCGGTATTGAAGCGCTGATGGATGCCGCCTGGCCCGCCGCGGAGCGCGAGGAATCCGGCGGCTGGGTACTCCGCGCCGCCTCCGGGGTGACCCAGCGGGCCAACTCAGTATGGCCCCGCGAACCCGGCGGCGACGCGCACCGGCAGCTGGCCGCGCTCCGCGAGGCACGCCTCTGGTACCGGAACCGCCGGCTGCCGCTGATCTTCCAGATATTCGAGGACCCGCGCTACGCCCCGCTCAACGCTCTCCTTGACGAGGAAGGGTTCACCCGGCAGTCCGAGACACTGGTGCTGGTACGGGACCGCGGCACCGATACTGCGGCGGCTGATCCCGGCGTCGAGATTTCCACGGAGCCTACCCCGGAGTGGCTGCGCCTGTGGTGGAGCGTGGACGGACGCGGCGACGACGCAGCCGTGGCCGTCGCCCGCGGGATCCTCGAACGCTGCCCCTCCCTGTACGCCCTCGTGCGCGACGACGACGGCCGGCCGGCCGCCGTCGGACGCCTTGCCATTCCTCCAGGCGGGGAAGACGGAACAGGCGGGCTGTACTGCATGGCGACGCGCCCCGACGCCCGGCGGCGCGGCTATGCGGCCCGGATCCTGGGTGCGCTGCTGCGTGAAGGCGACGCCCGGGGCGCCGGCAGCTACTGGCTGCTGGTGATGGCCTCCAATGCCGGCGCCCGGGAACTCTACGCCCGCGCGGGATTCCTGACGGCGGGCCGGTACCTTTACCGGCAGGAACGGCCGAAGCGGCACCTGACGGGCTGCTGACTCCGCGTTGTCAGCTAACGCCGCGCCTTCAGCCCGGCCGGTGTGCGAGGAGTACGGCCTGGGGCGTCTTTTCCTGGGAACGTGGCGGGCGGGTCAGCTGGGCGGCCACGTCGAAGCCGGCGTCCGCCAGGTGCTCCGCGATGACCTCCGGCGTGAAGAGCCGGGCCTCCAGCGACACGTCGTGGCCGTAGGCGCGCGAGAGATGCCGGGTACCCTCGCCGACGTGGAAGCTGAGCAGGGCGTGGCCTCCGGGCGCCAGCACGCGGAAGAAATCGGCGAACACCCGGGGGAGATCCGATGCCGGCGTATGGATAATCGAATACCAGGCGAAGACCCCGCCCAGCTGCCCGTCCGCGAAGGGTAGATCCGCAAGTTCGCCGACCTCGAAGCTGAGCCCGGGACTGTTGCGGCGGGCCACGGCAATCATCCCGGCGGACACATCAATTCCCGATACGTCCACGCCCCGTGACGCCAGCAGCCGTGTCATGCGTCCCGTCCCGCACCCGGCATCGACGACCGTTTGTGCGGTTCCCTCGGCCACATGGGTGGCGAAAGCTTCGATCATGCCGCGGTCCGTCGGTGCCTCGAAGCCGGCGTCGGGCAACAGGCGCGCGTAGCTTTCCGCGACGACGTCGTACGTTGACCGGACGCTTTCAAGGTGATCTTCAGCAATCATCCGGACAGGCTACCGGGCTCCTTTGCCGGTCACGTGCGGACGCGCTGACCGCGCCGGCGAGCGGCCCGGCCAGCCAAACCTCGGCTTCCTTCTGCGAACGCAGCCGCACAATGGTGAGGTGCGGGTACGCATGCAGGAGGCCGGGCACGGCCGAGTGGTAGTTCCGCCGGGACCTGATGGCCCAGCGCACGATGTGGTCAGGATCGGTGAGAACCGTCCACAAGGGCGCTTCGCGGTTGCCGTTCCACAACTCCTCGCGGGTCCAGCGGCGGCGGATCGTGCGCCGGACGAGGCGGGGAAGCGTCACGCGTGCAAATGACAGGTCGAGCCAGACCAGCACCTCTGCGCGCCCCGCGAGCAGAGGACGCGCGGCGTCGTATTGCCACTCGGTGGTCCACGACTCGGTCCTGATCAGAGAACGGACGTCGGCGAGGAACTCCGGGCGTGGCGTCCATTCCGGGCCATGGAAAAGCGCGTCGATCTCAGTGTGCGGACCTCCCGTCATGGCAGCGATTCGCCGGGCGAGCGTCGTCTTGCCGACGCCCGATACGCCTGCCACGAGCACGCGCTTCGGGGGAGAGGGCAGCGGGTCGCTATGAGAATGCATGTGACGAGCTTAGGCCGACGGCGTCGGGAAGGGCCGCCGTGTCCGTCCGCGGTGCGGCCCTGCGCCCGCGCTGACGTGCCACGACGTATGCCGGAGCGCATGCGAGGATGATCCGATGTTGTATGCCAACGAACAGCGTGTACTGGACGCGGCGAACGAGCTCGTGGGCCGGATGGGTGATTCCCCGAACCACACGGTCGCCGCAGCCGCGATGGACACGGAAGGGCGGATTTTCACCGGCACGAACGTATACCACTTCACCGGGGGACCGTGCGCCGAACTTGTCGTTCTCGGGGCAGCGGCGACGGCTGGTGCCGGGCCACTGACGACAATGGTCGCGGTAAGCAATGACAGCAGGGGCGTCATTGCCCCCTGCGGACGCTGCCGCCAGACTCTCCTGGATCTGCACCCGGACTGCTTCGTCATCGTGCCCACGGCGGAAGGGCCGGACTGCACGCCCATTCACGAGCTTTTGCCTTTCGCCTATCACTACCCCGGGGCCGCGGCCGAACGGATTGTCCGGTTCAACAGTGCCTACTTCGACCGCGTCCGGTCCGGTCGGAAGACGGCGACCACCAGATATCGGGACCCGGTTGAAACCGGACCCGCACTCTTCATCTTCGAAGATGATGACGGGTACCGCCGGCTCCACGGCGTGATTGACGACGTCGAAGAGCTCCGCTTTGACGAATTGACGCCGGAACACGCGGAACTGGAGGGAGCATCTTCGCTGCAAGCACTGCGTACGGCACTGAGGCAGCACTACCCCCGCCTTGCGGACGAAGCATTGATTAGTTTTGTCCGATTCCATCTTGAGGAGCCTCGCAGCCAGGTTGCTGTGCGCATGGCCGAGGTTACGTCCCCTTGATTCTGGCCGGTATTGTTGCGGCATGCCCGAGCTGATCGAACCCACCGGACGGCTGCACGCGGCCTGGATAGAGGCGCATGCCGAGTGGGGTCCCGGCGTCCATGAAGACGGGTTCGGGCTGTTGCCGACGGACGACGTCGGGTCCACAGCCGGATTCGCGGCGTGGGTGGAACGGCTGGCAGGGGAGTCGGAACGCTGCACGTACCGCTGGATTGTTGAGGACGGCCAAGTGCTCGGCGGGATCGCGCTGCGTCACGAGGGACACCATTTAGCGCCGCGGGCCGGACACATCGGCTACGGAATCCGGCCGACGGGCCGCCGGCGCGGACTGGCAACCTGGGCTCTTGGTCGTATGGTCCGCGAGGCGGAAGTGCGGGGGATGGAACGCTTGCTGGTTGTCTGCAAGGCTGGAAACGCCGCCTCGGCAAGGACCATAGAGCGCCATGGCGGCATCCTCGAGGATGACGCCGGGAATGGCGCTGTGCTGCGCTACTGGATCAGGACCGATCGATTGCAGGATCTCAGATGAATCCGGCTCGCTGGAGAGCCGGCGAACATTACTGTTAACGCTCTGCGAGATTTGCCGTGCCGTAGGCTTCCTGGACGTCGGAGCTGGATCTGTAGATGGTGACGCTTCTGATCTTCGGTAGTGTCTGCCACTCGGCAGTCAGATCGTAATACTGAGTGCCCATCTGTGCTTTCAGGGGTGCCACCACAAAGTATTCCGTGGAACTGAGCCCACGTTCCCCGGAGGCCGAAGGCTCCAGGGTGCCAGGGTTGAGGTGCACGTAAAGATCGTCGCCATCTCCAGTCGAGAATCCAGCGAGCTCCAGCTCTACCTTCGACGGAGTTACCGTCCGGGCGACGGTGCCGCGCGTCATGGTTGCCTGTGACACGAATACTCCCGCAAGCACCTGTGGCTGGTTGGTCTCCTGAGCGGGGCTGGAGGCGGTGGCGGCGGGTGCCGTGGTTCCCGTGCCCTCCGGCGGCCCCGTGTACGTACATCCGGCAAGCGCTGCCACAAGAGTGGCAGCTAGCGTCGTCCTGACCGGTTTCATGTTCCCCCAAGGAATGACTTCTTGAATGCGGCGCCTTGCCAATTGAGCGTTTCAACGTTCGCCGGGCAGCGTGTGGGCGTCAACCATATTTACTGGCGGAAATAATCTGTGCGCCGCCAGCACGAGCACACGACGGCATCCAGAGTATCGCCGTCCCCTCGGAAGTTGCGGGCGTCATGACCCCGGAAACCCTCACGATGCGTGGCGTCGGAAATGGCCTTCACCCCATCATTATTGTCAGTGGTGCCCGCTAGGTTTGAAGTATGGACAGCACGGACTGGAGTGCGGAGGGCAGGGCGGCCTTGGCTGCTGTCGTTGCGTTGACTACGGCGTTGGATCCCGTCACCGCGGCCGGCGTTGATCAGACTGGTCCGTCCGTTGCCGCCGCTGATCATGTTGATTCCCGGCCTGATCCGTTAGGGGGCGATCCGTTGCGGGATGTGGCGGATGCATGTTTGGACGGGTTGGCCGAGTTGGCCAGGCGTGATGCTCGTTCCGCGGCTTTGAAGGTGCGGCTCCTCGCGGAATACGTGAGCGCGGCCAGGGCGTTGGTGCCGCCCGCAGCGTCCCCGCAGGAGCGCACCGCCCAGGAGATGGCTTTGGTGGCGGAGGTCGCGTGTGTCCTGACGGTGAGTGAACGTTCCGCCAGTGCCCTGCTGACAGAATCGCAGGCATTGACGGCGGCGCTGCCGCTGACCTTGGGAGCCCTGCAGGCCGGGACGCTGTCCTGGCAGCACGCCAGGATCATGGTGGACGAGACCGCCGTCCTTGACCCGGCCTCGGCGGCCGCGCTGGAGGCGCACTTCCTGGACCCCGACGCGCCGGGTCCGGCCCGCGGGTGCCCGGCGGGGGAGTTGGTGCCGTCCCGGTTCCGCGCCAAGGCACGCACGTGGCGGGAACGCCACCACCCGGTCAGCATCGAAATACGCCACGCCAGGTGCGCGGCGGACCGGCGGGTGGAGTTCGTCCCGGACCGCGACGGCATGGCCTGGCTCAACGCCTACCTCCCGGCCGACACCGCCGCCGGGATCTGGGAACGGACCACCACCGCGGCCCGCACCCTTCAGGGCCCGGACGAGGCCCGGACCCTGACCCAGCTGCGCGCCGACATCGCCGCGACCCTGCTCCTCACCGGCAACGGGACCGCAAGCGCCGGCCCGGGGACTCCGGACGGGATCGCTGGCGGGTTGGCCGGCGGTGGGACCGGGATGGTTGGCCTGGTCGGGGATGTGCCGGTCCCGCGGGCGCAGGTCCTGATCACCGTCCCGGTGATGTCCCTGCTGGGCGCCAGTGACGAACCGGCCATGCTGGACGGGTACGGGCCGATCCCGCCGTCCATGGCCCGCCGCCTGATCGCCGGCGGCGCCGACTCGTTCCACCGGGTCCTGACCGACCCCCGCGACGGCGCACCGCTGGAGATCGGCCGGACCAGCTACCGCCCGACGAAGGTCCAGCGCCAGTGGCTCCGCCTCCGTGACGGCAAATGCCCGTTCCCCGGCTGCAACAACCACTCCCTGGACAACGAAGCCGACCACCTCCTGGCCTGGGCCGACGGCGGCACCACCGGGATCGCCAACCTGGGCCAGCCCTGCCGCAAACACCACCGCCTCAAACACGGGTCCGCCTGGACACCAGCCGGCGCCACCATGAACGACCCGCCGGGATGGGTCTCACCCTCAGGCCGGCACTACCGGAGCGAACACCAGGACTGGGAACCACCCCACTGGCCGGACCACCTCCTGCCCGCAGATGCACGCCGGGGGCAAGGCGCAGATCCGGGACAGCACCCGGACCCGGCGCCCGCCGGAGGCCCCGGCCCGGATCCAGGGCGGGATCCCGAAACGGAATTGCCCCCGGATCCCTTCCCCGACTGGCACCTATTCACGGCCGGGCACCGATGGGCCGCCGCAGACATAGATGACCCGGGCTGGCCAGAGCCTATCGAGGACCCGTATCCGGAATGCCTCCTGATCCAACACGCCTGAACCACTCGTCGCGTGCCCTTCCAGAGCCATGGAGTCCTCAGCCGGCAGCACGGATTGGATGTCGCAGTCGCGGGGTGCAGCGCGGATTGGTCGAGGAAATCATAAGGTCGGCAGCTGTAGCCCGCTGTCCGTGAACTCAGCCAGGTCGTCCAGCCGGGTCACGAGGTTTCAAACACCCGATGTCGCGGCTAGATCTCTCCAGAGCGCCTGCGCCAGAACGTAAACGTGTCAGCCCGCGTCGACGCTTGGGGGAGCGGTTCGTTGTTCTTTGTCGTCGCCCGGGGACGTGGCGGCAGCACCGGTGGTGGGGCCGCTCAGGGTCTCAATGTAATCCAGTGTTTTCGGACTGACATGCCGCACAGCCGCCAGTTCCTCCCGCAGAACGCCTCTCTTGGCTTCGTCACCGAGTGTGACCCGGAGGTCCATTACAGTTTCGATGCCCTGACGTTCGAGCACGTATGTGATGTCCTCAATCTGGGCCAGGCGGCCAGGCGACGGCCAATTGATGACTTCCGAGAGTTTTCCCGTAGCGAGGCGACGGCGGAATCCACTGGTCGTGGCGGCATCCGGCCAAGCCTCAACCATGGCCATAACGCGAGGCAGGACGGTCGCGTGATAGTTCTGCCGTCGCTGCAACGTTGCGTCGACAATTATGGCCCCAATGTGGTCCCAGCCACGGCGGATGTTGGTCGAGGCGTCACTGCCCTGTGCATCCGTTGACGCCGGGAGGTTGGCATCATCTTTATCGATAGTCATAAGTGAATCCTTCCATGCCCCAGCAGTGAGGACGGGCGCTGAGTCGTAAGATCCGGTTGTCCCGGGCCGGTCACGGGATACCTGGTGACGAAAGGGCATTTCAGCACTGGGAACCCTGATCGCTGCCGGAGAACAATCGGAGTGAATAGGGCATGCGCCCCTCGGCCAGGCCGCGCCGTCCGTCCGCGGCCGCAATCAGTGGAGGCATCTCATGAAAATCGTTCTCGCGGAGTCCGCCGCAATGATGGCCATCGGTGACGGTGTCCTTGGAGTGTTGTTTCCGGTCCAGCACTCGACCCGGTGGGAGTTCGGCCCGGAGCCATGGCGCAAGTGCATGCGCATGTGGGCCGACCGTCCCGGACTGACGCGGGCGGTGAGTCTGCTGCAGATCGCTGCGGGCATCGCCTTGGCGTCGCGCCTTCCGTCTACTCCTGCGGGTGAGCCTTAGGGGCGTTAGGCGGATCCGTCACCAGGATCCGCACCGCGCACTGGTCCGCGGCGGCCTTCTTCAGCACTGCGGCGCGCGGATCCGGGACATCGAGGAACGCCAGCCTCGGCCGTGTGGCGTACTGCTTCAGCACCGGTTCGGCGAGAACCTGCTCGGCCAAGGTCCGGTCGCCGCCGGGAGCCAGGTACTCGATCCGGTGCTCCGCGAAAATCCGCGCGGCATGCTCCGCCACGGCCTCCACCAGCGCATCGGCCTGGTTGGCCCGCCGCCGGGCAAAGCGCTGCTGCGACCAGCCGCCGGCAGCCGTCCGGGACTGGACATGCCGGGTCCCGGTCTTGGACGCGAGCACAGCTCCGCCGCTCACCACTGCCACGGAGTAGCCTCCGCGGCGGACCAGTACCGCCCCGATGCCCCGCGGCTGGGACGCCAGGGATGCGAGGCGGGCGACGGCGTCTTCGCCGCGCCCGGGGCGGCCGTCCGCCGGCCACGGCGCCTGCAGCAGGGCCACGGCCCCGTCCGCAGCACGCAACTGCAGCCCGCCGTCGAGCTCCTCCTCGGCCAGCGTGCCGTGGCTCGCCGCGAATCTCTCCACCCACCCCGGCAGCCGGGCGCCGGAGACGAAGGCCACACGGGACTCGGTGGTTGTCATGGCGCGGGTCTCCGTTGTGAGGTGAGTGTCTGGGCGGGCGGGAACTAGAAGTAGCCTATCTATGTGGATGATCTCTTTGGCGCAGGGCGGGACGGCGGCGCCGCTATCGAGGATGACGGCGACGCCGACCAGCCCGGCGACGCCCGCAGAGTCTCCCCGCGCAGCCCGCTCGCCGTCAGGATGCGGCCGCGGACACTCGATGACGTGGTAGGCCAGCAGCACCTCCTTGGCCAGGGCTCGCCGCTGCGCCAGCTCGCCGCAGGAACGGACGCCACCGGACCCGCTGGCCCCAGTTCGCTGATCCTCTGGGGCCCTCCCGGTACCGGCAAGACCACGCTCGCCCACGTCATCGCCAAGGGTCCAGGCCGGAAGTTCGTCGAGCTCTCCGCCATCACCGCCGGCGTCAAGGACGTCCGCCGCGTGATGGACGAGGCCCTCACCGCCCGGGACCTCTTCAAGACCACCACCGTGCTGTTCCTTGACGAGATCCACCGCTTCAACAAGGCCCAGCAGGACGCCTTGCTGCCCGGCGTCGAAAACCGCTGGGTTGTCCTGGTCGCGGCAACCACCGAAAACCCGTCCTTCTCCGTCGTCTCCCCGCTGCTCTCGCGGTCCCTGCTGCTGACGCTCAAACCGCTGACCGACGCCGACGTCGAGGGCCTTCTCCTGCGGGCCGCAACTGATGACCGCGGGCTCGGCGGCAAGGTTGAGCTCAGCGACGAGGCCCTGGCGCACCTCGTCCGGCTCTCCGGCGGGGACGCCCGCCGGGCACTGACCGCGCTCGAGGCGGCGGCCGGCGTCGCGTTCGGGGACGCGGACGACGCCGACGCAGCAGGGGAGGCCGCGGCGGCTCCGATGAAGATCGAACTCAAGCACACGGAACGTGCCCTGGACGTCGCCTCGGTCCGCTACGACCGCGCCGGCGACCAGCACTACGACGTCGTCAGTGCCTTCATCAAGTCCATCAGGGGCTCCGACGTCGACGCTGCCCTGCACTACCTCGCCCGGATGCTCGAGGCGGGGGAGGACCCGCGGTTCGTGGCCCGGCGCATCGTCATTTCCGCGGCCGAGGACGTCGGCATGGCCGATCCGACGGCGCTGCAGACCGCCGTCGCAGCGGCGCAGGCCGTGCAGCTCATCGGCATGCCGGAAGGCCGCATCATCCTGGCCGAGGCCGTGGTCCACCTCGCCACCGCACCCAAATCCAACGCCGCCTACCTGGGCATCAACCAGGCGATCGCCGACGTCCGCGCCGGCCTGGGCAACGGCATCCCTGCCCACCTGCGCGACGCCCACTACCCGGGGTCCAAGCAACTTGGCCACGGGCAGGGCTATAAATACGCCCATGACGCACCCCATTCCGTGGCCACCCAGCAGTACCCGCCGGACGATCTGGTGGGCCGCAACTACTACGAGCCCACGGCCAACGGTGCGGAGCGGGACATTTCCACCCGGCTGGAGCGGCTGCGAAAGATAATCCGGGGCAAGTAGCCGGCCGCCCAAAAAAACTGCCCGTTGACTTCCGGTCCGTGAGGTCTAACGTGGATTTAGATCAGCAAGGACCTGCTGAACGTGCGTGTTGTGACCGCTCCGACCGCACTTGGACACGCGGCAAGCAGCACACATCGTCGGCTCTTCGCTTTCCGGACCTCAGGTCAGCGGCCGGCACATCAGTAGCCTGGCTCACCGCCGGGCTTCACCGTCCAAGTTTCCTAGGTCGTGTTTCCATGTCCTTGAATTTCGTCACAGCCCTGGCAGTCAAGTCGTTCGATGTACCGGACAAGAAGCGGTGCCCGGAAAACGCCGAATACGACCTTGTCACCGTGAACGACTACTCGGTGGCCCGCCTCATTCTCGGACCGGGGTGGCGGTGGTCCGAGTCGATCAGACCCTTCGAACAGACCGAGCTGTGCCAGCACCATCACCTCGGGTTCTGCATCTCGGGGATGATGGAAGTGGAATCCTCCGACGGGCTGCGGACCACGATCCATCCCAACGACACCTACACGATTCCGCCCGGCCACGATGAATGGGTGGCAGGGCCGGCTTCGTTCGTGGCCGTGGAATTCCTGGGTGCCGCGTCCTTCGGGCGGCGCAGCAGCCGGGGCGTGCACGCCAGGACCTGACCTGCTGCCCTGGCCTGCTGCCCAGACCTGCTGCCCTGACCGGACTGACGGGCTGCAGGCTCCAGCGTGGTAGGCTTGTTCGTTGTCTGGCAAGGCACAGACGCACAATCCACCTGATTCCGGCATTGCACGTTGTTGCGATGCTCATTTGATGGGTTTGCCCTGTGCCCAGTAGCAAAAGGCAGCGGTTGGCCGATGCTCTCCATCGTGGAGGCCAGTAACACTGACACACCGCAGATATTGGAAGGACACAAGTGGCTAACAACACTCGTGCTCGCCGTACCGCACGCCTCTCGCGTGCACTCGGCATTGCTCTGACCCCCAAGGCCGCCAAGTACATGGAGCGCCGCCCGTACGGCCCCGGTGAGCATGGCCGTGCCCGCAAGAAGCAGGACTCTGACTACGCCGTACGTCTGCGCGAAAAGCAGCGTCTGCGCGCCCAGTACGGCATCCGCGAAGCCCAGATGACCCGTGCCTTCGAAGAAGCACGCCGCACCAAGGGCCTGACCGGTGAAAACCTGATCGAACTGCTCGAAATGCGTCTCGACGCCCTCGTGCTGCGTGCAGGCTTCGCCCGTACGATCGCCCAGGCCCGCCAGCTGGTAGTCCACCGCCACATCCTGGTCGACGGCATCCGCGTTGACCGCCCGTCTTTCCGCGTCTCTGAGGGCCAGCTGGTCCACGTTCACAGCCGCAGCGAGACCATGCCTCCGTTCCAGGTTGCAGCAGCCGGCGCTCACCGCGACGTCCTGCCGATGGTTCCGGCATACCTGGACGTCAAGCTTGACGCCCTGCAGGCACGCCTGGTCCGTCGCCCCAAGCGCTCTGAGGTCCCCGTGACCTGCGAAGAGCAGCTCGTTGTGGAATTCTACGCACGCTAGATCCAACGCGACACCTTACAAAGAAGCCCGTGGCAAGCGCCACGGGCTTCTTTGTATGTAAGGTACTTGGGGGAGTTCTGCGGTTGCCGGCTGTGTCAGCCGGAGACGCCCGCGGATACACGATGCAACAAGGAGATGAACGACTATGACTGGTGGCGATATTGCCGGCCTGATCGCGGCCGGAGTGTTTGCACTGCTGGTCCTGCTGCTTGCCGTGCCGATCCTCAAGCTCGGGGGAGTGTTCGACGAAGTCCGGACCTCCATCCGTTCGATCAGCGACGGGGCCACCCCGCTGATGGACGAAGTCACTGCCACCGTCTCCACCACCAACGAGCAGCTGAAGAAGGTCGACGGGATCGCGAACAACGTTTCCGACGCCTCCGCCAACATCTCGGCGCTGTCCTCGCTTATGGCCGCCACCGTCGGGTCGCCGCTGATCAAGGTCGCGTCCTTCAGTTACGGCGTGCGCTCGGCCTTCACCGCCCGCAAGAAGCCCGCCACCGGCCGCCGTAGCCGCTAAGCCCCGCTGGAGAACCTGACATGAACAGAATCATCTGGATGGGAATCGGCGTCGCCATCGGCGTCATCGCGTTCCGCAAGATCACCGAAGCGCAGTCCAACCTGGGCCCCGAAGGCCTTAACCGGGCCGTCGGCAGGCTCGCCGACGGACTGTACGACTTCGCCGACGCCGTCCGCGAGGGCATGAACGAACGCGAGACCGAACTCCGGGGGGCTTTGGGGATCGACGCAGGCCTGGAGAAGGCCGTCAGCAAGAGCTCCGCTGGCAAGGATGCAGTCCGGCGCTAGCCGGGAGAGAATGAGAAAAACGGTGGCACCCGAAAGGGCGCCGCCCGCACGGCCACAGGCCGCGACCAACCGTTCCGCGGACTACCCGCGTAAACGCCGAACGCAGTGAACATAAACACCGTGAACATAAACACAGTGAATATTGAAGGGTAAGTAATCAGCTCATGAAGTCGCAGGAGATCACCAAGCGCTGGATCGACTTTTTTGTCAGCAAGGGCCACACGGCGGTTCCTTCCGCCTCCCTGGTCTCCAGCGACCCTTCCCTGCTGTTCACGGTGGCCGGCATGGTCCCGTTCATCCCTTACCTGACCGCCCGGGAGGAAGCACCCTACAAGCGCGCCACCAGCGTGCAGAAGTGCATCCGGACCGGCGACATCGAGGAAGTTGGCAAGACGGCCCGCCACGGCACCTTCTTCCAGATGTGCGGCAACTTCTCCTTCGGCGACTACTTCAAGGAAGACGCCATCAAGTACGCCTGGGAACTGCTCACCACGAGCGTTGACGACGGCGGCTACGGACTGCCGCCCGAGCTCCTGTGGGTCACCGTCTACGAAGAAGACGACGAGGCCGAGCAGCTCTGGCTCAAGAACACCGGCATGCCCGCCGAGCGCATCCAGCGGATGGGCAAGGCGGACAACTACTGGTCCACCGGCCAGCCCGGCCCGGCCGGCCCCTGCTCCGAGATCTACTACGACCGCGGCCCCGCCTACGGCGTTGAAGGCGGACCGATCGCGGACGAGAACCGCTACGTGGAAATCTGGAACCTCGTGTTCATGCAGTACCAGATCGACAACGTGCGCTCCAAGGTCGACTTCGACATCACCGGCGAATTGCCCAAGAAGAACATCGACACGGGCCTCGGCATGGAACGCCTCGCGATGATCCTCCAGGACGTCGAGAACATGTACGAAACGGACCAGGTGCGTCCCGTCATCGACCGGGCCGCCGCCCTGTCCGGCCGGGAATACACGTCCGCCGAGTCCGCCGCGGACCCGCACCACACGGACGATGTCCGGATGCGCGTCGTCGCCGACCACATCCGCTCCTCCCTCATGCTGATCGCCGACGGCGTCACGCCCTCCAACGAGGGACGCGGCTACGTGCTGCGCCGCCTGATCCGCCGCGCCGTGCGCTCGATGCGCCTGCTCGGCGTCGAGAAGGCCTGCCTGCCGGAGCTGCTGCCGGCCTCCCGCGATGCCATGAAGGGCGTCTACCCGATTGTGGAGACGGACTTCGACCGGATCAGCCGGATCGCGTACGCCGAGGAGAAGGCGTTCCTGCGCACCATCGCCTCCGGCACCGCCCGGCTTGAGGACGCCGTCAAGGAATCCCAGGCCGCCGGCCAGCCGCTCTCCGGCGCCGACGCCTTCGCCCTGCACGACACCTACGGCTTCCCGATCGACCTCACCCTTGAAATGGCGGAAGAAGCCGGGCTGAAGGTCGACGAGCCGGAGTTCCGCAAGCTCATGCTGGAACAGCGCCAGCGCGCCCAGGCCGACGCCAAGGGCAAGAAGGGCTCCCACGCGGATCTCAGCGCCTTCCAGGAGCTGCTCTCCGCCGGCGAGACCGTCTTCACCGGCTACACCGAACTCAACGGCGAATCCAAGGTCCGCGGCATCCTTACCGGCGGACGCAAGGTATCCCAGGCCTCCACGGGCGAGGAAATCGAGCTCGTCCTGGCCGAGACCCCGTTCTACGCCGAAGCCGGCGGCCAGGCCGCCGACACCGGGCTGATCACCGGCGACGGCTTCGTCGTCGAGGTCCTGGACGTCCAGCGCCCCATCAAGGGCCTGAGCGTGCACAAGGCGATCGTCCGCGAAGGTGAAATCGGAGCCGACTCCCTGGTCCAGGCTGCCGTGGACCGGGAACGCCGGCACGCCGCCGAGCAGGCCCACACCGGCACGCACATCGTGCACGCGGCCCTGCACCAGATCCTCGGCCCGGAAGCGCTGCAGCGCGGCTCCTTCAACAAGGCCGGCTACCTGCGCTTCGACTTCGCCTGGGGTGAAGGACTGAGCGCCGCGACACGCTCCGAGATCGAGGAAGTTTCCAACATCGCGATCCGCAACAACTACCGCGTGGAGACGAAGGTCATGGGCCTCGCCGAGGCCAAGGCCCTCGGCGCCATGGCTCTCTTCGGCGAGAACTACGGCAACGAAGTCCGTGTCGTGGAGATCGACGGCGCCTGGTCCCGTGAACTGTGCGGCGGCACCCACGTCGAGAACACCTCACTCATCGGCAGCCTGTCCCTCCTCGGGGAACAGTCAGTCGGTTCGGGAAACCGCCGCGTTGAGGCCTTCGTCGGCATGGATGCCTTCAGGCACCTCGCCGCCGAACGCGCCCTCGTCACCGAACTCACCGAAATGCTCAAGGTTCCCTCCGGTCTCCTCACGGACCGCATCGCCACCACCCTGACCAAGCTCAAGACCGCCGAAAAGGAACTGGAGCGCCTGCGCAAGGAACAGCTCACAGCAGCGGCCGCTCAGCTCGTGGGTACCGCGAAGGACGCCGCAGGAGTCAAGGTCATCGCGCACGATGCCGGCCAGGTAAGCGGCGCCGATGACCTGCGGGGCCTGGCCCTGGACCTGCGCACCCGCCTCGGCTCCGAGCCTGCCGCCGTGGCCGTCGCCGGTGTGAGCAACGACCGCCCGGTCATCCTGATCGCCACCAACGAGGCTGCCCGCGCGGCCGGCGTCAAGGCCGGCGCACTGGTCCGCCTCGCCGCCGGAATCCTCGGCGGCGGCGGTGGCGGCAAGGACGACGTCGCCCAGGGCGGCGGCACCGACGCCACCAAGGTCGGTGCGGCCCTCGACGCCGTCGTGGACGCCATTACCCGGCGATAACGGAACAGTCATGAATGAAGCTGCTGTGCCCGGCGACTACCCCCGGGGCGTGAAACTCGGGGTAGACGTCGGCACCGTCCGGGTCGGAGTGGCGGTCTGCGACCGTGATGGCATCCTTGCCACGCCGCTGCGCACCCTGGACCGGAACGCGAAGAAGAATACCGATGTGCGGATTCTTGCGGCCCTTGCCGAGGAACTCGGCGTGGTTGAAATTTTCGTTGGCCTTCCGCGGACGATGAAGGGCGAGGAACATGCCTCGGCCCGGATGGCATCGGACTACGCGAAACTACTGGCCGGTAAACTGGAGGAATGCGGTTCTGACGTGCCGGTTCGCCTGGTCGATGAGCGGCTGAGCACCGTGACCGCCCACCGGAACCTGCACGAAGCTGGCATGAGCAGCCGAAATCACCGTAAGGTTGTTGATCAGGTTGCGGCCGCAGGTATCCTGCAACAAGCGATCGATATGCAAAAGGCCAGGGGGACGGAGGTCGGAAGCCGCGTATATGCGGAGTCCACGCCGGGGCCGACCGGGGATGGCGCTCAGGCCACTCCCGGATTAGACACGCAATCTGCACAACGCATTCTGCCCAAAATGGAAGGCTACAGTGAGCCCGGTCAACAGTGACGACCCCTCCGGTGATGCTTTCGGCGGCGCCGGCCGACCGCTGACGCGCAAGGAGATCAGGGCCCAGGAGAAGTCCCAGGTGACCCAAAGTCAGGACGTTATCCCGCCGCAGGCTTTCGAGACCGGCGAGGACACCCCGGCAGCCGCGCCAAGCGCCGGGGCCGGGCGGGACACCGCCCCCGATCCCGGGTTCCATTCCGGGCCGATCCAGCCCGCGCCGATGCAAGCCGCCGACGCGCCGGACGTGCCGGCAGCAGCGCCGACCGTGCACGAAGAACCGGTCTCTGACGAGCCGTTGCACGCGGACGCCCCGCACGAGCCTGTCTATGAAGAGCCTGTCCAGGAGCAGCCTGTCCAGGAGCAGCCTGTCCACGGCGGCCAGGTCCACGAAGAACCCGTGCATGAAGCGCCCGGGCATGGAGAACCTGCCTTCTACGAGCCGGCTCACGAAGAGCCCGTGCACGAGTACGCCGGCGGGGTTGCCCATGAGGACACTGCGCATTATCAAGCCGAAGTCCCGGCCGCCTACGATCACGGCCACGACGCTGAGTTCCACGCCGGCCACGCTGTGTACCCCTCCGGCGAAGATCACTATGCCTACGATGGCGCGGACGGTCAGCCTGCCGAATACCACCACGAGGAAGACGGCCATGTTGTGATGGCCGGAGGTGCCGCCATCCGCACGTCCAAGGGCCCGTCCAAAAAGGTCCGCCGCCGGCGCCGGTTCCTTGCGCTGCTGCTGACTCTGTCGGTCTTTGTTATTGCGATAGCCGTCGGCGCGCAGTTCCTGAAACCCCTCCTCGGCGGGGATACCGTTGCCGACTACCCTGGCCCCGGAACAGGCGAGGTCATCATCACCGTGCCCGAGGGCGCCGGGCCGAAATCGGTGGCAACCCAGCTCCAGGAGAAGAAGGTCGTAGCGAACGCCGACACGTTCCTCCGGGACTTCCTCGCCGCCGGCGGGGCGCTGGCCCCCGGCGAATTCACCATGCGCAATGAGATGAAGAATTCCGACGCCGTGGCCGTGCTGCTGAACAAGGACCAGGGCAAGGTCATGTACTTCGCCCTCAGCGCCGGACTCAGGATCGGAGAATCGCTCCAGGCCATCTCCGAGGGCTCGGGAGTTCCGGTCTCGGAACTCAAGGCGCTCAACGAGTCGCCCGCCCAGTTCGGCGTCCCGGCCAAAGCCAAGAACCTCGAAGGCTTCCTCGCTCCCGGCGAGTACCGGTTCCCGCTCGGCACCCCGGCCAAGGATGTGCTGCAGAAGCTGGTCACCACCACGCTCGACGAGCTCAAGTCACAGGGTGTCACCGATCCTGCGAAGCAGTACGACGTCGTCACGGTCGCCAGTATCGTGCAGGCCGAGGGCGGCCAGGCCGAGTACGGCGATGTGGCGGGAGCCATCTACAACCGGCTCAAGCCGAACAACACCGAGACGAACGGGCTGATCCAGTCGGACGCCACGGTGACCTACGGGCTGGGCATCAAGAGCTTCCACATTGACGAGGCCCAGAAGACCGACAAGTCAAACCCCTACAACACGTACGCCAACCAGGGACTGCCGGTGGGGCCGATCGGCTCGCCGGGCAAGACGGCGATCGACGCGGCGGCGAAACCCAAGGCGAACGAATACCTCTACTGGGTGACCATCAACCTGGACACCAAGGAGACCCTGTTCTCCAAGACGCTGGCGGAGCACAACACGTACGTCGCCAGATACAACGCCTGGTGTGAGGGCAACCCCGGACGCTGCGTATGACGCTGCGGGCCGCCGTGCTCGGGCACCCGATCAGCCATTCCAAGTCGCCGGCGCTGCACCAGGCCGCCTACGCCCACCTTGGTGTGCAGCTGGAATACTCGGCGATTGATGTGACGGAGGACGCGCTCCCGGCCTTCATGGCCAGGGTCCGGGAGGACGTCCGGCAGGGGGAGAGCTGGCGCGGACTGTCGGTCACCATGCCGCTGAAAACCGGCATGGTCCGCGAAGTGGATGAGGTCCGCGGCGTTGCCCGCGCCCTGGGGGTCGTGAACACCGTGGCGTTTGAGCGCCAGGCCCCCGGAGCGTGTGCCGGCTCAACGCGGCTGGTCGGCTACAACACCGACGTCGCCGGAATCGTCAATGCGCTCCGCCATGCGGGCGCCGCGTCCGCGCCCACCGCCGCTGTCCTCGGCGGCGGCGGCACCTCAGCCGCTGCCGTTGCGGCGCTGAAGGAACTGGGCGCACCGGACGCGGACATCTTCGTCCGCGATGTCAGCCGCGCCGCGGAAGCACGGGCGGCCGCTGCCGCCGTGGGCCTGCCCGTCCGGATTCTGCCCCTGGCCGGGGCGGCCGCCGCGGTCGCAGCTGCCGACGTCGTGATTTCCACGCTGCCGCCCCGCGCCGCAGACCCCCTGGCCGAAGAACTGGCGCGGCTTTTCACGCAGCGCCCGGGAGTGCAGCTCCGGCCCGGTGTGCTGCTCGACGTCGCCTATGATCCCTGGCCCAGCCGGATTGCCTCCGCCTGGCAGGAAGCCGGCGGCGCGGTGGTCCCCGGACTTGAGATGCTCATCTACCAGGCCGTGGAACAGGTCCGCCACTTCACCGGCCTTGGCGAGGCCATGCCGGCCGAGGTCATAGATGTGATGTGTGACGCAGTCGGGGCGCCCCGACGGGTGTTCTGACCGCCTTACATGGCAGGATGGATTTATGCTGCGTTGGTTGACTGCCGGAGAATCCCATGGGCCGGCCCTGGTCGGAATTATTGAAGGCGTGCCCGCCGGTGTTGAACTCACCAGCGCCCAGATCGCCGATTCGCTGGCCCGCCGGCGGCTCGGCTACGGCCGCGGCGCCCGGATGAAATTCGAACAGGACGTCGTCACGATCCTCGGCGGCGTCCGCCACGGCCTGACCCAGGGCGGCCCCGTCGCCATCCAGGTCGGCAACACCGAGTGGCCCAAGTGGGAACAGATCATGTCCTCCGATCCCGTGGCCCCCGAAGTCCTCGCCGACCAGGCCCGCAATGCCCCGCTAACCCGACCCCGGCCCGGCCACGCCGACTTCACCGGCATGCAGAAGTACGGCTTCGACGAGGCACGCCCCGTGCTGGAGCGCGCCAGCGCCCGCGAGACGGCCACCCGGGTGGCGCTCGGCACCGTCGCCTCCGCGTTCCTCAAGCAGCTCGGCATCGAGCTGGTCTCCCACACAGTGTCGATCGCCAGCACCGCCGTCCCGGAAGGCCGTCCGCTCCCGGTCCCGGCCAACGTTCTTGCCCTCGACGCCGACCCCCTGCGCTGCTTCGACCGCGAAACATCCGACGCCATGGTCGCCGAGGTCGACGTCGCGCACAAGGAAGGCGAAACCCTCGGCGGTGTGGTCGAGGTCCTCGCCTACGGACTGCCGCCGGGACTGGGCAGCTACGTCCACTGGGACCGCCGCCTCGACTCCCGTCTGGCCGCCGCCCTGATGGGCATCCAGGCCATCAAGGGCGTTGAGGTCGGAGACGGCTTCCTCACCGCGTCCCGCCGCGGCTCCGCCGCCCACGACGAGATCGTCAAGGACTCCAACGGCAGGATCATCCGCACCTCCAACCGCGCCGGCGGCATCGAAGGCGGCATGAGCATCGGCGACGTCCTCCGTGTCCGCGCCGCCATGAAGCCGATCGCCACCGTGCCCCGCGCGCTCAAAACGGTCGACGTCAGCACCGGCGAGGCCGCCAAGGCGCACCACCAGCGCTCAGACGTCTGTGCCGTCCCGGCCGCCGGCGTCGTGGCCGAGGCCATGGTCGCCCTCGTCCTGGCCGAGGCCGTCACCGAAAAGTTCGGCGGCGATTCCGTGCAGGAAACCGCCCGCAACATCAAGGGTTACCTGGACAACATTCCGGCGTCCCTGGACTCGATCGGCCACTAGTGCCGGCCGACATTCCGGCATCGCCGGACCGGGGCGCTGCCCGGCCCATCGTACTGATCGGGCCCATGGCAGTGGGCAAATCAGCGATCGGGCACCAGCTCGCCCACCAGCTCGGAGCCCCGTTCCTCGACACCGACGTCATGGTGGTCGCGAACCACGGATCCATCGCGGAAATCTTCGCGAGCCGCGGCGAGCACGCCTTCCGCGAGCTTGAGGCCAGGGCCGTCGCGCGGGCCATTGAGGACGCACAGGGCCGCACTGCGGTAATCTCGCTGGGCGGCGGCGCGGTCCTGGACTCCGGCACCCAGCAACTGCTCGACCGCTGCACCGTGGTCTACCTCGAGTGCGATGCGGACACCGTGGCGGAACGCATTGCCAGGAACTCGGGCCGGCCGCTTCTGGCCGGACACGCCATGGAACGATGGAAGACGCTGTTCGCCACCCGGCGCCCGGTCTACGAGCGGCTGGCCGATGTGGTCCTGGACGTGCGGTCCGGAACGGTTCAGGACCTCGCCCGGCAGTTAGAAGATGCGCTGCGAAACTACGCCGCTGGGACACCAGCGCCCGTAGCCACGCCAGCGGGGACAAAGGAAGTTGAAAAGTGATCACCGAATCAACCGTTATCAAGGTCACCGGGCAGACGCCCGGCGAGAACTACGACGTCGTGGTGGGCCGCGGCCTGCTGCCCAGCCTGCCCGGGCTGCTGGGCGAGCGCGTGAAGCGTGTCCTCGTCATCCACCCGCGCGCGCTGCGCCTCACCGGCGACACCGTCAGGGAAGAACTCGCCGCGGCAGGCTTCACCGCTCTGACGGCCGAGATTCCCGACGCCGAGGAGGGCAAGCACATCGAGGTGGCGTCCTTCTGCTGGCAGGTGCTCGGACAGAACGACTTCACCCGCTCGGACGCTGTCGTCGCCGTCGGCGGCGGGGCGGTCACCGACCTGGCCGGCTTCGTGGCCGCGACCTGGCTGCGCGGTGTCAAGGTCATCCACATGCCCACCAGCCTGCTCGGCATGGTGGACGCAGCCGTCGGCGGGAAGACCGGGATCAACACCGCCGAGGGCAAGAACCTCGTCGGGGCGTTCCACCCGCCGGCCGGTGTCCTCGTGGACCTCGACACCCTGGACACCCTGCCCAAGAACGAGATGATCTCCGGCATGGCTGAGGTCATCAAGTGCGGCTTCATCGCCGATCCGGCCATCCTCGAGCTCATCGAAAAGGATCCGACCGCCGTCACCGATCCCCGCTCGGACGCCGTCCGGGAACTCATCGAGCGCGCCATCACGGTGAAGGCCAGGGTTGTCTCCGCGGACCTCAAGGAAGCGGGCGAGCGTGAAATCCTCAATTACGGCCACACTCTGGGCCACGCGATCGAACTCGCCGAACGCTACTCTTGGCGCCACGGCGCCGCCGTCGCCGTCGGCATGATGTTCGCCGCCGAGCTGGCACGCAGCGTCGGCCGTCTCAGTGACGCCGACGCCGACAGGCACCGCAGCATCCTGGAAAGCCTCGGGCTTCCCATCACCTACCGGCGCGACCGCTGGCAGGCGCTCCTCGACGGCATGCGGCGGGACAAGAAGTCGCGCGGTGACCTGCTGCGTTTCGTTGTGCTCGACGGCGTGGGCCGCCCCGGCATCCTCGACGTCCCGGACACCTCGCTGCTGTTTGCCGCCTACCAGGAGATCGCCTCCTGATGCCCTTCATCTCAGGTACCAGCGATTGGCCGGATGCAGGCTTTCCGGGGATCAAGATCAACCCGGACAGCCTGATGCCGCAAGTCGTCAACGAGGAGACCTGCGCCGCGGCGCTGGCAGCCTCGACCGACCCCGGTGACCTGATCTTCGTCCGCCTCGTCGAGGGGCACGCCGCCGAGGCGGCCGAACTGCTCGCCGAGGCCCGGTACAGCGACCCCTCCTCGCTGCGCCTGCGCATCTTCGAAGCGGATATCCTGCGGGTCTCCCACCGGCTGGACCGGGCGGTCGAACTGTTTCGCCAGCTCCTGGCGGAAACTCACGGCACCCTGGACGAAGCCGCCGTCCGCCAGCACCTCGGCCGGTCCTACTTCGCCAGCGGCAACATTGCCGCCGCCGTCGAATCCTTCGCGAAGGCGCTCGACCTGCGGGTCGCCGGATCCGCCGACGCGGCCCTGATCTATGCCTCCACCGTGGCGCTGCAGCGCGCCCGGGACGTGCTGGATCTCGCCTCCTGAGACCGGGCCGGTAACGCGTCCGCAGAGGCCCCGCACCGGGGCGTCCGGCAGCGGCGGCGCAAAACCGGTAGAATGATTCTTGGATTTTTGATAAATACGCGCTGGCTGCCATTCGGCATGCTCGCCTGGCATAACCGGCTGGCAGCTAGAAGCAGCAAGAAACGAAACCAGAGGATACTGTGGCAACCACTAACGACATCAAGAACGGGACCGTCCTTAAGCTCGAGGGCCAACTCTGGAACATCATTGAGTTCCAGCACGTCAAGCCCGGCAAGGGCGGCGCGTTCGTGCGCACCAAGATGCGCAACGTGATGTCCGGCAAGGTCGTCGACAAGACCTTCAACGCCGGACTCAAGATCGAGACCGCCACGGTTGACCGCCGCGACTACCAGTACCTGTACCAGGACGGCGCGGACTTCGTGTTTATGGACACCACCGACTTCGACCAGCTCACCGTTCCGGGCGCAACCGTCGGTGACGCCACCAACTTCATGCTCGAAAACCAGATGGTCAACATCGCCATCCACGAGGGCAACCCGCTCTACATCGAGCTGCCGCCGAGCGTTGTGCTCGAAATCACCTACACGGAGCCGGGCCTGCAGGGCGACCGCTCCTCGGCCGGCACCAAGCCCGCCACGCTCGAAACCGGCTACGAGATCCAGGTGCCCTTGTTCGTCGAGAACAACACCAAGGTCAAGGTCGACACCCGCGACGGCAGCTACCTCGGCCGGGTCAACGACTAGTGAGTGCCCGCGGTAAGGCCCGTAACCGGGCCCTGGAAGTTCTCTTCGAGGCGGAACAGCGTTCCGTCTCGGCGTTCGATGTGTTGAAGTCCCGCCGGGAACAGACGGACCAGATCGTCAACCCGTACACCCTCGAAATCGTTGAGGGCGTTGTCTCCCACCAGACGGCGATCGACGAGTTCCTGGAAACCTACTCGCAGGGCTGGAGCCTGGAGCGGATGCCCTCTGTGGACCGCACCATCCTGCGGATCGGCACCTGGGAGCTGCTCTACAACGACGACGTCCCCGACGGTGTCGCCGTCAGCGAGGCCGTGGCGCTTGCCAAGACCCTCTCAACGGACGAGTCGCCGTCGTTCATCAACGGCCTGCTGGGCCGCCTGCAGCAGCTGAAGCCCTCGCTGCTCGCATAAGCGCACCGCGCTTCGAGAAACCCCGCCCGGGAAATCCCGGGCGGGGTTCTTTCATTCTGCTGCGGGCCCTTTTCGCGGCGCCTGCAAGATTGCCTGCAGAAGAGACGTTCGGGATCATTGCCACGGATTAGGACGATCCGCGCCGGTGCGCCCGGAGCCGAGGTCCCGGTGCATGGCAAGCTCGCGCCGGCCATCCGGTAGCAGATCGCCGGGTTCCGAGGACACGGTAAAGCCGTTCCGTTCATAGGTGCGTCGTGCTGCGACGTTGTCCTGCATCACGGACAAGTTGAGCGTCGACGCACCGGAGCTCGCCGCCCAACGCACGATCGCGGTGATGAGCGCAGTGGCGACGAGCCGCACCGACCGCCAGGACCGCCAGTCGTCTGCGGACATTGTGCGTAGCTCGATGCTCATGTCGATACCCTGCTGGCCTGCACGGCGAGACAAGCGTGTTGCGGTCGTCCACCGGCCGGCACCGAAGCGGGCTGCTTGCCCTCCTCGGACCCCGCGAACGCCCCTACCGGACGACGGCGGCCCGGAGTGAGGCGATTTCGGCGAGCTGGTGGCGCTCATCAAGCAGGTGCGCCGGCACGTCCCGGCCGCTGAGGATCCGCTGGCGGGTGAAGGCCAGCTGGGTGGCGGCTTCGAGCAGGGCCTTCATCTGCGGGCCGCGGCCGGTGGACTTCGCCCAGCGCAGGGCCGACCGGCGGCCGCCGCTGGTGGCCAGCATGTCCACCTCGGCCGCGCTGAACCAGCCCGCCGCCGCGTATTCCGTGAGCCGCTGGCGGGTGAGCCTGCGCTCGGCGACGCGCAGCAGCACGATGACCAGGACCGCCAGCAGGAAGATCGGCACCTGCACCAGCAAATACGTGGCCAGGAAGTCCGCTCCCATGCGATTCCAGGCGCTGTGCAGCAGCATCGCTGGGACCAGGCCGACGGCGAACGCCAGCACGGACAACCCGTTGTGCCAGCGGCGCGCTGCGAAACCCATGATCAGTCCGGTGGTGCCCGTGAAGATGGCGTGGGCGAACGGCGACATGACCCCCCGGAGGAAGAACACCACCGCGAACTCCGTGCCGGGGTCGGAAGATTCGGCGATCGCACGGCCGAAATAGAGGATGTTCTCGGTGAACGCGAAGCCTGCCGCGATGGTGAAGGCGAACACCACCCCGTCGACCGGCCCGTCGAAGTGTTTCCGGGCGAAGAGCAGAAGCAGCAGCAGCCCCAGGGACTTGGCGAATTCCTCCACCACCGGCGCCTGGACGGTCACGGCAAACGTCGTGTAGTCCAGTCCCGAGGCGGGCCCCGCCACGGCCGAGAAATAAGGCTGCAAAAGCATGGTCACGGCAATCGAGACGACCGCTCCCCAAACGAAGGCGAACAGCAGCAGCGGCCGCGGTTCCGGCTCCCAGCGGTCGATAAAGCGCACGGTCAGCAGCACAGTGCCCAGGGGAATGAGCGAGGCGACGAAGCCGATGACAAAGCCGGAGACCCCCGTGCTGCCCAGCAGGAACGGCAGGACCAGGAAGAGGCTGAAGAACCCCAGGAACAGGCCGGCCAGCAGGAGCCCGGACAGCCCGGCGGAACTGCGGCCGCGCCGAAGCGCGGAAGCCGCGGCAACCGCCGGCGGGAGGACCGGCTGGAACCCGCCCCGGTCGTTGGGCGGCGCCTGCCGGTAGTACTCCGGCCGGACGTGCCCCAGCCACGTCGGATTGGCCTGCTGCGGCAGCGGCCGCCGGCCGCCGGGGGAGTAGCCGGGGCGGTCGGGCCCCGGCCGCGGCTCGTTCGTCGTCATGAACCCGAGCCTATGTCCGTGTGAGGTTAAACGCATGCCGGCGGCGCCGGGGCGTCAGCGCCCCTGTGGTAATTTGAGAAAGCAAACAATCCTTTTTTAATTCCGTCCCGTGAGGCGGGGAAAGGGGAGACGAGCGTTGACTTCTGTTCCAGAAGCACCGGTTCCGGCCAAGGTTGTACTCACCCGAGTGGTACTCAACCAGGCGGACATCGACCGTGCACTCACTCGTATCGCCCATGAGATCCTCGAGTCCAACAAGGGCTCCCAGGACCTGGTCCTGCTGGGCATCCCGCGGAGGGGCTACCCCCTCGCCGTCCGGCTCGCCGCCAAAATCGCCGCCGCCGATCCCACCGTGGACCCCGTCGCGATCGTCGGCCAGCTGGACGTGACAATGTTCCGCGACGACCTCTCCCACCAGGCCATGCGCCCGCCGTACCCCACCCAGCTTCCCCGCACCGGCATCGACAACAAAGTCGTGGTGCTGATCGACGACGTCCTGTACTCCGGCCGGACCATCCGGGCCGCTCTGGACGCGATCATCGACCTCGGCCGCCCGCGCATCGTCCGGCTCGCCGTACTGATCGACCGCGGCCACCGGGAACTGCCCATCCGCGCGGACCACGTCGGCAAGAACCTCCCCACCTCCTCGTCGGAGAAGGTCCGGGTCCGGCTCGCCGAAACGGACTCGGTCGACGGCGCCCCCGTCAACGAAGTGGTCATCGAGGCCACCGCATGAGGCACCTGCTCTCCACCGAAGACCTGAGCCTGTCCAACGCCATCCGCATCCTCGACACCGCCGAGGAAATGGCGGCCGTGGGGGAGCGCGAGGTCAAGAAGCTTCCCACGCTGCGCGGGCGGACCGTGGTCAACCTGTTCTTCGAGGACTCCACCCGGACCCGGATCTCCTTCGAAGCCGCCGCCAAGCGGCTCTCCGCCGACGTCATCAACTTCGCTGCGAAGGGCTCCTCTGTCTCCAAGGGCGAATCCCTCAAGGACACCGCCCAGACGCTCTCCGCGATGGGCGCCGACGCCGTCGTCATCCGGCACTGGGCCTCGGGCGCCCCGCACCGGCTCGCCGCGACGGACTGGATCGACGCCGCCGTCATCAACGCCGGCGACGGCACCCACGAACACCCCACCCAGGCGCTGCTGGACGCGTTCACCATGCGCCGGCACTGGTCGAAGCTGGCCGGCACCCCGTCGACCGGGGCGGACCTGACGGGAATGCGGGTGGCGATCGCCGGGGACGTGCTGCACTCCCGGGTGGCCCGTTCCAACGTCTGGCTGCTGCGCACCCTCGGCGCCGAAGTCACCCTGGTCGCCCCGCCGACGCTGCTGCCGATCGGCGTCGAACAGTGGCCATGCACGGTCAGCTATGACCTGGACGAGACCCTCGCCCGCGGTGTGGACGCCATGATGATGCTGCGCGTGCAGGGGGAACGGATGAACGCGTCGTTCTTCCCGACCACCCGCGAATACTCCCGCCGCTGGGGCTTCGACGACAACCGGCTCCGCGCCCTGGACAGCCTCGGCCTGAAGGACACCATCATCATGCACCCCGGGCCCATGAACCGCGGCCTGGAGATCTCCTCCGCCGCGGCCGACTCGCCCCGCTCGACGGTGCTGGCGCAGGTCCGCAACGGCGTCTCCATCCGGATGGCGGCCCTCTACCTGCTGCTCTCCGGGGATACCCGCGAACCGGCCGCCCACACGAATTCCACCACCCACCCCACTTCCGCAGAGAACACCTCCGCCCTCGTCACCAAGGAGAGCCACTGATGGCATCACAGCAACAGGACGCAGGCACAGGCGCCTACCTGATCCGCGGGGCCGCCATCCTCGGCGGAGCCCCCGAAGACCTCCTCATCCGCGACGGGATCATCGCCGACCGCGGCCAGGACCTGTCCGCCGAGGGCGCGACCGTTATTGAGGCCGCCGGACTCGTGGCCCTGCCCGGCATGGTGGACATCCACACCCACCTGCGCGAACCGGGCCGCGAAGACGCCGAAACGGTCGAGACCGGCACCCGCGCAGCCGCCCTCGGCGGCTACACGGCTGTCCACGCCATGGCCAACAGCACCCCGGTGGCGGACACCGCCGGCGTCGTCGAACAGGTCCTCACCCTCGGCCGCACCGCCGGCTGGGTGGACGTCCGCCCGGTCGGCGCCGTCACCGTCGGCCTGGCGGGGGAACAGCTCGCCGAACTCGGCGCGATGGCCGACTCCCGCGCCCGCGTCCGGGTCTTCTCCGACGACGGGATCTGCGTCCACGACCCCGTGCTGATGCGCCGGGCACTGGAATACGTCAAGGCGTTCGACGGCGTCGTCGCCCAGCACGCGCAGGAACCGCGGCTCACCGCCGGCGCGCAGATGAACGAGGGCGAGGTCTCCGCCGTCCTCGGCCTCACCGGCTGGCCCGCCGTCGCCGAGGAAAGCATCATTGCCCGCGACGTGCTGCTCGCCCAGCACGTCGGTTCCCGGCTGCACGTCTGCCACGTTTCCACGGCCGGCTCCGTGGAGATCATCCGCTGGGCCAAGTCCCGCGGCGTCAACGTCACGGCCGAGGTCACCCCGCACCACCTCTGGCTCACCGATGAGCTCGCCCGCAGCTACGACCCCGTCTACAAGGTCAACCCTCCGCTGCGCACCGACGCCGACGTCCAGGCCCTGCGCGCCGCGCTGGCCGACGGCACGATCGACGTCGTCGGCACCGACCACGCCCCGCACCCGAGCGAACACAAGGAATGCGAGTGGGCGCAGGCCGCCATGGGCATGACCGGGCTGGAAACCGCGCTGTCCGTGGTGCAGCACACCATGATCGAAACCGGTCTGATGGGCTGGGCCGACTTCGCCCGCGTCACCTCCACCGCCCCGGCCGCGATCGGCCGGCTGGAGGACCAGGGCCGCCCGCTCGACGCCGGGGAACCCGCCAACGTCACACTCGTGGACCCGGCTGCGCGCTGGACCGTGGACCCTTCTAAGATGGCAACCATGGGCCGTAACTCTCCGTTTGCCGGCCGGGAACTTCCCGGCAAGGTGGTGGCGACGTTCTTCAAGGGCCACCCCACCGTCCTCGACGGCAAACTCAACACCCCGTACCGGTGGCTCGCCGAAGCACCGGCCGCGCCCGGAGCCGGTGCGGCGGGCGGCAACTGATGGTTAAGGAACTCTCCCTGATCTTCACGCTGGTCCTGATCACCGTCGCGCTGGCGCTGATCTGGCTCGGCTGGCGGAACCGCCTGCGCCGCCAGGCCGACGTCGACCCGCTGCCGGACATCCCCGGCGCGCTGGGCACCGCGCTGGCTGTCGCGGACGGCCAGTACGTCGCGTCCACCACCGCCGGCGACTGGCTGGACCGGATCGCCGTGCACAATCTGGGCATCCGTACCAACGCCGAACTCAGCGTCCACCCCGAAGGGGTGCTCTTCGACCGCTCCGGCGCGGCCCCGGTCTTCATCCCGGCCGCGAGCCTCACCGGCGTGCGGCAGGAAAGCGGCATGGCCGGCAAGTTCGTCGAAAAGGACGGACTGCTGGTGCTCAGCTGGATGCTCGGCAGCCGCGAACTCGATTCCGGGTTCCGCACCCGGCACGCCGAAGACAAGACAGTGCTCCTCAAAGCCCTCCAAGATTTGATCCCCGCGGCCCCTCAGGCCAATGCCGATAGTGGAAAGTAACGACGTGACGGATACCAACGAAGTTTCAGCAACAGCAGTGTCAGAAAAAACAGCAGTTTCAGCAGCAGCAGCCTCCACCCCGGCGGCCCTCGTCCTCGAGGACGGCCGGATCTTCCGCGGCACCAGCTACGGCGCCACCGGCACCGCCCTTGGCGAGGCCGTCTTCGCGACCGGCATGACGGGCTACCAGGAGACCATCACGGACCCCTCCTACGCCCGCCAGCTCGTGGTCCAGACCGCCCCGCACATCGGCAACACCGGCGTGAACAAGGACGACGCCGAGTCCCGCCGCATCTGGGTGGCCGGATATGTCGTCCGCGACGCCGCCCGGCGGCCGTCCAACTGGCGCTCCGAACGATCCCTCGACGACGAACTGGTCGAACAGGGCATCGTCGGCATCCAGGGCGTGGACACCCGCGCGATCACCCGGCACCTGCGCGAGCACAAGACCATGCGCGCCGGAATCTTCTCCGGCGACGCCGTCCGCGCCACGGACAAGGAACTCGTGGACACCGTCCTGGCAAGCGCCCCGATGGAAGGCTCACGCCTGGCCGAAGAGGTCAGTGTGGACGAGGCCTACACCGTGGAACCCAAGGACTGGGGCTGGGACGGCGAACCGCGCTTCAGCATCGCCGCGATCGACCTTGGCATCAAGCGGATGACCCCCATCCGCTTCGCCGAGCGCGGCGTCCGGGTGCACGTGCTGCCCGCCACCGCCACCCTGGCCGACGTCCAGGCGGTCAACCCCGACGGATTCTTTATGTCCAACGGCCCCGGCGACCCCGCCACCGCCGACAACCAGGTCAAGCTGCTCCGCTCGGTCCTTGACGAGAAGATCCCCTACTTCGGCATCTGCTTCGGCAACCAGATCCTGGGCAGGGCACTGGGCTTCGGCACCTACAAACTGCGCTACGGCCACCGCGGCATCAACCAGCCCGTCATGGACCGACGCACCGGCAAGGTGGAGATCACCTCGCAGAACCACGGCTTCGCCGTGGACGCCCCGCTCGACGGCGCCACGCAGGCCCCCGAGGAGCGCTTCGGCCGCGTCGAGGTCAGCCATGTGAGCCTCAACGACGACGTCGTCGAGGGTCTGTCGTGCCTGGACATCCCGGCCTTCTCGGTGCAGTACCACCCCGAAGCCGCGTCCGGTCCGCACGATGCGGCCTACCTCTTCGACCGCTTCATCGAGCTGATGGCGGAGTCTTCTTCCAAGCCAGAGACCGTGACAAACACCGAGACCTCCACCGACTCCAAGACTGAGGACAAGAAGTAATGCCCAAGAGAACTGACCTTAAGAGCGTCCTGGTCATCGGTTCCGGCCCGATCGTGATCGGCCAGGCGGCCGAATTCGACTACTCCGGCACCCAGGCACTGCGTGTCCTCAAGGAGGAGGGCCTGCGCGTCATCCTCGTCAACTCCAACCCGGCCACCATCATGACCGACCCGGAGTTTGCCGACGCCACGTACATCGAGCCGATCACCCCCGAGGTGGTCGAGAAGATCATCGCCAAGGAACGCCCCGACGCGATCCTGCCCACCCTGGGCGGCCAGACCGCGCTCAATACCGCGATCGCGCTGGACAAGAACGGGGTGCTGGAGAAGTACAACGTCGAGCTGATCGGCGCCAACATCGCCGCGATCGAGCTCGGCGAGGACCGCGAAAAGTTCAAGGGCGTCGTGGAGCGCTGCGGCGCCGAATCGGCCCGCAGCCACATCATCCACACCATCGACGAGGCCCTGGCCGCCGCCGAGGACCTCGGCTACCCGATGGTGGTCCGGCCCTCCTTCACCATGGGCGGCCTCGGCTCCGGCCTCGCCTACGACGAGAACGACCTCCGCCGGATCGTCGGCCAGGGGCTGCAGTACAGCCCCACGTCCGAAGTGCTGCTCGAAGAGAGCATCCTGGGCTGGAAGGAGTACGAGCTCGAGATGATGCGGGACAAGAACGACAACGTCGTGGTGGTCTGCTCCATCGAGAACTTCGACCCGGTCGGCGTGCACACCGGCGACTCGATCACCGTTGCCCCGGCACTGACCCTGACGGACCGCGAATACCAGCGCCTGCGCGACATCTCCATCGCTGTCATCCGCGAAGTCGGCGTCGACACCGGCGGCTGCAACATCCAGTTCGCCGTCGAGCCCGACACGGGACGCGTCGTCGTGATTGAGATGAACCCGCGCGTCTCCCGCTCCTCCGCCCTGGCGTCCAAGGCCACAGGCTTCGCCATCGCCAAAATCGCCACCAAGCTCTCGCTCGGCTACACCCTGGACGAGATCCCGAACGACATCACGCAGAAGACCCCGGCCTCCTTCGAGCCGACCCTGGACTACGTTGTGGTGAAGGTCCCGCGCTTCGCTTTCGAGAAGTTCCCGGCGGCGGACCCCACCCTCACCACCACCATGAAGTCGGTGGGCGAGGCCATGGCGATGGGCCGCAACTTCACCGAGGCCCTGCAGAAGGCGCTCCGGTCCCTGGAGCAGAAGGGCTCCCAGCTGGACTTCAGCCACGTCCCGGAATGGGAAGTCGCGGAGCTGATCGAGAAGTCCAAGAGGCCCACCACGGAGCGCCTGCACCAGGTCCAGCGTGCCATGCTCGGCGGCGCCACCGTGGAGCAGCTCTTCGAGGCGACCAAGATCGACCCCTGGTATCTGGACCAGCTCCAGCTGCTGAACGAGATCTCGGTGGAAATCCGCAAGGCCGCCGCCCTGACCCCGGAGATGCTGACCCGCGCCAAGCGCCACGGCTTCTCCGACGAGCAGATCGGTGCCCTCACGCACAACTCCGAGGACGTCGTCCGCGGCGTCCGGCAGGCCCTCGGCATCCGGCCTGTCTACAAGACCGTGGACACCTGCGCCGCGGAATTCGCCGCGTACACGCCGTACCACTACTCCTCCTACGACGAGGAGGACGAGGTGGCGCTGCACGCCAAACCGTCCATCATCATCCTGGGCTCCGGGCCCAACCGGATCGGCCAGGGCATCGAGTTCGACTACTCCTGCGTGCACGCCTCGATGGCGCTGCGCAAGGCCGGCTACGAGACTGTGATGGTCAACTGCAACCCGGAGACCGTCTCCACCGACTACGACGTCTCCACCCGGCTGTACTTCGAGCCGCTCACGCTCGAGGACGTGCTCGAGGTCATCGCGGCCGAGGAGCGCACCGGCGGCGTGATGGGCGTCTTCGTCCAGCTCGGCGGCCAGACCCCGCTCAAGCTCGCCCAGCAGCTCGCCGACGCCGGCGTGCCGATCCTCGGCACCTCCCCGGAAGCGATCGACCTCGCCGAGCACCGCGGCGCCTTCTCCCGCGTCCTCGACAAGGGCGGCCTCATCTCGCCGAAGAACGGCACCGCAGTGTCCTTCGACGACGCCAAGAAGATCGCCGACGAGATCGGCTACCCGGTCCTGGTCCGCCCCTCCTACGTGCTCGGCGGCCGCGGCATGGAGATTGTCTATGACGAGCCCAACCTCTCGCGCTACATCGCCAACGCCACCGAGATCACCCCGGACCACCCGGTACTGATCGACCGCTTCCTCGAGGACGCCGTCGAAATTGACGTCGACGCCCTGTACGACGGCACCGAGATGTACCTCGGCGGCATCATGGAGCACATCGAGGAGGCCGGCATCCACTCCGGCGACTCCGCGTGTGTGCTGCCGCCGATCACCCTGGGCAACAACGTGCTGGAGCGGGTCCGCACCGCCACACTGGCGATCGCCGAGGGCGTGGGTGTCCGCGGCCTGATCAACATCCAGTTCGCCCTGGCCTCCGATGTGCTCTATGTTCTGGAGGCCAACCCGCGGGCCTCCCGCACCGTCCCGTTCGTCTCCAAGGCGACCGGTGTGCAGATGGCGAAGGCGGCCGCCCTGATCGGCACCGGCGTCACCATCAACCAGCTCCGCACGGCCTACAAGATGCTGCCGGAAACCGGCGACGGCTCCACGCTGCCGCTGGATGCCCCGGTCTCGGTGAAGGAAGCCGTACTGCCGTTCAGCCGCTTCCGCACCCCGGAGGGCAAGGTTGTGGACTCGCTGCTCGGGCCGGAAATGCGCTCCACCGGCGAGGTCATGGGCATCGACAAGCACTTCGACACCGCCTTCGCCAAGAGCCAGGCGGCCGCCAACAACGCGCTGCCCACCGAGGGCAAGATCTTCGTGTCCGTGGCGAACCGGGACAAGCGCTCGGTCATCATGGGCGTGAAGCGGCTCTCCGACCTCGGCTTCGAGATCGTCTCCACCGGCGGCACCGCCGACGTGCTGCGCCGTAACGGAATCCAGGCCACCCCGGTCCGGAAGGTCGCCGAGGGCTCCAGCGCCGAGGGCGAAGGCACCATCGCCGACCTCATCATCGCCGGGGAGATCGATATGGTCTTCAACACGCCCTCGGGCGGCGAAGCACGCAGCGACGGCTACGAACTGCGCGCGGCCGCGACGTCGATCGGCATCCCGTGCATCACGACGGTGGCCGAGTTCAACGCCGCGGTCCAGGCCATCGAGGCGCTGCGCACCTACGAATGGTCGGTCACCAGCCTGCAGGAGCACGCCGCCGCACTGTTTGCCTCGCAGAACGCGGTAGCGCAGGATGCCTGAGGCTGCTGCCGCTGAGACGGCCGGCCGGGAGTCCTTCGGCTCCCGGCTGGGCCGGGCCATGGCGGACCGGGGTCCGTTGTGCGTCGGCATCGACCCGCACCCGGCGCTGCTGCAGCACTGGGGACTGAACGACGACGTCGCCGGGCTGGAACGCTTCTCGCTCACCGTCCTGGACGCGGTGGCTTCACTCGCTGCCGCGGTCAAACCCCAGGTGGCCCTGTATGAGCGGCACGGCTCGGCCGGGATGGCGGTGCTGGAACGCGTCCTCGCCGCGGCGGCGGACGCCTCCGTGCTGACCATTGCCGACGCCAAGCGCGGCGACATTGGCTCCACCATGGCCGCCTACGCCGACGCGTGGCTGCGGGACGGTTCCGCCCTGGCCGCCGACTCGGTCACGCTGAGCCCGTACCTGGGCTTCGAATCGCTGAGGCCGGCCCTGGACCTCGCCGCGCAGACCGGGCGCGGCGTGTTCGTCCTGGCGCTGACGTCCAACCCGGAGGGCGCGTCCGTCCAGCACGTCGGCGGCGCGGACTCCGTGGCCCGCCGGATCGTCCGCGCGGCGGCGGCGGAAAACCGGCGTTACGGTGTTGATGAAGGCGCGGCGCTGGGCTCAACCGGCCTTGTCGTCGGCGCGACTGTCGGCTCGGCACTTACCGATCTGGACCTGGACCTGGCCGCGGTGCGCGGCCCGATCCTGGCCCCGGGCCTTGGCGCGCAGGGCGCCACCGCGGCGGACCTGCGCCGCACCTTTGGCAGCGCGTACGGCCAGGTGCTGGGGACCTCCAGCCGGGACATCCTCGGCGCTGGTCCGCGGATCCAGGACCTCAGCGACGCCGCCCTGCGGACCCTCGAGGAACTGCGCACGGCCTAGCCTGCCACGCTGACCCGGACGTCCCGGGTGCCCCCCATGTCGCGTCAGGGCCCCCATCTGACGCAAATGGCCGCCATGGGGGCCGCCATGGGTGCCGTCATGGCGGCCATTCGTGGCGAACGGCGGCAGCCGCCTTGCCGCAGGGCCGACGTCGGGAGTGCTGCGCCCTGGCCGGACCTTCGGGCAGGCTGGGAACCGGGCAATTCGTCCATTGATTTCTGCGGCATCCAGACGGTAGGTTCAGGACAAGTCCGCGGTACCGGCCGGGGCTGTGTTCGGCCCCGTCCGGCCGGGCCGTGTCCGCGGCCCGGCTGACACTTGCAGGGAGGCATTCAGTGAGTTTGCGACCCCTCACTCCGCAGGAGCGTGCCGACGCCTTGAGTAAGGCCGCCGCCGCCAGGACCACCCGGGCCACCGCGAAGGACCGGCTGAAATCGGGGACGCTGACCATCGCGGAATTGCTCAGCGCAGGGGAGAGCGATGACGCGATCGCCCGGATGAGGATCGTGGAACTGCTGGAGGCGCTGCCCGGAATCGGACGGGTACGTGCCGCGGCCATCATGGATCAGCTCGGCATCGCCGCATCACGCCGGGTCCGAGGCTTGGGAATTCACCAGCGCCGGGCGCTGGTAGATTTTATAAACGACAAACAGCCCGGTCCGCCGCGCTGACTTCCAACCGCCCAAAGGAATATGTGAGCAACAAACCGGGACTGACAGTCCTCGCCGGCCCGACGGCTGTTGGCAAAGGCACCGTGTCCACCTACATCCGGGACAACTATCCCGAGGTGTGGTTGTCCGTTTCGGCTACCACCAGGGCTCCTCGGCCCGGGGAAATCGACGGCGTGCACTACTACTTCAAAACGAAGGAAGAGTTCGAGTCCCTGGTGGCTGCAGGCGAACTCCTCGAATGGGCCGTGGTGCACGGACAGAACACCTACGGCACCCTGAAAAGCACGGTCAACCAGGCCATCGCCGAGGGCCGCCCGGTGCTGCTGGAAATCGATTTGCAAGGTGCCCGCCAGGTAAGGCAGGCCGTTCCGGATGCCCAGTTCGTGTTCCTGGCGCCCCCCAGCTGGGACGAATTGGTCCGCCGGCTGGTGGGCCGCGGCACGGAAAGCGCCGAGGAACAGCAGCGGCGGCTGGAAACCGGTAAAGTAGAGCTAGCTGCTGAACCGGAGTTCGACCACACCGTCATTAACGACGACGTTCGCCGGGCAGCGGACGAGCTCGTTTCACTCATGGGGCTGACCCCCCACCCGCGCTAGGCGCGGGAAGCCATCAGCCCGTTAGAATTTGGAGAATTCGTGTCCACGAACCTTGAAGGCATCATCAACCCGCCGATCGACGAGCTGCTGAAGGCTGCCGACTCGAAGTACGGACTGGTGATTTTCGGCGCCAAGCGCGCACGTCAGATCAACGCCTACTACGCCCAGCTGCACGAGGGCCTGTTCGAGTATGTCGGCCCGCTGGTCGACACCAAGCTGAACGAGAAGTCGCTCTCCATCGCCCTGCGCGAAATCAACGAAGGCAAGCTCGTTTCCACCCCGATCGAACCTGCAGAGTAATTCCGCAGACGCAGACGGAGGTCAAGTGCGCATAGTCCTCGGAGTCGGGGGAGGGATAGCTGCCTACAAGGTGGCGTCGCTCCTCCGGCTTTTTACTGAAGCCGGCCATGACGTGACGGTCATCCCCACGGAGGCCGCGACCCGGTTCGTCGGCGTCGCCACGTGGGAAGCGTTGTCCGGGCATCCGGTCAGCAACAGCGTCTTCGACGAGGTGCACACCGTCAATCACGTCCGCCTCGGCCACGAGGCCGAGCTGATCGTGGTGGCACCCGCTACGGCAGACCTCTTGGCCCGCGCCGCCACCGGCCAGGCCAACGACCTCCTGAGCAACACCCTGCTCATGGCCGGCGGCTGCCCGGTGCTGATGGCCCCGGCCATGCACACCGAGATGTGGCAGCACCCGGCGACCCAAGCGAATGTCGAGACGCTCCGCAGCCGGGGCGTCACCGTCCTGGAACCCGCCTCCGGCCGGCTCACCGGATCGGACTCCGGGCCGGGCCGGCTGCCCGAACCGGATGCCATTTTCGAAGCTGCGCTGGCCCTCGCAGGTGCGCCCGCGGTGCCCGCGTCGGTGCCCGTGACGGCGTCGGACGCCGCACTTTTGCCGCCGCGGCGTCCGCTGGCCGGGCTCACCGTCACGATCAGTGCCGGCGGCACGCGAGAACCCCTGGACCCCGTCCGGTTCCTGGGAAACCGCTCCTCCGGCAAGCAGGGCGTGGCGCTGGCCACCGCAGCGCGCGACGCCGGCGCAAGAGTCCGGCTGCTGGCCGCCCACATGGACGTCCCGCCGCCAGCCGGCGTCGACGTCGTCAAAGTGGAGACGGCCCTGGAACTTCGCGAGGCCGCCCTGCACGCCGCCGCAGATTCCGACGTTATCGTCATGGCCGCCGCCGTCGCCGACTTCCGCCCGGCGGATGTCTCCGGCACGAAGATCAAGAAGCGCGACGACGTCGACGATCCCGTCATCTCGCTGGTCCGGAACCCGGACATTCTGCGGGAACTCGTTGAGGTCCGCGATGCGGCCTCCCGTAACCAGCTGATTGTCGGCTTCGCGGCCGAGACCGGCGACGCCGACGGCGACGTCCTGGAATATGCTGCGGCCAAGCTTCGCCGCAAGGCATGCGACCTGCTGGTGGTCAACCACGTGGGCCAGGACAAGGTCTTCGGCGAGGACACGAATTCCGTAGTCATCCTTTCCCGCGCCGGCTCCGAACCCCAAGAGGCGTCGGGTTCCAAATCCGACGTCGCGGCTGCCGTGATTGACCGCATCAGCGCCGAGCTGAGCCGGGTTGTTCCGCCGGCCTGAGCCGGGCGTAAGCAACGTCTCCTTAGCACAGGGACACACGCCGCCGGACGTCCGTTTTCCAACCAGTAAGGTAGTTGAGTGACTTTACCGCTGCACATCCCTGATTTCCACGGGTCCACGCCCGCCTCGCTCCGGCTTTTCACGTCCGAGTCGGTGACCGAAGGACATCCCGACAAGATCTGCGACCAGATCAGCGATGCGATCCTGGACGCCCTGCTGGCCAAGGACCCGGAGTCCCGGGTGGCGGTGGAGACGCTGGCCACCACCGGGCTGGTCCACGTCGCCGGCGAGGTCACCACCGACGCGTACGTCGAAATCCCGCAGATCGTCCGGGAAACCATCCTGGGCATCGGCTACGACTCCTCGGCCAACGGCTTCGACGGCGCCCGCTGCGGCGTGTCCGTCTCCATCGGCCAGCAGTCCAACGACATTGCCGGTGGCGTCTTCAATTCGCTGGAAGCCCGCGAAGGCCGCCAGGAGGACGACTACGACCTCCAGGGCGCCGGCGACCAGGGCCTGATGTTCGGCTACGCCAGCGATGAGACCCCCTCCTACATGCCTGTGCCGATCTGGCTCGCGCACCGCCTCTCCGAGCGCCTGACCGAGGTCCGCAAGAACGGCGAACTCGCCTACCTGCGCCCAGACGGCAAGACCCAGGTCACCGTCGGCTACGACGGCGACCGGCCCGTCTCCGTCGAGACCGTCGTCATCTCCAGTCAGCACGCCGAGGGCGCCAGCCTGGACCAGCTCCGCGCCGACCTCGCCGCCCACGTGGTCGACCCGGTCATGGCGCTGTCCAACCTGGACATCTCGCGGACCAGGAACATCCTGAACCCGGCCGGCGCCTTCGTCATCGGCGGCCCCGTCGGCGACGCCGGCCTCACCGGCCGCAAGATCATCGTTGACACTTACGGCGGCATGGCCCGCCACGGCGGCGGCGCGTTCTCCGGCAAGGATCCGTCCAAGGTGGACCGCTCGGCCGCGTACGCGATGCGCTGGGTCGCCAAGAACGTGGTGGCGGCAGGCCTCGCGAAGCGCGCCGAGATCCAGATCGCCTATGCGATCGGCCAGGCCCGCCCGGTGGGAACCTACGTCGAGACCTTCGGCACCGAGACCGTGGATCCCGCCCGGATCAGCGCAGCAATCGCCGAGATCTTCGACCTGCGGCCCCGGGCCATCATCGATGCCCTCGACCTGAAACGCCCGATCTACGCCAAAACAGCGGCCCACGGCCACTTCGGCCGCGACGACCCCGACTTCACGTGGGAGCGGCTGGACCGGGTGGACGAGCTGAAGGCCTTCTTCAACGCCTGAGGCCTGAGTAACCATCCGCTGTGACGCCCTAAACGTCACACCCATGTGATGTGCTGTAGCCAGGCCGCCGATACTGGCGGCCTGGCTACTCTTTATTGAGCCGGCACCGCGGTGGGCCGGCACAGACTGCTGTTGAAGGAAGGACCTGCGCGATGAGCCCCACCCATGGTGCCGCAGCGTCGGACGAGCCCCAGCAGTTGTCGCTGCTCCAGGGCTTTCCCGCGTCAGCGGCCGCAGCCGCGGGCCCCGCCTTGGCCGCCCGGCTCCCGGTGGCGCAGGTCCGGCTGGAATCCTCGCTTCCGCACCTCGACCGGCCCTTCGACTACAGCGTGCCGGCTGGGCTCGACGCAGCGGCACGGCCCGGCGTCCGCGTGAAGGTAAAGTTCAACGGCCAGGAACTGGCCGGATATCTGATCGACCGGGTGCCGGAATCCGACGCCGGCCACCCCCTGGTCCCGCTGCACAAAGTGGTCTCTCCCGTTCCGGTGCTGACGGCGGCCGTCGCCGATCTCGCCGTGAACGTCGCTGCGCGCTACGCCGGCAACGTCAGCGACGTGCTCCGCGTTGCCGTGCCGCCGCGGATGGCGAAACTCGAGAAGGACCTTGCCCCTGATGGTGTCCTGGATCCGTCCCTCTTCGCTGACGGGGGGTCCGAAGCGGGTTCGGGAACCGCGATTCCTTCCGGCCTGCAAACCTCCGGCTGGTCCTCCTACCGCAACGGCCCGGCATTCCTGCAGCACCTCAACGCAGGGGAGTCGCCGCGGGCCGTGCTCAGCGCGCTCCAGGGCTACGGTCCCGGCGGCTGGCCGACCCTGATTGCCGAGGCCGTGGCGGCTGTTCGCCTGTCCGGCCGCGGCGCCGTCGTCGTTGTTCCCGATTACCGTGACCTGGACCGCGTGGAGGCCGCCCTCCTGCAGCTGCTGCCGGCCGGGGACGTTGCCCGGCTCACCGCGGACGACGGGCAGACCCCACGCTACCGCAGCTTCCTGCGGATCCTCAGTGGTGCCGCCGGGGTGGCTGTCGGCACGCGCTCGGCCGCCTACGCGCCGGTCCACAACCTTGGGCTCGTGGTCTGCTGGGACGACGGCGACGATCTGCACATCGAGCAACGCTCGCCATACGCCCACTCCCGCGAAGTCCTGCTGCTGCGCGCCGGGCAGGAGGGCGCCGCCTGCCTTCTCGCCGGGCACACCCGGAGCACCGAAACGCAGCGCCTCGTCGAGGCCGGATGGGCATGGCCGGTGGAGGCGGATCGCGCCGTCGTCCGCCGGACGGTTCCGCGGGTGCTGAACACCGCCGACAGCTACGAACTCGAACATGATCCGCTGGCCAGGATCGCCCGGCTGCCGGGCGCCGCCTGGCGCGCGGCCAAGGACGGACTGGAACGCGGTCCGGTCCTGGTCCAGGTGGCCCGGGCGGGCTACGCGCCGTCCCTGGCTTGCGAAAACTGCCGGGAACCGGCGCGTTGCACCTCCTGCAGCGGGCCGCTGGCCATCGCCGGGGCCAGCGGGAGCTCGGCCGTGCCGCAGTGCCGCTGGTGTTCGACGCCGGCGCCCTCCTGGCGCTGCGGCACGTGCAACGGAGTCAGGCTTCGGCGTGGCGCCACGGGTGCCCTGCGCACGGCCGAGGAGCTGGGCCGCGCCTTCCCGGGGAAGCCGGTGATCACCTCGTCCGGGGACCGGGTGCTGGCCACGGTGCCGGACTCGAAGGCCCTGGTGGTGGCCACGGTCGGCGCGGAGCCGGTCGCGGCCGGCGGCTATGCGGCGGCACTGTTGCTCGACGGCGATTCACTGCTGCGGCGCGAAAACCTCAGGGCGGGGGAGGACGCCGTCCGGCGCTGGTTCAACGCCGCCGCCCTGGTCCGGCCGGCCGGCGATGGCGGCCTGGTGGTCATCACCGCCGACGATGCGTCTGGAGTGGGCGCCCTGCTGCGCTGGGACCCCGCCGGCTACGCCCAGCGGGAACTGTCCCTGCGCCGGGAACTCCAGCTGCCCCCGGCCGTCCGGGTTGCCTCCATCACCGGCGGGAGGACCGCCGTCGGGCACTTCGGCCAGGCCGTCGAGCAGCAGCTCGGCCGGCAGGGGATCGTGCTGCGGACCGCCGGTCCGGCGCCGCTCGTGATCACCGGCGCCCCCGGCCAGGGAAGTGCACCGGGCACCGCCCACGAAGACGTCAGGACGCTGCTCTTCATCCCATACGGCCAGGCCCCAGAAGTAACCCGGGCGCTGCGGGCAGTCAAGGTCTCCGCGGCCGCCAAACGCACCGACGATCCGGTGCAGCTCAGGCTCGACGGCGTGGACGTGCTCTAAGGGGTTCCGTGCCGCCCTGCTGGATTCAACAGACGTGGAACCACAGGCTGTCTGCGTGCCCGGAGCGGAATGCATAATAGGACCAACCGCATTCCGGCATGTCACCGGCCGCGGAACCTTGGGGGAAAATTGAAACGATTGAAAATCGCCGGCGTACTGGTCGCGCCGATGCTGCTCCTGGCCTGCGGAGGACCCGCCCGGGAGGCTGGACCCGTCCCGTCAGGGGCCGCTCAAGTAGCTGCGGCCGCGGAAGCCGGCCCGACGCTCACATCGGCTGAAGCCCAGCCGGTGCTGGAAGCATCCGTCAGTGACCGCACGGCCCAGACGCTGGTGACAGCACCACCGGCGGGACCATCCCTGGACGGGGCGAAATCCAGCGACAAGTTCAAGGCCGCCCGGGAGCGTGAGCGACTCCTCGTCGCTGAACGCAAAGTGAGGTTGCAGGGCTTCGGCTTCCACTACACGTCCGCACAAACGACCGTTCAGGTCAGGGAAATCACGGGGACAGCCACGAAGGCCACCGTCAGGTTTGACGAGTCCGGGACGCTGTACCTCGCTTCGGACACGACGGGCCCCAGCGGTGTGCCCGAGCAATACCGTCTCCGAGCCACTGCCACATTCCTCAGGACCGGCCAAGGCTGGGTGCTCGATGAGGTGCTGCCGGATGACGGACAGTTCGGCCTGCCGTTCTCCGTGGTCGATCCGCGGCTCCCCTCCGACCCACCGGCCCGCCCCTAGCGATTCGGGTGCGGAGAGGGGCTGCGGGCCGGCTACTCGGGCCGGCTACTACCGGTAAGAAGCTTTGGGGCCGCCGGAGCGGCGGGCGCGAAGCTCGACTGCCTCTTCGGCGACCTCCAGCAGCCTGCGGGCGGACTCGTCCCAGCTGAAGTCCGCGGCGCGCTCCACCGAGCGGCGTGAACGGGCCTTCCACAGGTCCGGCTCCTCGAGGTTCCGGACCGCCGCGGCGAACTCCGCCGGTGAATCCGGGTGGACGTAGCTGACGGCGTCGCCGCCCACCTCGCGGAAGATCGGAATGTCGCTGGCGATCACGGGCGTGCCGTGCGACATCGCTTCCACGAGGGGCAGTCCGTAGCCCTCCGCCCGGGAGAGGCTGATCAGGGCCGTGGTGCGTCCGAGCATGGCCTCGTACTCGGCGTCGGTCACGCCGTTGTGGAAGACGATGTCAGCGCCTGCCGGGGCAAGGGCCTCGAGTTCCGCCCGGCGTTCCGGGGTGATCCGGCTGAGCAGGTGCAGGCTCATGTCCGGTAGTTCCGCCATGCCCAGGATCATGGTCTCCACGTTTTTGTAGGGCATGAACGACCCCATATAGAGAAGCGTCTTGTCTGCTCCCGCGCCGGGGTCCCGCGGAGTGTGGCCGTGCTGCGGGGCGTTGCCCACAATCCTGACGGGCCGCCGGGTGAGCCGGTACTTCGAGATGAGTGCGGCGGTGGTGGAGCTGATGGTGGCGACGACGTCGGCCCGGTTCAGCAGGAGCCGCTGCGGCCAGAACGCCTTGTGGTAGAGCCGCCAGAGGACCCGGACCGGGGCCGGAAGGAAGCCGGGAGGTGCCGGGTGTTCGTAGTAGATCAGGTCGTGCAGGGTGAGCACCAGGGGGTACTTCCGGCCCCAGCTGCCCATGGTCTGCATGGGACACACAACGACGTCGGCGCCGAGCTTGTTGACCTTGCCGGCGACAAACAACTCGGCGGGCGACAGCGGGCTGTTGATCAGGGTGTACGGCACATCCGGCAGCATGGGGAGCTGGCGGACGTCGCTGATCAGCATGGAGACGTCGGCGATCCTGGCCGTGGCCGCGATCAGGCTGGCACCGTAGCGGCTGATGCCGTCGTGGTGGTCCAGCCGGGTGAAACGGGCATCGATGAGGATTTTCACGCGGAGTGGTCCTTCAGGAAGCGGCGGATGTGGCCCGCGGCAGGTTCCGGGGTCTCGTAGTGGATCAGGTGGCCGACGCCGGGGATGACGTCAAGGTGCGCATCCGGCAGCAGAGCCAGCAGCGTGTACTGGTCAGGCAGCGTCGCGATCTCGTCCTTCTCCCCGGCAATCAGGAGCACGGGGAGGGTGAGGCTGCGGGCCACTTCGGCGACGTTGCCGCCGACGGAGGCCTTGAACGCCTCGAGCAGGCTTTCGCGGTCCGCGAACGCGGAGAAATATGCGCTGTGCTGGGCGTGTACAAATCGACGCAGCTGCTTGTCCTTGGTCTTCGCCATCGTCTCGCTCATCACCCGCACGATCAGCTGGCTGCGCAGCAGGCCTTGTCCCAGCCGGCGGGGGAGCCGGGCGGCGGCCTCGTAGTACAGGACGGCGAGTTTGGTCATGAGGCCCTTGGGTCCCTCCAGGGCGGGAGCTGCGATCGGATTGACCAGGATCAGCTCCGAGACCGTTCCGGGGTGGGCTGCCACGTAGTGGCTGGCGACAATCGAGCCGAAGGAGTGCCCCAGCAGCACCGTATCGGCGCCCAGCCCCAGGGCCGCCATGAACTCCGCGATGAACCGGCCATAGCTCTCGACGCTGTGTTCGGCACCCGCGAAGGCAGCAGAGCTGCCGAAGCCGGGGAGGTCCGGCATGATGAGCCGCATCTCAGGGAGCTGGTCGGCTACCCGGAGCAGGCCATGGTGGTCGCCGCGGAAGCCGTGGATGACCAGGATGGTCCGCGTCTCCGGGGTCTCGCGGACCGGCTCGTAGCTCCAGTACGCGACGCTTGTGCCGTCCAGGACGACGTCGGCGGCATGGGTTCGGGCCTCAAGCCCGTCGCTGAACAGGGGCGTGCTGGGGGAGGACTCGGTGTCCGCGTATTCCATTCGATATGTCCTAATTGACTGAGTCCGGGTGGGAGCCGGTGCGGAAGCCACGTTCCAGACCGGCAAGGGCTGTCATGGCGGCGTCGTCGAGGCTGAAGTCGAAGACGTCGAGGTTGTCGCGGATCCGGGCGTGGGAGCTGGCCTTCGGGATGGCGACGTGGCCGAGCTGGACGTGCCAGCGGAGGATGATCTGTGCCGCGGTCTTGCCCTGCGCGGCCGCGAGCTCCAGCACCACCGGATCCTGCAGGACCTGGCCGCGGCCCAGCGGACTCCACGCCTGCGTAGTGATTCCGAGCTCGCCGTGCAGCGTGCGCAGCTCCTCCTGCTGGAGCCAGGGGTGCAATTCGATCTGGTTGACGGCCGGCACGACTTCAGCGCTCTGCAGCAGGCGGTGCAGGTGGGCCGGCTGGAAATTCGACACCCCGATGGCCCGCGCCTTGCCCTCCCTGTACAGGGTCTCCATCGCGCGGTAGCTCTCGGGATACAGCCCGCGTTGCGCACAGGGCCAGTGGATCAGGTACAGATCCACGTATTCCAGACCAAGGTTGGCCAAGGAGGTGTCGAAGGCGCGCAGCGTGGCGTCATAGCCCTGGTCGTCGTTCCAGAGCTTGGTGGTGACGAACAGGTCATCGCGCGATAGGGCGGGGGAGGACTCGCCGGAACCGCCGCGGGCATCGTCATGGCTTGAGAAGCCGGAGAGCGAACCAATGCCCCGGCCAACGCCCGTCTCGTTGCCGTACATGGCGGCGGTATCAAAATGGCGGTACCCGGCCTCGAGGGCCATGGTCACGAGTCCGGCGGCGTCCGCGGACGGCACCTTATAGAGCCCGAACCCCAACTGGTCGATCAGGACGCCGTTGTTGAGGCTGAGGCGGGGCGAGGGTTTCATACCCTCGACTTTACCGACTCCGCCGCCGCTGCTCCCCACGGCGGGCCGGGCCAGGCAGGCCGAGTCACGCCAAACCGTCGAAGCTGACCAGGCGCCGGGCGCTGGCCTCGTCGAGGATCAGGTCGGTGGCCAGGCCCGCGGCGAGGGCGCCGCGCAGGCCATTGATCTTGGAGGCACCCGACACCACACAGATCCTCCGGCGCACCTGGCGCAACTGCGCGAGGTCCGGGCCGGTGGAGCGTTCGTTGAGCGTGATGCCGTCCGAGGAGCCGTTGGCGCGGAAGAACACGGTGGCCACGTCGCCCACGACGTCGGAATTGGCCAGGACGGACAGGTCCTCCTCGTCGAGGTAGCCGCCGGCGTAGACGTGGCTGGGGTAGTCGGCGTCGACCGATCCCACACCGAAAATCGCAATGCTCATGCGTGCCTGAAGCTCGAGGATCCGCTGAACACTGCGCTCATTCCACATGGCCCTTTTGGTCGCGGCATGGTCGAAGAAGGCCGGGACCGGGAACTGCTCCACGCGCGCCCCGTAGGCACTGCCAAAGCGCCGCATGATGTCAGAGGCGTAGGTGATGCCGGTGGTTTGCATGTTGCCCGCGCCGTTGAGCTGGACGATTACGCTGTCGTGGGTGATCTTCCGGGTCAGGTGCCGGCTGACGGCGCTAAGGGTGGAACCCCACGCGACGCCGATGATCGCATTGGAATCGACCAGCGGGCCGATGGTGCGCGCGGCCTGCATGGCCACGCGGTCCAGTGTTTCCGCCTCATTCAGCGTGTCAACGACCGGAACAACGTGCACATCGACCTTGTATTCGGCGCGGATCATGCTCGCCAGCTCCGGGCCGGTGTCCAGCGGGCTCCGGATCTGGATCTGGACCAGTCCGGATTCCCGGGCCGAGGAAAGCAGCCGCGAAACGGTGGACCGGGACGTCCGGAGCTCACGCGCGATGGCGTCCATGGTCAGGTCCTGGAGGTAATACAACTGGGCCGCGCGGAGGGCGTCGGAGTGGCGTGAAGGTGTCATCCCATTTCCGTTCTGCACGTTTGTGCATAGTGCTTGACTCCATTTTCCATTACTCCAAAGAATAGTGTTGAACGGCGCCGCGCCACAGGGCGCGCCGCACAGGACAAGACCCAAAGGAGCAGTTCTTGGGACAGAAGGTTTCAGCCCGCAACCAGGCGTCGGCCGGCGAGCGAGCATCGGTGCAGAAGCTGCGGACGCGGCCCCACGCGCAGGTGCTGATCATCGGCGGCGGTATCAACGGAGTGGGCACGTTCCGGGACCTGGCCCTGCAGGGTGTGGACGTCGCCCTCGTGGAGCGCGGCGACTACTGCCAGGGAGCCAGCGGGGCCTCCTCGCACATGATCCACGGCGGCATCCGCTACCTCGAAAACGGTGAATTCCGCCTCGTCCAGGAGTCGGTCGTCGAACGCAACCGGCTGCTCCGCATCGCACCCCACTACGTGAAGCCGCTGCAGACCACCATCCCCATCTTCAGCACGTTCTCCGGAGTCCTCGCCGCCCCGCTGCGCTTCCTGACCCACAAGCAGCAGGGCGCGCCGAAGGAGCGCGGGGCCTTCCTGATCAAGCTCGGGCTGAGCCTGTACGACTTCTTCTCCCGCGACGGTGGCACCGTGCCCCGCCACCAGTTCCGCGGCCGCAAACGAGCGCTGGCGGAACTGCCGCGCCTCCACCCCGGCATCAAGTACAGCGCCACGTACTTCGACGCCTCCGTCCACAACCCGGAGCGGCTCACCCTTGACGTGCTGCAGGACGGCGAGAAAGCCGGCGCGTCCGGCGCCAGTGACGCCCGCGCCAGCAACTACGTCTCGCTCGTCGCGGTCAAGGACGGCGCGGGAGCAGGGGGTACCGGGAGCACAGTGGAACTGCGGGACGAACTCACCGGCGACCTGTTCCACTTCACCGCCGACGTCATCGTCAACACCACCGGCGCCTGGGTCGACCTGACCAACCAGGCCATGGGCGCGGCGTCGGCCTTCATGGGCGGCACCAAGGGATCGCACATCGTGCTGGACCACCCGGAACTGCTTGCCGCCTGCAACGGCCGCGAGATCTTCTTCGAGCACACCGACGGCCGGATCGTGCTGATCTACCCGATGGGGGACCGGGTCCTGGTGGGCACCACCGACGTCGACGCCGACATGGCGGAGGACGCCGTGTGCACCGAATCGGAGATCGACTACTTCTTCGACTTGATCGGCCATGTCTTCCCCGACATCGCCGTGGACCGGGAGCAGATCGTCTACACCTTCTCCGGAGTCCGCCCGCTGCCCAGGCACGACGCCACCCAGCCAGGCTTTGTCAGCCGCGACTACCGGATCGAGCGGCGCGCAGGCGCCGCAGCAGCCGCCGGAGCAGGACGGGGCGCCGGCGCCGTCGTACTCAGCCTCGTCGGCGGCAAGTGGACCACGTTCCGCGCCCTCGCCGAACACCTGAGCAACAACGTCCTCGCCGAACTCGGCATGGAGCGGAAGGTTTCGACGGCGAAGCTCGCCATCGGCGGCGGCGCCGGCTTCCCGGACTCCGGTGACGGCGTGCAGCGCTGGATCAAGGCGCACATGGCCGCCGGACGCGACGCGGACCGCACCGCCGGGCTGCTGACCCGCTACGGCACCCGCGCGGAGGAAGTCATCCGTTTCCTCGACGGAGCCCCGGGATCCGCCGCCGACCGGCTCCTGCACTCGACCCGCGAACTGAGCGTCCGGGAACTGGAGTTCATGGCCCAAAACGAGCAGATCGGGCACTTGGTCGACGTACTGATCCGCCGCACGTCCCTCGCCTTCCGCGGACTCGTGACCGGCGAACTGCTGAACGAGGTTGCCGACATCCTCGCCGGCCCGCTGGGCTGGGACGCGGCAACGCGGACCTCCGAGATCACCCACGCTCAGGAGGTGCTCAAGCGATCCCACGGCGTCCAGGTCCACAGCCTGGTCTCGTGATAGACCTCGGTGCCCGGACGGGGGACGTCCGGGCACAAGGACTGCGTGGTTCCTCTGGGGGACCGGCGCAGTGGCAGGCCGGCGGCGCCAACACGCTGACGGCCCAACAGCCCTTCAAACTCGCGAGGGGCTGACAACAGAAAATAGAGGAGTCAAAGATGTCTCTTGGAATAGTTTTCCTGTCCGAAGTATTCGGTACCGCAATGCTGACCCTGCTGGGTTGCGGCGTTGTGGCAAACGTTGCACTTAAAGGCACCAAGGGCAACAACGGCGGGTTCCTGATGGTCACCTGGGGATGGGGCATCGCCGTCCTCTCCGGCGTCTACGTCGCCGCCATGTCCGGGGCGCACCTGAACCCCGCGGTCACCATGGGCATACTCATTGAGGGCAGGAGGAATTACGCCGCCGGTGTTCCCATCGACTTCGCGTCCACGATGACCTACTTCGCCGGTGAAATGGTCGGTGCCTTCCTTGGCGCCATCGTGATGTGGCTGGCCTACAAGCAGCACTTCGACCTTGAGCAGGAGCCCGCCAGCCAGCTGGCCGTCTTCTCGACCGGACCCGCCATCCGCTCCGTCCCGTGGAACCTGGTGACGGAAATCATCGGCACCTTTGTCCTCGTTTTCGTCATCCTGGCCTTCGGCGGAACGCCTTCCGGGCTGGGCCCGCTGGCCGTTGCCCTGTTGGTTGTCGGCATCGGTGTCTCCCTCGGTGGCCCCACGGGCTACGCCATCAATCCGGCCCGTGACCTCGGTCCCCGCATCGCGCACGCCCTGCTCCCGATCAAGGGCAAGGGCTCGAGCGACTGGGGCTATTCCTGGATCCCCGTTGTGGGCCCGCTGACCGGCGGAATCCTGGGCGGCCTTGCCGCCAAGTACGTGCCGATCATCATCCTGGCCACCTCCTAACCCCACTTGCACGCATTCATCCAACTGCCAGGCCAAAAAAGACAAGGACGTCAACATGAACCAGTACGTAATCGCCATTGACCAGGGCACCACCAGCACACGCGCCATCGTGTTCGACCACAGCGGCCACATCGTCTCCTCGGGCCAGATGGAACACGAGCAGATCTTCCCGCAGGCCGGCTGGGTGGAGCACGACCCCGCCGAGATCTGGAACAACACCCGCGAGGTCATCGCCTCTGCCCTGTCCAAGGCGAACCTGACGCGCCACGACATCGCGGCGGTCGGCATCACCAACCAGCGCGAAACCGCGGTCGTCTGGGACAAGACCACCGGCAAGGCGATCTACAACGCGATCGTCTGGCAGGACACCCGGACCCAGCCGATCGTGGACGAGCTGGCCAAGGACGGCGGACCGGAGCGGTTCAAGCAGAAGGTGGGCCTGCCGCTGGCAACCTACTTCTCCGGCACCAAGATCAAGTGGATCCTGGACAACGTCGAGGGCGCCCGCGCCAAGGCCGAGGCCGGGGACCTGGTGTTCGGCAACACCGACTGCTGGGTGCTCTGGAACCTGACCGGCGGGACTGACGGCGGGGTCCACGTCACGGATGTCACCAACGCCTCGAGGACCATGTTCATGGACCTGGAGACGCTCTCCTGGGACCGGGAAATCCTGGATGCCTTCGGTGTTCCGGCCTCCATGATGCCGGCCATCAAGTCGTCGTCGGAGGTCTACGGCACGGTCCACACCTCCCAGCTGCTGCGTGAAGTTCCTGTTGCCGGCATCCTGGGCGACCAGCAGGCGGCGACGTTCGGACAGGCGGCGTTCGACGCCGGCGAGGCCAAGAACACCTACGGCACGGGCTGCTTCCTCATCTTCAACACCGGTGAGGAAATCGTCCACTCCAAGAACGGGCTGCTGACCACGGTCGGCTACAAGCTCGGGGACTCCGCTCCGCACTATGCCCTGGAAGGCTCCATCGCCGTCACCGGCTCGCTCGTGCAGTGGCTGCGTGACAACCTTGGCATGATCAGCAGCGCCCCCGAGGTGGAGACGCTGGCGGCTTCGGTCGAGGACAACGGCGGTGTGTACATTGTTCCCGCGTTCTCCGGCCTGTTCGCTCCCTACTGGCGTTCCGACGCCCGCGGTGCGATCGTCGGACTGACCCGCTTTGTGAACAAGAACCACATCGCCCGCGCGGCGCTGGAGGCTACGGCATTCCAGACCCGCGAAGTGCTCGACGCCGTCAACGCGGACTCGGGTGTGCCCCTGACCGAGCTGAAGGTCGACGGCGGCATGGTCGCCAACGACGCTCTGATGCAGTTCCAGGCGGATATCCTCGGGGTTCCGGTGATCCGGCCCAAGGTCGTCGAGACAACCGCGCTGGGTGCCGCCTACGCAGCCGGTCTTGCCGTCGGATTCTGGAAGGACCTGGGCGAATGCTCGGCCAACTGGTCCGAGGACAAGCGCTGGGAGCCGACGATGGACCAGTCCGAGCGGGAGCGCCAGATGCGCCTTTGGAAGAAGGCCGTCACCAAGTCCATGGACTGGGTGGACGACGACGTCAAGTAGCGGCGCCAACGGCCTCCCGCAGGCCAAGGAAAAGCTCCGGTCAGCCAGGCTGGCCGGAGCTTTTCCTGTTGGCCCCCGCAGAGGGCGGGGACGTCAGTCCCCGTGACGGGGAGCTACCTCAACGGCGCGGGGCGTCTTGGCATACACATCCGGGCTGACTTTGTAGGCGTGGTTGTCCAGTTCCAGCGCCTGCTCGTTGACGTTCCTGAGCTGCGCATCGCTGAGCTTCCGGATCTTGACCAGGTCCATGGTCTCCTGCTGGTCACCGCCGTCGGCGGTCACCCGCACGAGCCCGGTGCCGGCGGAGTAGAACTTCCGCTGGTGGCCGGCGCTGGGCGGATCCAGCGGATTGAATTCGTCGATCACCAGCACATCGTCGTAGCATCCTGTCGGAACGCAGACGTGCCGGTTCGTTTCGATCACGTCGCCGCAGTCGAGGAAATCGACTTTGGGCGCATAAGCCTGGACGTATGCCGGCGTGCCGGTCCGCGGACGTCCCTGCATCGCGATTCCGGCCTGCGCCTTGGCGATCCCGCTTATGAAGGTGCTGGGCGCACCCACAAATTTGCCGTTCTCATACTCCTCCGGATACTCGCCGAAGAGCCAGACGTCGCCGTCCTTCGACTGGGCGAAGAATGCCAGTTCGGATTCGGCCAGTACGTCGTCGGAGTAGTCCCGGTCCCACATGACCAGGGTGTTCACACCGTCGATGACCTTGGTCAGCCCGGTGACGGTATGAACCACCTTATGAGCGCTGGTCCCGTCCGCCGACTTGACGGTGCCATCCGTGGTGAACTGCATTCCCGGCTTGAGCGGAAACCATTTGTTGTCGATCTTCGGCGATGCGGGGAACTCCCAGGGATCGAAATCGATCTCAGAGCCGGGTCCGCAGAATTCCTTTGGACCCGGGGCGGCGGCGGCTGTGGCCGCCGTCGTCACGGTCAGCGTGGCCAGCACCAGCAGGATTGCGGAGCCGTAGGCCGTGAAGCGTTTGCCTGGTAAGGCCATGTCACTGGCTTCTTTCTTCAAATGGTGGTGGTTGCGGCTAGACGGCCGGGGCCGGCTGGGGCTGGTTGGGCCGGCGCTCACGCTTCGGACCCTTCTTGGCGAACCGCAGGTACAGCGATGGGACGATGAACAGGTTGACCAGTGTCGACGTGACAAGGCCGCCCAGAATCACCACCGCCATGGGATGTTCAATCTCATGGCCGGGGATGTTCCCCATCACCACCAGCGGCACAAGTGCCAGTGCGGTAGCGAGGGTGGTCATCAGAATCGGCGACAAGCGCTCGGCGGCCCCGCGCAGCACGAGGGCAGGTCCGAAGGCCATGCCCTCGAACTCCTCCAGGTGCTGGCAGTGGTTGATGAGCAGGATGCCGTTGCGGGCGGCGATGCCCATCAGCGTCAGGAATCCGACCAGGGATCCCAGCGACAGGATGCCGCCGCTGAGGTGGGCGGCAATCACACCCCCCACCAATGCGACCGGCAGCGTCAGGATGGCCAGGATGGCCAGCCGCCAGCTCCGGAATGCCGCCTGGAGCAGGAGGAAGACCACGATGACCGCGCCCGCCGAGTAAAGCAGCAGGCGCTGCGAGGCTGCCTGGCGTTCGGCGTATTCGCCGAGGACAACCGCCTCGTAGCCGACCGGGAACTGGACCGTCTCCATTTCGGACTTCAGCTTCTCCACAACCTTGGCCAGGTCGCCTTCCTTGACGTTGGCACTGACATCGATGCGCCTGGATCCCTCCGACCGCTCGATGACATTGGGGGTGGGTTTGACCGAAATCGTGGCGACGTCAGCCATCCGGATCCTTTCCCCGGATGGGGTGTCGAGCGGGAGGTTCTCGATGCTGGTGACGCTGGTCCGGGTTTCCGGCGCGCTCCACACCTGCACGTCGTAGGCCTTGCCATCCCGATAGACGTCGCCGACTTCCTCTCCGGCGACCAGGGTGGCGGCGGCACGTCGCACGTCGCCGGGCTTCAGCCCGTAGCGTTTTGCGGCATCCAGATTCACTTCCACGTTGATTTGCGGAATGTTGGCCTGGAGGGCCACCTTTGCGCCGATGGCCCCGTCGATGCCGCCCAGGATGCCCTTTATCTTGTCGGCCTCCGCTTTCAGGGTGCCCAAGTCGTCGCCATAGACGCGCACGACGACGGCGTAGCCGGTGCCTGTCAGGACCTCGCGGATGCGCTCCTTGAGGTACGTCTGGACGTCCCGCACGATTCCGGGGTAGCCACTCACGACCTCCTGCACGGCGGCCAGAGTCTCGTCATAGTCCACCGCAGGGTCAACGCTGATCCAGTTCTCCCCGAAGTAGACGCCCACGACTTCATCGGCGTTGAACGCCTGGCCAATGTGGGACCCACAGTTGTTGACTCCCTTAATCGTCATGAGTTCCTTGCAGGCGAGCTGGCTGACCCGGACTTCCTCGGAATTGGACGTGCCGGGCTGCGTGAGCCAGTGCATCAGGAAGTCACGCTCCTTGAAGGACGGGAGCAAGGATTGGCCCAGCAGGGGTGCCAGTACAAGGCCGATCACGCCCAGGGCGCCCAGGGCAAGGTACCCCGGGGCGGGACGCCGGACCATAGGCCGGAGCAGGTGGCCGTACCAGCGCTTCAGCACCCTGACCACGGGCGGATCCTTGTCTTCCAGTTTGGCGTTCCTGAGGAAGATGTAGGCCATCGCCGGCGTGACGGTCAGCGCAACCACCATGGACGCCATCACCGCGAGGGTGTAGGAGGTGGCCAGCGGGCGGAAGAACGCCCCGGTCAACCCGTCGAGGAAGAAGATCGGCACCGTCGCGGCGACGATGATCAACGTGGCATAGACAATCGGGCCCCGGACCTCGAGCGAGGCGTTCACCACGACCCTGGCGGTGCTTTCGGTGCCGCCGCTGGCACGGTGGTGCCGGAGCCGCCGGACGATGTTTTCGACGTCGATAATGGCATCGTCCACCACCACCCCGACGGCAATCACCAGCCCCGCAAGCACCATCGTATTAATCGTGCCCCCGGTCCAATAGAGGACCAGGGCCGCGGCCGTCAGCGACAACGGTATGGCCATGACGCTGACCAGCGCCGTCCGCCACTGGAAGAGGAAGACGCTCAGCACCAGGATGACCAGCAGGCAGCCCAGCAGAAGGGCCACGCCCAGGTTGCCGAGGGATTCCTCGATGAAGGTCGCCGGGCGGAATATCGTGGTGTCCACGGCAATCCCGGTGAGGCCTGGTTCGAGTTGCTTCAGCGCCTCTTCCACCCCGCGCGTCACTTCGAGGGTGTTGCCCCAGGGGAGCTTCTCAACGATCAGCATGAGCCCGGGACCGCCATTGATCACCGCGTCGCCGATCAGCTGCTGGTGGTCCTCCACTACGTTGGCGACGTCCGCCAGCCGCAGCGGCGCCTGTCCCTCACGGTCCGTCACCGCCACCTTCGCCAGTTCTTCCGGCGACGTGATGGCCTGGACGTGACGGATGCCAATGGACTGGCTGGGCGTGTCGAGCGAACCGCCCGTTCCGATGAGGGCGCCGGGGGAGTAGTGCAGCAGGCCCGCGTCCAGGGCATCGGACGTTGAGCTCATCACGGTTTCCAAGGTGACATTGTTGGCTGCCAGCCGGGCCGGATCCACCTGCACCTGGAGCATCTGGAGGCGTTCGCCCCAGATGGCGACATTGGCCACCCCCGGAACGCGCAGCAGATGGGCCCTGATGTTCCAGTAGGAAATCATGGACATTTCGATGAGCGACCGGGTGTCCGAGGACAGGCCGATCTTCATGACCCGGCTGGTGGAGGACAGGGGCTGCAGCATCAGCGGCGGTGCGGCCCAGGTGGGCAGGGTCGGGATAACCGTCGCCATGCGCTCGGACACCAGTTGCCGGGCGGTGAGCAGATCAGTGCCGTTCTCGAATTCCATCACAATCGACGAAAGCTGGGGCACCGATTTGGACCTCATGTGGTCCAGGCCGGCGATCCCGTTGAACGCTTCCTCCATGGGAACCGAAACCAGTTCCTCGACCTCGGCGGCGGTAAGTCCCAGGCAGGCTGTCTGGACCTCGACCTTCGGCGGCGCGAACTCGGGGAACACGTCCACCGAGGCACTGCTGAGTTGCGCGCCGCCCACGATCATCAGCGCCGCCGCCAGCGCGATGATGATCGATCTGAACTTCAGGCTGGCTGCGACTATCCGGCGCATGTCATTTGCCCGTGTTGAACTCGGTGCCGAAGAGCTCTACCGCGCCCACCGTGACGACGGGAGTCCCCACGGCGGGGCCGGCGCTGGCCGTGACCACACCTGCCTCGACTTTGGCGACGGTGACTGCCTGGCGCTCAAATACCCGCGGTGCGGGGTTGGTGTAGACCCACGTCTTGCCGTTGGCGTCGTATAACAGCGAGGCATAGGGCAGCAGCACGTCCGTGCCCGTGCCCGCCGTGACCGGTTCCGTCTTCAGGTCGATGCGGGCCAGACCGTGTTCGGTCACGGTCAGCTTGGCGATGCCCGTCGTGGCGTTTTTCTCGACTTTGGCGGGGGCTTCACCGGCCGCCGCGGGTGTCACCGCAGCGGACTGGGCGCAGGCCGTGAGGCTCAAGAGAAGGGCACAGGCAGCGGCCGCCAGGGGCAGACGCCGTTGGGGCTTTTGGCTGGTCATTTTACTTCCACCTTTTCCTGCGTAACGGGTTGAACAGGCTCTTCCGCCTCGTAAACTTCCGACCAATCTTCAGGTGCGGTACGGGGACCGAACCAGAGGGCCAGCAGGGGGAGCACCAGGAGCGCCACAAGCGTTGTGGTCACGAGGCCTCCGCCGATGATCAGCAACATCGGGAGTATCACCGCATGGCCGACGCCGCCAATCAGTGCGGGTGGTATCAGCACCAGCAGGGTGATCAAGGCGGCTTTGAGGACCGGTGATACCCGGTCCCGGGCTGCCGTCATGACGGCCTTAGCGCGAGACGTTTGCGGCTGGGAACGCCACAGCTCATCGGCACGGGCCGAGAGCAACGTTGCGTTGCGGGCGGCAATGGCAAGGACAGCGGCGAAGGCGGTCATGGCAATCCAGGACATCGCCGCACTCCCGATCCAGGCTGCCACGGCCGCCCCGGAGAGCGCCGCCGGAAGGGACAGGAAGATGGCGAGCGCCAGCTTCCAGCTCCGCACCGCCGTCTGGAGCAGCAGGAACACCCCGAGGAGGGCGGCCGCTGCAAGCCACAGGACAAGGGAGTCGGCGGCCTGCAACTGGGCATACTTCGCCGGGATCTCTGCGTGGTATTCCACCGGGAACTGGATCTGCTTGATGGCTGCTTCAATATCGCGCTGCACGTCGGCCAGCGGTCGTCCGCTGACATCGGCCACCACATCGATCCGCCGTGAGGTGTCATCGTGCAAGACGACCACTTCGTTGGGGACCATCCGGATGGTGGCAATGTCGCCCAACTGGACGTGTCCGCCGGTGGGAGTATCCAGGAGCAGTTCACGGATGCTGGTCAGGTCATCCCTGACGTCAACCGCGCCGCGCACGACCACTTCGAAGACCTTTTGCTCTTCGAAAAGGTTGCCCACGACAATCCCCTGCATCAGGGTTGCCGCCGCACGCCTCGCGTCACCAGGCTTGATGCCGGACTTCTGGGCAGCCTCGAGATTGACCTCGACCTCCACGATCGGAGTCATCGGTATGGCGTTGATCGTCGGGTTCTTGACGCCATTGATGTTCTCGATGGCTTTTCGGACTTCTTCGGCTTTCTCCCGCAGGACCGGCAGTTCCGTGCCGTAGACGCGGACCGCAAAGCCGGGCTCCAGGGTGCTGTGCATGTCGCCGATTTTCTGCTCGGAATAGTTCACAACGTTGTTCGTGATGCCGGGGTAGCCCTGGACCACCTCGCGGACGGCCTGCTCGGTCGCTCCGAAGTCGGCATTCGGGGCGATGGATACCCACAGCTCGGCGGCGCTGTTTCCGACAACCTGGTCGGAGGTGATGGCGCGGCCGATGTGCCCGCCGACTCCTGAAACGCCTGGCAGCGCCTTCAGTTCGTCAGAGGCCTTGGACGCGACCCGGCGGACCTCGTCATTGGACGTGCCGGACATGGAGTCCCACTGGACCAGCAGGGTCCTGTCCGGCAAGGTCGGAACCACCGGCCGGTTGCCGATCAACTGGGATCCGGCAGCGATTCCAAGCACGCCAACGACCGCAACAGCGACCAGGCTGACTGTCCGGCGGGAACGGATGCCCGAGAGTGCCCGGTCGTAGTACGCCCGGGCACGTCCGGCGGCAGCCGGCTCCTTTGGCTGCGCCGTCTCGCGGGGCAGGAGCATATGCGCGAGCACAGGGGTGACAGAGAGTCCGACGAGCAAGGCGGCCGAGAGAGCCAGCACCAGGGACCAGAACAGCGGAGTAAAGAAGGAGCCGCCGATCCCGGGCACGAACAGCGTCGGAATGAGGGCCACCACCATGATCAGCGAGGCGTGGAACAACGGGGTCCGGACTCCCCGGACGACCGCCACGATCCTGGACCTCAGCGTGGCCTCGGTTTCCGTGGCTTCGGTCACCAGCGGCCTGCGCCGCTGGGCGTGGACGTCCTCCACGATGTCGCCCACGATCACTGACATGGCAAGGACCAGGCCGACCAGGACCGTGACGTTGAGAGTGGCGTTTTGCGCGTATAGGACCACAGCGGCCGTGACGACGGTTGTCGTGATGGCCGCGAGGGCAATGACCGCTACGCGCCAGGAGCGGAAGAGCAGCCAGAAAAGCCCGACCGCGATCAGCAGGCTGATCAACAGTGCAAGACCAAGACCGCTCACGGAGTCCTGAACGGCGGTCGCCGGGCGAAACACGGTGGTGTCCAGCTGGACTCCGGTCAGGCCGGGTTCCATATCCTTGAGCGCGGCCTCAATATTCTCGGTGACCTGCACTGCGCTGGTCCCGGGGAACTTCTCAATGACCAGCATCAGCCCGGCGTCCTGTCCGACGACGGCATCGCCGATGAGGGGCTGATGGTCTTCCCTGACCTGGGCTATATCGCCCAACGACATCGCCGGAGTCGAATCCTCCACGCTGACCTTGGAAAGGTCCGCCGGAGTCCGGATTGGGAGGACATGCTGGATGCCGAGGCGCTGACTGGGAGACTCGACGAAACCGCCGGTTCCCGGTGTGGACGCTTCGAGGAAACTCAGCGGCGAAACCCACACCGCGTTGCCGGTGGTCTTGATGACCTGTTCGAGGGTGATGCCCTTGTCCCGCAGCTGCGTGGGGGTGACCTCAACCTGGAGCTGCTGCTCGCGCTGGCCCCAAATGGAAACGTTCGCCACGCCCGGAATGCCGATCAGCCTCGGTTTGATTTTCCAGCGGGCCAGGACCGACATCTCGATGCCGGAGAGCTGCTTGGAACTCATCTTGACCATCAGCACCCGGCTCGTGGAGGAGACGGGCTGCATGATCAGCGGCGGCGCGGATACATTCGGCAGCGCCACTGCCTGGGTCATCCGTTCCGCGACGAGCTGGCGTGCCCGCAGCAGATCCGTGCCCGGCTCGAAGACCAGTTGGATGGATGACAGCCCCGGGACGGATTTCGAGCGGATCTCGTCCAGCCAGGCCACCCCGTTGAGTAGGTCCGCTTCCATCGGGGAGGTAATGAGCTGCTCAACCTCGACAGCGGAAAGGCCCAGGGCTTCTGTCTGGATTTCGACTTGCGCCGGCGCGAATTCGGGCATTGTGTCCACGGCGATACGCGGAACATTGATGATGCCAAAAGCGATTATTCCGGCCGCGAGGGCGAGCACCAGGATGCGGAACTGCAGACTGAAGCGGGTGATCCAGCCAAACATGGCTAATCGGCTTCCAGGCCGCTTCCGGTGGGCGCGCAACGCCCGGCCGGATCTATGAATTGTTGCAGGCAAGAACTCCGCGAATGACACATGTCAGGCTCCTCAACCCGAGACCTGTTGCGAATCCCCCCAGAGATCTTGAGAGCATAGTGTTCCTATCAGCAACGTTTGGCAAGGGCGCAAATGCCCGCATTGGAGTCCGGGATTCGCGTGGCGCCAGCACCTGATGTGCACAGTGACTCTCATATAGGCTGCGTTTTGTCAATAAGGGCGTTTCGACTACTGGGATACACGCAAGTATTACTGGGCCGGAGACGGAAAGCTACTTGCCTTCGTGCCGCGGGCACTCCCTCCGTCAGGTGCCGCCGGGCAGGCGGGGCAGCGATTTGCACAGTAGTGGCGGACTTCGTCCGAGTGGTCGTTTTCAAAAAAAGTTTGGGCTTTCGGGGCCGCGAAGCATGCCAATCGCGGCGGCTGCTCCGGCAAAGGCCGCTCCGGGCGGGAACGCAACGCCGTTCCCGTTTCCCCGCGAACCAGCCGGAGGCGCTAAAGTAGAGCTATGCGTGCGATCCTCCTGCTTAGCTAGCCGCCCGGCATCCCGACGAGAACTCGGATTGCCGAGCGGCAGCCCCTCCGTGTCGAGGGGCTTTTGTGTGTCTGGACCCATTTGGGCGGACGGCAGGGAACAGGCAGGGCGGGACAGTAGCCTGTACATAGGGCTTGACAGAACAGAAGAGGCCAGCAGTGAGCGTTCAGCCGGAGACAGAGACCGGAACACCAGCAGTCGCAGCGGAGACCCCGGAAGAGGGTGCCTACAGCTTTGCGGCCATGGAAGCCAAGTGGCCGCAGGTCTGGGAGGACTTGAAGGTCTTCACACCCGTCGACGACGGGTCGAAGGAGCGGCGGTACGTGCTGGACATGTTCCCGTACCCGTCCGGCGATCTCCACATGGGCCACGCCGAAGCGTTTGCGATGGGCGACGTCGTCGCGCGTTACCTGCGCCAGCAGGGCTACGACGTGCTGCACCCGATCGGCTGGGACTCCTTCGGGCTTCCCGCCGAAAACGCGGCCATCAAGCGAAATGCCCACCCCAGCGAGTGGACCTACGCCAATATCGACACCCAGGCTGCGTCGTTCAAGCGCTACGCGATTTCCGCCGACTGGTCACGCCGGATCCACACCTCCGATCCGGAGTACTACCGCTGGACGCAGTGGCTCTTCAAACGCTTCTACGAGCGCGGCCTGGCCTACCGCAAGAATTCCCCGGTCAACTGGTGCCCCAAGGACCAGACCGTGCTGGCCAACGAACAGGTGGTCAACGGTGCCTGTGAGCGCTGCGGCACGCCCGTCACCAAGAAGTCGCTGAACCAGTGGTACTTCAAGATCACCGATTACGCTGACCGGCTGCTCGATGACATGGACGAACTGCGCGGCCACTGGCCCGAACGTGTCCTGGCCATGCAGAAGAACTGGATCGGACGCTCCGAGGGCGCACACGTCAGCTTCGTGATCGAAGCCGACGGCGGCAGGCCCGCCAAGGACGTCACGGTTTTCACCACCCGCCCGGACACCCTCTACGGCGCGACGTTCTTTGTCGTCGCCGCCGACGCGCCGATCGCCGTGGAACTGGTCACCGAGGAGCACGCCGCCGCCCTGGACGCATACCGCGAACAGGTCAAGGCGCTCTCCGAAATCGAACGCCAGTCCACCGAGCGCGAGAAGACCGGCGTCTTCACCGGCCGCTACGCCATCAACCCGCTCAACGGCGAGAAGCTGCCCGTCTGGGCGGCCGACTACGTGCTGGCCGACTACGGCACCGGCGCCATCATGGCCGTCCCCGCGCACGACCAGCGCGACCTCGACTTCGCCCGCACCTTCGACCTCCCGGTCCGCGCCGTCCTGGACACCGGCGAGGAAGACCCCGCCGTCAGCGGCACCGCGACCTCCGGCGAGGGGACCCTGATCAACTCCGGCACCCTGGACGGACTGCCCAAGGCCGAGGCCATCCCGGCAGCCATCGAAATCCTGGAGCAGCAGGGCACGGGCGAGAAGTTCGTGAACTTCCGCCTGCGCGACTGGCTGCTCAGCCGGCAGCGGTTCTGGGGCACGCCGATCCCGATCATCCACTGCCCGTCCTGCGGGGAAGTCCCGGTCCCGGACGAGCAGCTGCCCGTCACGCTGCCGGCCGACCTGCGCGGCGAGGACCTGTCCCCAAAGGGCACTTCACCGCTCGCGGCGGTCGAGAGCTGGGTCAACGTCGAATGCCCCGACTGCCACGGCCCGGCCAAGCGGGACACGGACACCATGGACACCTTCGTGGATTCGTCCTGGTACTTCCTGCGCTTCGTTTCCCCGCAGTACACCGAGGGCCCCTTCGATCCCGCCAGGATCAACGACTGGATGCCGGTGGGCCAGTACGTCGGCGGCGTGGAGCACGCCATCCTGCACCTGCTCTACGCACGGTTCTTCACCAAGGTCATCCACGACCTGGGCATGATCGACGCCGACGAGCCGTTCAGTGCGCTGCTGAACCAGGGCCAGGTGCTCAACGGCGGCAAGGCCATGAGCAAGTCCCTGGGCAACGGCGTCGACCTCGGCGAGCAGCTGGACAAGTTCGGCGTCGACGCCGTCCGGCTCACCATGATCTTCGCCTCCCCGCCGGAGGACGACGTCGACTGGGCGGACGTCTCGCCGTCGGGCTCCGCGAAGTTCCTGGCCCGCGCCTGGCGGCTGGGACGAGATGTCACCAGCGCACCCGGTGTGGACTACGCGGCCGGCGACCGGGCCCTGCGCGCCGTCACGCACCGCACGATCGCCGACGCGGAAACGCTGCTCGACTCCAACAAGTTCAACGTGGTCGTGGCCAAGCTCATGGAACTGGTCAACGCTACGCGTAAGACTATTGACGCAGCCAACGGCGCCGGCGGCGCCGATCCGGCCGTCCGTGAGGCCGTCGAGACCGTCGCGGTCATCCTGAGCCTGTTCGCGCCGTACACGGCCGAGGACCTCTGGAACGTGCTGGGGCACCCCGCCTCGGTCGCCAACGCGGGATGGCCCACGCATGATGAGGCCCTGCTGGTGCAGGACACGGTCACCGCCGTCGTCCAGGTCCAGGGCAAGGTCCGGGACCGCCTGGAAGTCTCGCCGGAGATCGGCGAGGACGAACTGCGGGAGCTGGCACTGGCCTCGGACAACGTCCAGCGGGCCCTTGACGGGCGGGGGATCCGCACGGTGATCGTGCGGGCGCCTAAACTGGTCAACATCGTCCCGGCCTAGCCGGTTGCAGGCCGCCGGTTCCGACCGGCGGCCTGCTCTCACAGCGTGTCCGGATAGCTAGCGCAGACAGCAGGAGGTGCTTCGTGCCCCACCGCGACCCCGCGGGGTGGCCGTGGCTGAAGGAGCGCCTGAGCGGGCTCCGCCAGGCCACGCGGCCCGAACTTGTCCGCGGAACCGGACCCGGGGCAGTGCCCGCCGCCGTCGTGCGGACGGCTGTGGTTACGGACTCCGCCGCCGCACTGCCGGCTGACTGGGTTCGGGGCCTGGCCGCCGATGGGCTGCTGACGGTTGTCCCGATGCCCGTCATGGTGGGTTCCGAAATCTATGGCGAGGGCGAAGACGACATCGCCGACACGATCGCCGTAGCCCTGGCCAGCGGCAAACCGGTCAAAACCTCGCGCCCCTCACCCGGGCAGTTCGAACAGGCCTACCTCGCGGCCCGGCGGCACGGATATGAGTCCGTCGTCTCGATCCACATTTCCGGGGAACTGTCCGGAACGGCCGACTCGGCCCGCATCGCCGCCGCCCGGGTGGGTTTCCCCGTGGAGGTCCTGGACTCGCGCACGGTCGGCATGGCGCAGGGAATGGGGGTCCAGGCCGCCGTGGCCGCCGCGGCGGACGGCCTGACGGCAGGGGAAGTGCGGGAATTCGCCGAGCAGCGGCTGGCCCGCACCAGGGTCTATTTCTACGTGCCCAGCCTCGAGCAGTTGCGCCGCGGCGGTCGGATCGGCGCCGCGGCCTCGCTCTGGGGGACCATGCTTGCGATCAAGCCCATCCTCGCGGTCGAAGACGGCAGGGTGGTTCCGCTGGAGAAAGTCCGCTCGGCGGCGAAGGCCATCGCACGTCTCAAGGAGATCGTGGTGGCCGATGCCGCCGCCCGGTCCGGGGGGCAGGCCCGGCTCGCCGTCCACCACTTCGGCAACCCGGCCGAGGCCGGCCAGCTCGCAGCGGAGCTGGCCGCAGCGGTTCCCGGCTGCGCGCCCATCCAGATCAGCGCGCTTCCGGCGGTGCTGGCCGCCCATGCCGGCCTCGGCGTGCTGGCGGTGATTGTGGGGGAGAACAGCACCCCCGCAGCCACTGAGGCACGCGCCGCCACGTAGTCCGTCCACCGGCCGGCGTCATCCCTGCGGTTTCGCGGTATCCACATGAGGCAAACCGGCCCTGATCTGTGTGCCCACCGCTTCATACGATGGGCGCATGCCGCGCCACGATCCGGGAGTCCCGCCCAGTGCCGAACCGGGCCATGCCGAACCGGGCCATGCCGGCCGAAGGCTGTCTGCCGCCGTCGGGCCCGGGGCCGGCCTCCTCGCCGGTCCGCCCATGGCTACCGTGCCGGAGGGCCAGTGGGAGCCAGGCCCGCGTGGTTCGCCGGCGCAGAGCCGTATGAGATGGCGCACCGGTCGGCGCGCCGCCACGCTGCTTTGTCTGGTGGCCGCGATGTTCCTCGGCTGGTTCTGGTGGCAGGCGGCGAACGGTACCAGCGAGGTCAGTCCGCTGGGTTCTGTCGCAGCGTCGGAATCTGGTGACGCGCCCGCCCCGGAGCCGGAACCGGAAACGGAACCCGGCCGCGCAGCGGAAGATCCGCCCGGCGAGTCTGCAGGGGACAGCGGCGGAAGCATCATTGTGCATGTGGCCGGTGCGGTCGTCCGTGCCGGAATCGTGGAGCTGCCGCAGGGGAGCCGCCTGCACGAGGCCATTGCGGCCGCGGGAGGCAGTGCCCCCGACGCGGACCCGGACCAGCTCAATCTCGCGGCTGTACTCGAGGATGGACAGAAGGTCCTGGTGCCCAGGCGAGGGGAAACCGTGCCTGCCGGTTCTGCCCCGGCCGCTGATACCGGCGCCCCGGGCGGCACGGCGGGTGGCGGAGCCGGACCCGCTTCGGACGGAAAGATCAGCCTGAACACTGCCGGCGTCGACGAACTGGCCACCCTTCCGCGTGTGGGTCCGGTGCTGGCGCAGCGGATTGTGGAGTGGCGGACCCAGCACGGCCGGTTCCAGCGGGTGGAGGAGCTGGATGCGGTGGACGGAGTCGGGCCCAAGCTGCTCGCGGCGCTGCTGCCCCTGGTCCGGGTTTGACGGCGGACTCGGACATTGACATGGAACAGCACAGCCGCTGGCAGCGGTACGTTGACGCCGCCGTTACCCGGGGACCTGGGACCGGTCGGTCCCGGCCGGGGCCGCCGCCGGCTGCCCGCCGGGGACGCGGCCGGCTGCGGCTCCGTGACCGGCTTCCGCAGTTCGCATCCCCGCACCGCACCACCCCGGCGCGGGAGGAGACGCTCCGCCGAACGGATATGCGCCTCGTTCCCTCGGCAGCGCTGGTGTGGGCCACGGCCGCCGCCGGGCACCACCTGCACCCTGCAGCGCTGGCGGCCCTCTGCATTACCCTCCTGGCCGGCGCCGGGCTCCTCCTGTTCGGGGCATCCTACGGCGGCAGTGCCGGTCACGGAGCGCGATGGCACTGCAGCCCGGCACGTCGGAGCTTCCTCGCGACCATGGCCGCGGCGCTGCTCCTCTCCGCTGCGGCGGGCGGCCACGCCGCCGTCGACTCCTCCCGGCGGCACGAAGGTGCCATCGCGGCTGCCGCCGCCGCCCATGCGGCCGTCGTCGCGGAAGTGGAGATAACGGGTGCTCCCCGGGGACTCAGGACGCCCGGAAGTTCCGGACTCGCGGAGCAATGGGCGGTTCCGGCGGTCCTGCTCGAAATGAACGTTGCCTCAAACCGCGTGATCTCGCCCGCCAAGGTACTGGTCATAGGCGGTGCCGGCTGGGAAGATGCCACGCCCGGGCAGCGGCTGCGCACCACCGGCAAACTCAGGCCAATTGCGCCCGGCCAGGCTGAAGCGGCGGTGCTCTCGGCAAGTTCTGCCCCGCTTACGATCAGCACACCGGGGCCCTGGCAGCAGGGCCCCGTGGAAGTCCGCAGCCACTTCGCCGCTGCCGCCGGGCATTTCGGCGGTGACGCCCGGGGCCTCCTGCCGGGAATGGTGACCGGAGACACCAGCAATCTGGACGCCGGGCTGGATGTGGCCATGAAATCCGTCGGGATGACCCACCTGACCGCGGTCAGCGGCGCCAACTGCAGCCTCATCCTGGGCGCCCTGCTGCTGGCCGCGCGCAGCCTGCGGTGCAGCCGGTCGTTCGCGGCGGTCCTCGGCCTTGCGGGCATGGGGCTGTTTGTCCTGATGGTCGGCCCGGATGCCAGCGTCCTGCGGGCTGCCGTGATGGGCGGGGTTGGGCTCGTGGCCCTGGCGGGAGGCCGGCAGGGCCGGGGTTTGAGCTTCCTGTGCCTCGCCGTGATTGTGCTGGTGCTGGCGCAACCGGCGATGTCGACCAGCTTCGGGTTCCTGCTGTCCGTGCTTGCGACCCTCGGTATCGTCGTGGTGGGGCGGCTGATCATGGGGTGGTTCCCGGCCGCGGTGCCGCGCTGGCTCGCCGCCGGAGTGGCAGTGCCGCTGTCCGCGCAGGCCTTCTGCGGGCCGGTGGTCGTGTTGCTGCAGCCGCAGTTCTCCAGCTACGCCCTGCCCGCCAACATGGCCGCGGCCGTCTTCGTCGCCCCGGTCACGTTGCTGGGGACGGCCGCCGTGCCGTTGGTGCCGCTGGCCCCGGCCCTCGCCGACGCACTGCTCGGCACGGCCGCGGTTTTCGCCGCCGCAGTCGGGGCGATCGCCCGCTGCTTCGCCGGGCTGCCCGGCGCCGTCCTGCCATGGCCGGAAGGGGCATTCGGCGCCGCCACGATGGCACTGTTCTCCACCTGCACCCTCGCCGCCTGGTGGCTGGTGTTCCACCCGGCCCGCTCGGCCGGACTGGCGCTGGCGGCGCACAGACGGACCGTGAGCCTGCTCAGGGCGGTGATGTTGCCCAAGGCGGTGATATTGCCCGAGACCGCGGCCTTGCCCCACCGGATGCCGCGACGCCGGAACGGCTTGGGGGCGCCGCGGGGAGTGCACGGGCCCGGCTTGGTGCACCGTCCAGGCCGTGGCACGCTTAGAGTCTGCAATCAATCTTCCGGGAGGAAACCTCAGTGGCTGCTGCCCAGACCCAACGCACCCGGCCAGCGGCGTCGAACACCGCCACCTGGCGCGATGTGACCCCGGCCGCCGTTGTGCTGGTCGGTGGACCGGAGGACTATCTGGGTTCCCGTGCCATGGACCGCATCCGCGCGCAGGTCCGCGCCGCCGCCCCCGACGTCGAAGTCACCCGGCTCAACGCCGGCAGCTATGAACCCGGGTCGCTCGCGATGAATGTGAGCCCCTCCCTCTTCGGCGAGCAGAAGCTTCTCGAGGTGGAAGGCCTGGAGGCCATGAACGACGCGTTCCTGGCCGACGGGCTCAAGTACCTCCAGCGGCCAGAACCGGACGCCGTTCTGGTCCTCCGCCACAGCGGCGGCGTGCGCGGCAAGAAACTCCTCGACGCCGTCAAGGCCGGCGGGTGGCCGGTGGTGGACTGCCAGCCCCTGAAGAAGGACGCGGACAAGATCGCCTTCGTGACGTCCGAGTTCAAGGCCGCGTCCCGGCGGATCGATTCGGACGCCGTGCATGCTTTGGTCAACGCTGTCGGCGCGCAGCTGGCTGAACTGGCGGCCGCCTGCAGCCAACTGATCGCCGATGCCTCCACTGGCGTGGATTCCGCCATGGTGGACCGGTACTACGGGGGCAGGGTCGAGGCCACCGCCTTCAAGGTCGCCGATGCCGCCATGGCCGGGAATGCTCCGCTGGCGCTGTCCACCCTGCGCCACGCCCTCGATACCGGGGCGGACCCGGTGCCGCTGGTGGCCGCGCTGGCATCGAAGCTGCGCACCCTCGCCAAGGTCGCCGGCGCCCAGGGGTCCTCGGGCCAGATCGCCAAGCAACTGGGCATGCAGCCCTGGCTTGTCGAACAGGCGCAGCGGGAAGTGCGGCGCTGGACTCCCGAGGGGCTCGTCCGCTCCATCCAGGTGACCGCCGAGGCCGATGCGCAGGTCAAGGGCCTGTCGCGCGACCCGGTCTACGCCGTCGAACACGCCGTGACGGTGATTGCGACGTCGGTGCGCCGCTGACGCCGACTTTCCCCGGGCTGGACCGCCGGCGCCGCCTGCGCCCGGGCATCGAAGCTGGGCTTTAACTGGAAGTGGCCGGCACCCGAGGGTGCCGGCCACAATCATCAGTTCAAGTGAACTGGAAACCTTTAGAGCGCGTTGACCTTCTTGGAGATGGCCGACTTGCGGTTTGCAGCGTTGTTCTTGTGGAGAACGCCCTTGCTGACAGCCTTGTCCAGCTTGCGGCTGGCAGAAAGCAGCGCGGCAGCCGCAGCATCCTTGTCGGTGGACTCAACGGCGGTGTTGACGGCGCGGATGGCCGTCTTCAGCTCGGACTTGACTGCGTTGTTGCGCAGGCGGGCCTTCTCGTTGGTGAGGATGCGCTTCTTCTGGGACTTGATATTAGCCACGTGTGAACTCTCTTTTTCAATGCGGAAAATGGTCTAGAGGGCTTTCAGATTGGCCATTGACTGAGCGGCGTGGGGATACCTATGGCGACCAACCATCTGTGGCCGTCGACCTGCACGGACACACAGCTGTCAATAGTAGCAGAGACGACGCCGCAGGCACGAACAGAGTGGCGATCCGAAGGCCGGTCAGCGCCAGCCGTGGCGGCTCTGCAGGGCCGCGGCGATCACGCTGAAGCTTCCGGCGTCGAGGATGGCGGCCTCGCGCCGGACATCCTGCGGGTTGATCTGCAGGATACGGTCCAGTTTCGCCTCACTGGGGCGCCACTGCCGGTCCCAGGGGCCGGTGCCGATGTCGATGTAGTCGTCCGCGCGGCGGGGGTCGCCGTCGTGGTCCTTGCTGGTCAACATCAGGCCGAGCAGATAGCTCCCGCTCGTGCCCACCAGCAGCACGGGGCGGTCCTTGCCCTTCGAGTGGTCCTCTTCATACGGAACCCAGGTCCAGACAACTTCGCCCGGCTCGGGGCGTCCGTTGGGGGAGGGCGCGTAGGTGACCTTGGCTTTCCCGTGAAAATCGCCGGGGTACCGGCCGGACAGGCCCACGGCGGCCCCGCGCCCGGTACCCGGGCGGGCGGCGGATTTCGCGCCCTTCCCCTTCGTGCCGGTCCCGCGGGGCGCGGCGGCCGGACGCCCCTCCAGGAAGCGCAAGGTACCGCGGATTGCATTGCCGATTGAGCGTAAGTTCCAAGCCATGGTGAAAACCATACCGGCCCGCTCTGGCAGAAAGGCGGGATGAGGGCTCGGGGGTGGCCGGAATCAATCCGACAAAAATGCGGTCCGCAGTGGAATTCAGGAATGCAAACCCACGGGGCCGGACGTGGGAGACTATACGGAGAGAAAGGCGGCACGTCGCAGGATGGGAAACCAGCCCGGCGCCGGTCCGTGGAAAAGCCAACAGTAAGGACCCTGCGTGTCTCCCATGGCCCGCACCGCCCCGGTGCCTGCCGCAACAGATCCGGCCATCATCCGGAACTTCTGCATCATTGCGCACATTGACCACGGCAAATCCACACTGGCCGACCGGATGCTCCAGTACACCGGCGTCGTCCAGTCCCGTGACATGAAGGCCCAGTACCTGGACCGCATGGACATTGAGCGCGAACGCGGCATCACCATTAAGTCCCAGGCAGTCCGTATGCCCTGGGAGCTCGACGGCACCAGCTACGCGCTGAACATGATCGACACCCCCGGGCACGTTGACTTCACCTATGAAGTGTCCCGCTCGCTCGCGGCCTGCGAAGGCGCGATCCTGCTGGTGGACGCGGCACAGGGCATCGAGGCCCAGACCCTCGCTAACCTTTACCTGGCGATGGAAAACAACCTCACGATCATCCCGGTCCTGAACAAGATCGACCTTCCGGCGGCCCAGCCGGAGAAGTACGCGGCGGAACTCGCCAGCCTGATCGGCGGCGACCCCGACGACGTGCTCCGCGTCTCCGGCAAGACCGGCATGGGCGTCGAGGTGCTGCTGGACAAGATCGTCCGCGACCTGCCGGCCCCCGTGGGTGACCCGAACGCCCCGGCCCGTGCCATGATCTTCGACTCCGTCTACGACACGTACCGCGGCGTGGTCACCTACGTCCGGGTGGTGGACGGCATGCTGCACCCCCGCGAACGCATCCAGATGATGTCCACCCGGGCCACGCACGAACTCCTCGAAATCGGTGTCAGCTCACCGGAACCCACCCCTTCCAAGGGCCTCGGCGTCGGCGAAGTGGGCTACCTCATCACCGGCGTGAAGGACGTCCGCCTGTCAAAAGTGGGCGATACCGTCACAAACCTGGCCAAACCGGCCTCCGAGTCGCTTCCCGGCTATGCGGACGCCAAGCCGATGGTCTTCTCCGGCCTGTACCCCCTGGACGGCACGGACTATCCCGTGCTCCGCGATGCGTTGGAGAAGCTGATGCTCAACGACGCCGCGCTCGTCTACGAGCCGGAGACATCGGCCGCCCTGGGCTTCGGCTTCCGCGTGGGTTTCCTGGGGCTGCTGCACCTGGAAATCACGCGTGAGCGGCTCGAACGCGAATACAACCTGGACCTGATCTCCACCGCCCCCAACGTGGAGTACGAGGTGACGCTGGAGGACAAGAAGGTCGTCCACGTCACCAACCCCAGCGAGTACCCCACGGGCAAGGTCGCGGAGGTCCGCGAGCCGATGGTGGCCGCGACCATCCTGGCGCCGAACGAATTTGTCGGCGCCATCATGGAACTGTGCCAGAGCCGGCGCGGCGTCATGGGCGGGATGGACTACCTGTCCGAGGACCGGGTTGAAATCCGGTACCGGCTGCCGCTGGCCGAAATCGTCTTCGACTTCTTCGACATCCTCAAGTCCAAGACCCGCGGCTACGGCTCGCTGGACTGGAAAGCCGACGGCGACCAGGTGGCCGACCTCGTCAAGGTGGACATTATGCTCCAGGGCGAACAGGTTGATGCCTTCTCCGCCATCACGCACCGTGACAAGGCCTACACCTACGGTGTGATGATGACCACCAAGCTCCGCGAGCTCATTCCGCGCCAGCAGTTCGAGGTGCCCATCCAGGCTGCCATCGGCTCCCGGATCATCGCCCGGGAAAGCATCCGCGCCATCCGCAAGGACGTGCTCGCCAAGTGCTACGGCGGCGACATTTCCCGCAAGCGAAAACTGCTGGAGAAGCAAAAAGAAGGCAAGAAGCGCATGAAGATGGTGGGCCGCGTTGAGGTTCCCCAGGAAGCGTTTATTGCCGCCCTCACCACGGACGAGTCCAAGGACAAGGCCAAGAAGTAGCGGTGCCCGTGATAACTGTCCCAATGCTTGCCGGACCCGACCGTGCCTAGCGCCCTTCCGCTGGGCGACCCGGCGCCGTCGGACGGGCTGCTGCCCGGGCAGGCGCTCGAAGGCGCCGCATCCAGGGCCTTCGGGCTGTACGTCCATATCCCGTTCTGCGCTGTGCGCTGCGGCTACTGCGACTTCAACACCTACACGGCCACGGAACTCGGCGGCGGGGCGTCCCAGGACGCCTACGCCGGCACCGCCGTCGCGGAGGTCGACTTCGCGGCAGCCGTTCTGAAGACCAGCGGCCTGCCGGCACGTCCGCTCAGCACGGTTTTCTTCGGCGGCGGGACACCCACGCTCCTCCCGGCCGGAGACCTGGCCAGGATCCTCACCGCCGCCATAGGAGCCTGGGGCCTCGAACCCGGCGCCGAGGTCACCACGGAAGCGAACCCGGACTCGGTTACGCCCGATTCCCTGCAGCTGCTGGCCGACGCCGGCTTCACCCGCGTCTCCTTTGGCATGCAGTCCGCAGTGCCGCACGTTCTGAAGGTCCTGGACCGCACGCACACGCCCAGCCGGGTGCCCCAGGCGGTCCGGTGGGCCCGTGAGGCGGGCCTGGCCGTCAGCCTCGACCTGATTTACGGGACGCCGGGGGAGTCTCTGGCTGACTGGCGTTACTCCTTGGAGACCGCGCTGTCCTACCAGCCGGACCACATCAGCGCCTACGCGCTGATCGTCGAGGAGGGCACCAAGCTCGCCGCGCAGATCCGCCGCGGCGAAGTCCCGGGGATCGACGACGACGACCACGCAGACAAATACGAACTCGCCGACGAACTCATCTCGGCGGCCGGACTGTCCTGGTACGAGGTCAGCAACTGGTCCCGCACCCCGGAGCAGGCCTGCCGGCACAACCTTGCCTACTGGCGTGGCGATGACTGGTGGGGGATCGGCCCGGGCGCGCACTCCCACATGGGCGGCGTGCGCTGGTGGAACGTCAAGCACCCCACGGCCTATGCCAACCGGCTGGGATCGGGGCTTTCGCCGGCAGCAGGCCGGGAGACCCTCGATTCGCAGACCCGCAACGTCGAGCGCGTCATGCTGGAGGCCCGCCTGAATTCCGGGCTGGACATCAGCAGCCTCGGCGGACTCGGTGACACCGGGCGGCACGCCGTCGCCGGGCTTATCGCCGACAGCCTGATTGATCCCGTGGCGGCGTTCCACGGCAGCCTCGTGCTGACCCTCAAGGGCCGGCTGCTCGCAGACGCCGTCGTCCGCAGGATTTTGCCGGACTAGGGTCCGCAAGATCCTGCCCGACCAAGCTGAAAAAGCCGGCCGCCGCCCTGAGGGCAGCGGCCGGCTTTCCTGCTTCGGTCCGGGATTTCGGGACCGTCTGCCTGGGACCGGCTGGAGGGCTACTTGATCCAGCGGAGGTTGAACTCGTAGCGGTGCGGCTGGCCGCGGTTGACGTGGATGCCGGCCGCGACCGAGAAGCAGGTGACGGCGATCCAGATGACCGTGGCGAGGACAGCGAAGATGTTGCCCACCACCGGCACGAAGACCAGCAGGTTGCACAGCACGGCCGCGATCGTGGGCGGCAGCGTGAAGTTCAGGGCTTCCTTGGACTCTTGCGCCGTGAACGGGCCGCGGTCCTTGAAGATCAGGTAGATCAGCAGCGAGGGAACGCAGCCGAGGATGCCGCCGAAGTGAGCCAGCGTGGCCCACTGCCGGTCCTCGCTTGCCGTCAGGGGCAGTGCATTTGCGGGAACGCCATGGTACGGGGGCTGGCCATGGCCGGCCTGGTTGCCGGTGTGTTCGCGTGCGTCATCTGCCACGGTGTCGTCCTTCGGATTGCGGTGGTGCGTTGGTGCCTGGGGGTGCCAGGGCCGCGCCGGGAGCGCAGCCGCCGTTCCAAGAATACTTGGTTCGGCGCGGAATGGAGGATCGGCCCGCTGGCGGCGGCGCCAGGGCAGGCTCCTCAGGGAACGGTGAGGAAGTCGATGACCTCTTCCACCCGGCCCAGCAGGGAGGGTTCCAGGTCGGCGTAGCTGCGGACCGCGCCGAGGAGTTTCTGCCAGCCCAGGCCGATGTCCTCCTTGGTGCTGTGCGGCCAGCCGAAAGCCATCAGGATGCCCGTCTTCCAGTCCACGCCGCGGGGAATCACCGGCCACTTCTCGATCCCCAGCACGGCGGGCCGGATCGCCTGCCAGACATCCACATAGGGGTGCCCGACGATCAGCACGTTGCCGGCCGCGCCGGGGGATGCCATAACGGCGTCCGCGATCCGGGATTCCTTGGAATCGGGAACCAGATGGTCCACCAGGACGCCGAGCCGGCGCCCGGGGCCGGGCCGGAAAGCGGCCACGGCTCCGGCGAGGTCGTCGATGCCGTGCAGCGGCTCGACGACGATGCCCTCCACCCGGAGATCGTCGCCCCAGACCTTCTCGACGAGTTCGGCGTCGTGCTTGCCTTCCACCCAGATCCGGCTCGCCTTGGCGACCTGGGCACGCTGGCCCGCCACACGGACGGAGCCGGAGGCTGTTCTGCTGCCGGCGGCAGCCGCGGCGCCCCGGGGGGCCGGCGGCATCAGCCGGATCGGCTGTCCGTCCAGCAGGAAGCCGAAGCCGAGCCGGAAGGACCGGGACTTGCCGCGGCGGTCCTCCAGGGCGACGACGTGCATCCCGCCGGACTTCTCCACCCGGGTCACGGCGCCCACCCAGCCCGACTGCACATCTTCGAGGACCATTCCGCGCTCCACCGGCACTTCCGGCAGTTGCGTCTTGGCGGGGGCGGACAGGTCCTGCGGGCCCCAGTTCTGGTACGACATCGGTTCCACACTGCTTTGCGATTGGATTGCTACGGCGGGCTGTGCCCGAAAACACCTGCCCCGGGAAGAACGCCCGGAGCGAATCCAATGCTAACAACGCGGCGACTCATATTAGACTGGTTAGCACTTAGGCATGTCGAGTGCTAACCGACAGGCCGTGTGCCAGCAGAGCGTGCGGTGCGGTCGGCGAACGGCGGCACCGGATGCGGGACAGTCGAATGGAGGTGGAGCGTGAGCGAACCACGCAAACTCGAAGTGCTGCGCGCCATCGTGGAGGACTACGTCCATTCACGGGAACCCGTCGGCTCCAAAGCCCTCGTGGAGCGGCACCATCTGGGCGTCTCCAGCGCCACGATCCGCAATGACATGGCGGCCCTGGAGGATGAGGGCCTCATCACGGCCCCGCACACGAGTGCCGGACGCATCCCCACCGACAAGGGCTACCGGCTCTTCGTGGACCAGATTTCGGCGGTCAAGCCGCTCTCACCGGCAGAACGCCGCGCCATCCAGGCCCTGCTGGAAGGCTCCGACGACCTCGACGACGTCCTGGACCGAACCGTCCGGCTGCTCGCGCACCTGACCAACCAGGTCGCCGTCGTGCAGTATCCGCATCTCAGCCGGGCCAAGGTAAGGCACATCGAATTCGTCCTGTTGGCGCCCCGCAAGGTGCTTATCGTGCTGATCGCCGACACCGGCAAAGTGGAACAGCGGGTCATTGACGTGGGGCAGGACTTCGGCGACGAGGCCCTGGCCGAACTCCGCACGCGCTTCCTCAGCGGCCTGTCCGGGACGCCGCTGAACTTGTTGCCGCAGTCGTTGCAGTCCGTGGTCGGCAGTTGCCCGCCCGCGCGGCGCGGCGCGGCGCAGGCGCTGGCCCGCGGCCTCGAGGCGCTGGCCACGAGCAGCCGCGAAGAGCGTATGGTCATGGCCGGAACCGCCAACCTCGCCCGCTCCAACGTGGACTTCCCGCTGAGCATCGGACCGGTGCTGGAAGCCCTCGAGGAACAAGTGGTTATGCTCCGCCTGCTGAGTGACATGGCGGCGGACCCGCGGGGGGTGACGGTCAGCATCGGCCGGGAGAACCCGTATGTCGGACTCGCCGAGGCCTCGGTGGTGGCCACCGGCTACGGTCCGGACGCCACGGCGAAGGTCGGCGTGCTGGGGCCAACCCGGATGGACTATCCCACCACCATGGCCGCCGTCCGAGCGGTGGCCCGCTATCTTTCAAGGATTCTCGGCCCCTGACGGACGGCACACCACGCCCGTCCCGACGTTCCGACACCAGGCTTCTTGCCCCTAACAGGCAGTGCCCCACCGGCAGTACAAAAAGGAAGAGATACAAACTTTGAGCAGCCATTACGACGTTCTTGGAGTCTCCCGCGAAGCTACGGGCGAAGAAATCAAGAAGGCCTACCGCAAGCTGGCGCGGACCCTGCACCCGGACGTGAACCCCGGGGATGACGCCTCGGACCGGTTCAAGGCCGTCACCCACGCCTACGAGGTGCTGTCCGATCCGCAGAAGCGCAGGGTCTACGACACCACCGGCAATGAGAACGGCACCGACAACGGTTTCGGCGGCGGCAGCTACTCCGGCCAGGGCTTCGCGTTCCAGGACATTTTCGAAACCTTCTTCGGCGCCGGCGGCCAGGCCGGACCGGCCTCACGCGTCCGCCGCGGCCAGGACGCGCTGATCAGCGTCCGGATCGACCTCCGCGACGCCGTGTTCGGCGTCAACAAGAAACTCGAAGTCGACACGGCTGTCACCTGCCCCACCTGTGAGGGCTCGTGCTGCCGTGAAGGCAGCCACCCGGAACGCTGCGACATCTGCGGCGGCAGCGGCCAGGTCCAGCGCGCCGTCCGTTCCATCCTCGGCCAGGTCATGACCACCGCGCCCTGTGGTTCCTGCGAGGGCTTCGGCACGGTCATCAAGGACCCCTGCAACGAATGTGCAGGCCAGGGCCGGATCCGCAGCCGGCGCTCCCTGACGGTGAAGGTTCCCGCCGGAGTTGCCACCGGCACCCGCATCCAGCTCTCCGGCCAGGGCGAGGCCGGCCCCGCCGGCGGCCCCGCCGGCGATCTGTACGTGGAGATCCGGGTCAACAACGACGCCACCTACGTGCGCGACGGCGACGACCTGCACGCCAGCCTCAACATCCCCATGACGGCGGCAGCGCTGGGCACTGAACTCACCCTCGACACCTTCGACGGCCAGCAGGAGATTGACGTCAAGGCAGGCACCCAGTCCGGTGAGGTCATCACGCTGCGCGGACTCGGCGTCACCCACCTTCGCGGCTACGGCCGCGGTGACCTCAAGGTCCACCTCCAGGTGGACACCCCCGCCAAGCTCGACGCCGCCCAGGAGGACCTGCTCCGCCAGCTCGCGAAGCTGCGCGGCGAGCAGTTCACCGAAGGAAAGCTCGCCGCGAGCGGCGGGGTTTTCGCGAAGCTCCGGGACCGGCTCGGTAACCTGTAGCGGTGAGCAACCCGGTCTTTTTCACTGCCCCCGGCACCCTCGACGGGCTGGTTCCCGGCTCCGTCTTCACTCTTGACGGACCTGAGGCCCGCCACGCGGTCACGGTGAAGCGCCTTGCCGTCGGGGAAGCCGTGGACATCGCCGACGGCGCCGGCAAGCGCCTGACCGGCACCGTCGCGGCCGTCGCCCCGAACGAGCTGTCGGTCACGTGCTCCGAACTCTCCGACGAGCCCCGGCCCGCGGTCCGGCTCGTCCTGGTCCAGGCCCTCGCAAAGGGCGACCGGGACGAGCTCGCCGCGGAGACCGCGACCGAACTCGGAATCGACGCGGTTGTGCCCTGGCAGGCCGAACGGTCGATCGTCCGCTGGAAGGCCGAGCGTGCGGCGAGGGCCCACGCCAAGTGGCAGTCCGTCGTCACTGCGGCGGCCAAGCAGGCCCGTCGTGCGTGGATCCCGGAAGTCCGCTCCGCCGTCGACGGCGCCGGACTGCAGGCTGCGGTGGCCGCCGCGGATCTCGCCATCATCCTGCACGAGGACGCCGTGCGTCCGCTGCGGCAGGTCCTGGAGGCCTGGCAGGCGGCCAACTCCGCTGGTGACTTGTCCGACGGCGACGGGTCCGGCGCGGGCGGCGAGGTACTGCTGATAGTGGGGCCCGAGGGCGGCATCAGCCCGCGTGAAGTGACCAGGCTCTGCGACGCCGGCGCCGTGACGGCCCTGCTGGGACATCATGTGCTGCGTTCGTCCACAGCAGGTCCCGCAGCGACAGTACTCGCCAGCGACATCCTGGGCCGCTGGTAGCCCGGGTTCAGCTCAAAAGTCGATGCTGGTTCGGCAGCGGTGCCTATTTGACCGTGAAGCCGCGGGTATCGATGTTCAGGTCTTTTGCAGCGTTGCCGTCCTCCAGCTGGGACACCCGGACCTCGTAGTTGCCCGGTCCAAGATTCACCGAGACGCTGAAGGCGCCCGACTGGCCGGCCTCAGCCGACGCCGTGACCGTCCCGTTCAGGTAGCTGGTCTTGACGCTGCCGTCGATCCGCAGGATCTCCCACCGGAGTTCGCCTCCCGGAGCCGTGCTGCGCCCGGAGACCTTGACCGCGCCGTCCTGGACTGAAGTCCCTTCCTGGGGGTCAATGATCCACACCGGGGCGACCATCCCGGCGCTGCGCGACGTCGGGGAGCCGAGGCGGACGTGGTTGAAGGCGACGTAGTCGGTATGGCCGTCCACGAGCACCACCACCTGAATCTGCTGGCCGGAGTCGATCAGTCCCGCACTGGCGGCGGCCGCCGTCGCGGTGTACACGAGCTGCTGGACCGCGCGCTCGGCCATGGCGGGATCCACGTTGCTGTTGAAAGCGTCCGCTGACATGTCGACGGTGATGACATTCTTGCCCGAAATGGAGGTGGCCAGCTTCTTGGGGTTCTGCCAGGGAGTGAAGAAGTCCGGATCGAGCGGCTTCTGCGACATCATGACCCGCAGGGCCCGGGTGACCGGGTTGTCCTGTTCCGGGACATCCCGGAATTCCCGGTAGAGGAACGTGTTGTCATTGCTCCGGCCGATCCAGTAGACCGGCGCCTTGTTGGATGCCTGGGTCGTCTCCAGCGGCGCGCTGGTGGTCGCCGCCGATGCCTGGGCGGACACGACCTGCGACGGAGAGTTGGAGTTCGTGATGCCGGACTGGGGCGTGGCCACGCAGCCGGACAGGACCAGCGCCGCAGGCAGCATTAGCAGCAGCATGCGCGGTCGTATCCGCGCGCCTGCTGCTGTTGTCTGTCCCATCCCGCGTTGCCTGATTGCCGCTGCCCTTGTCTGCTCTGGTTTGTCTGGTTCGTCTGGTTCGTCTGCTTGACCGTGCCCGCCGCCCGGCTGCAAATGCCGTGCAGGTAGCTGATTTCCAGCATCGCATACGGGTCCGGCGCGGAACGGGGGATTCGGCAGGAGGGCCGGAACTGCAACGGGAACGATATGAGGCCGATGCGAAGTTGATACCAAAATCCGGAAACAAAGTCGGAAATGGTTGCCAGACAGCCGGCCGGGCTGCCCGACAGGCCGTCGCCCGGCGGCATACGCAGCCGGCCACTGGCGTAAGATAGGAGGACCCGCTGACCCCGGAACCAGAAGGCGAGCCACAACAAGCACCGCCTTCACAACAAGCCTTCACCACAAGCACCGTGGGGCCGGATCAGGGGGCAGACCATTTCCGAACTGGAGGGGACCAGAGGCCCGCGGGCCAACACCATGACTGAAGCAACGAACGGCAAGGCCCGGATCAGCGCTGGAGAGCGCTCCGCAGGTGAATTCCCCCACTCCCTACCAGGGCTGCGGACGGAGGTAGTCCTGTTCGACAGCTCCGATCAGATGGTCCAGTCCCTTGGCAGTCATGACGAGGCCCTGCGCTTTATTGAGGCCCAGTTCCCGGCCGTCGACTTCCATGTCCGCGGCAACGAGCTCGCGATCAGCGGGCCGGCCGCGGACGTGCCGCGGATCATGCGCCTGCTCAACGAGGTCCGTGGCCTCGTCGCCAGGGGCACCATCATCACGCCCGCTGTCCTGCAGCAGCTCGTATCAATGCTCCGGACCCAGTCCCTGCAGAACCCGGTCGAGGTGCTCACGCACAACATCCTTTCGAGCCGCGGCAAGACGATCCGGCCGAAGACGCTGAACCAGAAGAACTACGTCGACGCGATAGACGCCAACACGGTGATCTTCGGCATCGGTCCGGCGGGTACCGGCAAGACGTACCTGGCGATGGCCAAGGCTGTCCAGGCGCTGCAGCAAAAGGAAGTCACGCGGATCATCCTGACCCGTCCCGCCGTCGAGGCGGGGGAGCGGCTCGGATTCCTGCCCGGCACGCTCAGCGACAAGATCGACCCCTACCTGCGGCCGCTCTACGACGCCCTGCACGAAATGATGGACCCCGAATCCATCCCCCGGCTGATCGCGGCCGGGACCATCGAGGTGGCCCCGCTGGCCTACATGCGCGGACGCACGCTCAATGACGCCTTCATCATCCTGGACGAGGCCCAGAACACCACTCCGGAGCAGATGAAGATGTTCCTCACCCGTTTGGGCTTCGGCTCGAAAATGGTGGTCACCGGGGACGTTACGCAGGTGGACCTTCCCTTCGGGACCCGGTCCGGGCTCCGGATCGTCGAGGAAATCCTGCAGGGCATCGAGGACGTCAACTTCACAGTCCTGGACGCCTCCGACGTCGTCCGGCACCGCTTGGTGGGCGACATCGTGACCGCCTACAGCGTATGGGACGAGATCCAGCGAAACCGGGTCAAACACTCCGTGGCACGCGACAAGCGGGGAGAAGACGCATGAGCATCGAGGTCAACAACGAATCCGGCGTTACGGTCGACGAGGCCGAGCTGGTGCAGCTGTCCCGGTTCATTTTCGAACGACTCTTCATCCACCCGCAGGCCGAGCTGTCCATCCTGCTCGTGGACGAACCGGCCATGGAGAAGCTGCACATCGAACTGATGGACGAGCCGGGCTCCACCGACGTGCTCTCGGTGCCGATGGATGAGCTGACGCCAGGCACGCCGGACAAACCAACGCCCCAGGGCATGCTCGGCGACATCGCCATCTGCCCGCAGGTCGCGGAGGTCCAGGCGATGAACGCCGGCCACACCACCCAGGACGAAATGCTGCTCCTCACGACGCACGGCATCCTGCACCTGCTCGGCTTCGATCATGCCGAACCGGAGGAGAAGGAGGAGATGTTCGGCCTCCAGCGTGAACTGCTCTCTGCCTTCACCGGCAAAGACGCCCCGTCAGAGACGATTCAGTGACGCCACTGATCCTCGCCGGCATGGCGCTGGTCTTCCTGAGCTTTGCCGCGTTCCTGACCGCAGCCGAATCTGCCTTCAACTACCTTTCCCGGCATGATGCCGAGGCCGCCATTCTGCAGAGCCGCGGTCCCGCGCTGAAACGCATCATGGCGCAGCCAGTGGCGCACATGCGTGCCCTGCGGTTCTGGCGGATCTGGTTCGATATGGCCTCCGCCGTCGCCGTGACGGTGCTGTTGACCAGCCTGCTTGAGAACATCTGGCTCGCGGGGCTGATCGCCACCGGAATCATGGCGCTGCTGGGCTTCGTGATTGTGGGCGTGTCCCCCCGGCAGCTCGGCCGGGTCCACTCGGCCGGCCTCGTCCGCTTCAGCGCCCCCCTGATCCGCTGGCTGTGCTGGGTGCTTGGGCCGATTCCGGGCTGGCTGGTCGCCCTGGGCAGCGCCGTGGCCCCCGGGGCACCCGCGGACAACGAGGCGTTCTTCAGCGAAGAGGAATTCCGGGAACTGGTGGACCGCGCCACGGAGTCCGACGTGATCGAGGACAACGAGGCCGAGCTGATCCAGTCCGTGTTCGACTTCGGCGACACACTGGTCCGCTCCGTCATGGTGCCCCGCACCGACATCCTCTGCATCGACTCGGGGTCCAGCCTGCGCCGGGCCATGTCGCTGTTCCTGCGCTCGGGCTATTCCCGGATCCCGGTGATCGGCGAGAACACGGACCAGGTCCTTGGCATCGTGTACCTCAAGGACGTGGCCGCCGTCATCCATAACCTCCGCCCCGGCGAGGTGCCCCCTGTCGTGGACGAGCTGGCCCGGGAGGTCCGCTACGTGCCGGACTCGAAGCCGGTGAGCGAGCTGCTGCGCGAACTGCAGAAGGAATCGACGCACGTCGCGATTGTGATCGACGAGTACGGCGGCACCGCCGGACTGGTCACCCTCGAGGACCTCATTGAGGAAATCGTCGGCGAGATCGTTGACGAGTACGACACCGAAAGCGCGGAAGCGGTGGAGCTCGGCGACGGAAGTTACCGGGTGAGCGCGCGGATGAGCATCGATGACCTCGGTGAGCTCTTCGACTTGGAGCTCGACGACGACGAAGTGGACACCGTGGGCGGCCTGCTCGCCAAAGCCCTCGGCCGGGTCCCGATCGTCGGCAGCACCGTGGAGGTCCACGGGCTGTCCCTCCGTGCCGACCGGCTCGAGGGCCGGCGGAACCGCGTCAGCCACATCATTGCGGCAGCCGTACCAAAAGAAGAAACTGACCTTGAAGACCTTCTCGACGAGGCCGCACCAATCCAACAGGGAGTCTCACGTGAGCAAGCAGAATAAGTCCGACGGCGCAGCTGCCGATGGCGGCTACCGCGCCGGTTTCGCGGTGCTGGTCGGGCGGCCCAACGCGGGCAAGTCCACCCTGACCAACGCCCTGGTCGGCCAGAAGGTCGCGATCACCTCTGCCAAGCCGCAGACGACGCGCCACACCATCCGCGGCATCGTCCACCGGGACGACGCGCAGCTGATCCTGGTGGACACCCCGGGCCTGCACCGCCCGCGCACCCTGCTGGGAAAGCGGCTGAATGAACTGGTCGCCGACACCCTCGCCGAGGTTGATGCGATCGGCTTCTGCCTTCCCGCCAACGAGAAGATCGGCCCGGGCGACAAGTTCATCGCCGCCCAGCTCGCCGCGATCGGCAACAAGCCGGTCATCGCGATCGTCACGAAAGCCGACACCGTGGACCGGCAGGCCCTCACCGAGCAGCTGCTCGCCGTCGCAGCCCTGGGCCGCGACGTGATCGGCGAGGACGGCTGGAAGGACATCGTCCCGGTCTCCGCCACCGACGGTTTCCAGGTCGGCACGCTGGCCGATGTACTGATCAGCCACATGCCGCCGTCGCCGCCCCTGTATCCGGACGGCCACCTGACGGACGAACCGGAAGCCGTGATGATCGCCGAGCTCATCCGGGAAGCCGCGCTGGAAGGCGTACGCGACGAACTGCCGCACTCCCTGGCCGTCGTCGTCGACGAGATCGTTCCGCGGGAGGGCCGGCCCGAAGACAGGCCGTTCCTCGACGTCCGCGTCAACCTCTTCGTGGAACGGCCGTCCCAGAAGGCCATCATCATCGGGAAGGGCGGGGCCCGGCTCCGCGAGGTCGGCACCAACGCCCGCAAGGGGATCGAGGCGCTGCTCGGCGCCCGCATCTACCTCGATCTGCACGTGAAGGTCGCCAAGGACTGGCAGCGCGACCCGAAGCAGCTCGTGAAGCTGGGTTTCTAGGCGCACGCCGGACCGACCTCGGCGCCTGCGCCGCTCCCACGGAGGACACCATCGGGGAATTCCCAGATTCGGAGTCTAAAATGGATGAACCCGTTCGTGAAAGTAGGCTCAACTGTGTCCCGACCCCGTGAAGACCGCGCAGGCGGAACCGGATCCCCGGTTCGGCCAGGTTCTGCCGCCCGGCACACGGATGATCCCGCCGTCGGGCCGGCACGGCATCTCGGTGCGGCGCGCGGCATGCCCGGCTGGCTGAAAATCGGGACGGTTGTGGTGTCTGTCCTGCTCGTTGGTGTGATTGCCTTCGGCGCCTACTGGGCGGTCCGGCTGCAGGGAAACATCAGCAAGGCCGCCCTGGGCGCCGGCGGTGACAAGACGGAAGGCGCGGTCGACAATTCGCGGGACCGGATGCAGATCCTGATTCTCGGCTCCGACACCCGCGACGGCAAGAACGCGCAGTACGGCACCTCCGACGACGCCACCGGCTACGGGCATTCCGACGTCATGATGCTCATGGACATCTCCGCGGACAACAAGCGCGTCAGCGTGGTTAGTTTCCCCCGCGACCTGCTGGTGGACACGCCGAAATGCACCGACCAGGAATCCAAGAAGGAGTTCCCGGCGCAGAAGAACGTGATGATCAACGCCGCCATGTCCGAGGCGGGCATTGGCTGCGCCGTGGACACGGTCAACAAACTCACGGGCCTGGAGATCGACCACTTCATGATGGCCGACTTCAACGCGGTCAAGGAACTCTCGAACACTGTGGGCGGCGTGGACGTGTGCATCAGCGACGCCGTGTACGACCCCGATTCGAAGCTGCGGCTCCCCAAGGGGACGTCCAAGGTCCAGGGCGAGCAGGCGCTGGCGTTCCTGCGCGCCCGGCACGCCTTCGCCGACGGCGGCGACCTCGGCAGGATCAAGGCCCAGCAGGGCTTCCTGTCCTCCCTGACGCGGAAGATGAAGGATGACGGCACCTTGTCGAACCCCGGCAAGATGCTGGAAATCGCCGACGTCGTTACCAAGAACCTGACCATCGACGAGGGCATGGCCTCCATTCCCACGCTGCTGACCGTCGGGAACCGGCTGAAGAACATCGACGTCGGCAAGGTTGCGTTCGTGGCGGTGCCGACTGTGCCGGCGGCCAGCGACCCGAACCGCCTGCAGGTCGCGGAGCCTGCTGCTTCCCAGCTCTTCGCCGCGATGCGCAAGGACATCGACCTGACGGACCCGACGGCGACGCCCAGCCCGTCTGCCGCCCCGGACGCGAGTGCCAGCGCCGAGCCGGCACCGAGCGAGACGGCCGCCGCGTACGACAAGACGCTGCAGCCGGTCACGGTGGCTAACGGTTCCGGGACTCCGGCGCGGACCCAGGAGATCATCAAGGTCCTGACCGCCGGCGGCTTCACCCAGCTCGGCCAGCTCGCGGCAAAGCCCGTAGCGGCCACCGCGGTGTATTACGGCGAGGGTTTCGCCGACGTTGCAGCGGACGTTGCCGCGGTGCTGGGCATTCCGGCGCAGCAGGTGCTGCCGGCGGCCGGTGTCGCCGGCGTCCAGGTCTACCTGGGCAGCGACCGCGTAGGGGGTACCCCAGGCGGGGACGCCCCGGTGCAGCTGCCCAACGACATCGTGAACCAGACCGCCGGCGACGTCGTCTGCCAGCAGGCCAACCCGTATCTGATCACCCGCTGACGACGCGCTTCCACGGAGCGCCGGCAACCAGGCAGGACCTGGCAACCAAGAAGGGCCGGCCGCGGGATAAGGTTCCCGCGGCCGGCCCTTGCCGTTAGCTTCGGCAGGTTCTCCTACCAGATGCTGACGCGCTCGGCCGCGGGCATCCACATGCCGTCCCGCTCCGTGGTCCCGAAGGCCTCGTGGAAGGCATCGAGGTTCCGGGCAATCTGGTTGGTGCGGAACTCGTTCGGGGAGTGCGGATCCGTGGCGAGCCTGCGGATCGCTTCCTCGCTCCGCATGACCTGCCGCCAGCTGGCAGCCCAGGACGCGAAGAAGCGCTGCACACCCGTCAGGCCGTCCAGGACCGGCGGCTCCTGGCCGTCGAGGCTGATCAGGTAGGCCTTGTACGCGATCGCCAGGCCGCCGAGGTCGCCGATGTTTTCGCCGAGGGTCAGCTTGCCGTTGACGTTGTGCCCGGGCGCCGCGGTGGGGGAGAGCGCATCGAACTGGGCGACAAGCTTCGAGGTCAGCGACTCGAAGGCTGTGCGGTCGCCCTCCGTCCACCAGTTGCGGAGCAGGCCGCTGCCGTCGTACTGGGAGCCCTGGTCGTCGAAGCCGTGGCCGATTTCGTGGCCGATGACGGCACCGATGCCCCCGTAGTTGACGGCATCGTCGGCGTCGGCGGTGAAGAACGGCGGCTGCAGGATGGCGGCCGGGAACACGATTTCGTTGAGTAGCGGGTGGTAGTACGCGTTCACCGTCTGCGGCGTCATCAGCCACTTCTCCCGGTCGACGGGCTTGCCCACCTCGTCCAGGTGCCGGTCGACGTCGGCGCTGTGCGCGCGCTCCACATTGCCCAGCAGGTCCGAAGGATCGATCTCCACGGCGGAATAGTCGATCCACTTGTCCGGGAAGCCGATCTTGGCCCGGAAGGAATCGAGCTTCTTGAGCGCCTCGTGCTTGGTGTCCTCGCCCATCCAGGCGAGACCCGTGATGGATTCGCGGTAGGCCTCGATCAGGTTCGCCACCAGCGACTCCATGCGCGCCTTGTGGGTTTCCGGGAAATGCCGGGCAACGTAGATCTGGCCGACCGCCTCGCCGAGCGCGGCCTCCACGACGGCGACGCCGCGCTTCCACCGGTCCTTGTTGCGCGGAGTGCCGCTGAGCGTGGTGCCGTAGAAGGCGAAGTTCGCATCAACAAAGGCCGACGACAGGTACGGTGCGGCCGCGCTGACGACCCGCATGGCCAGCCATTCCTGCCAGACGGACAGCGGTTCGGAGTCCAGCAGCGACGCCGCTCCGGCGAAGAAGTCCGGCGTGCTCACAACGAGGTCCGCCCGCTTCTCCGGTGCGATGCCGGCGGCGTCGAACCACGTGGCGAGAAGCGGGAAGAGTTGCGCCGCCTCGTCCGCGGTCTTCAGGTTGTACGTCTTCTGCGGGTCACGCAGCGTGACGTTGTCCCAGTGGTGCGAGGCCAGCGCGGTCTCCAGTTCCACGACGCGGCCTGCCGCGTCCTCCGGGCCTGTGACACCGGCCAGGCCGAAGACCGCCTGCACATGCTCCCGGTAGGCCTGGACCATCGGCGCGAACTTTTCCTCGCGGTAGTACGACTCATCCGGCAGGCCCAGGCCGCCCTGGCCGGTGTAGAGCAGGATCCGGTCCGGGTTCCCGGCGTCGGGGGCGGGATAGATGTAGAACAGGCCGCCCACGTCCGCGCGGAACAGCCGGCCGGCCAAAGCCACGAGATCGGCGGCTGACTCCGTGGCGAACACCTCGGCGAGCCGCTGCCTGATCGGGTCCAGCCCCTTGGCCTCCACGGCAGCCTCGTCCAGGAAGCTGTTGTAGAGGTCGCCGATTTTCTGCTCGATCCCGGTGGAGTCCGCGCCGCGGGCCGCCGCGTCCTCGATGATCTCCTTGACCGCGAGTTCCGAGCCGTCCCGCAGCGCCGTGAACGTCCCCTCCAGGGGCCGGTCATCCGGAATCTCAGTGTTCTTGAGCCAGGCGCCGTTGACATGCTGGTACAGGTCATCCTGAGGCCTGACACTGGCGTCGATATTGGACAGGGCGATCCCCGAAAGTGGCACAGATGCTCCTTTGAGAAGCAGCCCGGCACCGCCTTATTACACGTGGCCGGTCTGCATGGTGGACGTTGCGGAGGTATGGCTCCTTCATCTTACGCACCCGTGTTACTGTGAAAAGGTGCGCGCAGAACTGCTCCTTCTTAGCTGCCGCGGCGAGGCCTCAGACGCGATCTAGCGCAAGGCCCACCCTCGCTGCGGAGTTTGTGTTGCCCGGCCACCCTTTCACCAGGAATCACAGAAAAGGCCCCGATTGTAATGCGAAACGCACAGAAGTCCTCAGGAATGCCCGTCCACCGCTACGTCCCGTTCCAGGACATCATCACTGTTGAACTGCCGGACCGCACCTGGCCGGACAAGGTCATCACCAAGGCCCCGCGCTGGTGCGCCGTGGACCTGCGCGACGGCAACCAGGCCCTGATCGACCCGATGAGCCCCGCCCGCAAGCTGAAGATGTTCCAGCTGCTGGTCCGGATGGGCTACAAGGAAATCGAAGTCGGTTTCCCCTCCGCCTCGCAGACCGACTTCGACTTCGTCCGGCAGCTGATCGAGGGAAACCACATCCCGGACGACGTCACCATCCAGGTCCTGACCCAGGCCCGCGAGCACCTGATCGAGCGGACCTACGAGTCGCTCGTCGGCGCCAAGCAGGCCATCGTGCACCTGTACAACTCGACGTCGGTCCTGCAGCGCCGGGTGGTCTTCAACCAGGACGAAGACGGCATCCTGGACATCGCCCTGCAGGGCGCGCGGCTGTGCAAGAAGTACGAGGAGACGCTGCAGGACACCCACATCACCTACGAGTACTCGCCGGAATCCTTCACCGGGACCGAGCTGGAGTACGCCGTCCGGGTCTGCAACGCCATTGCCGATGTGTTCGAAGCCTCCGCCGACAGCCAGGTCATCATCAACCTGCCGGCCACGGTGGAAATGGCCACCCCCAACGTCTACGCCGACTCGATCGAGTGGATGAGCCGCAACCTGCACCCGCGGGAAGGCATCATCCTGTCCCTGCACCCGCACAATGACCGCGGCACCGGCGTCGCGGCAGCGGAACTGGGCTACCTGGCGGGCGCGGACCGGATTGAAGGCTGCCTGTTCGGCAACGGCGAGCGGACCGGCAACGTGGACCTGGTGACACTGGGCCTGAACATGTTTGTCCAGGGCGTCGACCCCATGATCGACTTCTCCGACATCGATGAGGTCCGCCGCACCGTGGAGTACTGCAACCAGCTGCCGGTGGCCGAGCGCGCACCTTACGGCGGGGACCTCGTCTTCACCGCCTTCTCCGGCTCGCACCAGGACGCCATCAAGAAGGGCCTGGAAGCCCTGGAGAAAGACGCCGCCGCGGCCGGCAAGGACGTGGCCGACTACCCCTGGCAGGTCCCGTACCTGCCGGTCGACCCGAAGGACCTGGGCCGCAGCTACGAGGCCGTCATCCGGGTCAACTCCCAGTCCGGCAAGGGCGGCGTCGCCTACCTGCTCAAGAACGAGCACAACCTGGACCTGCCGCGTCGCGCGCAGATCGAATTTTCCGGCGTCATCCAGAAGCAGACCGACACCATGGGCGGCGAGGTCAGCGGCGCCCAGCTCTGGCAGGTCTTCCAGGATGAATACCTGCCCTCCGGCGCGGCCGACGAGCAGTGGGGACGCTATGCCCTCGGCCCGTTCAGCACCGAGACGGACGAGGACGGCTCGATGACGCTGCACGCGGCACTCAAGATCGACGGCGCCCAGGTCCACCGCACCGGCACCGGCAACGGTCCGATCGCCGCACTGCTGAGCATCCTGCGCGAAGACGGCGTCGACGTCCGGGTGCTGGACTACAGCGAACATGCCCTGTCCGAAGGCGGCAGCGCCCTTGCCGCGGCGTACGTCGAATGCGCCGTGGGTGAACGCGTGCTGTGGGGCGTCGGCATCGACGCCAACACGTCCACCTCGTCGCTGAAGGCCGTCATCTCGGCCGTGAACCGGGCCATCCGGGACGTCCGCGCCTAAGCTGTCAGCCGCTGCGCCGCCGGTCCGTCCGGCGGCGCAGCGCTGTTCTTCCTGAAAGGCAACGTTTCTTCTGATGCAGTGCGAAGATTAACCGTGGCCCAACCATCCTCCTTTTCTTCCCGCGCCTACCGTGACGACGGCGTCGTGCTGCGCACCCACAAGCTGGGCGAGGCGGACCGCATCATCACCATCCTGACCAAGCACCACGGCCAGGTCCGCGCGGTGGCCAAAGGAGTCCGGCGCACGTCCAGCCGCTTCGGCGCCCGCCTCGAGCCTTTTATGGTCGCCGACCTCCAGCTGATATCCGGCCGCACGCTGGACATCGTCACGCAGGCCGTCGCCAAGGGGGCCTACGGCGGCAGTATCGCCGCGGACTACGGCCGCTACACGGTCGCCGCCGCCATGACCGAGACGGCGGAAAAGCTCACCGACGTCGACGGCGAAGCGGGCACCGCCCAATACAACCTCCTCGTCGGCGCACTGGCCTCGCTGAGCCGCGGCGACCACACCCCGGAACTCATCCTCGATTCCTACCTGCTGCGCGCCCTCGCCACCGGCGGCTGGGCGCCGAGCTTCACCGACTGCGCCCGCTGCGGTGCCCGCGGTCCGCACACCGCGTTCTCGGCGCCGCTGGGTGGCATGGTGTGCGCCGACTGCCGCCCGCCGGGATCCCCGGCACCCGCCGCGGAGACAGTGCTCCTGCTGGGTGCGCTGCTGACGGGGGACTGGACGACGGCGGACGCGTCAGTCCCCTTGCACCGCCGCGAGGCGGCCGGCCTGGTGGCCAGTTACCTGCAGTGGCATCTCGAACGTGTCCTTAAGTCCCTCAAACATGTGGAGCGAACGTAACTGTGGCGTTGGGTAAAAAGAAGAATCCGGTCCGGCAGCGGAGCACCCCCGTGGTGAGCCCGTACCCGCACCCCTCCGGTGCCGTTCCTCCGGCCATCCCGGCGGAGTTCATTCCGCGGCACGTCGCGATTGTGATGGACGGCAACGGCCGCTGGGCCAACCAGCGCGGCCTGCCCCGGATCGAGGGCCACAAGGCGGGGGAGCCCGCCCTGCTGGACGTGATGGCCGGAGCGATCGAACTTGGCATCGAGCACGTGAGTGTCTATGCCTTCTCAACGGAGAACTGGCGCCGCTCGCCTGAAGAAGTCCGTTTCCTGATGGGATTTAACAAAGATGTGCTACGTCGGCAGCGCAACCAGCTGGATGAATGGGGTGTACGGATCCGATGGTCCGGACGGCGGCCGAGGCTGTGGGGATCGGTGATCCGGGAGCTGGAGGAGGCCGAGGACTTCACCCGCGGAAACAGCACCTGCACCCTGAACATGTGTGTTAACTACGGGGGCCGCGCCGAAATCGCCGATGCAGTGTCCGCGATCGCGGAGGAGGTGGCCGCGGGCCGGCTCAAGCCGGGGGCCATCACCGAGAAGACGATCCAGAAATACCTGGACGAGCCGGACCTGCCGGACGTGGACCTGTTCCTGCGCAGCTCCGGCGAGCAGCGGCTGTCCAACTTCATGCTCTGGCAGTCGGCCTACGCCGAATTTGTCTTCCTGGACACGCTGTGGCCCGACGTGGACCGGCGCACACTGTGGGATGCCGTCGAGATCTATGCGCAGCGGGACCGCCGCTACGGCGGCGCGGTGGACGCGGCCCCCGCCGGCCCGGCCTGACGCCCGGGAGCCACCCCGCGCCAGCCGCCGCCGGAGCGCGCTGTCAGGCGGTGCCGCCGTCGTCCAGGACATACGCCCGGAGCCAGCGGGCCAGCCGCGCATAGGCGTCGGCACGGACCCGCGGGGCGGACAGGAACACATCATGCAGGGCCCCGTCGATCCGTTCCAGGGTGACGGTGCGGCCCAGGCTGAGAGCGCGCAGGGCGATGGTGTTGACGTCCAGGACCGCGTCCGTGCGGCGCATGGATTCCTTCCAAAACATCCCGGTGGCGCTGGCCCCGGAAATCAGGACCAGGATCGGGACGTCGATGTTCAGTCCCCGCGCCACCCGCGACTGCCCGCTGAGGACCGCGCTGAGCCAGCCGGCCCGGACGGGGAACGCCCGGGGCGGGCGGTAGTTGTCATCCAGTGTCCATTCGCCCTCCGCGGCGCTGCTGACGCTGCGCCAGTAGAAGCCGCGTTCGGGCAGCCGGATGACGGCCTCGGGCCAGAACCGCGCGAGCGGTTCCACCATGGTCCGCGCCGCGCGGCGCACGGCCGGGCTGCCGTGCATTTCCAGCCAGGGGCTGTCGAGGATCAGCTGCGAGACCATCCCGCGATGCCGGCTGGCCCACAGTGCGGCAATGAGCCCACCGGTGGAATGCCCCATCAGCGCCACGGTCGGAGGGTTTTCGGCCCCGGGGTGCAGGGAGGCGATGATGCTGATCGCCGCGGTGATCTCGGCGTCATAATCGTCCAGGTCCGCCACATAGCCGCCGTGCCCGCCGGCCTGGAGGCTCCGCCCGTGGTTGTGCATGTCCAGGGCGAAGAACGCAAAGCCCTGGCCGGTCCAGAACTCTGCCAGTTCCTCGTTGAAGAAGTAGTCGCTCCAGCCGTGCAGGAACAGGACGGCCCGGCTCCGCTGGCCCCCGGCCAGGTCAGCACCGCCGGCCGCACCCGCTTGGGCTGCAACATGCCGGACCAGCGTCGCGGTCCGCTCGACGCCGTCGGGGCCCGACGCCGGGACGGTGCACGCTTCGAAGCCGTCGCCGAGGATATCCGGTACCCATTCCTCGCTGGTCATGGCTTCATGCTAGCGCCCGGCGCGGAGGCGGGTTTGGTCTGGACCGCCGGAACCGCAAAACTAGAGCCATGCGCGTATATCCGACATTCTTCCGGCTGGCCTTCTCATGGATGGACGCCGAACGCGCCCATAAGATCGGCTTCAAGGCCATCCGAATCATCCACACCTGCGGGGCCGGGAGGGTGCTGCAGAAGTTCACCGCCCCCGCGGCGTCACTGCAGACCCAGGCGTTCGGCCTGACCTTCCCGTCGCCCTTCGGACTGGCTGCCGGCTTCGACAAGGAGGGCCACGGCATTGAGGCCCTGACCGAGCTCGGCTTCGGCCATGTGGAAGTCGGTACCATTACCGGCCAGGCCCAGCCGGGGAACCCGGCGCCGAGGCTCTTCCGCCTGGTCGACGACAGGGCTGTGATCAACCGGATGGGCTTCAACAACGACGGGGCGGCCGCTGTGGCGCCCCGGCTGAAGTCCGCCCGGGCGGCCCTGCAGCGCCGCCACCCGGGCGTCCGCCCGGTGATCGGGGTCAACATCGGCAAGAGCAAGGTGGTCGAACTTGAAGACGCGGTGGCCGACTACCTCATCAGCGCCCGGAGCCTGGCACCCGCGGCCGACTACCTCGTGGTCAACGTCAGCTCCCCGAACACCCCGGGCCTGCGGCTTCTCCAGGATGTGGAAACTCTCCGCCCGCTGCTGACGGCAGTGGGGGAGGCGGCGGACACGGCTTCCGGACGCCACGTCCCGCTGCTGGTCAAGATCGCTCCGGACCTCAGCAATGAGGACATCGACGACGTCGCGCGCCTCGCGCTGGACCTGAAACTGGACGGGATCATTGCCACCAACACCACCATCGCCCGCAGCGGCCTCTCGTCCGCCCCGGACAAGGTGGCGGAGTGTGGTGCGGGCGGGCTTTCGGGTGCCCCGCTGAAGCAGCGTTCCCTCGAGGTGCTGGCCCGGCTGAAGGCGGCAACCGGCGGCAAGCTGACCCTGGTCTCGGTGGGCGGCGTCGAAACCGCGCAGGACGTCCAGCAGCGGCTCGACGCCGGCGCCACACTCGTGCAGGGATACACGGCCTTCCTCTACGAAGGTCCGTTCTGGGCTGGCCGCATCAACCGGCTGCTCGCGAAGCACCCGTCCCGGCGCTGAGGGGCGGCCCCGCCCGGGGGCACCGAACACCAGGAACGACAAAGCCCCCGGCAGCCCAGCTGCCGGGGGCCCGTTGTTGATCGGGGGAGTCAGGCGGGGTATTCGCCGCGCTTGACGAGGGGCTTGGGAAGGCGCAGGCGGCGGAACTGCAGCGAGCGCATGGAGCCGTACCAGACGGTACCGCGCTCCACTTCGCCGAACTTCTCCGTCAGCCGCTTCCGGAGCTTCCGGGAGAGGATGAAGACGTCGACGAAAACAGCCAGGAACATCACCCAGAAGCCGCCCAGGACGTAGATCATCTGTTCGCTGGAGGCCGGGACGAGCAGTGAGACAACCACGAAGATTAGGGCACCGAACATCAGGTACTCGCCCAGGCTGAAGCGGGCGTCCACATAGTCACGGGCGAAGCGCTTCTGCGGACCCTTGTCCCGCAGCGGCAGGTACTTCTCGTCGCCGGTGTCCATGGCCTGCCGCATCTTCAGCCGCTGCTCCTGGACCGCTGCGCGCTCTGCCGCCTTGGAGGCCTTGCGGTCCTCCGGCACGAGCGGCCGTTTGCGGGCAGCCACCTGGGCGCTGCGCTTGGGCGTGGGCGCGCCCTTGCCGGGGGCAGTGTCCCGGGTTGCCCCGGCCGCCTGTTGGTCAACTATGTCCTGCGCCGTTGGCGCTTCCTTTTTACGTCCAAACACCCCTACAGAATACCCCGGGGCGGCATGCGCGAGACCCAGCCCACACGGCGCATGACCTGCCGTGTCAGTGTCAGTGCCAGCGTTCACGGGTTTAGCGTGATCCGCGACACGGGTAGTGTTCTGGCCATGACTTCATCACCCGCGGGGAACCCGCAAACCGCAACCGTCCAGATGGGAACCGTCGACACCGAGGCGCTCCGCCAGGCCGTCACCGAATCGTTCGACACCACGATCGCCCAGTTGAAAGAGCTCGTCGCTATCCCCGGCATCGCCTGGCCAAGCTTCGACCCCGCCCCGCTGAATGCCAGCGCCGACGCCGTCGCCCGGCTGGTGCGGGACAGCGGCTTCGACGACGTGCAGATCCTGCGCTGCGACAAGGAAGACGGGACGCCCGGCGGCCCCGCCGTCGTCGCACGCCGCCCCGCGGCCGAAGGCAAGCCGACGATCCTGCTGTACGCGCACCACGATGTGCAGCCCACCGGAGACCTGGCGCTGTGGGAGACGGAGCCGTTCACCGCCGTCGAGCGTGACGGCCGGCTCTACGGCCGCGGCGCCGCCGACGACAAGGCCGGCATCATGGCCCACATCGCCGCCTACGCGGCCGTGACCCGCGTGCTGGGCGACGATCTGGGCCTCGGCGTGACGTTCTTCTTCGAGGGCGAGGAGGAAGCCGGCTCCCCGACGTTCCGCACCTTCCTGGAAACCCACCGGGAGCTGCTCCGCGCCGATGTGATCGTCGTGGCCGACTCCAGCAACTGGAAGGTCGGCATCCCCGCGCTCACCACCAGCCTCCGCGGCCTGGTGGACGGCACCATCGAGGTCAAGGTCCTGGACCACGCCGTCCACTCTGGCATGTTCGGCGGCCCCGTGCTGGACGCGCCGACCCTGCTGTCCCGGCTCATCGCCACCCTCCACGACGACGAGGGCAACGTCGCGATCGCCGGCCTCGTCAGCCGCGACGACGCCACCGTGGACCTCTCCGAAGAGGAATACCGCGCCGACGCGTCGGTGCTCGACGGCGTCCGGCTCGCCGGCACCGGCACCATCGCCTCGCGGATGTGGACCAAACCGGCGCTGTCGATCATCGGCTTCGATGCACCCGCCGTGGACGTCGCCTCGAACACCCTGCTGCCCCGGGCGCGGGCGAAGTTCAGCATGCGGCTCGCTCCCGGGCAGGACCCGGCCGAGGCGATGGATGCCGTCCGCAGGCACGTGGAAGCCAATGCACCGTTCGGCGCCCACGTGGTCTTCACGCCGGGGGAGAGCGGCAACTCCTTCCTCACGGACACCTCCTCCAAGGCCGCAGGCGTCGCGATGTGGGCGCTCGGCGAGGCCTGGGGCGTGCCCGCAGTCGAAACCGGCATCGGCGGTTCCATTCCGTTCATCGCCGACCTGACCGAGCTGTACCCCGACGTGCAGATCCTGGTCACCGGCGTCGAGGATCCCGATTCGCGGGCGCACAGCGCCAACGAATCCCTGCATCTGGGCGACTTCCGGAACGCGGTCGTAGCCGAAGCCCTGATGCTGGCCCGGCTGAACGAGGAAGGGCTGGCCTAAGCGGACCGGGCCGGGACCCCCTTCCCGGGGAACATCCGGCCTGTACCCACGGTTACGTCAGGAGTTAGAGCTACGCGGCTGATCGACGTAGCATTAGCTATAGCCCGTACCGTACAAGTAGGGGCGGGCCGGATGTTCCCTGGGAGGGGGCGCCGCCACCACCGTCGTTAGAAGGTAGGCCATGAGCACTACAACCAATGAAAACAGCGCCGACACCACCGCCACGGCGGGCGAGGAACTGGCCACGCACGAGGTCAAGCTGACCGATGTCGCAGCCGGCAAGGTCCGCAGCCTGCTCGAGCAGGAAGGCCGCACCGATCTGCGCCTCCGCGTGGCCGTGCAGCCCGGCGGTTGCTCCGGCCTGATCTACCAGCTCTACTTCGACGAGAGGCTCCTCGACGGAGACGCCGTCCGCGACTACGACGGCGTTGAAGTCGTTGTCGACAAGATGAGCGTCCCGTACCTCAGCGGCGCCAGCATCGACTTCGAGGACACCATCTCCAAGCAGGGCTTCACGATCGACAATCCGAACGCCGGCGGCTCATGCGCCTGCGGTGATTCCTTCCACTAAGGCCGGGCAATCTGCCCGGCCTTAGTGCCGCAGGATCCATAACGAGCGGGCCCGGCAAAAAGGTCCCGACGCACGGCGCGGACATGTGGGCGAAAACTCGCGGGGAGCGGTAAGCTCTACACCGAGTAGTAAAACTTTTCGTGTGCCCAGACCGCCATTTCGCGGCCCGGGCGACAGCAACAAGTAGGAAGGGCCGTCTGTGAGTTCGCAGAACCGAACCGGCAGCCGACGCAAACAGATCACTACGATCACTGGCTTGGCACTCGCCGGCGCGTTGGCTTTGACTGGATGTTCACCAGAGGTACAGAAAGGGTGGCTGCCTACTGAACGCGGCACCACCAACCACACTGACCGCATCATGGACCTCTGGGTCAACTCATGGATTGCCGCGCTGATCGTTGGTGTCATTACCTGGGGCCTGATGATCTGGTGCATGGTCGCCTACCGGCGCCGCAAGGGCACCGTCGGCTTCCCCCGGCAGAACAGCTTCAACCTGCCCCTTGAGGTCTTCTACCTGACGATCCCGCTGTTCATGGTCCTGGTGTTCTTCTACTTCACCGACCGAGACCAGCACGCGATCGACAACCGCGCACAGCCGGCCGACGTCGTCGTTGACGTCCGCGGCAAGCAGTGGGCCTGGGACTTCAACTACAAAAAGGGCGACGTGATCCGCGAGGATGTCCACGAGGCCGGCGTCCAGGCGCACCTGACCGGTGAGGCTGTGGACAAGGAAAAGCTGCCCACCCTGTACCTCCCGGTCAATAAGTCGGTTGACGTAGAGCTGAACGCCCGCGACGTCATCCACTCCTTCTGGGTCCCCGCCTTCCTGCAGAAGCGCGACATGATCCCCGGAAAGACCAACTACATCAGGTTCACCCCCACCAAGGAGGGGACCTACGACGGCAAATGCGCCGAACTCTGCGGCGAATACCACTCCGAAATGCTGTTCCGCGTAAAGGTCGTTTCCGACGCCGAATTCCAGGCGCACCTGGAAAAGCTCCGCCAGGACGGCAACACCGGTCTCCTCGGCGAAGAGTACGACCGCAACCCGGCCCCGACCGAAACCAAGTAAGGGGAGCGACGTGGCAACTACCTATTCCCAGCCCACCGGGATCCTTGAGGCTCCCGTAGTACCGAAGTCCAAGGGGCGCATCGTCGTCAACTGGATCACTTCGACCGACCACAAGACCATCGGGTACATGTACCTGATCGCGTCCTTCGTGTTCTTCTGCTTCGGCGGTGTTATGGCGCTGCTGATCCGGGCCGAGCTGTTCGAGCCCGGCATGCAGATCCTCCAGACCAAAGAGCAGTACAACCAGCTCTTCACCATGCACGGCACCGTCATGCTGCTGATGTTCGCGACGCCGCTGTTCGCCGGCTTCGCCAACGTCATCATGCCGCTCCAGATCGGTGCCCCCGACGTCGCCTTCCCGCGACTGAACGCACTGGCCTTCTGGTTCTTCCTCTTCGGTTCCACCATCGCCGTGTCCGGCTTCGTCACCCCGCAGGGTGCGGCCTCGTTCGGCTGGTTCGCGTACGCGCCGCTGTCCAACACGACGTTCAGCCCCGGCGTGGGCGGTGACCTCTGGGTCTTCGGCCTGGCGCTCTCCGGCTTCGGCACCATCCTCGGTGCGGTCAACTTCATCACCACGATCATCTGCATGCGCGCCCCGGGCATGACCATGTGGCGGATGCCGATCTTCACCTGGAACATCCTGGTGACGGCAATCCTGGTCCTGATGGCGTTCCCGCCGCTGGCCGCAGCCCTCTTCGCCCTCGGCGCGGACCGGCGCTTCGGTGCCCACATCTTCGACCCCGAGAACGGCGGCGCCGTCCTCTGGCAGCACCTGTTCTGGTTCTTCGGCCACCCCGAGGTCTACATCATCGCCCTGCCGTTCTTCGGCATCGTCTCCGAGATCTTCCCGGTCTTCAGCCGCAAGCCGATCTTCGGTTACAAGGGCCTCGTCTACGCAACGATCTCCATCGCCGCCCTGTCCGTGACCGTGTGGGCCCACCACATGTACGTCACCGGCTCGGTCCTGCTGCCGTTCTTCTCCTTCATGACGATGCTGATCGCGGTGCCCACCGGCGTGAAGTTCTTCAACTGGATCGGCACCATGTGGCGGGGTTCCATCACCTTCGAAACCCCCATGCTGTGGAGCATCGGCTTCCTGGCGACGTTCCTCTTCGGCGGCCTGACCGGCATCATCCTGGCCTCCCCGCCGCTGGACTTCCACGTGTCCGACTCCTACTTCGTGGTGGCACACTTCCACTACGTCGTCTTCGGCACCGTCGTGTTCGCGATGTTCGCAGGCTTCTACTTCTGGTGGCCGAAGTGGACCGGCAAGATGCTCAACGAGCGCCTCGGCAAGATCCACTTCTGGATGCTGTTCCTCGGCTTCCACGGCACCTTCCTCATCCAGCACTGGCTGGGCGTCGAGGGCATGCCCCGCCGCTACGCGGACTACATGCCGCAGGACAACTTCACCTGGATGAACCAGTTCTCCACCTACGCGTCGTTCCTGCTGGGCGCCTCGCTGATCCCGTTCTTCTGGAACGTCTACATCACGTGGCGCAGCAACGAGCGGGTTGAAGTGGATGACCCCTGGGGCTTCGGCGCCTCGCTCGAATGGGCAACCTCCTGCCCGCCGCCGCGTCACAACTTCACCTCGCTGCCGCGGATCCGTTCGGAGCGTCCTGCCCTGGACCTGCACCACCCCGAACTTTCCCAGACATACACCGTCGACTCTCCTGCCCCGGCCGCAGAAGCCCTCGGTAACGCCGACCAGAAGGACAACCCCTAGTGAAGATCGAATCAAGGATTTTTGGCCTCGGAGTCTTCTTCTTCGTGCCGGTGGCTCTCATCTACGGTTTCCTGACCGGCTGGTCCGAGTGGGTCGGCATCCTGGGCGTGCTCTTGGTCGGCGGGCTCGCGGGCATGATCGGCGCCTACCTCGCCTTTACCGGCAAGCGCGTCGGTATGCGTCCCGAGGACCGCAGTGACGCCGAGATCCACGAGGGCGCCGGTGAGCAGGGCCACTTCAGCCCCTGGAGCTGGTGGCCGCTGGTCCTCGGCCTGGCCAGCGCCACAGGATTCCTCGGAATGGCCATCGGCTTCTGGATCGTCTACATCGCGGCCGGGCTCGCCCTGGTCGCCCTGGTCGGCTGGGTGTACGAGTACAGCCGCGGAGACCACGCGCACTAAGGTCCGCCAGGACGCGTACCAAGTCAACAACGGCGGCGGGCCCCACCTTCTGGTGGGGCCCGCCGTCGTTGTTTTGTTGTTAGCCCGTTGTGCGGCCCGGGAGGGGCTGTACGGCGGTCAGCGGGACCGGGCCGACTCCAGCAGGGCACTGAGCCCCTCAAGGGCCTTCTCGACGTCGTCAGGGCTGTACCCGTCCGGGACGGCATCGGGCGCGACAGCCAGTTCCACCACACAGCCGAAGTGGAAGTCCTCGGTCATGACTTCCAGCAGGGAGCGGGCGTCCACGCCGGGCCTGCCGTCCTTGCTGATGGTGACGGGCAGCCCGGTCTCATGAACCGCCCGGACGAACAGCGCCGCCGGCCGTGCATGCAGTCCGATGGTGGCCTGGACGATTGCGTTCCGAACTGGCAACGGGGCTTCCTTGTCTCTCACTGGATTATTGGGCCGGGGGGACACCGGCGCATTCAAGCCTAGCGCCGGGCGGGGTCCCCGGGCGAACCGCTACCGGCAGGTGGTCTAGACCTGCGCGCCGAGTGGTTTAACCTTGACGTATGACTCATTCCGGAAGGAACCGCTATGGCGGCTTCTGACGCCGCCCGCATGGCCGGCGAGATCGACCGGCACAACGGTACGCCCATCTACGTCCAGCTGAGGGAAATCCTTCGCGCCCACATCGTGAGCGCCTGCCCCCCGGGGTCCGCACTGCCCTCGGAACGGGATCTCGCCGAGCGCTTCGGCCTGGCCCGGATGACGGTGCGCCAGGCCATCGATGCCCTCGTCGGCGAGGAAGTCATCGAACGCGTGGTGGGCCTCGGAACGTTTGTGCGCAAACCCAAACTTGACCTCCAGGTGAAGCTGACCTCCTACAGCGAGGAAATGCAGCGCCGCGGCATGGTTCCCGCCGCCAAAGTCCTCAGTTTCGAGCAGATCGGTGCCAGTGCTTTCCTGGCCCGTGAGCTCCAACTCGAGGAGGGTACGCCCCTCGTGCGGTTCCGGCGCCTCCTGCTGGCGGACAACGAACCCATGAGCGTGGACGAGAACTTCATCCCCGCGCACCGGGTTCCCGGACTGCTCGATGGTGAACCGCCCACATCCCTGTACAACGTCCTGAGCGAACGCTTCGGCCTGGTGATGGAGTGGGGCGAGGACATGATCGAGGCGACGGCGGCCTCGCCGTCGACGGCCCGGTTGCTTAACGTTGAAGTGGGGTCCCCGCTCCTGAAGATCCAGCGCCACGCCTTCGTGGCACGGGCCATGGTCGATTACTCGGTGTCTTACTACCGGGCGGACCGCTACAAGCTCTGGGTGCCCCTGCAGCGGCCGGGCGTCCGTCCGACCCGGAACTACGCCTCGGGGTACCGCCCCTAAGAACAACGCGGGGTCACTCCGCGCCCATCCCGAGGGGGATTATGGGCGCGGAGTGACACCGCGTTGTTTGTGCCGCCCGAGACATGCAGAAAGGCCCGGTCCTGATGGACCGGGCCTTTCTGGTGTTCACTGCAGCCGGTTAGTGGCTAAGCGTCTTCTGCGATACACCGGATTCGATGGCCTCGTGTTCGCCGTGGTGGCCATGGGCCGCCGCCAGCTCAGCGGGCGTGGCCGGGGCAACCCGGTCCTCAAAGAACCACTTGGAAAACAGTGCGCGCCGCTTCTCCTTCTTGTCGACGACGCCGTTGGCGTTCGGCTCCGCAGGAAGCGGTGACGGCGACTCGAAGCCGACCAGCTTGTACCGCTTGTACTCGTCCAGCGGTGCGTGGACCTCGATGAACTCACCGTGCGGCAGGCGCACGATGCGGCCGGTTTCGCGGCCGTGCAGAGCAATCTCGCGGTCCTTGCGCTGGAGGGCCAGAGCAACACGTTTCGTGACAATGAAGGCGATGACCGGTCCAACAAAGAACAGCGCACGCAGCCAGTAGGTGACATCGTTCAGCGACACGTGGAAGTGCGTGGCGATGAGGTCCGAACCTGCTGCCGCCCACATCACGCAGTACCAGACAAAGCCGGCCATGCCGATGGCGGTACGCGTGGGAGCGTTGCGCGGACGGTCGAGGACGTGGTGCTCGCGGTTGTCCTTGGTGATCCAGCGTTCGATCCACGGGTAGGTGAACAGCACGGTGAAGATGATTCCCGCAGGCACCAGGGCCGGGAGCAGGACGTTGAACGTGAAGACCTGGCCGAACCAGACCTGTTCGACGCTCCAGTTGCCGATGGTGCCCGGCATAAGCCGGAGGGCGCCGTCGACGAAGCCGATGTACCAGTCAGGCTGGGTGCCCGCCGAGACGGGGGAGGGGTCGTACGGGCCGTAGTTCCAGATCGGGTTGATGGTGAAGAACCCTGCCATGAGGGCGACGACACCAAACACGATGAAGAAGAAGCCGCCGGCCTTGGCAGCGTAGACCGGGCCAAGCGGGTAGCCGACGACGTTGCCATCGTTGCGTCCCGGGCCGGGGTACTGGGTGTGCTTGTGCACGACCACCATAAAGAGGTGCAGGACGATCATCAGGAGGATGAGGGCCGGAACCAGCAGGATGTGGAGCATGTACAGGCGGCCGATGATGACCGTGCCGGGGAATTCTCCGCCGAAGAGGAAGAACGAGATGTACGTTCCGACCACGGGAATGGACTTGATGACGCCGTCGATGATGCGCAGGCCGTTGCCGGAGAGCAGGTCATCGGGGAGGGAGTAGCCGGTGAAGCCGGCAGCCATCGAGAGGATGAGCAGCACGCCGCCCACCACCCAGTTCATTTCGCGCGGCTTGCGGAAGGCTCCGGTGAAGAACACGCGGAGCATGTGCACGGACACCGAGGCCACGAAGAGCAGCGCGGACCAGTGGTGGACCTGGCGCATAAACAGGCCGCCGCGGACATCGAAGGAGATGTCCAGCGAGGAGCTGTAAGCCACCGACATTTCGACGTTCTTCAGCGGAGTGTAGGAGCCCTGGTAGTGCGTCTCCGCCATCGAGGGATCAAAGAAGAACGTCAGGAAGGTGCCCGAGAGCAGCAGGATGACGAAGGAGTACAGGGCAACTTCGCCGAACATGAACGACCAGTGGTCCGGGAAGACCTTGCGGCCGAATTCGCGCAGGATCCCCGACCCGCCGACGCGTTCGTCAACGAAGTTGGTGATGCGGCCGCCTGTGGTCTTGGCGACGAAGGTGGGGGCATTAGGCGTTGATGTTGCGCTCATGCTGCTCACGCTCCCAATAGCTAGGTCCAACGGGTTCATGGAAGTCGCTGGTGGCGACCAGGTAGCCCTCGGAATCAACCGCGATGGGCAGCTGGGGGAGGGGACGGCTGGCCGGTCCAAAGATAACCTTGCATTCCTGGGTCAGGTCGAAGGTTGACTGGTGGCACGGGCACAGCAGGTGGTGGGTCTGCTGCTCGTAAAGGGCAACAGGGCAACCGACGTGGGTGCAGATCTTGGAGTAGGCAACAATGCCGTTGTAGGCCCAGTCCGCGCGGCCGGGGGAGGGGTGGAGTTCCTCCGGGTTCAGGCGCATGAGCAGGACAACAGACTTGGCCTTCTCATTCAGCTTGCCTTCGTGCAGTTCATTCAGGCCTTCCGGGATGACGTGGAAAGCAGAACCGATGGTCACGTCGGCGGCCTTGATGGGGGTGCCGTCAGGGTCACGGGTGAGCCGCTTGAGCTTGCCATCCTGGGGTGCCCACATGGTGTGCGCCAGGGCGTCGTCGGGACGCGGACCCAGGTCACCGAAGACGGCGAGGGCCGGCAGCGGAGCCAGCGCCACGGCGCCCAAAAGGGTGTTGCGGATCAGCGGGCGGCGCTTGATGCCGGTTTCCTCGACGATGTCGTCGACGATCCGGACAGCAGCCTGGCGGTCATCCTCGGTGCGGATGGCATGGCGCTCTTCCGAGACTTCGTGGTCCGGCATGAGGGCCTTGGCCCAATGCACGATTCCGGTACCGATGCCCAGCATGGCAAAGGCGGTGCCGATACCCAGCAGCGCGTTCTGCAGCCGGATGGTCGCGATCGCCGTGTCATCTCCCAGATCGATGGCGAAGTACGCCACCAGGAAGATCAGGGTGCCAACGACCGAGGTCCCGAAAAGAAGGGCTACCTGCCGTTCTGCTCGCTTTGCGGCCTTCGGGTCCGTGTCAGCCAGGCGCAAACGATGCGGGGGAATTCCAGGATCCTGGAACTTCTCCACCTCATTCTGACCAGCCGTAGCTACGGTGCCCGAGTGGTTCGGACTGCCGTCACTATGGTTGCCCATAATTCGCCTCATCCCTCTCTCGTCTCGGCAAGTGCCGAGTTAGCTTTCAATTCAAACTGCTGACAGGCCAGCAGAAAATTCTTACAGGTGCAAACAGTGGGCTAGGACGTCCGGGACGTCAGCCAGATGGTGAAGGCGATGATGACGCCCAGACCGGCGATCCAGACGAACAGGCCTTCAGAAACCGGGCCCAGGGACCCCAGGTCGGCGCCGCCGGGTGAACCGTTGGCCTCGATCTGCTTCAGGAAGGTGATGATGTCGCGCTTGCCCTCGGGGCCGACGTTGGCGTCGCTGAACACCGGCATGTTCTGCGGGCCGGTGACCATGGCTTCGTAGATGTGCTTGCTGGACACGTCGCCCAGGGCCGGAGCGAACTTGCCCCGGGTCAGCGCACCGCCGGCAGCGGCGGCGTTGTGGCACATGGCGCAGTTCACGCGGAACAGTTCGCCACCGTTGGCGGCGTCGCCCTTGCCGTCGAGGACATGTGCCTCGGGGATGGACGGGCCGGGGCCCAGCGAAGCAACGTAAGCGGAGAGCTGGTGGGTCTGCTCCTCGTTGAACTGGGCGGGCTTCTTGGGGGCCTGCGGGGCGTTCATCTGCATGGGCATGCGCCCGGTGCCGACCTGGAAGTCAACGGCGGCAGCGCCGACGCCGACCAGGGAGGGGCCGTCTTTGGTCCCGCTGGCGCCCATGCCGTGGCAGGTGGCGCAGTTTGCCGCGAAGAGCTTGCCGCCCTCCTCTGCGTCACTTGCGCTGAAGGTGGTGGTGGCTTTGGCCTGGTTGACGGTGGTGGCAACGGCGTACAGCCCACCAGTGACCAGGAGGCCCATCAGCAGCAGTGCAATTGCTGCCAGTGGGTGACGTCGCTTCTGCGAGAGTGCCTTCACGTGGTGGTTCCTTTATTCGATCGTGCGTGGGCTCCGGGGAGCCGCTTCTTGAAATTCTGCCTCTTGTAGAAAAAGAGTCAAGTCTTGCTACTTGAGGACGTAGATGACCAGGAAGAGGCCGATCCAGACGACGTCGACGAAGTGCCAGTAGTACGAGGTGACAATCGCTGAGGTTGCTTCGAAGTGGCCGAACTTCTTCGCTGCGAAGGACCGGCCCATGATGAGGAGGAAGGCAACCAAGCCACCGATGACGTGCAGGCCGTGGAAGCCCGTGGTGATGTAGAACGCCGAACCGTAGGCGTTGGAGGAGAGTGAGACATGCTCGGAAACGAGCATGGCGTACTCAGTCGCCTGGCCGGCCACGAAGAAGGAACCCATGATGAAGGTCAGGGTGAACCATTCGTTCATTCCCCAGCGGGTGAAGCTGAGGCGGCCGCCGCTTCGGCGCGGCTGAAGCCGCTCAGCGGCGAAGACGCCCATCTGGCAAGTGAACGAACTTGCCACGAGGACGATCGTGTTGATGAGCGCAAAGGGGAAGTTGAGCTTGGCTGTCTCCTCGGCCCACATCAGTCCGGAAGTCGAACGGAGTGTGAAGTACATGGCGAAGAGACCGGCGAAGAACATCAACTCACTGGACAGCCAGACTACGGTTCCAACAGAAACCATGTTCGGGCGATTCAGCGTCGGGTGCGCCGGGGTACTGGGGGCATGGGTCGCAGATGTCACATAGACATTATGTCTATAAAACTCCCTCCTGCCCAACGCAAACCGCCTTTTCGGAGGACTTTTTCTACAAAGACGCGAATTCGCGCGGAAAAGTTCCCGCACCCGTTCACATTGGTCTTTGCGGGGCGCACCTCGATAGCATCGGAACGTGACTTCTCAGGCATCTGCACAGGCGGCAGGCAACACCTGGCCGCGGCTCATCGGCGCACTCATCGACGGTACGGATCTCACCGCCACCAACACCGAGTGGGCGATGAACTCGATCATGTCCGGAGAGGCCACGCCGGCGCAGGTTGCCGGCTTCCTCGTGGCGCTGCGGTCCAAAGGCGAGACCGTGGATGAACTCGTCGGCCTGGTCGAGGCGATGATCGCGAACGCCAGCCCAATCGACATAGCCGGGCAGAAGCTGGACATCGTCGGCACCGGAGGCGACCAGCAAAACACGGTCAACATATCCACGATGGCCGCGCTGATCGCGGCCGGGGCCGGTGCCAAGGTGGTTAAGCACGGCAACCGTGCCGCGTCCTCGACCTCCGGTTCCGCCGACGTCCTGGAGGCATTGGGCGTCCGGCTGGACCTTCCCATCCCGAGGGTGGCCCTCAACGCGGAGGAGGCGGGCATCACCTTCTGCTTCGCGCAGGTGTTCCATCCCTCCATGCGGCATGCCGCCGTCGCCCGCCGTGAACTCGGCGTGCCGACTGCCTTCAACTTCCTGGGGCCCATGATCAACCCTGCCCACGTCCAGGCCTCGGCGGTGGGGGTCGCCAATGAGCGGATGGCCCCGCTGGTGGCCGGGGTGCTGGCCAAGCGCGGGAGCCGCGGGCTGGTGTTCCGCGGGAATGACGGGCTCGATGAACTCACCACCACCGGCCCGTCCCGGGTGTGGGAAATCCGGAACGGTGCCGTGAGCGAAGAGATGTTCGACCCGGCTGATCTTGGCATCCGCCGGGCAACCCTTGAGGAGCTGCGCGGCGGGGACGCCGCCGCGAATGCCGCCGTCGTGCGTTCCGTCCTCGCCGGTGGCCGCGGACCCGCGCGCGATGCAGCACTGCTGAATGCCGCCGCCGGACTCGTCGCGTTCGACCTGGACGCCGTCGGTCCCTTCAGCGAGCGGATGGCCGCCGCGTTCAGGCGGGCGGAAGAATCGATCGAGTCGGGTGCCGCCGCGGCCGTCCTGGACCGGTGGGTCGCGCTCTCGCGCAGCTGAAGCAGCTGACCCAGGGCCCTACTGTTCGAAGCCGAGGGCGAAAGCGGCGTCGAGGTCGTGCTGCGAATAGGCGCGGAAAGCGATCTGGGTGGTGGTGTGGACAACGCCCGGAACCTTGGAGAGCTTGTCCGCGATGGCGTCGGCCAGGTCCTCATGCTTCTGCACCCGGGCAATCGCAATAAGATCCCATTCGCCGGTGACGGAGTAGACCTCGCTGATCCCCTGGATGGCGGAGATCTCTTCCGCGGTCTCCGGGATACGGGAGGCATCTGTCTTAATCAGGACGAAAGCGGTGACCACGTGTGAACCTTTCCGGATCTGTTGCGCCGTTGCCGGCCGGTGAATGCGCCCCTCGGGGACTCCCCGGGGCCTTGGCCATGTGCTTGCAAGCCTAGTCCATCAGGCCCCGCCGCGGCGTGTGTTGCGCTGCCGGATGACCGCGGCCAGAAGACGATATCCGAGCAGGAAGAGCCCCAGGCTGAGCAGGGCCACAATAACGAACGGCAGGACCACTGTCTGCCCGGTGACGGCCCGCAGGAGCATACCGACAGTGACCGCTCCGAGCCAGACGCCGGCGCCGGCGGGCCAGAGGGCCAGGGGTGAACGCCAGATCCGCAGGGCAAGCCAGGCGGCCGCCGCGCCGGCCAGGAACGGCCAGGCCGTGGCAAGCACGCCCGTGATGACGTCCCCGCGCTGGTGCGCATCGCGGCCGATCGCGGCGAAGAGGAGAATCAGGGCGGCGTCGGCGCAGGCGGCCACCACGGCAGATCGTCGCGACACCGACACAGGCCCCGACGGCGTGGCCGGACCGGTCGCGGCGGGGCGGGGGAGCGGCGGCGGGGAAGAAGGCATGCTCCAAGCCTAGCCGGGCCGGCCGGGACGCCGCAGATCAGGCTTTCGTCGTCGCGATCCTGGCGGCGAAGCCGATCAGGACGACGCCGGCAATGCGGTCCGTCACCTTGCCGGCCCGCGGTGACTGAAGCCAGCGCCGGGCGTGGTGGGTGGCCAGGATAATCGCCGCGAACCAGAGCATCGCCTCGGCATTGTGGACCAGGGGCAGGAGTGTTCCCATCAGCAGGGCCGGGGCGTCGGCGGGCATGAACTGGGGGATCATCGCCATGTAGAACACGCCGACCTTGGGGTTCAGCAGGCTGGTGGTCAGGCCGGTCAGCCAGTCTGAACGGGCAGCGCCTGATGCCGCATCCGGCTGCACGGCCGCCTGCGCGGGCCCCGGGCGGAGGCTCTTGACCAGCATGGAAAAGCCCAGCCAGGCCATGTAGCCGGCGCCAGCGAGCTTGAGTACGGTAAAGGCCGTTTCCGAGGCGGCCAGCAGGGCCGACGCGCCGATGGCTGCTGCGAGTCCCCACGCCGCGGTTCCCGTGCAGATGCCGGCAGCGGTGGCGAAGGCCGGCGCGTGTCCGCGGCTGATGGCCGTGCGCAGCACCAGTACCGTATCCATTCCCGGGACCAGGGTCAGCAAGGCCGCCACGAGGGCGAACTGCAGGAGGGCGTCGGCGATGGTCATACGCCATGATAGCGGCGTCCGCGGGCTGCTCCGCCGCGCCGTTGTGCCCGGTTGGCCGGCGGGCTAGGCTCGGCCCCACACCCCTGCAACGCCGCCGGACTGTCCCCGGAGACACCGCTTCGCGGCGCGGGCCAAAGGAAAGAGGATGCGACGTGGCCGAAAAGATCACCACCTGCCTGTGGTTCGACAACCAGGCGGAAGAAGCTGCCGACTTTTACGTTTCCGTCTTCGACGGCGGGAAGGTGCTCGATGTCTCGCGCTACGGGGAGGGCGGGCCGGCACCGGCTGGCCAGGCAATGACCGTGCGCTTTGAAATCGATGGGCGGACATTCACGGCGTTGAACGGGGGACCGGCCTTCACTTTCAACGAGTCGGTCTCCTTCGTCATCGACTGCTCCTCCCAGGAGGAGGTCGACCGGTATTGGGCCGCATTGGGCGCGGGCGGCACCGAAAGCCAGTGCGGGTGGCTCAAGGACAGGTACGGGGTGTCGTGGCAGGTGGTCCCGTCCGCGCTGGGCGGCCTGATCGGCGGCCCGGATCCGGAGGGTGCTCAGCGCGCCATGCAGGCCATGCTGGGCATGCAGAAGCTCGACATCGCGGCGCTGCAGAAGGCCTACGACGGCACCTGAGCCGGGTACGGGAGGCTGATTTCCAAGCCTTTCCGCGCTGCCGCGGCATGGGGTTGGTTTTTGCATCTTGCCGCCGTATCGCCGAAGGGTGTCCAATCCATATAGACAGCCCCATGTTGAGCGGATGCCGGCGGTCCGGCCGTCCGACGGATGCAGACCAGGAGGGTCCCATGCCTGCCAAGGACGCGAAGGTACCGGCGAAAACCGCCGCCCGCGGCACGTCTGAACTCCGGCGGGCGGACGCCTCCGATGCCCTGCCGCCCGAACAGCCGGAGCAGATCCGGAACGTGGCGCTGGTTGGCCGCTCAGGATCCGGAAAGACGATGCTGGCAGAGGCTCTGCTCGCCGCCACCGGGGCGATTTCGCGGAAGGGCTCGATCACCGAAGGCACAACTGTCGGAGACTCGGAGCCGGCCGCCATCCACCAGCAACGCTCCGTCGCCCTCTCCGTCGTGCCCGTCACGGCCGGGGGCATCAAGGTCAACCTCCTCGACACGCCGGGCTACCCGGACTTCGTCGGCGAACTGCGGGCAGGGCTGCGCGCGGCGGACGCGGCCCTGTTTGTTGTCTCTGCGGTGGACGCCATTGACGCAGCCACCACCGCGCTCTGGGGCGAGTGCCAGCGCGTCGGGGTGCCGCGGGCGGTGGTGATCAGCCGCCTGGACCATCCCCGGGCGGACTTTGACGCGGCCCTCGAACGCTGCCAGAAGGCCTTCGGCGACGCGACACTCCCGCTCTACCTGCCGGTCACGAAGGGGGCGCAAGTGATCGGTCTGCTGGGCCTCCTGTCGGGTACGGTGTCGGACCAGCCGGCGGGCGGCGAGCTGCCCGGGTACCGGGACGCTGACGACGTCGAACGCGTCGCCTCGGAGGCGGCCCGCGGCGCGCTGATCGAAGGAATCATCGCAGAAAGCGAGGACGAGTCGTTGATGGACCGGTACCTTGGCGGCGAGGAGATCCCCCCGGACGTCCTGGTGAGTGACCTGGAAACCGCCGTCGCGCGCGGATCGTTCCATCCGGTGGTCGCCACGTCCGCCGAGACCGGCCTCGGCCTGGCTGAACTGCTGGACGTAGTGACGCGGGCATTCCCCTCACCCACAGAACATGCGCGGCCGTCGGTGACCCTCCTGGACGGCAGCCCCGCCGCCACACCGGACTGCGACCCCGCGGGCCCGCTGCTTGGCGAGGTTGTGCGCACCACCACCGACCCGTTCCTTGGCCGCGTGTGCCTGGTCCGCCTCTTTTCCGGCACGCTGCGGGAAGACACGGCCGTCCACGTGGCCGGGCACGGCCTGGCGGACCGGGGCCATGCCGATCACGACAGTGACGAGCGCGTCTCCCATCTGTATTCGCCGCTGGGCTCCAGTTTGCGGCCGGTGCCGTACAGCGTGGCGGGGGACATCTGCGCCCTGACGAAGCTCGGGCCGGCCGAGACGGGGGACACCGTTTCGGCCAAGGATTTTCCGTTGCTGATCCAGCCGTGGGAGATGCCGGAGCCGCTGCTTCCGGTAGCCGTCGAGGCGGCTTCCCATGGTGATGAGGACGTTCTGGCCAGGAGCCTGGGCAAGGTGGCGGCCGGCGATCCGGCGCTCCGGGTGGAGCGGAACGCGGAGACCCACCAGTTGATCCTCTGGTGCATGGGCGAGGCGCATGCGGACGTGGTCCTGGGCCGGCTGCGCGAGCAGGGCGTCAACCTGCAGACGGTCGATGTCGTCACGCCGCTGCGGGAGACGTTCGCCGCTCCCGCAACGGGCCACGGACGGCACGTCAAACAATCCGGAGGCCATGGGCAATACGCAGTGTGCGACATTGAGGTTGAACCGCTGGACCGTGGGGCCGGCTTCGAATTCGTAGACAAGACCGTGGGCGGCGTGATTCCGGGGCCCTTCATCAGTTCAGTGGAGAAGGGCGTGCGGGCGCAGATGCAGAAAGGGGTCTCCGCGGGCTTTCCGGTGGTGGACATCCGGGTGACCCTGCTCGGCGGCAAGGCACACAGCGTGGATTCCTCGGACGCGGCCTTTCAGGCGGCCGGCGCGCTGGCCCTGCGGGAAGCAGCCGCAGCCGGCCGGATCCAGCTGCTGGAACCCGTCTCCGCCGCGACGATCAGCGTGTCGGAAGAGCACGTCGGCGCGGTGATGAGCGATCTGTCCTCACGCCGGGCACGCCTGACCGGAACCACGTCCGCCGGGGGAGACCTGACCGAAATCAGCGCCGAAGTTCCGGACCAGGAGCTCCTGCGGTACGCCATCGAACTGCGCGCACTGACCGCGGGAAGCGGCCGGTTCAGCCGGAGCTACCTGCGCCACGAACCCGTCCCGGCCGCCGCCGCCCGAGCTGCCGCGAAGGACTAATAGAGAGCCACGAACGACGGGACGCGGCCGACGGACCGAATCGCAGGGGCGATTCGGAGTTCGTCCCCTAGGATCGGCGCATGCGCATACAACCGGACCGGCGGCGGGCCGCGGGCACCGCAGCGACTCTCATCGGAGGGTCCGCGGAGTTGCTGGACTTCCTGATCCCGCTGTGGGGCGGCACCGAGCTTGGCCTTGCGCCCAGCGCGATCGGCGCTCTCGTCGCCGTCGAGCTTGTCATCTCGGTGATTGCACGTCGGGTGTCCGGGTGGCTGGTCGACACGCGGGTGCGGACGACGGTCGCGGCGGCCGGGGCGCTGCTGTACGCGGTGAGCTGCCTCGGTTACGCCCTCGCGACGTCGCTTCCGCTCGCCTTCGCCGCCGCCGTCGTGGGGGGCGCCGGCGGGGCGTTCTTCTGGATCGCCGTCCGGGCGATCGCGGCCGAGGACCTCGAGCGTGACTCCGGCTCGCTGGCCGGGCTGCTGTCCTCCGAAGCGCTCGGATCCTGGTTTTTCTGGCTTCCGGCCATGGTCCTGCTGCCGCTGATCGGCTTCGGCGGGGTCTTCGGGACCCTCGGCGTTGCCTGTATCGCCGCAGCGGTCCTGCTGGTCCGCGTGCCAAGGTTCCTCGAGCCGCCGCAGGAACAGCCGCCGGGCGGGATCCGGGGCGATGGCAGGCGCCTAGCCCCGCTGCTGTTCGTCGCGCTGGTGACCGCCGTCGCCGAGGCCGGCGTGTCCCTGCTGCTGCTGCTTCACCTGCAAAGGGAGCTCGGGCTTGAGGTCTACCAGATTGCACTCATCTACTTGCCCGGCGGCGTGGTGCTCACGGCGATGCCGCGCGTGCTGCACCGGTTCGTTGAACGTCGGGGCAGGCGTGCGGGCTATGCCATCGCGTCCGTCGCGTCGGCCCTGACTGCGGCCGGTCTCGCGTTCACGCCAAGTCCCGTCGTGATCGCCGCCCTCTGGGTACTGACGAGCGCCGCCTGGGCAATCTTGCTGCCGATCCAGCGGGCGGTCGTGGCAGAAGTGAACGGGCACCGGGTGGGCCGCGGGATGAGCCTGTTGACCAACTCCGAGATGTTGGGCGCTGCAGCCGGTGCGCTGCTGGCGGGCCTGCTGTACGAGGGTGGGTCGTGGCACCTGTCGTGCCTGATCTTCGCCGGCATCATCGCCGCCGGTTCCGTCCTGGGTCCGCGTGCTCTCACGAAATTGGGCGTGCGTGACCGCCCGGAATCCGGCGCGACGGTTGTGAACACGGGCTAGCGCGGCCCGCTCCGGCGGCGGTGCATAACCGCATGAAACCGTGCCTCTGCAGAAACGACGTCGACGGGTGGACCCGCCGCGGATCCGGCCGGCTTGGCCACCAGCCCGGCATTGTCCATTTGAGTTAGGTAAGGTTTACCTTCTAAAGTGCATCGGTGACTATTGAGCCTGTTTTGGCGGGTGTCTCGTTTGCCGCCGACCTGGCCGCATTCGGAGACCGGACCGCTGTACACGTTGAGGGCGAATCCGTAAGCTACGGCGAACTCGCCGACCGGGTGGACGCCGCAGCCCGGTCGTTGGGGACGGTGCGCCGTCTGGTGGCCCTCGAAGCGGACAATTCCCTGCCCTCCCTTGTGGTGTATCTGGCGGCGCTGTCATCCGGACACCCCCTGCTCATTCTGCCGACCGGTGGCGGACGGGCTGCTGAATCTCTTGTTTCTGCCTACGACCCGGACGTTCTGGCCCGCGTTCAAGACGGCGAAGCCGTATTTGACGTGCGACGGGAAGGGACCCGCCACGCCCTGCACCCGGAACTGGCGCTCCTGGTGAGCACCTCCGGTTCGACTGGCTCGCCGAAGCTTGTCCGGCTCTCCGCCGAGTCCGTCCAGGCCAACGCAGCCGCGATCGCCGAGTACTTGCAGCTGCGTCCCGATGACCGGGCAGCCACCACCCTTCCGTTGTCCTACTGCTATGGCATGTCAGTCGTGAACAGCCACTTGTGCGTGGGTGCCTCGGTGGTGCTCACCGACCTTTCAGTAGTCGACCCCTGCTTCTGGGAGCTGGTCCGCAACGAGCGGGTGACCTCCTTCGCCGCGGTGCCCTACACGTTCGACCTGCTGGAGCGGGTGGGCTTCGCGGACAAGGAACTGCCAAGCCTCCGCTACATCACCCAGGCGGGTGGTCGCCTGGACCCGGACCGGGTCCGTGACTACGCACAGCTGGGCCGTCGCCGGGGCTGGGACCTGTTCGTCATGTACGGGCAAACGGAAGCCACGGCCAGGATGGCCTACCTGCCTCCCGACGTCGCGGCAGAACACCCGCAAGCCGTCGGCATCCCGATTCCGGGCGGCAGCTTCCGCCTCGCCGCCGTCTCCGGGCTGGATGACCGCGAACTGGTCTACACCGGCCCCAACGTCATGCTCGGCTACGCCGAAAAGCCGGAGGACTTGGAGCTGGGACGCACGGTCACGGACCTTCACACCGGCGATTTGGCCCGCCGGACCGCCGAGGGCCTCTACGAGATAGTCGGCCGCCGCAGCCGATTCGTGAAGATCGTCGGGCTTCGGGTGGACCTTGGCCAGGTTGAGCGGATCCTCGCCGGCATGGGCATTTCCGCCGCGGCCACGGGCACGGATGGCCAGGTGATCGCTGCCGTCGAGTCCGGGCACGACCTTTCCCTCATCGCGAAGTCGGTCGCCCAGGACATAGGCGTGCCGCGCGCAGCCATCCACTTTCACTCCGTGGCGGCTGTCCCGCGATTGAGCAGCGGGAAGCCCGACTATCCCGCGATTCTGGCCCTGCACACGGAGGAACAAGGAAGCGCAAAGCGCACGGAAGGCGGTCCGGAGGCGGCGTCGAACGATGTATTGGGCATCTTCGCGGACGTTCTCGAACGGGACGACGTCCGTGGGACGGACACGTTCGTTTCACTGGGCGGCGATTCGCTGTCCTATGTTGCCGCATCAGTCCGGCTTGAGCGTGCGCTCGGAAGCCTTCCCCTCGATTGGCATCTGATGCCGCTGGGGGAGCTTGCGCAGGCCCCCGGAGTGGATGGAAGTCCTGGTGTAGCGAGTCCTGTGGGGGCGGCGCTCCACAAATGGCGGCGGCGGCTGCTCGCACCCATGGAGACCGGAATAGTGCTCCGCGCCCTGGGCATCATCCTCATCATCTCCACCCATATCCGGTGGTTCTCGTGGGAGGGCATGGCGCACGTGCTGGTGGCCGTCGCCGGATTCAACTTTGCCCGGTTCCAGCTGAGCGGCCCGCCCCGCGTGCGGTTGCGGCGGCAGTTGCGCTCAGTCGCCCGGATCGTGGTGCCAAGCGTCGCGGTGATCGGCTTCGCTTTTGCCGTGACAGACACGTACAGCTGGGCAAATGTGTTCCTGCTCAACTCCCTCCTGGGCCCGGAAGGTTGGACGGACTTCTCACGTTTTTGGTTCGTGGAGGCGCTGGTGCACATCTTGCTCGGCGTGGCTGTCCTCCTGGCGATACCCGCCGTCGGGCGGGCGGAACGCCGGTGGCCATGGGCGGTCCCGTTGGCGCTCCTTGGCGCCGACCTGTTACTGCGTTTCCGCCTCATTGACCTCCCGTACCCGGGTCAGGGTCCGGTGCTGTGGCTGTTTGCGCTTGGCTGGGCGGCGTCCGCGTCCCGAACGCTGCCGAAACGGACCATTGTGACCGTCCTTGCCGTGCTGACCATCCCCGGGGCATTCGACGACGAATTACGGAACGCCACGCTCCTCGCCGGGTTCCTCATCCTGCTCTGGCTCCCGACAGTGCCCGTGCCCCGGGCTCTCCACGGGATCACCGGCCTCCTGGCCAGCGCCTCGCTCTACGCCTATGTGACGCACTGGCTCGTGTATCCGCTGTTCGACCAGGACAGCAAGGGACTGGCGGTCGTGGCCTCCCTCGCGGTCGGCATCGCATACTGGGCGGTGGCTACCCGGCTCATGGGCGCCGCAGAGCGCTGCTTTCGGGAACGGCTGGCCGCCCGCCGCCGCAGGGAAGAGGCCTGCGGGGCCGTGGGTTTCCGGTGATCTCGAAACGCGCGGGGTCCTGACCAGCTCACCGGGCCGCGATCGAGGTCACCGCGCCGACAAACATCGGCAACGCGGCCAGCGACACCAGGAGAAGGATGCCGCGCCCTGCCCGGAGGACGGCCCGCGGCTGCCGCCAACTGCCCTCCGGGCGGGGCGAAAAGATTTTCGCCTTGGCCATCACGAGCAACGCGCCGATTCCGAGCACGAGCCCGGCGGGCGGGAACAGGACCGCCGCCAGCAGCGGCAGATAGGACTTCCAGGTCTTTCGTGCCAGGGGCTGGAGACGGTCACTGACCGCGCCGGCCACTGCAGCGACGAGCGCACCGTGGAGCGTGGCGAGGGCTGCGAACAGGACGACCGCCAGCCACCCAGGCTCGACAATCTCGAAGTCAATATTGTCCGGCCGCAACGGATCCACGGACGCGCCGAAGGCGAGGAGAAGCAGCAGACCCAGCGCCGGTCCTCCCAGCCGGCCGGCGGGCAGCCACCGGCGTATCAGCATGTAGATGAATGCGGCCGCGAAGCCCGCCGGGAGGCCGGCGAATATCAACAACGCCAGCGTGCCCTCGACCGAGGGTATTCCAATGACTGCCTGAGCCTCGGTCAGCCTTCCCTGCGCCGACAGCGGTGATGTGAGGGCCAGGATACGCATCGCCAGCCTTCCGCCGGGCCACGCAACCAGGAACGCGGATGCGACAGCGGCGACGGTCGCCACGTTTGCTCCCCACAGGTAACGAAGGAACACGGACGCCAGGGTCTCCGGTCCGGAGGCAGGCCGGACAAGCGCGGCCGGCGTTCGCACGGGACGGCCGCCAAAGGCAATGACCAGCCCCACGCCGGTGACCAGCAGCAGCGTGCAGGAAACCACAATCATCAGCGTCACGCCACCACCACCCCGAACTGGTGCACTCATTGTGGCCTGTGGGACTGGCGTCCGCCAGACCAGCGGCACGTCAGCTGCGGACATGACCGTCCAGAGAGGGGGCAACCCGGTGCGCCAGGGTATGCGTGCAGCGTCGGGGGAGGAGAGCGTTGGGGTCAGACGAACAGGATCAAGGGAAACGCGGGGGATACCCACCTGATTCCCAGTGAAAGAGGCGGTTACCTTCCGGAGGAAATCGCACCGCTTTTCCCCCGGTCCATGCCCATCCGGGGAGGCATGCAGGACAACTTTCGGGGGCTGACGCGGACGCCGGGGGAGTGTCTGCGTGGTGGTCTGGAAGTTCTACTGGTAACCAGTATTGGTCGATTCGGAACTATTTGGCGCCAGTCGGAGGAAATCGCTCCGGATGCTTAGGGTCCCGTCCCTTTTCGCCCCAGTACTCATCCCGCTGCCACAGCGAGAATCTGGATATTTGGACGGCCATTACGACGACGGCGACGCCGAAGAGGATCGTCCGAGTCCAGAGCCATGGCTCCGAATCAATACCAACGAGGCTTAGGACGGTGGAAATCAGCATGATGACAATGACTGGAAGGGACCAGCGGAGGATGCGTTGAAGCCTCCGCTGCATTTCATTCTAGGTGGCCACCGCTGCCTCCGTTGGTCGGGTTGCCGCCCGGGGCCGTCTTCGCTCCAGATTGAAGATCTTTGGAGTGGTCATCGATCCATTCCGATGGTGTCAGTCATTATCCGCGTCACCTTGTTTCTTGGATAGCGGGACCGATCACGCCTCAGGTGCAGGGTCGCATTCGCCGGGAGAACGGGGGATGCCCAACGGATTCCCCGTCGACAGAATCCTGACTACTTTACATAATGTTGATTATCGGCGTTCTGGAACGAGCTGCCGAGAGGGCCTGAGCGTGCGTCTGTCACGCGATGCCGGATGTCAGGCATTCCGCTTATGCTGCCGCCGAATCCATTGTCATCTGCGCCGACCTCACTGAGAATGAACCATGACGGTCTACCTGAGATCCCTGGAAACTGCTGTCCCGCCAACTGTCCTGGTCCAAACCGAAGCCCGGGACGTTTTTGCTGCCCAGCCGGGCCTCACCAGGCTTGGCACCCGATTGGTCGGCACTTGCTTTGACTCTGCGGGCATTGACACCCGCTACACGGCCGTTGCGGAACTGACCAAGGATCACCGGGCCGAGAATCCGCGTTTTTTCGACTCCGGCACAGGTCTGCTGCTAAGCCCCAGCACCAAAGTCCGCAACGACATCTTCGCCACTGAGGCCACCAAGCTCTTTATTGAGGCAGCCCAGAAAGCCCTCGACGCCTGCCCTGGCATCACTTTACTTGACATAACTCACCTCGTGACAGTCTCCTGTACCGGGTTTTTCAACCCCGGGCCGGACTACAAAATCGTCCGCGCCCTCGGCCTGAATCCCGCAGTGCAGCGCTACCACCTCGGCTTCATGGGCTGCTACGCGGCCTTCCCTGCACTGCGCGCGGCCAAATCGTTCTGCGAGGCGGACCCGGACGCCGTCGTGCTGGTCGTCTGCGCCGAACTCTGCTCCCTGCACGTGCGGACCTCGAACGATCCGGACACCATCATGGGGTCGGCACTGTTTGCCGACGGCGCGGCCGCCGCCATCGTGACCGCCCGCGAGCACCCGGACCAACCGGCGCTGCTGCAGCTTGACCACTTCGAGACGGTCCTGACGCCGGTCGGCGAGGAATCCATGGCGTGGAACATCGGCGACGAAGGCTTCGAGATGGTCCTGGGCAACTACGTCCCGCACATCATCGACGACCACATCATCGGAGCCCTGGAACCGCTCCTCTCCCGCGAAAGCACCCTGCTGGGACTCCCCTACCGCGATATCCGGCACTGGGCCATCCACCCCGGCGGCCGCAGCATCCTGGACAAGGTCCAGTCCAGGCTGGACCTGAGCGACGAGCAGCTGGTCCCGGCCCGGGAAACCCTGCGCAACTACGGGAACATGAGCAGCGCCACCGTGCTGTTCGTGCTCCGGCACATCCTTGACCTGCCGCCGGCCGGCGCGGCCGACGGCGACGGGGAACGGATCTGTTCCATGGCGTTCGGGCCCGGGCTGACCGTGGAAACTGCGCTCTTCACCAAGCTCGGCAGCCCGGCCCGGAACGATGAAGCCCGGGCGAACGAGGACGCGGACGCCACGTCCGCCTCCACCCAGCCGGAATCGGCCCTGGCCTGAGAACCGGTGGACCTGCTGCGGGTACGTGCCGCCGACGCCGTCGAGGAAATGGATCTGCCCGGCTGCGACCCGGACAAGCTGGACCGTACCTACGCCCAGTTTGCCCTGGTCAACCGTGCCGTTTCCGGATGGCGCGGCATCTACCGCAGCCAGCTCCGGCCCCGCCTCCGCCGGGGCAACCCGGCCACCCTGCTGGACATCGGCTGCGGGGGCGGCGACGTGCCTGTGATGCTCTCGCGGTGGGCGGCCCTGGACGGGCTCCAACTGGAGATCACTGCCATCGATCCGGATCCGCGGGCGAGCCGCTTCGCCGCCGAACGGCACCCTTCCGCGCGCGTGAGGTTCCGGCAGGCCACAGCGGTTGACCTCCTCGCCGAGGGGCTGAGCTTCGACCTGGTCGTGTCCAACCACGTGCTGCACCACCTGTCGGAAAGTGAACTGCCGGAATTCCTGGCCGAGTCGGCGGGGCTCTGCCATGGCAGGGTCATCCACAACGACCTCCGGCGCAGCCCGGCCGCCTACGCGCTCTTCTTCGCCGGCGCCCTGCCCTTCACCGGCTCCTACATCAGGCAGGACGGCCTCACTTCCATCCGCCGCAGTTACACCGCCGCAGAGCTCCTGGCCGCCGCTCCCCCGGGCTGGACCGTGCGCCGCCGCGCGCCGTTCCGCAACCTGCTGATCCTCGACAGGACCGCCCATGGATGATGTCCTCGTGATCGGCGGCGGACCCGTGGGCCTGTTCATGGCCGCCCTGCTGCTTCAACAGGGCGTGAGTGTCCGGGTCCTGGAACAGCGCACCGGCGCCGAGCCGCATTCCAGGGCCATTGGCATCCATCCCCCGTCCCTGGACGCGCTCCAGGAAATCGGCGTGGCACCGGACCTCGTGGCGGAAGGGGTTCCAATCCGGCGCGGACTCGCCGTGGGCGGCGGCAGGACACTTGCCGAGATGTCCTTCGCCGGCGTCTCCGACAGCTACCCCTTTGTCCTGTCCCTGCCGCAGGCCCGGACCGCAGCCATCCTGGAACAACGCGTGCGGCATCTCGACCCGGCCGCGCTTCACCGCGGTGTCCGGGTCACCCGGGTGCACGACGACGGCGGAAAGGTCACCGCGGACGCCACGGCGGGAGGTTCAGCGGTCCGCTACACGGCTGCCATCGTCATCGCAGCGGACGGTGTCCGGTCAACTGTCCGGGCACAGTTCGGCACTCCCGTCCGGGCGAAGGATTACCCGGACAGCTACCAGATGGGCGACTTCGCCGACTCCACCGGATTCGGCCCGGTCGCGGCGCTGTTCCTGGAATCCGCGGGGATTGTGGAATCCTTTCCGCTGCCAGGGAATCTGCGCCGCTGGGTGGTCCGCCTCGCGGAGCCAGGGAGCGGCGGAGACGCCCGCTGGCTGGTTGACAGGATCCGCCAACGAACCGGCGTCGAGGTCGACCCGGAGAGCAACAGCGTGCTCAGCCGTTTCGGAGTACGCACACGCCTGGTGCGCCGCATGGTGGCCGGCCGCACGGTCCTGATCGGCGACGCCGCCCACGAGATCAGCCCCATCGGAGGCCAGGGCATGAACCTGGGCTGGCTCGACGCCGTCGCGCTGGCCCCGGTGGTGCTCGCGTCGTTGCACGGCAAACACGTAGGGGCGGAACTCCGGGGCTTCGAGGCCCGCCGTAAGGCTGCCGCCGCCCGGGCGGCCCGCCAGTCCGAAATCAACATGGCGCTGGGGCGGCCCCTGCCCGCCGGACCCTGGTCAGTGCGGAACCGGGCGATCGGGGCGGCCGGCGCCGTACCCGCGGTCAACGGATTCGTGGCCCGCCGGTTCACGATGCAGTGAAATGTCAATCGAGCAGGCAACTGACCGGGCACGCCGGCTCAGGCAGGGGTGAAATAGCAGTCGTAGCTGTCCTGGCTTACGATCCGGCCGTCCCGGACCTCAAAGACGGATGCAATCCTGGCGCGGATCACCTCTCCGGCGTCCCAGTGCGGCAAGTCCATCAGCAGGGTGGCTGTCCACACGGCTTCCACCACCAACCGGTTGCCCTCACACGTCGTGCGCCGCACCTCGAAACGCTGTCCGGAGACGACGTCGTGGGCTGCAGCCGCACCCGCCAAGGCCTCTTCGCGGTTCCGGACTGCCCCGGCCGGCGCGAGCAGGTGGGGTGCCTCGGTCATAACGTAGTCCTCGGCCAGGAACGGTGCAATGTCAGCGGCCCCGCTGCCGGCTTCAAGAGCGCGCAACAGTCCAAGGACGCAGTCCAAAGGGGTGGGTGACGTCATCGAACGAGACTAACCGAAAACGCCCGCCCAAAGGCGCCCTCGTGGACCCGCGCCGGGAATACACTGACGCCATGGGCCGATTTCCCCTGCCGCGCCAATCCCCACCGCCGCACCCACATCCGGCCAGCGGAACCCCGAGATTCGCGCTGTTCAGGGGCGCCGCCGCCGGTGCAGCCCTCGCCATGACGGTCTCCTGCAGCGCGGGCACGTCCGTTCCCGGCAGCTCTTCCGCACCGCCCGCAGCAACTGCGCCGGCCGCCGCATCCGCCCCGGTCACCGCCGAGATCAACCAGCTCCGGGACGACTACAGCCGCCAGATCATTGCCATCCAGCTGACGAACACCACCGCAGGCCCCGTGACCGTTCTCGGCGCCGGACTCACCAGCCCCCTCTACTCCGCCACCATCGAGTGGCCGGCCACTCCCGGCGGGATCGAACTGCCGCCGGGCCAGACGAAGATCCTGCCGGCACAACTGAGCGCCCCCGAATGCGGCATCAGGACCGCCGGGCCGGGCGAGGGAACGCTGGTGAAACTTCAGCTTGCCGGCGCCACAGGACAAGGGCCTGCCACGACGGTGCCCGCCGCCGACCCTTATGGGGTGCTCAGCCGGAACAACGCGGAAATGTGCCTCGCCCAGGCGGCCGCCGCCGTCGCCGGAATCCGGCTGGAACCGGAACTCGAAGTGTCCGCCGATGCCCAGAGCGCCGTGCTGAGACTGGCCATCACGCCGCGGAACACCCCGGGGGCCGTGAACCCCGGATCCACGGGAACCCTGACGATCAACCGGATCGAAGGGACCACCTTGCTCGACGAAGACCCCTCCGCCCCCTGGCCCCGCTCAGTCTCGGTCCAGTCCGGCGGTGCCAGCCAACAGTTCCGGCTGGGAATCCGGCCCGCGCGCTGCGATCCGCACGCCATCGCCGATGACAAAGTGGGAACGCTGCTGCCCCTCAGGGTGTCGGCGGCCGGGCGGGACGGCGTCCTGAAGATCGACGCAGGCCCGCTGCTTCGCGGACGCATATACGAATTTGTTACGGCTGCTTGCGCACGCAAGTAGTCTGTTGGCATGTCTCCTGACGCCAAGCCGACTGACTTCAGCGCCGCCCGCATCCAAGAAACCGTCCAGCAAGTGCTCACCGCAGGGGTGCTTCCCACGATTGTCCAGGCGGGGCATCCGGTGCTCAGGCAGCTCGCCGCGCCCTTTGCCGGCCAGCTGAGCGGCGCCGAACTTGGCCAGCTGATCGACCTCATGCGCAGCGTCATGCACAAGGCACCCGGCGTCGGCCTGGCGGCCCCCCAGCTTGGCATTCCGCTCCAGATCGCGGTGCTCGAGGACCAATTCGACGTCGACCCCGAGGTCGCCGCCGTCCGCGGACGGGAGGCGCTGCCCTTCTTCGCCATGCTCAACCCGACCTACCAGCCGCTGGGCGGTTCCACCGTGGCGTTCTACGAAGGATGCCTCTCCCTGAACGGACTGCAGGCGGCGGTATCCCGGCCAGAAAAGGTGCTGCTCGACTTCACCGCCCCGGACGGGAGCACCCAGCAACGGGAATTCAGCGGCTGGCAGGCGCGGATCGTCCAGCACGAAGCAGACCACGTCCACGGCATCCTGTACCTGGATCGTGCCGAGCTGCGCTCTATCAGCAGCAACGCCGAGTACTCCGCGCGCTGGGCGCAACCGGACATCAGCCTCGCCCGGAAGGAACTGGGGTTCCTGCCCGGCGACTGACCGGCCGCGGCGGTGTACGAGGCCCTACTAACGGACCGCCGGGGCCGGGTTTTCCGTCGTCGGAAGGTAGCGCGACCACCACCGCAGGATCTCATCGAAGCGCTGCTTGCGGTGGTGCGGCGTCCCGGAGCGCGAGAGTTCGTGGTTCTCCCCCGGAAAGACCAGGAACGCGGCCTCCACGCCCAGCTGTTTAAGGGCGGTGAAGTACCGCTGGCCCTGCTCCACCGGGCACCGGAGATCCTCCTCGCTGTGGATGACCAGGGCCGGTGTGCGCACCTGCTCCACCCGGGCCATCGGGCTTTGTGCGGCCATCTGATTGGCGGAACGGCCGGTGTACTCCCCGCCGAAGAACCAGCCAATGTCGGAGGAGCCGATGAAACTCACAGGATCCAAGTAGCCCCGTTCCACGATGGCGGCCTTGAAGCGGTGGTCGTGGCTGATGGTCCAGGCGGTGAGATAGCCGCCGTAGGAGCCTCCCATGATGCCGAGCGCCCCGGCGTCGAGCTCCTCGAACTTGCCGAGTGCCCCCTCGAGGAACGCCAGGACGTCCTGCATGTCCAAGGTGCCCATCTTTTCCTTGATGGCCCGCCCGTGCGCCTGGCCGTAGCCGGCGGAACCGCGGGGGTTGCACATCAGGACGGCGTAGCCTGCCGCGGCGTAGACCTGGGCCTCGTCGAAGAGGGCCCCGGTGTACTGGGCAAACGGGCCGCCGTGGATGTTCAGCAGGACCGGGTGGGGTCCCTGTCCCGCCGGCCTCACCAGCCAGCCATGGACGGGGTAGCCGTCGGCGGAAGGGAACGTGAGCTCGAGGGGCTCGATGATTCCGGCGTCGGAGCGCAGCTGTGCCGAGAAATCCGTCAGGACGCGGAGCTGCCCGCCGTCGAGCACCGCCACGTCCCCGGCGGTCGCCGCGTCGGCGAAACTGACCACGAGCGAACCTCCGCGGGCGGCCGCGCCGGTGACTGCCCGGCCGCCGTGGACCAGCACCTGGTGGCTCCCGGTGGCCTGGAACTCGTGCAGCTCGACGGTTCCGCCGGCGTTGTTCAGCAGCAGTGCGGAGTCGGGCCCGCGCAGTTCGATCCTGCCGTTGCAGCCGAGGTCCATGGTCTCGACGTTGCTGAGCAAGGTGGCGTCCCCGCCCCCTGACGGCACGGCGTAGAGCGCGGTGTTGCGGGCCACGAAGTCCTGGCCCGAATCACCGATGTCCTGGGCGAGGAAGAACAGCCATTGCCCGTCCTCGGACTGGCGGACGGCGTGGACGCTCTGCCGGCCCGTGTTGGCCGGTGCGACGGGCTCCGGTTCCCCTCCCCCGGCGCCGTCGCCGTCGCCAAGTGTGATGCGGTAGATGCCGCTGGCGAGGTCGGAGTCGCTGCCTTCATGCAGGGCGGCCGTGAAGAACACGGCGCGCCCGTCGGTGCTGAAGGCCGCGCCGTTGTGGTCGGCGGCCGCGGAGGTCAGCTGCTGCGCGGCCGGCAACAGGCCGGCGGACGCAGCGGAGCTGCCACGGTCAGCGGTGTCCCCGGCCGCAGCCGCGGTGCTGGCTTTCAAGGCCCGCCCCTTGGGCGCCACCTTGGGCTCGGCCCCGAGCTCCGGAACGATAACGAGGAAGAGCTGCACCGGCTTGTCTGCCGTGTATCCGACGCCGTTCATCCGGTACTGGTAGTCGGTGATCAGCCGGGCGTCCTCGCCGCCGGCGGAAACCCCTTCCGTGCTTCCATACCGGCCGTCCTCAGGGGTCCGGGCGCTGTAGACAATGCGGCGGGAATCGGGCGACCACGCGAACCCGGAGACACCCAGCGGTGCATCGGTGACGGCCTGCGGCTCTCCGCCTTCAGCCTCCACGATGTGGAGCTGGGGTTTGCCGCCGGCAGCGGCGCGAAGGAACGCCAGCACATGGCCGTCCGGCGAAAAATCCGGCGCCGTGTCACGGAATCCGCGGGTCAGGCGGCGCGGGGGCTGGCCGGAGCCGAGCGGCACCGCCCACAGCTGGCCGACGTACGCATCGGCGTCGAAGTCGGGCCGCAGAACGGACACCACGGCGCGTGCGCCGTCCGGATGCACGGCAGGGGCGGAGACGGAATTCAGCAGCGGCAGATGTTCGGATTTCACGAGTGCGAGCCTAGCCCCAGTTTCCCCGGCTGTGAAATAGCTCACGGGGCAGCCCTCGAACCGGGGCCTGGAATCCGCAACGGCGCGGTGGCGGGCTGCCGCGGGTCGGGCCCCGGGCCGCACCGCCCTAGGATGGAGAGTATGCCCGCCTCCGCCACCCCCCTGCTGTGCCCGGTCTGCCGGGACCGCCTGGAATTGGGCGGCGCCGCGGGCCGGGCCCTGGTGTGCCCGGCCGGGCACAGTTTCGACGCGGCGAAACAGGGATACTTCAATTTCCTCGTCGGCAAGGGCACGGTTTTCGAGGCGGACACGGCTGACATGGTGGCGGCCCGCTTCGACTTCCTCTCTGCCGGCCACTACCGGCCCCTTGCCGACGCCGTGGCTGAACTGGCCGCTGCGGCACTCGCCGGCGTTGTCGCGACACGGCCGGGGACAGTGCTGGACGCCGGGACCGGGACCGGGCACTACCTCCGGGCACTGCTGGACCGGCTGGCGCTGAACGTGGCGTCCGTCGAAGCGATCGGCCTGGATATTTCGAAGTTCGCCCTCCGCCGGGCCGCCAGGCTAAACCCGGAAGCCATGAACATCGTCAGCGATGTATGGCAGCCACTGCCCGTCGGTGACGACGCCGTCGACGTTGTCACCGTGGTGTTCGCGCCGCGCAACGCGGCGGAGTTCGCACGGGTGCTGCGCGCAGGCGGCCGGCTCATCGTGGTGACCCCCCGGGCCGGCCACCTGGAGGAAGTGGCCGCCCTGGCCGGACTGCTCGGCATCGACCCGGCGAAGGACGAACGGCTCGCGGCTTCGCTCGAAGGACACTTCGCGCCGCTCTCCGCCGACCGGCTGGACATCCCCCTCTCGCTGTCCCCGGACGACGTCGCCCGGCTGGCTCTCATGGGCCCGGCCGGACACCATCTGGACCGCGGAACCCTGGCGACCCGCACGGCCGGACTTCCGCCGCGGACAGCCGTGTCGGCCCGGTTCCGGATCAGCGTTTTCGAGCCGCGGCGCTAGTCCGCGGGTTACCTGAAGGTAACGACTTGGCCACTTTCGCCGGCTGAATTCCGCTGCCCTCCGCAGCCTTGGCCGTTCGGCTTAGGATGGAACCATAGTTACTGAGGGTCTGCGCCTGCAGCCCGCGGGGCAAGGGGGAAAGATGTTCGAATGGCTACCTGAAAACTGGTGGGCCCTGTGGCTCACGGTCTTCCTCGTGTTTGCCGTGGTGGAAATGATCACCCTGGACCTGTTCTTCATCATGCTCGGAGGCGGAGCCCTCGCCGGGCTGGTCGCCTCCCTGGCCGGCGCCGACCTTGGCCTGCAGATCGTGGCCTTCTGCGTCGTGTCCCTCCTGATGATCGGTTTCGTACGGCCCGTCGCGCTCAAACACCTCCATAAAGGCCCGGCCGACCGCCGCAGCAACGTGGAACGCCTGATCGGCGAATCCGCCCTCGTGATGGAGCCCGTCAGCGCCAGCGGCGGCCTGGTCAAAATCGGCGGCGACGTCTGGAGCGCCCGCTCGGAGACCGGCGTCCTGTCCCCGGGCCAGCATGCGATCGTCAGCGCGATCGACGGCGCCACCGCCGTCGTCGCCCCGCAGCCGGAAACCGCGATCCAATAGCGCCCGCAAGAATTCCGGCGGCCGGCATCGGCGCCGGGCCCGCGGCGGGACACCGCCGCACACCATAGCAAGACCAAATCTGGGGAATAGGTGATGTATGGATATCGCAGTCGCAATCGTGCTGCTGGTTCTCGTTGCGTTCGTAATTATCGTGCTGGTCCGGTCGGTGCGGATTGTCCCGCAGGCCCGGGCCGGCGTCGTCGAACGGCTGGGCAAGTACCAGCGGACGCTGAACCCCGGCCTCACGATCCTGATCCCGTTCGTGGACCGGCTGCTGCCGCTGCTTGACCTGCGCGAACAGGTGGTCTCCTTTCCGCCGCAGCCGGTGATCACCGAGGACAACCTCGTGGTCTCGATCGACACCGTGGTCTACTTCCAGGTCACCGACGCGCGCGCTGCCACCTACGAGATCGCCAACTACATCCAGGCGGTCGAACAGCTCACGACGACGACGCTCCGCAACGTCGTCGGCGGCCTGAACCTCGAAGAGGCCCTGACTTCGCGTGACCAGATCAACGGGCAGCTCCGCGGCGTGCTGGACGAGGCGACCGGCCGCTGGGGCATCCGCGTCTCGCGGGTGGAGCTCAAGGCGATCGATCCGCCCCACTCCATCCAGGACTCCATGGAGAAGCAGATGCGCGCCGAGCGTGACCGCCGCGCCGCCATCCTGACCGCGGAAGGCACCAAGCAGTCCGCCATCCTCACGGCGGAGGGCCAGCGGCAGTCCTCGATCCTGAAGGCCGAGGGTGACGCGAAGGCGGCCATCCTCCGGGCCGACGGCGAGGCCCAGGCCATCCAGAAGGTGTTCGACGCGATCCACAAGGGCAACCCGGACCAGAAGCTCCTGGCCTACCAGTACCTGCAGACCCTCCCGAAGATCGCCGAGGGATCGGCCAACAAGGTGTGGATCATCCCCAGCGAAGTCGGCGAAGCCCTCAAGGGCATCGGCAGCGCGCTGGGCGGCAGCAAGGACGGCCAGCCCAATGCCGGGCTGTTCGGCCCGGATTCCGACGCCGCGGCGGAACCCGCGGCGGCCCGCCCGGCCGCACCGGAAGCCTAAGCGCACGAAGGAACGGGGAGGCATCCGCACTGCGGATGCCTCCCCGTTCTGCTGCCTGTAACAGCATGCGCCGGACGCAGGCTTTACCCGGTGTGGCGAAAGCCCGTATACTTGAATATTTGTCCGGCTGGTTCAGTCCGGTGGAACAATTTAGCTTCGCTAAGCGTTGAATCCTGTGACGACTTTTCCGGCACGGATCCAGTATCCAGCGCAAGGCAAACAGCAGTCCGGTGCGGCCTCACGGCCCCCGGCCACCGCAGGGCACGATCCTGCGGACCGAATAGAGGGAGAGAAGATGAGCGATCGCAGCCTGCGGGGTATGCGCCTTGGCGCACAGAGCATGGAGACCGAATCCGGCGTCGAACCGGCTCCGCGCCAGCGCGTTGAGTACCGTTGCGAGGACGGCGAGCAGGTATTCGTGACTTTCTCCTCCGAAGCGGAAATCCCCCCGGTCTGGGTCTCGAAAACAGGCAAGGAAGCCCTGCTCGTCGATGGCGAACGCCCCGTGAACCTCAATGAGAAGGCAGTCCGCACCCACTGGGACATGCTCCTGGAACGCCGTTCGCTGCCTGAACTCGAGCAGATCCTCGAAGACCGCCTCACGATCCTGCGCGAACGCCGCGGCGAACGCCGCTCGGCCTAGGCAGTAGGCTCAGCCACTTCAAGCCACGCGGGGTCACTCCCGGCCCATCCCGAGGCATTGGATGGGCGGGAAGTGACCCCGCGTTGCGTTAAAAAGAGGGCCGGGACCGCACCGTTATTGCAACGGTGCGGGCCCGGCCTTTTGCTTATGCCGTCAGCGCCTGGCTGTTTACGCCGGCAGCGCCTAGGCCTTCTTGCCGGCAAATTTGCCGGGAAGCTTCCCGGAGAGCGTGTTCCAGCGGGCGGCCAGGCCCCACTTGGTGACATTGACCATCGCTTCGACCACAATGTTGCCGCTCATCTTGGACGCGCCCAGCTCACGCTCGACAAAGGTGATGGGGCGTTCGACGATCGTCAGTCCGAGTTTGGCCACGCGCCAGGCCAGGTCCACCTGGAAGCCGTACCCGACCGAGTCGACGGAGTCCAGGTTCAGTTTCTCCAGCGTGCTCCGGCGGAACGCGCGGAAACCGCCCGTGACGTCCTTGATCTTCATGCCCAGCATGAGCCGCGCGTAGGTGCTGCCCACCCGGGAGATCGCCTGGCGGTACAGCGGCCAGTTGACGACGCTGCCGCCGGGCACCCAGCGGCTGCCCATCGCGAGGTCGGCGCCCTGTTCCACGGCCTCGATCAGCTGGGGAAGCTGCTCGGGCTGGTGCGAGCCGTCGGCGTCCATCTCCACGAGGATGTCATAGCCGGCCTCGAGTCCCCACTTGAAACCGGCGATGTAGGCGGCTCCCAGTCCGGCCTTCCCGGCGCGGTGCAGGACATGGACCTGGCTGTCCTCTGCGGCGATTCGGTCCGCCAGCTGCCCGGTGCCGTCAGGGCTGTTGTCGTCGACAACCAGAACGTCGGAACCGGGCACGGCAGTGCGGAGGCGCCCGAGCGTCTTGGGCAACGATTCCAGCTCGTTGTAGGTCGGGATGATCGTGAGGACACGCACAGCGGGCCTTTCCTTGGAGGGAGCGGTCAAGCGCCGGGCGGTCTGCGGTGAGCGGACACCAGGCGCAACTCTCCATTATAGGGAGTCGCCGGACCCTCGAAGGCCTAAGCCCGTTACCGGGGCAGGTCCACCCGCTTCGGGCCAGTTGCGGCGGACCGCGAAAAACGCCGCCGGAACCGTTTTCTGCTGCGAAGTGGACCCGCCCCCTGGGAGTACCCATGGCCACGACCAGAGAAGCTGCCGCGCTGGCGGCAACCTGGAAATGACCGGGGGACGTCCGGAGGCCGCAGTCCGCGCAACCCTCCGTTGCCCCTCAATGCTACGGGCAGGCCCTGATCTGTCAACCGGACCGTGACCTGCCGTTTCATCCATCGGTGCAGGTCAGCAGCGCCTCGCCGCCGGTGAAGTTTCGGTGCCGGACCGGCGGTTTGCGGTGGCCGTCAGTCCCGGAGCGCGCCGCTGGAGAACAGTTCCCGGCCATCCCTCACCGTCTGCAGGCAGACCGGTTCGGAGCCGGTATCCAAGGCGGGCAGCAGCGGGGTCCGCGCGCGGGGGTCCGTACTCCAGGACTGGACCCGGCCGTCGGCCACCTGGACCATGAGTTCTTCGACTTCCCAGACGGCGAAGCTGGCGGGGGCGCCGGGTACCAGCTGGCCCGCCATGGGGTTGCGGTACCGGGCGGCCCGCCAGCCGGCCCGCGTATGTCCGAGGAAAGCTGCGCGGGCGGAGATCTGTTCGGCGGGGTTGTTGTGCTGCAGGCAGGCCCGGACGCTGGCCCACGGCCGCAACGGCGTCACCGGGCTGTCGCTGCCGAAGCAGATCGGAACGCCGGCGGCGTAGAAGGAAGCGAAGGGGTTCATGCCGTTCCGGCGGTCCCCCAGGCGTTGCCGGTAGAGACCCGAGTCTCCACCCCAGGCAGCGTCGAAGCCGGGCTGCGCGCTGACCGTCACCGAGTATCGGGCCAGCCGGCCGATGGATTCCGCGTCTGCGAGCTCGACGTGTTCCAGCCGGTGGCCGGCGGCGCGGACCTTCTGCTCTCCGACTTCCGCCGCGGCCAGGTCCAACGCGTCCAGCGCGGCATCCAGGCCGGCGTCGCCGATGACGTGGAAGCCTGCCTGGACCCCGAGAAGCGAGCACGCCGCGAGGTGGGCTGCGGCCGCCGCGACCGAGAGGTACAGGTTGCCCCGCTCCCCCGGCGCGTCGCTGTAGTCCGCCCGCAGCGCAGCGGTCCGCGACCCGATCGAGCCGTCCAGGTTCAAGTCCCCCGCCAGCCCCAGCACGGGCACCCCCAGCCCGTCCAGGATGGACCGGGCGTGGTCGGCCGAGGTGGCCTGCTCACCCCAATAGGGCAGGATCTCGGGAACAGTATCCGGCCCGGTGTTCCAGGCCGCGGCAAGCTGCAGGTCTTCGATGCTGCCGATGTGCGGCGCCGCCATTTCCGCCAGCGCGACGTAACCGTTGGCTGCCGCCTCGGCCAGGGCCCGCTGCTGGTACCCGCGGAGGGCCGCGGAGGGCAGCCTGCGAGCCGCAAGCCGGGCGGCCGTGTGCGCGGCGAGCTTGACCTGGCCACCCGCGCCGGAGCCGTCCGTTCCGCCGAGCCCGGCGGCCGCTGCCAGCGAGGAGGACACCAGGGCAGAGTGCACGTCGACCCGGGAGAGGTAGACCTGCCGCCCGGCGGCGGCGCGTTCCAGCTCTTCGCGCGACGGCAAGGTGGGGTCCGCCCACCGCGTCTCGTCCCAGCCGTGGCCCAGCACGGTGCCTCCCGCGCTGGAAGCGGAATAGCCGGCAACGGCGTCCAGCAGTTCCCGGCCCGAGCGGACACCGCCGAGCTGCAGCGAGTCCAGGGCGATTCCCGTTTCGGTGAGGTGGACGTGGGAATCGACGAAGCCGGGAGCCAGGAGTGCGCCGTGCAGGTCAACGACCTTCATCGAGGAATCGGCAATGGATGTGGCTGCCTGCTCCGAGCCCACCCAGGCGACCGTGTCGCCGTCGACCAGCATCGCCGTAGCGAAAGGATCGGCGGCGGTGTAGACGGAACCGTTCCGGTACAGCGTTACCTGGTGTGGTGCGGGGGCGGCCGGTGAATCGGTCATGGGTCGGGGACTCCTTGGTCACTGGTGGCCGGCGGGGGCCGGGCGTGTTCGACGACGGTGGGGGCGTTATTGCCGGGCGTCCGGCGGCGGCGGTCAGGCCACAGAGGAATACGCGACGACGCCGCGTTTGATGAGTTTGATCGCTTCCCCGCACAGCCGCGCCACGCGCGGGTCCAGGGACGGGATTTTTGCCAGCTGGTCCAACAGGTCGATGACCTGTTTCACCCACCGGACAAAGTCGCCGGCGGCGAGGTCCGTGCCGCTGAGGACGTCCTGCAGGTGCCTGCCCTTGGCCCATTTGAAGATGGGCCAGACCAGTCCCAGTTCGGGTTCACCGGTCAGCGGGAGCTTGTTGGCTTCCTCCGTGTCCTCCAGGGCGGACCACTCATGCACCACAATGTCGACGGCGGACTCCAGGGAGACGCTCGGCATTTTCGGCCGGAGTCCGCGGTCCTCACGCTTGGCCTGGTAGACCAGGACGCTGGCCAGTGCGGCGACCTCGGCGGCGTCGAGGTCGTTGAAGGCGCCCAGCCGCAGGGCCTGGGAAATCAGCAGGTCCTTTTCGCCGTAGATCCGGCGCAGCCGCTGCCCGTCGGGGCTGATGGTGAGCACTCCGGCGTCGGAGGTTTCAAGGTAGCCGTAGCTGGACAGGACGCCGCATACCCGGTCGAAGGTCTTGGCGATGGTGTTGGTGCGGCCCTGGATCTGGCGGACCAGACCGTCGGTCTCCTGGCGGAGCTTCCAGTAGCGCTCCGACCAGCGCGCATGGTCCTCGCGTTCGCTGCAGCCATGGCAGGGATGGGCGCGGAGCTCCCGGCGCAGCTCCGCGATCTTCTTCTCCTGGTCCGGGAGGGCCGCGGCGCGGCCGAAGTCGTCGTTGCGGTTCGGCGGGGCCGGCGGCCGGTTCTCCCGCAGTGCGTTGCGGACCGAGGACGCCAGGTCGCGCCGTGACTTGGGGACCTTGGCGTTGAAGGATTTCGGGATCCTGACCCGGGTGATCGGGGCCAGAGGCCCCTCCACGTCCTGGGTGCCGATCCGGCGCAGCTGGTTGTCCAGCGTCATCACGGCGGGCCGCGGCTCGCGGGAGTGGTGGTCGGAACTGAGGACGACGGCGAGCCCGGGCGCCCTCCCGGTGGGAACATCCACGACGTCGCCGGGAAGGAGACGGCTCAGCGAATCCTCGGTCACCGACTTCCTGGCCCGGGAACTGGTCTTGGAGGCATTATTCTCGACGTCGGTGAGCGCCCGCCGGATGCGGGAGTACTCGGTGAAGTCGCCGAGGTGGCACGTCATGGCCTTGCTGAAGCCGGCCAGGGACTCCTCGCGGCTGCGCACCTGCTTCGCCAGTCCGACGACGGAACGGTCGGCCTGGAACTGGGCGAACGAGGACTCGAGGATCTCCCGCGCCCGGGGCCGGCCGAACTGCGCCAGAAGGTTGATGGACATGTTGTACGTGGGCCGGAAGCTGGAGTTCAGCGGGTAGGTGCGCCGCGATGCGAGGCCGGCCACCGACGCCGGATCCGTGCCGGGCTGCCACAGGACGACGGCGTGCCCTTCGACGTCGATCCCGCGCCGGCCGGCGCGGCCGGTGAGCTGGGTATATTCGCCCGCGGTGATGTTGACGTGCGCCTCGCCGTTGAACTTGTCGAGCTTCTCCAGCACGACGGAGCGCGCCGGCATGTTGACGCCGAGCGCCAGTGTTTCGGTCGCGAACACGGCCTTGACCAGCCCGTCGACGAAAAGTTTCTCGACGACTTCCTTGAACGTGGGCAGCATGCCGGCGTGGTGGGCGGCCAGTCCGCGGAGGAGCCCGTCGCGCCAACTCCAGAAGCCCAGGACGTCCAGGTCGTCGGAGGGGATGTCCTGCGCTGCCTCGTCGACGCGCCGGGCAATGATGAGCTGCTCCTGCTCGGTGGTCAGCCAGAGCCCGGCGGCGACGCATTGCGCGACGGCGGCGTCGCAGCCGGCGCGGGAAAAGATGAAGGTGATCGCCGGGAGCAGGTCCTGCCGGTCCAGGCTGGCGATGACCTGGGGGCGGCTGGCCTTCCGGACCGGGCTGCGGGCACCGGCCGGCTGGGCGTCGTCCCGCTGGCTGTGCTGGTTGCGCTGGCGCCGCTGGTTGCGGCCGCCGTGGCCGAACCTGCCGCGGAAGTTCATCTGGCTTTCGGCGCGGGCCATGGAGAGCAGTTCGGGGTTGACCTCAAAGCCCGGACGCTCGGTGATGACGGCGCCAGTGGCCGCTTTGTCCGTGCTGGCGGCCGCAGTGGACGCAGTGGACGCGTCCGTTCCGACGGCAGGGGCGATCTCATCGAAGGTGGTGTCGCCGGCGAAGAGGTCCACGATCTTCCGGCCCACCATCACGTGCTGCCAGAGCGGCACGGGCCGGTGCTCCGAAACGATGACGTCGGTCTGGCCGCGCACCGTGTCCAGCCAGGCGCCGAATTCCTCGGCGTTGGAGACGGTCGCGCTGAGCGAGGCCACCTGGACCTCGCTGGGCAGATGGATGATGACTTCTTCCCACACCGCGCCGCGGAAGCGGTCCGCCAGGTAGTGGACCTCGTCCATCACGACGAAGCCGAGGTCCGCCAGGGTGCTGGAGTCTGCGTAAAGCATGTTGCGGAGCACCTCGGTGGTCATGACCACCACGGGGGCGTCGCCGTTGATGCTGGTGTCTCCGGTTAGGAGCCCCACCCGGTCGGCACCGTACTTGTCCGCCAGTTCCGAGTACTTCTGGTTGCTCAGGGCCTTGATCGGGGTGGTGTAGAACGCCTTGAGCCCGCGCTGGAGCGCGAGGTAGATGGCGAATTCCCCCACAATGGTCTTGCCGGCACCCGTGGGGGCGGCCACCAGGACGCCCCGCCCGGCCTGCAGGGAAAGGCAGGCCTCGCGCTGGAAGTCGTCGAGTTCGAAAGCGAGCGAGCGGATAAAGCCGCCCAGATAGGTCTTGGCTTCTGCGGCCCGCTCGGCACTGGCTCGGTAGCGTTCAGACGGCGATTCCGGCCCGGGTAGTGAGGACATGCTTCCAGCCTAGTGCGCGTTCGGCTAGAGATTCTCCAGCTCGGAGCTGGGAGTCGCCTGGTCCGCGGTGGCTTCGGTCTCGGCGGCGCGTTTGACGGCGCGCCGTTCGCGCCGTCGGTCGTTGAGCAGGCACAGCCCGATGGCGGCGAAGAACAGGAGCAGCATGGGGCCGGCAAGGTAGAACATGCTCATCGCGTCCGCTCCGGGTGCGGCCATGGCGGCGAAGAGGCAGACGAGGAACACGGTGATGCGCCAGCTCTTGACGAGCTGCCGGCCTTTGATGATGCCGGCCAGGTTCAGCCCGACCAGGACCACCGGCAACAGGAAAGCGATGCCGAATGCCAGCAGGAGCCGCAGCACAAAGGACAGGTAGACCTGGGCGCTGATGAAGTTGGAGCCCCCGGAGGGGGTGAAATCGGTAAGCACCCGGACAGCGTTCGGAAGCACCAGCCAGGCCAGCAGCACGCCGCCCACGAACAGCGGGACAGCGGCCGCCACGAAGGACAGCGCGAGCCGCCGTTCCTTCTTGTGCAGGCCGGGGACGATAAAGGCCCACAGCTGGTACAGCCAGACCGGGCTGGCGACGATCAGGCCCAGGAAGACGGACACCTGGATCATCAGGTCAAAGGAACTCGCCACGCCGTCAAAGTTCAGCGTGGCCTGCCGGCCCTCATGGGTGTTGAGGTCGCTGATCGGTTTGATCAGGGCCGCGAGCATGGGCTGGTAGACAAGGAACCCGATGACGGTTCCGAGGACGACGGCGATCGCCGACTTGAAGAGGCGGTTCCGCAGTTCTTTCAGGTGGTCGAGGAGCGCCATCCTCCCCTCGGGGTTCGACCGGCGGCTCATGGTTACTGCCACGCGGTGTTAGGCGCGGTTCGGCGGCGGAACGTCGGTTCCGTCTCCGGCGCGGGTCTCCGTGCCGGCGGACTTCGGGTGGTTCACGACACGGCCCTCAACGGGGTCGGAGCCGTCTGCGGCGTCCGTGGCGCCGTCCTTCTTCATCTCCCGGACTTCCGACTTGAAGATGCGCATCGACTGGCCGAGGCTCCGGGCCATGCCCGGCAGCTTCGGGGCAGCGAAAAGCACCAGTGCCAGAATGATGATGATGATGAGATGCCAGCCTTCAAGCCTCATGGCGGGAGGTCCTTTCGTTGAAATACATCCTACGTCTATGTCTTATTGAATTCGATGTCGCTCAGCCGCTGGGGCTGGCCGCGGTCCGTCTTGCGCTGGACCCGCCGCCTGCGGCGGGCTTCCCGACGGGCGAATTTGGATGCGCGGTAATCATGTCCCATCTGCATCGGTGAGGCAAAAACGGCGGAACCGGGTTCCGGCAGCGTGCCGGATCCGTCCCCCGCGTCACCGCCGTCCGAGCCTACGCGGCCGACATGAACAGCGGTTGAACCGAAGGTGCCTGGGCCGGACGTGACGGCGGAGAACCGCTCGCCCGCTTCCCCGAGCTCCTTGGCCGCGGCCATGAACTGCCGGTACAGCCGGACGCCGAGCACAACGAAGAACAACAGCGACAGCGCGACAAGCGCTATCCAAATCACGATCCAGGACCACCAAGGCATGCTGAGTAGTCTAACCGCCGCGCTGGCTAGTCTTCATATTGGGCGAGGGCGGCGGACAGCCACTGGCGGGAGGTTGCCGCCAGCTCGTCGGGCTGGATGATGCGGGCAGTCCCGCCGTGCTGGGCGACGAACATCGGAAGCCAGTCGGTGCTGCCGAAGCGGATTTCGGCCAAGAGCCCGCCGTCAGGCAGTTCCGCCGTCCGCTCCGCGTAGTACTCATCGGCGAGGCCTGCGCCGCGGCGGGTGAGTTCAACCACTACCACCGCGTCGTCGTCGTTGGGTGTGAAGAGCTTGACGGGGAAACTGTCGCCGGGCGTGGCCGACTCCGAGACGGGCCGGCCGTTGGGTTCGAGCGCCTCGATCCGGTCCAGCCGGAAGTTGCGCAGGCCCCGCGCGGAATGGCAGTAAGCCTCGAGATACCACGTGTTATCCAGCGAATAGAGCCGCAGCGGGTCGATGTCACGTTCGGAGACGGTGTCCCGGAGCGGCGAGAAGTAGCGCAGCCGCAACTGGGCGCCCGTCCGGATTGCCCCCTGCGCCGTTTCCAGGGCTGCGGAGTTTCCGGGTCCCACCTCGGGCGCGGACAGGGCTGCCGCCTTGAGGCCTTCCTCCCCTGCCGCGGCCATGAGCTTGAGGGTGACGGATTCCAGTGCGCCGCCTTCGGCAAGTTCGGGCAGGCCGTTGAGCGTTTCCAGCCCCGTCAGCAGGGCGCAGGCCTCTTCCACGGTGAAGCGGACCGGCCGCTTCAGGTCCAGGTCCTGGGTGATCGTGACGTGGTCGTCGTCCCATTGGATGTCCAGCAGGTCGTCCGGGTAGCCCTCGGGCAGGCCGGAGCAGATCAGGATCCGCAGGTCCGCCTCCAGTTCGTTGCGGGTGATCCCGAACTTCGCGGCCACTTCGCTGATGTGAAGGCCCTGGTTGTGCACCAGGAACGGCACGAGCTGCAGCATCCGGGCCAGCTGGTCCTCGGAGGTGCGTTTGCGGCCGCGCCGGGGTGCGGCACCTGCAAGGGAGGAAACCGGCGGGAAGGCGACCGGCGGGACGGGGGCCGAGGCGAAATGTTCGGCGGCCGCCAGACGGCGCCGCACGGACGTGACGAGCTCGGGCGGGGACACCACGCGGACCCGGGGCCCGTAGGAGGCGAGTTCCTCGGCCAGGGTCTCGGCGTCCCGGTATGGCACGCTGAGGCGGTCGCGGCCCGCCTTGGGCAGCCCGGCGCCGGGTTCCGGAACGGGAGCGCTGAGGGCCCGGCTGCGGAGCCCGTGCAGCCTGCCCGCCTGGACGTCCAGCACCGCGGTGCTGACCGGCAGCTCCGCCAGTGAGGCCAGTTCGGAGCGCACGTTAAAGTCCGCCGGCGGAGTGAAGGATTCCTTCTCCAGCACGGTGACAGCGGACGTGAGCCGGGAGAGGCGGAAGAAGCGCTTGTCCCCGCGGGTCCTGTCCTGGGCGACGAGGTACCACTGGCCGAAGCGGCTGCCGAGGCCCCACGGTTCCACCAGGCGCTCCTCTTCCTTGCCGGTGCTGCCGGCGAGGTAGCGGAAGCTGACCGGGTGCTGGGCGTGCATGGCGGCGACCAGGTCTTCGAAGGCCTGGCCGGCGGGACGGATCCGTGGCTGTACCCCGGCAGGGAGCTCGGCGTCGACCAGCCCGCCGGAGGCCTGGAGCTTGCGTACGGCGTTTACGGCCGCGGAGCCGAGGGCGGCATGCTCCCAGAGCTGGGCCGCGAGGATAAGGACGGTGCACTCGGCCGGGGTGAGGTCGACATCCGGAAGCCGGTTGGATTCCTTGCCGATCCGGTAGCGGGTGGTAGCCGGATCGTCCGATCCCCAGCCCTTGTCCATGACGGTCTCGACATCGAAGCCGAAGTGCCGGAGTTCGCCCTTGTCGCGTTCAAACATCCGGCCGAAGGCGACGTCGCTGCTGGTGCTGTCGCGGTAGACCTTGTCCCGCAGCTCACTGCGGCGCAGGCCGTAGGTGGTGTTGAGCAGCGCGATGAGCAGGTTCAGGAGGCGTTCTGTACGTGAGGCGGACACCCCGCAAGGGTACTAAAGTCCCTGCCCGAAACTGACAAAAGCGCGGCAACAGCCGGAAGAACTTTTCCGATTGTTACCGCGCTTGTGCTTCAGGCGGCGGCCGGTCAGTACGGCAGCCGTTGAAGTGTCCTAGTTGCTCAGCGGACGCCGACGAGGTCGACGACGAAGATCAGGGCCTCGTTGGGGCCGATCGCTCCGCCGGCACCGCGCGAGCCGTAAGCCAGCTCGGAGGGGATTTCCAGCCGCCGGCGGCCGCCGACCTTCATGCCCAGCAGGCCCTGGTCCCAGCCCTGGATGACCTGGCCGACGCCGACCCGGAAGTCGAGCGGTGCGCCGCGGCCCCAGGAGGCGTCAAACTCTTCGCCGGTGGACCAGGCCACGCCGACGTAGTGGGTGGAGACGGTGTCCCCGGCCTTGGCTTCGGCGCCGTCGCCTTCGATCAGGTCGGTGATGACCAGCTCGGTGGGCACGTCGCCTTCGGGGAACTCAATTTCCGGCTTCTGGCGGTCGATGTTGCGCTGTCCAAATGACATGGCTGCTCCTTCGTGGCTTGGGTGGTGGTGGTGCAGGTGTGGTGGTTACTTGACGCCGAGGATGTCGACGACGAAGACGAGGTCGCCTTCAGGCTGGCCACTGCCAGCCGTGGCGTCGGGGTAGGCAAGGTCCTTGGGGATCACGAGGAGGACGCGGGAGCCGACCGTCTTGCCGGCGAGGCCCTGGGTCCAGCCCTTGATGACACCGGTGAGGGGGAAGGTGGCCTTCTCGCCGCGTTCGAAGCTGGAATCGAAGACCTTGCCGCCGGCCAGCGCCACACCGACGTAGTTCACGGTGAGGGTGTCGGTTTCCTTGACCTGCGGGCCAGTGCCCTTGATGAGGTCCTGGGACACCAGTGCGGTCGGGGCGGCGACGCCTTCGACGGAGATCTCCGGCGTGCCCTTGTCGTTGTCCTTGACGGTCGGCAGGCCTGCCGGCGGGGTGACAGTTTCACCCTCGGGCTTGTCCAGCACCGGCGGGGCGTCCTTGACGGAGAGCACCTTGACGACGAGGAGCTGGGTGGGCTGCGCTTCGGCGCCCTCGGCGGCCGCAGCGCCGGGAACGGCGAGTGCCAGGTGGGAGCCAACCTTCGCGCCCACGAAGGCGTTGTAGATGACGGCGCTGCTGGTCTTGAGCTCGTCGTTCAGTTCGAGCTCTTCCGGATCCTTCGGGAAGGTGTCCTCCAGGGTGGAGCCGTCCTTGCCGTTCAGGGCAACGATGGAAATGGAAGCGATCTGGTTCGCCTTGACCCGGTCACCGTCGCCTTCCTTGAGCACCTTGACGGTAGGTTCCTTGACCTCGAGGGGCTTGGCGAATTCAACGCCGGGCGCTTTCTTGTCGCCGTTCTCCGTCAGCTTGACGGAGTCCAGCTTGGCGGTCTCACCGGCGGACTGGCTGGTGGGTTCCGGTGCGGCAGGTTCGCCGCCGCCGCAGGCAGTCAGCAGCAGAAGTCCGGGAAGAAGGATTGCTAGTAGTCGGCGCACTTAAGAACTTTCGTCGGGGCAGGATGGACGCCTCGCCGGGCAGTTGCCAGCGGCAAAGCAAGCGTTGGCCGCGAACGGCACCCCTCCAGAATAACGCGGAAAGCTGGGTATCAGCCCATAGAGTTCAGCAGGGCATCGACGCGCTCATCGACGCTGCGGAACGGGTCTTTGCACAACAGGGTCTGGTGGGCGCGGTCGTTGAGCTTCAGATGCACCCAGTCCACGGTGTAGTCGCGTCCCAGTTCCTGTGCCCGGCGGACGAAGTCGCCGCGGAGCTTGGCGCGGGTGGTTTGCGGCGGCGCGTCCACCGCGTCCTTGACCGCGGTATCGTCCACCACGCGGCGCACGGCCCCCCGGGACTGCAGCAGGTAGTAAAGCCCGCGGGTCCGGGAGATGTCATGGTAGGTCAGGTCCAGCTGGGCGATCCGGGGAGCGTCGAGGCCAAGGTTGTGCCGCTCGCGGTAGTTGTCCATGAGCTTCTTCTTGATGGCCCAGTCCACTTCGGTGTCGATCTTGCTGGTGTCGCCGCTTTCGATCGCGTCCAGCGTCCGTTCCCAGAGGTCCAGGATCAGCGGGACGTGGGCGTTGTGGGCGCCTTGTTCCGCAACGAACGCCGTGACCTTGCCCAGGTATTCGCGCTGGATTTCCAGGGCGGTGAGCTGCCGGCCGTTGGCGAGCCGGACCAGGGCACGTCCGCTGAGGTCATGTGAGATTTCCCGGATGCTTCGGATGGGGTTCTCCATCCGCATATCGCGCATGATGACGCCGGCCTCGATCATCCGCAGGATCAGGTCGACGGTTCCGACCTTGAGCAGCGCCGTGGTCTCGGACATGTTGGAGTCCCCCACGATCACGTGCAACCGGCGGTAGAACTCGGCGTCGGCGTGCGGCTCGTCGCGGGTGTTGATAATCGGGCGGGACCTTGTGGTGGCGGAGGAAACGCCCTCCCAGATGTGGTCGGCACGCTGGGAGAACGCGAACGTGGCTCCGTGCGGGGTCTTGAGGATCTTGCCGGCGCCCGCGATCAGCTGCCGGGTCACCAGGAACGGGATCAGGATCTCGGCCAGCCGGGAGAACTCGCCGCGCCGCGGGATGAGGTAGTTCTCGTGGCTGCCGTAGGAGTTCCCGGCGGAGTCGGTGTTGTTCTTGAACAGGTAGACGGTGCCGTTGAAGCCCTCCGCTGCGAGCCGTTCCTGGGCCTCGTCGACGAGGTCGTCCAGGATCAGTTCGCCCGCCCGGTCGTGCGCGATCAGCTGGGCGAGGTCGTCGCACTCGGCGGTGGCGTACTCCGGGTGGGATCCGACGTCGAGGTACAGCCTGGACCCGTTCGTCAGGAATACGTTGGAGGACCTCCCCCAGCTGACCACCTTGCGGAACAGGTAGCGGGCCACCTCTTCGGGTGCCAGCGGGCGGGACTCCGGGCTCGAATAGGAAATCCCGAACTCTGTTTCGATGCCGAAAATTCGCTTGTCCATCTCAGTTCTCCTCAGCAAGCAATGCCGTGATGTCTGCGTCCTCAAGCCGGCGGAAGGCGCGGCGGGTGCCGCGGCTGCTTTCCGAGCCGCGGTCCAGGACGGCCACCTCCACGGCCGATGCCGGCAGCGTGGTGGTTTCCTTGTCCGCAACGAGGCCGGACAGGGCGAGCCTGATGGCGCCGGCAAAATCGAGTTGGCCCTGCCAGCCCGCTGCCACGGCTTCCGAGACCTTGTCCGCCTGGCCGCCCATCACGATGAAGCCGTTCTCGTCGGCGATCGACCCGTCGAAGGTCAGCCGGTAGAGGTGGTCTTCTTCCGGGGAGTTCCCCACCTCGGCGACGGCCAGTTCCACCTCGAAGGGTTTCTGTTCTGCCGTGAACACGGCCCCCAGGCTCTGCGCGTAGACGCTGGCGAGGCCCCTGGCCGTGACGTCCTCCCGGTCGTAGGAGTAGCCGCGCACGTCGGCGTAGCGCACACCGGCCTGGCGGAGGCTTTCAAATTCGTTGTATTTGCCCACGGCCGCAAACGCGATCTTGTCGTAGATTTCCCCGATTTTGTGCAGCGAAGGGGACGGATTCTCGGCCACGAGGGCGATCCCGTCCCGGCAGCTGATGACCACTACGGAGCGCCCGCGCGCGATGCCCTTCCGCGCGAAATCCGCGCGGTCCTTCATCAGTTGTTCGGGCGATACGTAGAACTGCTGGGTCATCTCAGGCCTCCCGCTGGGCCACGGCCCTGGATTCAATGATGGTGCCGGCCATCGCCGCGAGCTCGCGCTCCGGGACCCGGTAGGCGCCTGTTCGGTTGACGATGTAAACCACCGGCCAGAGCTGCCGGACGGGATCCGGGCCGCCGGTGGCGGAGTCGTCGTCGGCGGCGTCGTAAAGCGCTTCGACGGCGACGGCGACGGCCTCCTCCTCGGTGAGGTTGGGCTGCCAGAGTTTCTTGAGCGCGCCGCGGGCGAACATCGAGCCCGAACCGACCGAGTGGTGCTCCTGCTCCTCGTACCGGCCGCCGGTGACGTCGTAGGAGAACAGGCGTCCGACGCCGGCCGGCCGGTCGAAGCCGGCGAACAGGGGCACCACCGCGAGTCCCTGCATCGCCATCGGAAGGTTGCTGCGGATCATGGCACCGAGACGGTTGGCTTTGCCGTCCAGGCTCAGCAGCGTCCCTTCGATCTTCTCGTAATGTTCGAGTTCGACCTGGAATAGCCGGGTGATGTCGAGGGCGATGCCCGCGGTGCCGGCGATGCCGAGCACCGAATACTGGTCCGCCGGGAAGACTTTCTCGATATGCCGGCTGGCGATGACGTTGCCCATCGTGGCGCGCCGGTCCCCTGCCATCAGCACGCCGCCGGCATAGCTAAGCGCGACGATTGTGGTCCCGTGCGGCGCCTGCAGCGGCGCCGTGCCCGCCGCTGGTGCCCCCGCCCCGAGCTGCTGGCCGAACGGCAGCAAATCGGGGCGCTGGCGCTGCAGATGTTCGGTGAAGGAGGACGTGGCGTTGGCTGCTACCTGGTTGGCTGTGGTTTCCTGCACTGGTGCACTCCCTCAACGTAGTGAATCAACGACTTCCGGCACTCAGCCCTGTGTCGGCGCAACCCCTGGGCCGCCGTGGTCCGCCGGCCTACTGGCCGCCCTTTTGGACGAACGCCCGCACGAATTCTTCGGCGTTGGACTCCAGCACACCGTCGATCTCGTCGAGCAGGTCGTCGACGCCCTGCGTGGCGGCCGATGCCTGTCCCTCCGCCGGGGCCGGCGGGGCGGCGGGGACGTCCTCGTCAACTTCGGTGTCCCGCGGCTGCGGCTGCTGTTGCTCCTGGCCTGCCATTGTCTTCTCCTTCTGTCCGTCCCGTCTGCGCGAGGGACTTCCTGTAAGCCATATTGCCACGCCGGGGGCCGCTGCGGGACTCTTTGTCCCTAGGAACCGGGTGGGAGTCCCAGCAGCTCGGAGAGGAACGGTCCGGCTTCGCGGTGCCGCGCGAAAAGCCCGCCGGTGAGGGCCTCGGTTCCGCGCAGCGGTTCCCGGGTGGGGACGCGCTGCAGCCTGCCGCGGCCGGGTACGTCGAAGATCACGGAGTCCCAGCTGGCGCCGACCACGTCGGCCCCGAAGCGGCTGACGCAGCGGCCCCGGAAGAACGCCCGGGTGTCCGACGGCGGTTCGGTGACCGCCCGCTGGATCCGGCCGTCGTCGACGAGCCGCTGCATGCGCTCGCGTGCCAGCAGGCGGTAATAGAGTCCCTTTTCAGGCCGGATGTCCGCCCATTGCAGGTCCACGAGGCCCAGCCGTGCGTGGCCCCAGTCGAGCCCGTCGCGTTCCCGGTAGCCGTCCAGCAGGGAGAGCTTGGCCAGCCACTCCACGGAGGTCGCGGCCTTGGCCCGGTCGCTTCCCAGTTCCGTCAGCGTCGCCTGCCAGCGTTCCAGCACCTGATGCGTGTGGCCGTCCCCGTCCACGGCGTCGGCCACGCCGGTGTCCTGGGCGTGCTTCGCGGCGGCTTCGTAGTAGATCCACTGCAGGTCCAGGGCGGTGATCCGCCGCCCGTCGAGCAGCCGGAAGGTGGCAGTGAGCGAGGTGTCATGGCTGACGGCCTGCAGCGCGGCGACCGGCTCGTGGATTTCGAGCCTGGGCGCCAGGCCGGCCTCGATCAGGCTCAGCACCATCGCGGTGGTGCCGAATTTCAGGTAGTTGGAGGCCTGGCTGAGGTTGGCGTCACCGATGATGACATGCAGCCGCCGGTACTTGTCCGCCGTCGCGTGCGGTTCGTCGCGGGTGTTGATGATGGGCCGGCGGATGGTGGTTTCCAGGCCGACTTCGGTCTCGAAAAAATCCGCCCGCTGGCTGATCTGGTAGCCGGGCCGCGAGCCGTCCTGTTTCATGCCGACCCGGCCGGCCCCGCAGATGATCTGGCGGGTGACAAAGAACGGCGTCAGGCCGCGGACAATGTCTCCGAAGGGCACGTTGCGGGGCATGAGGTAGTTTTCGTGGGAACCGTAGGACACCGACTTGTTGTCGGTGTTGTTCTTGTACAGGTTGACCGGAGGCAGCTCGGGATCGGCCGCCAGCCGGCGCACCGCGGCAAGGGCCACGAGATCACCGGCGGCATCCCAGGCGACGGCGTCCCGGGGGTTGGTCACTTCCGGGCTGGAGTACTCGGGGTGGGCATGGTCGACATACAGCCGGGCGCCGTTGCCGAGGACCATGTTCATCAGGAGCGTGCCGGACTCGTCCTCCCCGTCGGCCTCCAGTTCCTGCCGCCCATAGGCGAGGGCAACAGCCTCGGCGTCGAGGACGGGCGGCTGGTCGGTCAGCTGGTCGGGTTCCGCCTGGCTGCGCTCCAGCGTCCAGCCGCGGGCGTCATGCAGCGGTTCCTCGTCGGTGTAGTCCCAGCGGGTTTCGGCGCCGCCGGCCGCACGCTGCCGTGTCACCTGGGCGTAGGCCTGGATCACCCGGGCAGACATCATTGTGGCGTTGGCGCCGGGGGCGGTGGGCGCATGGATGCCGTATTCGGTCTCCGAACCCATGACCCGCATGGCGCCGCCGGCCGGCAGCCCGCCGGTATCGGCGGCCGGCTGGCCGGGCGCTGCCGTCACAGGTACTGGCCCGTGCTGGGCATCGTCTCGATGGACTTGCCGGGCTCCTGCCCCGCCTTGCCCTGGACGATGGTGCGGATGTAGGTGATGCGTTCGCCCTTCTTGCCCGAGATCCGTGCCCAGTCGTCCGGGTTGGTGGTGTTGGGCATGTCCTCGTGCTCGCGGAACTCGTCGACGACGGCCCGCAGCAGGTGGTCGATCCGGATGCCCTTCTGGCCCACGGTCAGCAGGTCCTTGATCGCGTACTTCTTGGCCCGGTCCACGACGTTTTGCACCACGGCGCCGGAATTGAAGTCCTTGAAGTAGAGCATTTCGGTGTCGCCGTTGGCGTACGTGACCTCGAGGTATTCGTTGGACTTTTCGGTGGAGTACATGGCCTCGACGGTGCGTTGGACCATCGCATCCACGGTGGCCTGCACATCACCGTGGTGCTCGGCGAGATCGGACTCGTGGAACGGCAGGTCGGCGGTGATGTACTTGTTGAAAATGTCGGCCGCGGCCTCGGCATCGGGGCGGTGGATCTTGACCTTGACGTCCAGCCGGCCCGGCCGCAGGATCGCCGGGTCGATCATGTCCTCGCGGTTGGACGCGCCGATCACGATCACGTTGTCGAGCCGTTCGACGCCGTCGATCTCGCTGAGGAGCTGCGGGACGATGGTGGTCTCGACGTCGGAGGAGATGCCGGTGCCGCGGGTGCGGAACAGCGAGTCCATTTCGTCGAAGAACACCACGACGGGGCTGCCCTCGGACGCCTTCTCCCGGGCGCGGGCGAAGATCAGCCGGATGTGCCGTTCGGTTTCTCCGACGTACTTGTCCAGCAGCTCCGGACCCTTGATGTTCAGGAAGTAGCTCTTCATGTCCGTCTTGCCGGTGCGCTCGGCGGCCCGGGCGGCGAGGGAATTGGCGACGGCCTTGGCAATCAGCGTCTTCCCGCAGCCCGGGGGGCCGTAGAGCAGGATGCCCTTGGGCGCTTTGAGGCCGTGTTCGCGGTACAGGTCCGGGTGCAGGAAGGGCAGTTCCACGGCGTCCCGGATCTGCTCGATCTGCGGGCCCAGTCCGCCGATGTCCTGGTAGGTGATGTCGGGCACTTCTTCGAGGACGAGGTTCTCCACCTCGGAGCGAGGAATTTTCTCCAGGGCGTAGCCCGTGCGGGAATCGATCGAGAGGGCGTCGCCGACGCGGAGCTTCTGCGCGAGCAGGGGCCCGGAGAGCCGGATGACGCGTTCCTCGTCGGCGCGGCCGACCACCAGTGCGCGGTCCGCGCCGAGCAGTTCCTTCAGCGTGACCAGGTCACCGGCCCGTTCGTAGCCCAGCCCGGCGACCACCAGGAGCGCCTCGTTGAGGAGGACCTCCTGGCCAACAGCGAGCTGGTTCATGTTGACCAGCGGGCTGATGCCCACACGCATCTTGCGGCCGGCGTTGAAGATGTCCACGGATTCTTCGGTGGCGGCCTGCCCGCCGTTGCCGGCGGAGGCATGGCGTTTCGGGTTCAGCTGCAGCACCGTGCCGAAGCTGTACGGTGGCTGGCCCTCCTGGTCCAGGGCGTTCTTCAGTCGGAGGATTTCCTGCTTGGCGGTCTCCAGCATGGCCACGAGCTTGGAGTTGTTCTGCGTGGCGGCGGCGAGCTGGCGGTCAATATGCCGGAGCTTGTCCCGGAGGATATTGACCTGCCGCTCGGCCACGGAGAGTTCGCCGGCGCCGTAGCGGTCAGCGTCGGCCTGCGATTGTCCCGCGGCTGCCGCCGCGTCCTCTGCCGGGGTCAGGCCCGGATCAGTGTTCGGAGTCTCCATCGTGCATCAGCCCCTTCCTACGCTTCTATTAAGACATTAGCCCCAAGAAGCCGGGTGCCGCTGGAGTCTTCCGAAATACGGACTACTTCGTAATATCCGGATCGTCCTTGACGTTGGTTCCGGCGATGGCGTCCCGGGCGGCCCGGCGCAGCTTCTTGTCCGAGACGGCCCGCTCCCCCACGGCCCCAGGGGTCCAGGCGTTGACGTCGTCTTCGTTGAAGTCGGTCTTGGACGGGCGGCGCTTCACGGAGATGCCCGTGACGCCGTCGGCCAGCCGCCGGGTGACCAGCAGGAAGCCGGTGTGGGCGACCATGCGGTGGTCCGGGCGGACCGCCAGGCCCTCGAGGTGCCAGCCGCGAACCATGGACTCCCAGGCGTCGGGTTCGGTGAAACGGCCGTCGGCCCGGATGGCCTCCGCGGTCCGGGAAAGCTGCGTCACGGTGGCGACGTAGTTGATCCACACACCGCCCGGGGCCAGCACGGTGGCGACAGCGTCGAGGCATTCCCAGGGGGCAAGCATGTCCAGGACCACGCGGTCCACGGAGCCGGGCTCTTCGGTGCGGACCACTTCCTCCTGGAAATCGCCGAGGGAGATCTGCCAGGCCGGGTGCGGGCCGCCGAAGATCGTCTCGACGTTGCCGCGGGCGATGTCGGCGAATTCTTCCCGGCGCTCGAAGGAGTGCAGGTAGCCGTTGTCGCCGACGGCGCGGAGCAGCGAGATGGACAGGGCACCGGAGCCGACGCCGGCCTCGACGACGCGTGCGCCGGGGAAAATGTCCGCCATGGTGACAATCTGGCCGGCGTCCTTGGGGTAGACGACGGCTGCGCCGCGGGGCATCGAGAGGACGAAGTCCGAGAGCAGGGGCCGCAATGTCTGGTATTGCTGGCCGACGTTGTTGACCACCACAGAGCCGTCCGGCTTGCCGATGATCTCGTCGTGGTTGAGGAATCCGCGGTGCGTGTGGAACGCGCCGCCGGCCTCGAGGCTGATCGTGTTCATGCGGCCGCGCTCGTCGGTGAGCTGCACACGCTCGCCTTCCCGGAACGGTCCGCGGCGCCGCGCTGCCCCGACCGGGGCGGCGGCACTGGCCGTGCCGGCCGCCCGTGCGTCCGGCCCGGTGGTTGCTGCGCGGCTGGTTGTTCCGGCGTCGTCCGGGGTGGTGCCTGCGGCGGTGTCGCTGCTCATGAAAATGTTCCTCGCTCCTGTAAAGCTGTGTGGCCGTGGATGGGGCCGGCTGGCCGCCGGCTCGTGCCCGGGACGTGGGCCCTGGCGGGAATAACAGTCCGGAAATACACGACCGGCAGGTAACTCTACCGGCTTTGGCCGTACATCCGCTTGCCGGCGCCGTTGCCCTTGCCGGTAAGGGCCCCAAGGACTGCGGATTGGTGGAGCAGGCCGGTGACGGTTCCGTCCCGGTCGACGACGGCATACTCCAGGCCCTCGAGTTGGGCGAGGTACTGGATCAGTTCCTGTCCCCTGGACCACTCGGGCACGTAGGCGCCTGCGCCGAGGGAGTAGGACACGGCCGTGAGCGGCGTGGCGGCAGTGGCGGCCGCGGGAACAGTGGCGAGGGCACCGGCGTCGACCACGGCAGACGGGCGCCCGTCCGGGCGGTACAGCACGACGGCGGGAGCCGCGCCGGTGGCGGGATCCGGCGCCAGTGCCAGCACATCGGCCACCGTGGCCGATTCGGGGAGGCCCACTGCTGGCTCGGCGAGGGCGCCGGCTTCCACGCCCGGGAGCCGGCCCCGCAGGCGGGCCTGCTGGATCGCGGCGCTGGCTCCCATCCAGAGGAAGCTGCAGACAAGGAGGGTGAGGAGCACCAGCGACAGGTCCGGCTCGCCGCCGCTGAGCAGCGGAAGGGCCACGAACCAGACGACGAGGGCGATCACGATGATGCGGCCGCCCCAGCCGGCGGCCACCGTGCCCTTTTCCTGGCTGCCGGTCAGCTTCCAGACGGCGGATTCGACGAGCCGGCCGCCGTCCAGCGGCAGCCCGGGGAGGACATTGAAGATGCCGATCAGCAGGTTGGCCCAGACGAAGATATTGGCCAGGATGCCCGGCACCCCGGTGAGGTCGGCGGCGGTCAGCACGAGCCAGCCGCCGGCGGCCAGGACGAAGTTCGCCGCGGGACCGGCCATCGCGACGATGACGGACCGGCCAGGGGACGCGGTGAAGCTCTCGAACTGGGTGTGGCCACCCCAGAGGTTGAGGACGATCTTTTCGCTGGGCCAGCGGTAGATCTTGGCGGTCAGGGCGTGCGCGAGCTCATGCACGAGGACCGAGATCAGCAGCAGGACGGCGTAGGCGAACGCCACGAAGTAGGCGCCGACGCCCAGCCGCGGGTTGTTGTGCTGCAGCACAGGGCCGTAGACGACAACCGTGAACGCGGCAATGATGAACCACGAGTAGGCGAGGATCACGGGGATGCCGGCGATGCGCCCCAGCGCGATTCCTTCGTTGCGCCCCTGTTTCCGGGGGTCCTGCCCGCTGGTGCCCTGGGTGTCGGTGTCAGCCACGGACCGGCTCCTGCGCGGCGTCGCGGGCCAGGCCGAAGGTTGCCTCCGGGAACTCGTGGCGCAGGGCGACCAGCTCTTCGAGGTCGGCCACGGTACGCCCTTCCAGGGTGTCCCACATGGCATGGCGGGGATCGTGCGCCAGCGGGGCGATGTGCGGAATGGCGACCGTCGGCACCCCGGAGGCGACGGCGGCGGCAACGCCGGGCTTGGAGTCCTCCAGCGCGATGCAGTGGTGCAGGCCAAGGTCCGGGTCCTGCTCCTGCAGCAGTTCGACCGCGGTGAGGTAGGCCTCGGGGTGCGGCTTGCCCTGCGTGACGGTGTCACCGGTGACGAGGAAGTCGAAGTAGGGCCTGGGCAGGCTGGCCACGATCTCACGGGCCAGCGCGGCCTCGGACATGGTCACGAGGACACAGCGGATCCCCGCGGTGTGCAGCTCTTCGAGCAGTTCACGGGCGCCGGGCCGCCAGGGCACGGAGATGCGGACCTGGCTGATGACATGGGCCGTCAGGGTGTCGATGATCTCCCGGCGCTCCAGCGCGACGCCGGCTTCCTGCAGGATCCCCGCGGAGAAGACGAGGGACTGGCCCACCAGCTGCATGGCCTTCTCGTGCGACCACTGCCCGCCGTGCGCGGCGACCAGGGCGTGTTCGGCCTCGATCCAGTACGGTTCGGTGTCGACGATGGTGCCATCCATGTCCCAGAGCGCGGCTTTGAGGAGGGGCTGGGAAGCTGAGGATTGCATGTTTTCCAGTCTACGGTGCGGCCCTGTGAGGGGGCAGTTACTACGCCTACGGCGAATATCGCCAGCGCGGCAGCGATTCCCGGCGCTTCATTCCATGCGTGGCCCGGGTCCTTGGACGTAGGGTGAAGAGATGAATAGCTTCGAGGTAGACCCCGCGGAAACGGGCGACGTGCCCGAGCCGGAACGGCTGCTGCAGCCCGTACCCGAGGGCCGGCGCATCACGGTGCTGCTCGCGGCCTTCGAAGGCTGGAACGACGCCGGGGAGGCAGCGAGCGATGCCTTGCGTTACCTTAACAAGCTTTGGGGCGGCAAGAAGGTCGGTTCGATCGACGCCGACGAATACTACGACTTCCAGTTCACCCGGCCCACGATCCGCCGGACGGCGTCCGGTGAGCGGAAAATCAAGTGGCCCTCAACCCGGATCTTCAAGGCGAGTGTTCCCGATTCCAACGTGGACGTCATCTTCGTCCAGGGCACGGAGCCGTCCTATAAGTGGCGTGCCTACACGGCCGAGCTGCTGGTCCACGCCGAGGCGCTCCACGTGGACTACGTGATCCTGGTCGGTGCACTCCTCGCCGACGTGCCGCACAGCCGGCCGATTCCCGTGAGTGCCTCCACGGATGACCCGGCGCTGCGGGAGCGGATGGACCTCGAGGCCTCGCAGTATGAGGGGCCGGTGGGGATCGTCGGGGTCCTCGCGGAGGTTGCGCTGCTCGCCGGGCTGCCCACCGTCTCGCTGTGGGCCGCCGTGCCGCATTATGTGGCGCAGGCGCCCTCCCCCAAGGCCCAGCTCGCCCTGCTGCACCGCATCGAGGAGCTGCTGCAGGTCCCGCTCGACACCCAGGAACTGGTCGAGGAGTCGGACGCGTGGGAGCGCGGCGTTGACGAGCTGGCCACCGAGGACCCGGAAATCGCGGCCTACGTGCGCCAGCTGGAGGAAGCGAAGGACACCGCCGACCTCCCGGAGGCCAGCGGCGAGTCGATCGCCCGGGAATTCGAGCGGTACCTCAAGCGCCGCGGCAAGGAGAAGCCCTAGCGTCCGGCGTGGTTTCGACGCCTAAACGTCGATCCCTGAACTGCCACGCCTAGAGCTCCACACCGAGCAAAGCGTTGACGGCGTCGCTCACCAGCGCCGCGTCCGACGGCGACCCGTCATGGCCTTCCGCCAGGGCCGCTTTGGCCCAGTCATCAACGGCGGCGACGGCTCCCGGGGCGTTCAGGTCATTTGAGAGTTCGGCCCGCATCCGGGACACCAGCCCGGCGGCGGAGCCCGCCGGGGCAGCGGCGAGTGCTCCCCTCCAGCTGCGGAGCCGCTCCTTGGCGGCGTCGAATCCGGCGTCGGTCCAGGACCAGTCGCTGCGGTAGTGGTGGGCCAGGATGGCCAGCCGGATCGCGGCCGGCTCCTCTCCGGCGGCACGGAGCTTGGAAACGAGGACAAGGTTTCCCTTGGACTTGCTCATCTTTTCGCCGTCGAGCCCCACCATGCCGGCGTGGGCGAAGTGTTGCGCCAGCGGCACTCCGGACAGCGAGTAGGCATGCCCGGCGCCCATCTCGTGGTGCGGGAAGACCAGGTCAGAGCCGCCGCCCTGGACGGTGAACGGGGCGGGCAGGTACTTCTGGGCGATGACCGTGCACTCGATGTGCCAGCCGGGCCGTCCCTCCCCCAGTTCGCCGCCGGGCCAGCTGGGTTCTCCTTCGCGGGCAACCCGCCAGAGCAGGGGATCCAGCGCCTGGCGCTTTCCGGCCCGGCCGGGGTCTCCGCCACGTTCGGCAAAGAGCTCCAGCATCTCGGCGTCGGACAACCCTGAGACGGCGCCGAGGGTCCAGGCATCAGTGGCCTCGGCAGAGTGCTTGCCGGCGGCTTCGACGTCGTAATAGACGTCTCCGTCAGGCTCGCCGGCGCCGCCGGGCACCCGGTAGGCCAAGCCCCGCTGCAGCAGCTGCTCGATGGCCGGCACGATCAGGGGAATGGCTTCCACGGCGCCCACATAACGGTCCGGAGCCAGCACGTTGAGGGCTTCCATGTCCGTCTGGAAGAGTTCGATCTGGCTGGCCGCCAGGTCACGCCAGTCCACTCCGGTGGCCGTTGCGCGCTCCAGCAGGGGGTCGTCGATGTCGGTGACGTTCTGCACGTAGGCGACCGTCTGCCGGCCGTCCCGCCAGGCCCGGTTCAGCAGGTCGAATGCGACGTAGCTGGCCGCGTGGCCCATATGGGTGGCGTCATACGGGGTGATTCCGCAGACGTACATGGACTGTTCGCCGGCCGCGCCGAGGGTGACGACACTGCCCTTGGCGGTGTCGAAGAGGCGGAGGGCAGGCATGCTGCCCGGGAGCTGGGGAACGGGGCGGGAGATCCAAGACTTCACAGCCCAAGCCTAGTGCTAGGCGCTGATGACGTTGAAACCGAGCAGCAGGTACAGGGCCAGGCCCAGGAGGATCCGGTACCAGACGAAGAGCCGGTAGCTGTGGGTCGAGACGTACTTCAGGAACCAGCCGATGATGATGTATCCCACAACAAACGCGACGGCCGTGGCGAGGGCTGTTTCCGGGAGGCTGTAGGGACCGGTGATGCCGTCCTTGGAGAGAACTTTGTAGAGCTGGTACAGGCCGCTGCCGAACACTGCCGGGATGGCCAGGAGGAAGGAATAGCGGGCCGCCGCTTCACGGGTGTAGCCCATGAGGAGCCCGGCGGTGATGGTGCCGCCGGAGCGGGACACGCCGGGGATCAGGGCCATGGCCTGCGCAAGTCCGTAGAGGATTCCGTGTTTGTACGTCAGCTGCGTCAGGTCGCGGTCCTGGCGCCCGACGGCGTCGGCGACGGCGAGGATCATGCCGAAGACAATCAGCATGGTGGCGACAATCCAGAGGCTGCGGAGCACGGACTCGATCTGGTCCTGGAACAGCAGTCCAAGGACGATGATCGGCAGGCTGCCCAGAATTACCAGCCAGCCCATCCGGGCGTCCGGGTCGTGCCGGGAGACCTTGCCGGCCAAGGATCCGGCCCAGGCTTTGACGATCCGCACGATGTCGCGCCAGAAGTAAACGACGACGGCGGTTTCGGTGCCGAGCTGGGTGATGGCCGTAAATGCGGCCCCGGGGTCCGCGGCGTTCGGGAGGAAGGAACCCACAATCCGCAGATGGGCACTTGAGGAAATCGGGAGGAATTCGGTCAGCCCCTGCACAAGGCCCAAAAAGGCCGCTTCAAACCAGTTCACGTTTATAGACCCTACGTCATGAAACATTCCGAATCCCCGTAAGCTTGCTGACATGCAGCAGCGTTATGTCGGCAACAGTGGGTTGCGCGTGTCCTCCGTTTCCCTAGGCACCATGTCCTGGGCCCGGGAAACCGACGAGCAGGATGCCTCCGCCCTGCTCCGCACTTTCGTGGACGGCGGCGGGACCCTGATCGACACGGCCGCGTCCTACGCCGACGGCCAGGCGGAGGCGATGCTGGGCGGGATGCTGGGCGACGTGGTGGCCCGCTCCGAGGTTGTCATCTCCACTAAGGCCGGATTGTCGTTCTCGGACGGCCGGCGCGGCGTCGACACCTCGCGGAACGGAATGCTCTCCGGCCTGGACGCGAGCCTGGCCCGGCTGGGCACCGACTATGTGGACCTCTGGTTCGCGCATGCCTGGGACCCCAACGTCCCGCTGGAAGAGACCTTGTCCGCGCTTGAATTCGCCGTACGCTCGGGCCGCGTCCGCTACGTGGGAGTTTCCAACTTCAACGGCTGGCAGACGGCGAAGGCTGCCGCGGTGGCCGGCTTCCCGCTGGTCGCGAACCAGTCCGAGTATTCCCTCCTCCAGCGCTCCCCCGAAGCTGAACTCATTCCCGCCGTTGAGGACGCCGGCCTGGGCCTGATGGCGTGGGGTCCGTTGGGGCGCGGCGTGCTGAGCGGCAAATACCGCGGGAGCATTCCCGCGGATTCGCGGGCGGCCCATTCGAGGCTGGCCGGCTATGTGGAGCCGTACCTTGAGGGTGCCGCGTCCAGTGTGGTGGAGGCCGTGGCGATGGCGGCGAAGGGTCTGGGGCGGACGTCCCTGGACGTCTCGCTGAGCTGGCTGCTGTCCCAGTCTGGTGTCGCGACGGCGATTGTGGGCGCACGCACGCCGGTGCAGCTCAAGGAAATCCTGGATTCGACGCTGGCGCCGCTGCCCCCGCAGATCGCCCAGGCGCTGGAGGACGTGTCGAACCCCGCCTGAGCTGGGTCGTTCGCTGGCCTAACGGCCGGACCTAGTCCTGGAGGATTTCGAGGTCTTCCTCGTCGTCGACGTCTTCTTCCTCGTCCTCGTCGCTGTCGTCATCGATCACTTCGAGCGGCGTCACTTCGCCATACGCTTCGTAGAGCGAGTCGTCGTAGACTTCAAAGGCATCAGCAACGGCAAAAAACGCTGCCTCGACCGCGGGATCCCCATCTCCCCGGCGGGCAGACGCAGCAGCGAGGTGTTCTTCCAGCGCAGCCGTCAGGGATTGAAGCGCGACACGCGGATCGATGCTCATGACTTCACGTTAGCCGGAAAAGGGAGAAAATGGAGAGCAATGAAGGAACATTTTCTCAGCAGCTCGGTCCGTCGGGAACGGGACTATGTGAGGCAGTACGAGTACCTCGTACTGACGGTCAGTCCTGAGGATTCCCTGCCTGAAGCGCGCCGCCGCCTGGTCGAGCACTCGGAGTACGGCAAGTGGGAACTTGAGCGCAGCGTGCTGTATTTGGGCGGCGGACGCCGCTTCTGGCTGCGCCGCAGGGTGACGCAGGTCCAGCGGACCGTTTAGGGGTGTGGGGTCCAGCGGACCGTTTAGGGGTGTGGGGTCCAGCGGACCGTTTAGTTGTGGGGTCCAGCGGACCGTTTAGGGGTGTGGGGTCCAGCGTCTATGCCGTCTCGAGCGGCCCGAGCCACGCGTTGGCTACGGTGTTGTGCGCCGATTCGTCATCTGAGGGGTGGAACATTCCCGCCAGCACGTCGCGGTACAGCCGTTCCAGCTCGGAACCGCGGAAGTAGCTCGATCCCCCGGAGACCCTGACCGCCAGGTCCACGACCGTCCGGGCCGTCTCCGTCGCGCTGACTTTCACTCCGACCAGCTTCGGGAACCACTGGGCGCCGTGCTCGGCCAGGGCATCCACATCTGCCGCGACGCTGGACAGCTGGGGGTACAGCGCGTCCATCGCCATCGCCGCGTCCGCCACCTTCCAGCGGATATCCGGATCCTGGGCGTAGCTGCGCCCGCCGTTCTTGAACGAGGTCCGCCGCTTCACCGCCTCTACCGCCAGGTCAAGGGCCCGTTCGCCGAGGCCCGTGTACACCGCGGCCAGCAGCGTCTCGAAACAGGCGAAGATGGCGAAGATCAGCGGGTCAGCGTTCGGGCCCACCGGAAGCTTCCGGAAAATCCGCTCTGCCGGCACCACCGCACCATCCAGGACCGTCGTGTTGGACTGGCTTGCCCGCATGCCGAGCGTGTCCCAGTCCGCCAGGACTTCGTACCCCGGGGTGTCCCTGGTGATGAAGCCGTGGACCAACTGGCCCTCGCCGTCCCCGGCCGAGGCGTCCTTGCCGAAAATGCCCAGCCGGGTCCACGCCGGCGAGAGGCTTGTGAAGATCTTGCGGCCGGTGAAGGAATAGCCGCCCCCGGCGACCGGCACGGCGGTGGTGAGGGAATCGAAGAGCACCGAGTCGTTCCCTGCCTCCGAGTTTCCGAACGCGAAGATCTCGCCCTGCGCTGCCTCCTGGAGGATGAAGTCCAGCGAGGAGTCACCGCGGGCTGCCAGGACGTGCGCGACGCCGGTCCACACCAGGTGCATATTGACGGCCAGCGCGGTGGCCGGGGCCGCCGTCGCCAGCCGCCGCTGCAGCTGCGCCGCCGCGGACAGCCCAAGTCCCAATCCGCCGTCGGCCGCCGGGACAAAGATCTTCAGGTAGCCGGCCGCGGCCAGCTCCTCAAGATCCTCGTGGAAAAAGGCGTTGTCCCGGTCGTAGCCGGCGGCACGGCCGCGGATCCGTTCGAGCAGGGCATCGGGCAAGACATCGGGCAGGGCATTTCCAGGGCGCATCGGCGGTGTGTCTTTCGGGGCTCAGTAGTTGGTGAGCAGGGTATCGAGCACGCGGGCGCCGAACTTCAGGGATTCGGTGGGGACGCGTTCGTCCACCCCGTGGAACATCCCGGTGAAGTCCAGTTCGTCCGGGAGCTGGAGCGGGGCGAAACCGTAGCCGGTGATGCCCAGCCGGCTCAGGGACTTGTTGTCCGTGCCGCCGGAGAGGGTGTACGGCAGGACCTTGGCTCCCGGATCCTCGGCGTGCAGCGCGTCGATCATCGAGTCCACGAGGTTTCCCGCGAACGGGACCTCCAGCGACACGTCGTTGTGGACGTAGCTCACGTCCACGCCCTTGCCGGCCAGTTCGCGGACCTTTTCGAGGACGTGTTCCTCCTGGCCGGGCAGGGTGCGGCAGTCGATGAGGGCCTCGGCCGATTCCGGGATCACATTGTGCTTGTAGCCGCCCTTGAGCAGGGTGGGGTTGGTGGTGTTCTGCAAGGTGGCGCCGACGAAGCGGGCCACGGTGCCGAGTTCCTTGAGGATCTTGTCCGGATCGTCCGGATCGAACTCGACGCCCGTGAGTTCCGTCACGCCGTCGAGGAACTGCCGGGTGGTGGGGGTGAGCTCCACCGGCCACCGATATTCCCCGATGCGGGACACGGCGCTGGCGAGCCGGGTAACGGCGTTGTCCGTATTGATCTGGGAACCGTGGCCCGCGCGGCCGTGGGCGACGAGGCGGAGCCAGGACAGGCCTTTCTCGGCGGTCTGGAGCAGGTAGGTGCGCTGGCCGCCGATGTTCGCGGAGAAGCCGCCGACTTCGGAGATGGCCTCGGTGGCGCCGTCGAAGAGTTCGGGCCGCTTCTCGATCGCGTAGCGGGCGCCGTAGGTGCCGCCGGCTTCCTCGTCGGCGAAGAACGCGAAGATCAGGTCCCGCTTGGGTTTGCGGCCGGTCCGGGCAAAATTCCGCAGCACGGAAAGGATCATGGCGTCCATGTCCTTCATATCCACGGCGCCGCGGCCCCAGATCATGCCGTCCTTGAGTTCGGCACCGAAGGGGTCCACCGACCACTGTTCGCGGAGCGCGGGGACAACATCCAGGTGCCCGTGGACCACCAGGGCGCTGGCGGACGGGTCCTCGCCGGCAAGTCTGGTGACGACGCTGGCGCGGCCCGGGGCGGACTCGAAGATTTCGGCGTCCAGTCCCACTTCCGTCATCAGCCCCGCGGTGTACTCGGCAGCCGCCCGCTCCCCCGGGCCTGAGCCGTCACCGTAGTTGGACGTGTCGATCCGGATCAGTTCCTGGCAGATTCTGACGACTTCGTCCTCGGGCCTGATTTCAGTCATGTTTCACTCCTCGTGGCGTCGGCTCTGTTGCTGGCTTCAGCCTACCCACATGCCCTCCCGGGCCCCGATTATTTGTTTCGGGAAAGTTCATGCTAGAGTCTTTCTCGCTGCTTCGGAGAAATCCAAAACGCTGAAAGGCGAAAAGGTTCACCGAATACCACCTGCGCGGGTGGCGGAATGGCAGACGCGCTAGCTTGAGGTGCTAGTCCTCGAAAGGGGGTGGGGGTTCAAGTCCCCCTCCGCGCACAACGGGAAAACCCCCAGAATCCAAGGATTCTGGGGGTTTTTTCTATCTCTGGCGACAACAGGCGGGGACAGGCCCCCGAATCCTTGGATTCCGGGACCTTCCCGGTTTGGATCTATTTGCGGGCGCGCTACTTGTACGCAACCCGCTGGATCTGCAGGACCTCCGAGCTGGAGACGACGTTGGCCCTCACGTATTCATCCACGTAGGTTTCGCCTTCGATTGAGACCCTCGTGAGGTTGGGCGCCGCGCCGGAAATCCCGTAGAAAGACAGCCACTTCTCGTTGTTGAGCGGCTTGTCCTTGGCGTAGATGTGAGTGTCGCCGTTGAAAAGGAACACCGGCTTCTTGAATGCCTTGCTTTCACTGGCGATGGCCCGCACGATGCTCTGGAAGGCGTTGCGGTAGCCCGAGTACTGGGTGCCGGGAGCAAACATGTCCGCCTGGGTCATCAGGACCACGGCCCTGCTGTTATTGGCCTTCGCCATTGCGAAGGCACTTCGGATCTGCGCGACGGCGGCATTCACCCGGGCCTTCTCCTCGGCCACCTGTCCAGTGGTGGCCATCGTGAAGCCGAGGCCGGTCCACGGCCGGAGGTCATTCTCCGAACCAACGATGTGCAGGGTCGAGATGGTCAGCCCGCCGGCGGCGAACTTCACATTCTCCTTGTACCCGGACTGGGCCGTGACGGAGATCGGGTTCTGGCCCAGGGTCCGGCCGCTTCTGGGGAAGAAGACCGAGCGGATGGCAGCCAGCCGCTGCAGCGGATTGGCTTTGCCTATTCTGGCGCTGTGGCAGTCCGCCCACTCGTTGTCACCGGGGGTGTACACCAGCGGGTCGACAAACTTGTCGAAGCTTGCCTTGATCTTCTGGTAGTAGGCGTCAGAGCAGACACCCGTGCCGATATCGCCGAGATGCCCGACCATGCGCACATCCGGATCCGCGTTTATCTGCGCGATGCGTTTCGGAAAGAGGCTCAATTGGGTGCTGCCGTAGGGCATGTCGCCGATGACGGCAAAGCTGTAACTCGTGGCAGCGCCTGCAGTGCCGGCTACGCTTCCAGCGATTCCCATTGCCAGAGCCAGACCGGCACCAGCTACCCGCACACTGCTTTTCATTTGTTCCCCCATAAACATCGGATCTGCATCTGACACGACCGCGCGGCGATAGTTTCTGGCGCTTTGGCGATCAGATTAGACGGAGCGGACACGGAAGGAACGAGTAGTTTTACTTGTCCGCCCGCTCTTGTGACACCTGTACAGCACGCGGCAGGTTACTTGAGCAGGTCACTCATCTGCGGCGCGTCCCACTCAGGCCCGTCGGGGGCTGCGGGCCTTAGGCGTTTTCCATCGTGTGCGCGCGGCTAATCCGCGGCGTGCAGCGCAGTCCGGATGGTGCCGAGGAGCGAGCGGAAGCCGGGATCCTCGGCCAGGCTGTCGAGCAGGACCGGCCCCCGCGGGCCGGCCAGGGCTATGCGCCAGTTGGGGTACTCCGTGCTGGTTCCGGGCTGGTTTTGGGTCCGGGTTTCGCCCACCGCATCAACCAGCGCGACGCCGAGCAGGGACGACGGCGTCAGAGTGGTGAAGGCATACAGCGCCTCGACGGTGCCCTGCACGTCTTCGTGCCCCGGCGCCGGCAGGAGGCCGCGTTCCCGCAGCATCCCGAGCACTGCCTGCTGCTCCGCCACGGCCTCGGCGCGTTCCTCATCCACCGGACGCCGCAGCAGGCCCAGGGACTCGCGGAGGGTGACGTGCTCGCCGGCCAGATAGCCGGCCGTCGGGGGCAGGTCGTGGGTGTTGACGCTGGTCAGGCACTGCTGCCGGTACCGCTCCGGCGGAAGCGGGCCGTCGGCGTCGTGTTCGAACCAGAGGATCGACGTGCCGAAGATCCCGCGTTCGGCGAGGTAGTCTCGGACCCACGGCTCAAACACCCCCAGATCCTCGCCGATGACGATCGCACCGGCACGCTGCGCCTCCAGCGCCAGGATGCCGATGAGCGCCTCATGGTCGTAATAGACATAGGTGCCGTCGCCAGGCCCGGCCCCCTCGGGGATCCACCACAGCCGGAACAGGCCCAGAATGTGGTCCACCCGGATGCCCCCGGCATGCCGCAGCACCGTCCGGAGCATGTCCCGGTAGGCCGCGTATCCCGACTCGGCGAGCCGGACCGGGTGCCAGGGCGGTTGGGTCCAGTTCTGGCCCTGCTGGTTGAACATGTCCGGAGGCGCGCCGACCGTGACGTCGCGGGCCAGCACCCCGGCAAGGGTCCAGGCGTCCGCACCGCCTGGTTTCACGCCGACCGCAAGATCGTGGATGACGCCGATCTCCATGCCCGACCGCCGGGCCGAGCGCTGGGCGGCTTCCAGCTGCTGGTCGCAGAGCCACTGCAGCCAGCGGTGGAATTCGATCCGCCCGGCGAGCAGGACCCGTTGCTCCTTGCAGTAGGACGTCTCCGGGCTGGCCGCCTCCGCAGCCCATTGCGGAGCCTCCGGGGCCAGCTTCTCGGCCAGGGCGCACCAGAGCGCGAAGTCATCGAGTCCCTGCCCCTGTTCACGGCAGAAGTCCGCAAACGCGAGGGCGCGGGCGGGGTCGCGCGGGACCCCGAACACGAGCTCAAGGGCGGCCAGCTTCGCCCCGTAGCTGGAGTTCCGGTCCAGCAGCCCGGTGGAGTGGTTGGCGGAGTGTTGTTGGCTGGCCAGCCGCTCCACCTCGGCGCGGCCGGCCGGGCCGAGGTAGCCGTATTCGGGGATCTCCTCCACCCGGAGATAGAGCGGGTTGAAAAACCGCCGGGTCGTGGGAAGGTAGGGCGAGTCCTCAACCGGCGGCCGCGGCTCGGCGGCATGGAGCGGGTTGACCAGGAGGAAACCGGCGCCCTCCTGCCCGGTCAGGGTGGCGAGGTCCGCGAGGTCGGCGAAGTCGCCGATGCCCCAGGACCGGGAGGAGCGCACAGAATAGAGCTGCGTGGTCAGTCCCCAGTTCCGCCGCCCGGCGAGCGCCTCCGTCGTGTGGAGCCTCCGCGGTGTGACGACGAGCGGGCACCGGGCGATCGTGCCGGCGTTATCTGCCAGCAGGGTGTGCCACCCGAGCGGCACCGTACCCGGCAGCGCGAAGGTCGCCCGTCCGGTCAGGACGCCGTCGACGTCGACCGGCGCGTCCCAATTCTCGCGCTGCGCTGCCCTGTGCGTGCTGCCGTCTTCGGCGGCGATCCACACACTGACGGCGCTGCCGTGCGGTACATGGACGTTGATGAGGAGTTCCTGCCCCTCCCGGGCGACGGCGACCGGCGGCAGGAGGCGCCGCCACGGTGCCAGCCGCGCCTCGGCCAGGGACCGCTCCATCGCGGCCGTGTCCGACGCCGGTACGCCCAGCGCGGCGAGAACGCCGCGCAATGTGCTCTCCGTGACAGAGCGTTCGACCCCGTCCCAGCCCCAGTAGGAGGTTCCCACCCCGTGGGCCGCCGCTAGCTCCCTCAGCAATGCATCAGTGCCGGGAGTGCTGTCGTGGTGCATTCCGTCCGCCATGGGGCAACTCTAGACGCTGCCCGTTTGCCCCGTCCCGTGTTGATGGATGTGGGTTTCGCCGACCAGTTCGTGCAGGCCTTCGACGGCGCGTGCGAGGGACAGCTCGGGGGAAGCCACGATGAACGGCATCAGGAGCCTGTTTTCCTTGTCCAGGTGGAGCGCGAAAATGTTCCGGATGGAGCCGGCCGCCACAGCGGCGTCCACCCCGGCGGAACCGCGCAGCTCCTCGACGAGGCCGACGATCATCTGGTGCTCGCCCAGCATCCCGTCCACCAGTAGCGCGCCTTCCGGCCTCTTCCGGGCTCCGCCGTACAGTGGCCCTTCCTCGGCGAGCGCGTGCGGGACGAGTTCGGTCTCGCACCATTCCACGAGCACCTCATGGGCGTCGTGCTCCGCCACGGTGTCGCCGGCCGTCACGGCACGGGTGAGAGTGGACGTCAGGGCATTGAGGCGCTTGAGCATGCTGGCATGGTGCCGCTCTACCGCGGCCAGGGCGTCGGCCTCCTCCACGGCGTTCTTGGTGGGGTCGTTGGCCGCCTGCTGATCCATGACGTCTCCTGACTTATCTGGTCGAAGTCTTCCGGTCACAGTCTCTTCCCCCACTGTACGGCGCAGACTCCCCCGTCCGCCGGGGACTTTCGACCCGGCCCGGTGCGCTTTTCGACGGCGTCCCCTACGCGCCCGCTTCGACGCCCGCGGGTCCGCCGCGCTAGCCTTGCAGCCTATGGTTGACGTCGAACGGTTCCGCGCACTCCTCCAGGAGGAGCGCCACCGGAAACTTGCACTCCTTCCCGCGCTTGGCCGGGACATCACCGCGGTGAATGCGGCCCGGCAGGACTCCAACGTCGACGACGAACACGATCCCGAGGGCGCGACCATCGCGTTTGAGCTCTCCCAGGCCTCGGCCCTGCTTGAGCAAAGCCGCGCGGGTCTCGCCCAGATCGAGGCAGCCCTGGAACGGATCGAGGCCGGCACCTACGGCATCTGCGCAGTGTGCGGGGAAGGGATCGCCGAGGGCCGGCTGGAGGCCAGGCCGTGGACCCCCTACTGCATCCGGCACAGTGCGGGCCCCGCAGGGCCCGCGGGACCGGCTGCACGGGTCCGGGCATGACCAACGCCGCAGAAACCTGGTGGAACCGGATTGCCGCCGGATTCACCCAGTCCCCCGTCCCGCACGTCACCGTTACCGAACTCGCCCTGGTGATCCTCCTCGCCGTCGCGCTCTCCCTGCCGCGGGTGACGTGGCGGTACTTCGGACTCATGGCAACCGTGACCCACGAACTCGGCCACGCCTTCGCCGCGCTCATGACCGGGCAGCGCGTGGGCGGCATCCGGCTGAGCCTGGACCATTCGGGCACCACCACCACCTACAGCAGGCGCCCCCTCGCCGCCGTCTGGTCCACGTTCTGGGGCTACCCCGTGCCGGCCGTCGTTGGCGCCGCCATGGTCTGGTGCGGCTTCAGCGGCTGGGGCCCGGCGGCAATGTCGCTCGGGACCCTGATCCTGCTGGCCTCGTTCCTGTTCATCCGCAACGGAATCGGCCTGCTCATCACCGCGGCCGCGGTCCTGGCCGCCGTCCTGCTCGTGCTGTTTGTCCCGCCCGAATTCAACGGCCATGTCATGATCGTGCTCGGCCTGGCGCTTCTGGTCGCCGCCGTTCGGGACCTCGGCAAACTTGCGGCCGTGCACGTGCGGCGCCGCGACCGGCTGGCGACGTCGGACGCCTACCTGCTGTCCCGGGCAACCCGCGTCCCCGCGGGCGTGTGGATCGTCCTGTTCGCCGCCGTCGTCGGTGCCGCCTGGTGGTTCGCCTGGCAGCCGTTGTCGCAGGTCTTCGCGTCCCTGCCGCATACACCGTGGCAGGGACCCGGCGGCACTCCGGCATAGGCTGGGTCCATGAGCCAAACACACACGGACGACCCTGGATTCAGCACGAAAGGTGCCTACGTCACCGGCGGCGAGGAGTTCACCCGGGACACGAACTACATCGAGGACCGGATCACCCGCGACGGCGCCCCCGGCCGGAACGGCGAGCCCGGCTGGCCGGTCGAGCCGGGACGCTACCGTCTGATCGCGGCCCGCGCCTGCCCGTGGGCCAACCGGACCGTGATCGTGCGGCGCCTGCTGGGCCTCGAGGAGGCCATCTCCCTGGGCCAGCCCGGACCCACCCACGATGCGCGTTCCTGGACGTTTGACCTGGATCCCGGCGGCAAGGATCCGGTGCTCGGCATCGAGCGGATCCAGGAGGCGTACTTCCGCCGGTTCCCGGACTATCCGCGCGGCATCACCGTTCCGGCGATCGTCGACATCGCCAGCGGGCAGGTGGTGACCAACAACTTCCCGCAGATCACCCTGGACTTCTCCACCGAGTGGGCCGCGCACCACCGTCCCGGCGCGCCGGACCTTTACCCCGAGGCGCTGCGCGGGGAGATCGACACGGTCAACAAGCGGGTGTTCACCGAGGTGAACAACGGCGTGTACCGCTGCGGCTTCGCAGGATTGCAGGAAGCCTATGATGCCGCCTACAGCCGGCTCTGGACCGCCCTTGACTGGCTCGAGGAGCGCCTCACCACGCAGCGGTACCTCGTGGGCGACACGATCACGGAGGCCGACGTCCGCCTCTTCACCACGCTGGCACGGTTCGACGCGGTCTACCACGGGCACTTCAAGTGCAACCGGCAGAAACTCAGCGAGATGCCCGCACTCTGGGCCTACGCCCGCGACCTGTTCCAGACCCCCGGGTTCGGCGACACCACCGACTTCGTGCAGATCAAGCAGCACTATTACATCGTCCATGAAGACATCAACCCCACGGGGATCGTTCCGGCGGGGCCGGACCTTGGCAACTGGCTGAGCGCCCACGGCAGGGAAACCCTGGGCGGACGCCCCTTCGGCGACGGAACTCCGCCGGGCCCGGTCCGGGCCGGTGAAGAAGTCTCTCCCGGGCACGGGGCGGACTAGGCCGCCGTGCGGCTGGCCGGGGTTCATCCACTTGTCGCAGCAACGTGCCCACCCTAGGGTGGGCCGGGTGACAACTACAGACGAGGCTACGCACACCGGCGGCCATTCCCTGCCCCGGCGGCTCTGGCGGATCGTGTCCGGCAACGCCCGCTCGGCCCTGCTGTGGCCCCGGCTGCAGCTGGCCCTGAAGGCAGGGCTGGCCGCCGGCATTGCTTTCGCAATCGCCCCTTTCATGCCTGGTTCCGCGGCTGACTACCCCTACTACGCCCCGCTGGGCGCCCTGGTGGCGATGTACGAGAATGTCGCCGGTTCCATGCGTCAGGGCGTACAGACGCTTGTCGGGCTCGCGATCGGAGTGGGGCTGGCCTTCGTGCTGTTCATCCTCGGCAGCCCGACGCCGCTGACGGTCGGCGTCGTGATGGCCTTCGGCGTCGTCCTGGCCGGGCTCCCCAGACTCGGTGCGGGCAGGGACTGGATCCCGACGGCGGCGCTGCTGGTCCTGCTGGTCGGCGGCCACAACCCGGACCAGTTCTCCTTCGGCTACCTCCTGCAGATGGGGGCCGGGGTCACCGTGGGAGTCCTCGTCAACCTGCTGGTCTTTCCGCCGCTGCACTTCCGCGCCGCCGAGCTCAGCATTGCCGAACTGCGCCTCGCACTCGCCCAGCAACTCCGGGACATGGCCAAGGCGCTGAAGGAGAGCTGGCCGCCGGAGCACGAAGAGTGGTCCACGCGCTCCGGCGCCCTCGAAGCGTCAGCGCGTTCCGTCCGCCTGGCGGTGGAGAAGGCGGACGCCAGCCGGCAGGCCAACCCCAGGCGCCGGCTCCATCCGCGGGACGTGGAGCTGGACTACCGCAACCTGCGGGACCTGGAAAGGATAACCTTCCACGTCCAGGACGTCACGCAGGTGCTCTCGGATGTCATCTGGGCCAAGGACACTCCCTTCGTGGTGCCGGATGAATTCGCTGCGCCGCTCGCCGACGCCATGTCTGCCGTGGGCGACGTCCTGCGCTCGGTCGAGGAAGACACCCCGGAGCGGCAGGCCGAGCTGAGCGAGGCGGCCGATGCCACCGTCAAGGAGCTCACGGCACGCGTCGGTGCCGAGGAAGCGGCAACCGACGCCCCCAGCGCCGTCGAATCGATCCTGCTCAGCCTGCACCGGGTGCTGCGGGTGGTGAAGACCTCGGCGGACACCAGCAAGTAGTGCCCTGCCGCTTCCGGCTGGCACACAGACAACGACGGCGGTAGCCGCCCCGGAGGGGGCGGCCACCGCCGTCGTCCTTTGCGTCCGGGACCGCTACAGCGCAGCCACCGATCCGCTGAAGTGCCTGCGTCCGGAACGTGCGTTCCAGGCGACGTAGTCGGAGCGCTGCCAGGCACCGTCGGAGTCCTGCATGGTGCTGATATCCAGCGCCACCCGGGCCGGCAGGAACACCGGCGCCTCAAAGGACACATCCCAGCTGAATGCCTCGCCCTTGGCGGCGCCCACGTCCGCCAGTGCCCTCGACGCCAGGTACATGCCGTGCGCGATCGACCGGCGCAGGCCCAGGGCCTTGGCCGAGAGGACGCTCAGGTGGATCGGGTTGAAGTCACCGGACACAGCGGCGTAGGCGCGCCCGGTGTCCACGCCGAGCTGCCACAGCGCCGTCGGGTCCGGTGCCTTGAAGTCCGCCGGAACAGAGGCTGCCGTGGGCTTGTCGATGCCGGGCAGGAACACGCCTTTGGCCAGGTAGCTTGAGACACCCCGCCAGAGGACGGGGTCCTCCCCCGTGCGGCGGACCTCCGTGACGAGGTCCAGCTGCGTGCCGGACCGGTGCCCGCGCAGGTTCTCCGCCCAGGCGCGGATATCCAGGGCCTCCGTGAAACGCAGCGGCGCGGACTGCACCACATGGTTTTCCAGATGGATCATCCCCAGCAGCGGCAGCGGGAAGTCGTCCCGGTTCATCACGCTCATGGCCAGCGGGAACGCCAGGGCATGGATGAAGCCGGCCGGCAGCACGTCACTCGCCGTCTCGCCGATCAGGTGCTGGTACGCCGTGAGGTTCTCCACCGCCGCCTTCACGCCGCGGACCTCGTGCCGTGTTTCGGGGAGCCCGTTGCCCGCATGCGTGCCCAGCACCCGGCGGCGGGCGGCCGTGGCCGCCGCGTTGACGTACAGCTTCGACAGCGACGGCATCTCGCCCAGGATCACGGGCCCGGATGGGGTCATGCCCCCACCAGGTTCTGCCCGCAGACGCGCAATACGTCCCCGGAGATGCCGCCGGCCGCGTCACTGGCCAGGAACGCGATGGCCTCCGCGACGTCGCCCGGGCGGCCGCCCTGCTGCAGGGAGTTGAGCCTGCGGGCGATCTCGCGGGTGGCGAACGGGATCTTCGCGGTCATTTCGGTTTCGATGAAGCCCGGTGCGACGGCGTTGATGGAACCGCCGTGGGTGCCGATCAGCGGAGCCGTGGCCCGGACCATGCCCATCACACCGCCCTTGGAGGCGGCGTAGTTGGTCTGGCCGCGGTTGCCGGCGATCCCGCTGGTGGAGGCCACGGAGACGATCCGCGGTGAGTTCCGGAAATGCTCCGATGCCAGCAGGGCCTCATTGATCCGCAGCTGCGCGGCGATGTTGACGGCGATGACGGAGTCCCACCGGCCCTGGTCCATGTTGGCGAGCAGCTTGTCCCGGGTGATGCCGGCGTTGTGGATCACGATGTCCAGGCGCCCGTGGCGTTCCACAGTGTGGTCGATGATCCGCTGCCCGGCGTCCTCACGGCTGATGTCCAGCTGCAGGGCTGTGCCGTGCACCTCGTTGGCGACCGCCGCGAGGTGGTCCCCGGCCGCCGGGACATCAACGACGACGACCGTGGCGCCGTCGCGGTGGAGGGTGCGTGCAATCGCGGCGCCGATTCCGCGCGCCGCACCGGTCACGACGGCGACCTTGCCCGCGAGCGGCTGGTCGGCGTCGGCCGGCAGGTGGCCTCCGGCGGAGCTCACCGTCAGGAACTGGCCGTCGACGAACGCTGAGCGGCCGGAGAGGAAGAACCGGAGCGCGCCGAGGGTGCTGGGGCTGGTGGTGCCGGCGCCGCCGGCGAGCAGGATGCCGTTGGCGGTGGCACCGGCCCGGAGTTCCTTGGCGAGCGAGCGGAGGAGCCCGTCGACTCCCTGGCGGGCTGCCGCGGCGGCAGGGTCAGCCGCTGCCGGTCCTGCGGCGTCAGCTGCCGAGCGGGAGATGGTGATGACGCGGGAGTTGGGTGCCAGGTCCCGGAGCGACGTGGCTGCGGTGAGCACCGGCTTCGCCAGGTCCTCGGGGCGGGCCAGTTCGTCCAGCACGAGGATGATGGCGCCGAGCTTCTCCTTGGGCACGGCATGCCGGCGGACATCGAGGTCCCAGGACAGGAGGGTCGAGGCCAGTTCATCGGCGCCGCTGCCGGTGCCCTGGACCAGGACGGGTCCCGTCATGAGCGGCTGGCCCGGTGTGTGGCGCCGCAACACCACAGGCTGGGGCAGGCCCAGTTTCCCGGCGATGTCCCGGCCCAGGCCCTTGGTCACGAGTTGGGTGTATTTGTCGGTCATTGGATTCCCCTAGTGTGCTTCGAGAATGGCGACGACGCCCTGGCCGCCGGCGGCGCAGATGGAGATGAGTCCGCGGGCCGGGCGGCCGTCAACGCGGCCCTGGGCGTGCAGCATTTTCGCGAGCGAGGCGACGATCCGTCCGCCGGTGGCCGCGAAGGGGTGGCCGGCCGCGAGGGAGGACCCGTTCACGTTGAGCCGGGAGCGGTCGATGCTGCCGAAGGCTCCGTCCAGGCCCAGCCGGGTGCGGCCGAACTCCTCGTCCTCCCAGGCGGCGAGGGTGCTCAGCACGGTTCCGGCGAAGGCCTCGTGGATTTCGAAGAAGTCGATGTCGTCGAGGCCCAGGCCGTTGCGGGCCAGCAGGCGCGGCACGGCGAACGCGGGGGCCATCAGGAGGCCGTCCTTGCCGTGGACGAAGTCGACGGCCGCCGCCTCGCCGTCCACGACTGTGGCCAGCTTGGGCAGGTCGTGGGCGTCGGCCCACTCCTCGGAGCCGAGCAGCACGGTCGAGGCGCCGTCGGTCAGCGGGGTGGAGTTGCCGGCCGTCATCGTCGCAGCGGAGCCCAGGCTCTTGCCGAAAACGGGCTTGAGCGTGGCCAGCTTTTCGATGCTCGTGTCGGCGCGCAGGTTGGAGTCACGGGTGAGTCCGCGGTACGGGGTCAGCAGATCATCGAAGAAGCCGGCATCGTAGGCGGCGGCAAGGTTCCGGTGGCTGTTGAAAGCGAGTTCATCCTGCGCCTCCCGCGTGATCTTCCACTGGGCGGTGGTGAGCGCCTGGTGCTCTCCCATGGACAGGCCGGTGCGCGGTTCGCCCGTGCTGGGGGCATCGGGCGCGAGGTCCTTGGGCCGGAGCCGGCTGAGGACCTGCAGCCGCTGCGGCAGCGTCTTGGCCCGGTTCAGGTCAAGGAGCACCTCGCGCAGGCCTTCGCTGACGGCGATCGGCGCGTCCGAGGCAGAGTCCACGCCGCCGGCGATGGCCGAATCGATCTGTCCGAGCTTGATCTTGTTGGCGAGGCCAAGGACGGTCTCCAGCCCGGTGGCGCAGGCCTGCTGCAGGTCGTAGGCCGGGGTCTCCGCCGACAGTGCGGAGCCGAGCACGGCCTCGCGTGTCAGGTTGAAATCGCGGGAGTGCTTGAGCACGGCCCCGGCGGCGACCTCGCCGATACGCTCGTCCTGCAACCCAAAGCGGGCAATGAGCCCGTCCAGGGCTGCGGTCAGCATGTCCTGGTTGGAGGACTTGGTGTAAGCGCCCCCGGTCCGGGCAAACGGAATACGGTTGCCGCCCACGATGACCGCCTTGCGGAGCCGCGGCGCGGCCGGTCCTGCCGCGCCCGCTGCCCGGGGCACGCCGGCCGCCTTGGCTGCTGTGGGCGCTGCGGGGGTCGATTCCTTTGGTCCGGGTGCGGACTGTCCGTTGACGGACATGGGCTGTCTCCTTCGATCAAAGCGGGTTACCGATACCCAGCGTACCTGATACGCTGGGTATCGTGAACATCCCCCAGCCTGATCTTCCCGGCGCAAGCACGGACGGCTCCGCTTCCGCCGGCGCCGGCAATGTGGACGGCCGCGCGTCGCGCTGGCAGTCGCACCGTGAAGAGCGGCGCCGGGAGCTGATCAAGTCAGCCCGCAGGGCCGTGCATGCGCTCGGCAGCGACGCGTCGATGGAGGACATTGCCGCAGCTGCCGGCACCTCGAAATCCGTGTTCTACCGGTATTTCGGGGACAAGGCCGGGCTGCAGCAGGCAGTGGGCGAAGTCGTCCTGAACCAGATGCAGCGCCGCATCCAGGAAGCCGCCCAGAGCGCCCAGACCCCCCGCGAGGGCCTCTTCGCGATGGTCTCCGCGTACCTCCAGATGGCCGAAACCAGCCCGAATGTGTACACCTTCGTCACGCGCTACACCCCCGGGGACGCGGAGGCCACAAACGGCACCATTGCCACCGCCGGTGCGCTGGGCCACTTCTTCGCGGCGATCAGCGACATGATCGCCCGGCCCATGCGCAGCCACCTTGGCGACGGGCGTGAGGCCGTGATCGGATACTGGCCGAACGCGGCGATCGGCCTGGTCCGGAACGCCGGCGAACAATGGCTCGCCAGCCCGGCTTCCCCGTCGAAGCCCGACCAGGAGGCGATGGCACGCCAGATTACCGACTGGCTGTGCCTCGGCATCGCCCCCGAGCTCCGCACCGCAGCACCGGGCCTCACACCACCGACTTCCGCACCGACCTTGTCAGAACCAAAGAAGGAATCGACATGACCGAACTCGCCGACCGCCCCTTGGGCGAAGCCCGCAACAATACAGCCCGCAACACAGCAGTCCGCAACACCGCCACCCGCAACCCTGCTGTCCGGACGCCGGCGGCCTCGTCGACGCCGGCAGGCACGCCGGCTCCCGTCGTCGACGTCGCCGCACTCGGTGAGCTGCTCCTGGGCAAGTGGGCCGACACCCGCCGTGTCTCCCGTGCGCTCGCGGGCCGCCCCGAGCTGCACAAGACCGAGGGACTGACCCACACCGAGCACCGCAAGCGCGCTTTCGGCCAGCTCAAGATCCTGGTGGACAACGGCGCCGTGCACCGCGCCTTCCCCGTGTCCGTCGGCGGCGCCGACGAACACGGCGGCAACGTGGCCGGCTTCCAGGAACTCGTCATCGCCGACCCCTCGCTGCAGATCAAGGCCGGCGTCCAGTGGGGCCTGTTCGGCTCCGCCGTGAACCACCTCGGCACGAAGGAACACCACGAGAAGTGGCTCCCCGGCATCATGAGCCTGGACATCCCCGGCTGCTTCGCCATGACGGAGACCGGGCACGGCTCGGACGTTGCCAGCATCGCGACCACCGCCACGTACGATCCGGCGACCGAGGAATTCGTGGTGCACACACCGTTCCGGGCCGCCTGGAAGGACTACATCGGCAACGCCGCCGTCGACGGCCTCGCCGCAGTGGTGTTCGCCCAGCTCGTGACGCAGGGCGTGAACCACGGCGTCCACGCCTTCTACATGGACCTCCGGGATCCCGGGACCAAGGAGTTCCTGCCGGGAATCGGCGGCGAGGACGACGGCGTCAAGGGCGGCCTCAACGGCATCGACAACGGCCGGCTGCATTTCACCCACGTCCGGATCCCGCGCACCCACCTGCTGAACCGCTACGGCAGCGTCGACGCCGACGGCAGCTACAGCTCCCCGATCGCGAGCCCGGGCCGCCGCTTCTTCACCATGCTCGGCACGCTGGTCCAGGGCCGCGTCTCGCTCGACGGCGCCGCCGTCACCGCGTCGAAGCTGGCCCTGAAGACGGCGATCCAGTACGCCACGGAACGCCGCCAGTTCAACGCCTCCTCGCAGACCGACGAGGAAGTGCTGCTGGACTACCAGCGGCACCAGCGCCGGCTGTTCACCCGGCTCGCCACGACGTACGCCGCGGGCTTCGCCAGCGAGCAGCTGCTGCAGAAGTTCGACGACGTCTTCTCCGGCCGCACCGATACGGACGAGGACCGCCAGGACCTGGAAACCCTCGCCGCAGCACTCAAGCCGCTCAGCACCTGGCACGCCCTCGACACCCTGCAGGAATGCCGCGAGGCCTGCGGCGGCGCCGGCTTCCTGATCGAGAACCGCTTCGCCTCGCTGCGCGCCGACCTGGACGTCTACGCCACCTTCGAAGGCGACAACACCGTCCTGCTGCAACTGGTCGCGAAGCGGCTGCTGGCCGACTACGCCAAGGAATTCCGCAGCGTGAACTTCGGCGTCCTGGCCCGCTACGTGGTGGGCCAGGCCACCGGCGCCGCCATCCACCGCACCGGCCTGCGCGGCGTCGCGCAGTTCATGGCGGACTCCGGCTCGGTGCAGAAGGCCGCCATCGCCATCAAGGACGAGGCGAGCCAGCGCGCGCTGCTGACCGACCGGGTGCAGACCATGGTCGCCGAAGTGGGCTCGGCCCTCAAGGGCGCCAACAAGCTTCCGCAGCAGCAGGGGGCGGCCCTGTTCAACAGCCACCAGAACGAACTCATCGAAGCTGCCCAGGCGCATGCCGAGCTGCTGCAGTGGGAGGCCTTCACCGAGGCGCTGGGCAAGGTCACTGACCCCGGCACCAGGAAGGTCCTGACCTGGCTGCGGGACCTCTTCGGCCTGTCCCTGATCGAGGAAAACCTGTCCTGGTACCTCATGAACGGCCGGCTCTCCATGCAGCGTGCCCGGACCGTGGGCGAGTACATCAACCGGCTGCTCGTCAAGATCCGCCCGCACGCCCTCGACCTGGTGGACGCCTTCGGCTTCGGCCCCGAACATCTCCGCGCCGAGATCGCCACGGGCGCCGAGAGGGTGCGCCAGGACGAGGCGCGCGAGTACTTCAGGCAGCAGCGTGCCAGCGGCGACGCACCGGTGGACGAGAAGATCCTGCTGGCCCGCACGGGCCGCGGGACATCGACCCGCGACATCAAAGAGCGCGGCGCCTGACCCGGCCCGATAAGGACGGCGGCGCCGCCCCCTTTAGCCGGGGCGGCGCCGTCGTCGTCTCTTCTGCCGTCTCCGTTCAGGAGACAGCGGGGGTCAGGAACCGCTGGGGAGCACCGAGCGGTAGACCTCAAGCGTGGTCTCCGTGATGGATTCCCAGGAGAAGTGCTCCTCGGCCCGACGGCGCCCGGCCCGGCCCATTTCGCGGGCCCGTTCGGGATCCGACACGACCTCGGTCAGGGCGGCGGCGAATTCGGTGACGAATTTCTCCGGGTCCAGCGGAGTGCCGGTCCCGTCCGTGACCTGCTCGATGTCCACCAGCAGGCCGGTCTCGCCATGCTGGACAACCTCGGGGATCCCGCCGGTGGCGCTGGCCACGACGGCGGCGCCGCAGGCCATGGCCTCCAGGTTGACGATCCCGAGCGGTTCGTAGATCGACGGGCAGGCGAACGCCGTCGCATGGCTGAGGACCTGGATGAGTTCGTTCCGCGGCAGCATCCGCTCCACCAGGATCACACCGCCGCGCTGTGTCTGGAGCTCCTCGATCAGGCGGGCGGTTTCGGCCGCGAGCTCGGGCGTGTCGGCGGCGCCGAGGCACAGCACCAGCTGGACGTCGGCCGGCAGCTGGGCGGCGGCGCGGAGCAGGTAGGGCACGCCCTTCTGGCGCGTGTTGCGGCCCACGAAGACCACGCTGGGCCGCTCCGGGTCAATCCCCAGGGCGCGGACGACGTCGTCGCCCTCGTCCCGGTTCCAGAGGCTCACGTCGATTCCGTTGTGCACCACCTTGACCTTGGCCGGGTCCACGTCGGGATAGCTGCGCAGGATGTCCTGGCGCATGCCCTCGGACACGGCGATGATGGCGGCCGCGGCTTCATAGGCGGTCTTTTCCACCCAGGAGGACAGGGCGTAGCCGCCGCCGAGCTGCTCGGCCTTCCACGGCCGCAGCGGTTCCAGGCTGTGGGCGCTGAGCACGTGCGGGATGCCGTGCAGCAGCGAGGCGATGTGCCCCGCCATGTTGGCGTACCAGGTGTGCGAATGCACCAGGTCCGCTCCGGCGATGTCGGGCACGATGCGCAGGTCCACCCCGAGAGTCTGCACCGCGGCGTTCGCCCCGGCGAGGTCCTCGGGCACGGCGTAGGACGTAACGGAAGCACCGTGGTACCCCGGTTCACGGGGCGCGCCGAAGGCGCGCACCTGCAGATCCACGTGCTGGGCCAGCACCCGGCTGAGTTCGGCCACGTGGACCCCGGCGCCGCCATAGATTTCGGGCGGGAATTCTTTGGTCACAATGTCTATACGCACAAACCCCAAGGTAGTCGTTACGGTGGAACTGATCTAGTGTGAAGACGTTCGGGCGTGCCGGACTGTTTTGGGGAAGTACAAAGGCGTTCAGGAGCGATCACCATGCCGAATAAAAAAGTTCTGGCCATTGTCCTCGCAGGTGGCGAGGGAAACCGGCTCATGCCACTGACGGCAGACCGGGCCAAACCCGGTGTTCCGTTCGCCGGAAGCTACCGGCTTATTGACTTCGCGTTGTCCAACCTGGTGAATTCCCGCTATTTGCAGATCGTCGTCCTGACGCAATACAAATCGCACAGCCTGGACCGCCACATTTCCGAAACCTGGCGGATGTCCACCCAGCTGGGCAACTACATCGCCTCGGTCCCGGCGCAGCAGCGCGTGGGCAAGAGCTGGTTCCTCGGCAGCGCCAACGCCATCTACCAGTCCCTGAACCTGATCCATGACGCCAACCCGGACATCGTCGTCGTGGTGGGCGCCGACCACGTCTACCGGATGGACTTCGCCCAGATGGTTGACCAGCACGTCGCCAGCGGCGCCAAGGCCACTGTTGCGGCCGTCCGCCAGCCGCTGCACATGGCGGACCAGTTCGGCGTCATCGAAGTGGACCAGGACAACCCCGAGAAGATCGCGGCCTTCGTCGAGAAGCCGTCCTCCACCCCGGGTCTGGCCGCCGATCCCACCCAGTTCCTCGCCTCCATGGGCAACTACGTCTTCGACGCCGACGCCCTCGTCGAGGCCCTGCACGTCGACGCCGAGCGGCTGGACACCAAACACGACATGGGCGGGGACATCATTCCCTACTTCGTCGACAAGGGTGAGGCCGGAGTGTACGACTTCACCCTGAACCAGATCCCCGGCTCCACCGAACGCGACCGCACCTACTGGCGCGATGTCGGCACCATCGATTCGTTCTACGACGCGCACATGGACCTCATCTCGCCCGTGCCGGTCTTCAACCTGTACAACTCCGAATGGCCGATCTACACGCGGCAAAGCATTTCCCCGCCGGCCAAGTTCGTCCGCGGCCAGAAAAACACGGTGGGCACCGCCCTGGATTCGATCGTCGCCAGCGGCACCGTCATTTCCGGCGGCATCGTGGAAGGCTCCGTGCTTTCCAACGACGTCTACGTCGGCACCTCCAGCCGTGTGCTGGACTCCGTGCTGATGGACAAGGTCAACATCGGTGAAGGCGCCGTCGTCAAGCGCGCCATCATCGACAAGAACGTCCAGGTCCCGGCAGGTGCCGCGATCGGCCTCGACCCCGAACTGGACCGGGCACGCGGCTTCAAGGTCACGGATTCAGGCATCACCGTCCTGTCCAAGGGACAGGTCGTCCCCGAACCGGGCGAAGACGAGCGCGCCTTGTCGGCCGCCAACCTGATCCTCGTGCCGGACGCGGTCAGGGCCGCCACGGAGAACTGGCCGGCCCTGCGCGAGTCGGTGGACAAGGTGGCGGAAGTCCAGGCCGCCGCCGTCGGCGTCACGGTCCCCGGCGCGGGGTCACCGAAGGGCCACTGAGCCCTCCTTCCAGCGAAGATCCAGCAAGGACGGGAGCCCGGCACCGGCGTCGGGCCGGGCTCCTGGCAGGCTGTAAAATTAGGGAAATGAGCTCCCCCGATCTGCCGTCCGACCTGACCCCCGAGGAAATCCAGGCCTGCCTGAAGGTCCTCAACAGCATCCACGTCTACGACGAGGAGCACCCGGACTACGTATCGGTGCGCCGCGCCACCGGCAAGATGTTCAAGGCCGTCAAGCGGCACCGCCGGGTCAGCAAGCGGGACCTGATCGCCGAAGCAGACCGCGCCGTGATCGCCCAGACGGCGACGGCGGCCCCGGACCGGATCGACGACGAGACCCGCGGCAACAAACTCGCCACGTCCGCGACCGGGGAGATCGCCGGGCACCTGATCAGGTCCAGGCCCTGCTACATCTGCAAGCAGCACTACACCCAGGTCGACGCTTTCTACCACCAGCTGTGCCCGGAGTGCGCCGAGTTCAGCCACAGCAAGCGGGACGCCCGCACTGACCTCACCGGGCGCCGTGCTCTCCTCACCGGCGGCCGGGCCAAGATCGGCATGTACATCGCGCTCCGGCTGCTGCGCGACGGCGCCCACACCACCATCACCACGCGCTTCCCCAAGGACGCCGCCCGGCGCTTCGCCGCCATGGAAGACAGCGCCGACTGGCTGCACCGGCTCCGGATCGTCGGGATCGACCTGCGCGACCCCTCGCAGGTCATGGCGCTGACCGATTCCCTGGACGCGGCGGGCCCGCTCGACATCATCATCAACAATGCCGCCCAGACCGTCCGCCGTTCCGGCAACGCCTACAAGCCGCTGGTCGACGCCGAGGACGAGCCCCTTCCAGCGGCCCTGCAGGCCGCCAACGGCGGCCCCGAACTGGTGACCTTCGGCCACGCCCACGACAAGCATCCGCTGGCGCTGGCGAGTACCGTCCTGGAGCACCCGGTGCTGGCCGGCGATGCCATCACGTCCCTGGCACTGTCCACCGGATCCGCGTCGCTGGAGCGGATCGCCTCGGGCACCGCCATCGACGCGGGGGGCCTGGTTCCGGACCTCGCCACGATCAACAGCTGGACACAGGTGCTGGACGAGGTGGATCCCCTCGAAATGCTCGAGGTCCAGTTGTGCAACGTCACCGCACCTTTCCTCCTGGTCAGCCGGCTGCGCGGGGCGATGAAACGCTCCACCGCGAGGCGGAAGTACATCGTGAACGTCAGCGCCATGGAAGGCCAGTTCTCCCGCGCCTACAAGGGCCCCGGCCACCCGCACACCAACATGGCCAAGGCGGCCCTGAACATGATGACCCGGACCAGCGCCCAGGAGATGCTGGACGCCGACGGCATTCTGATGACCGCCGTCGACACCGGCTGGATCACCGACGAGCGGCCGCACTACACCAAGGTGCGCCTGATGGAGGAGGGGTTCCACGCCCCGCTGGACCTCGTCGACGGTGCAGCCCGCGTCTACGACCCGATCGTTATGGGCGAGTCGGGCGAAGACCAGTTCGGTGTCTTCCTGAAGGACTACAAGCCGAGCCCCTGGTAGGCGCCGGGACCCAGCAGCGGCGGCCGGCTGGGGCTACGGGCCTTATGGCCCTAATGGGGGCCCCCGGCACTACGTAACGTGGGTCCACATGAACACAGAGACGACGCCTGCGCCCGATTTTGGACTGTCCCTTGACCAGTGCTGGGTGTTGCTGGATACGGAGGTCGTGGGGCGGATCGCCCTGATTGTGGACGGCCACCCGGAGATCTTTCCGGTGAACTTCGCACTGGAGCGCCGCTCCATTGTGTTCCGCACCGCCGGCGGGTCCAAACTGTGGGCAGCGATGACGGCCAAGCCGATCGCGTTCGAAATCGACGGCTACGACGCCCACGAGCAGCAGGCCTGGAGCGTTGTGGCCCGCGGCGAGGCTCAGTTGATTGAAAGCCAGCAGGAGAAGGACGCCGTCGACGCACAACTGCTCGAGCCGTGGCAGCCGGGCGACAAGAACTACTACGTGCGGCTCTCCCCCAAGGCGATGACCGGACGCCGATTCAAGGTCAACAAGCCGGACCTGTGGAGCACGCGGCTCTCCGATCCCCGCCGGGCATCTTTCGAATAGATCCCGGATCCACTGGTCCGCCCGGAAGCCGGGACGACCGGGCGAAATATCCGGCGGGCTGGCCGCTACTTCGCGGCGTGCTTGTCCTTGGTTTCCGGGGAATGGACCACCAGTACCGGGCAGTGGGCATGGGCCACCAAGGCGGAGCTCACGGATCCAATCAGCATTCCGCCGAAGCCTCCGTGGCCGCGGCGTCCCACCACCACCAGGTCGGCATCCCGGCTGGCCTCAATCAGGGTGTGCCGCGGGTGTCCCTGGACGAGCCGCGTTTCGACGTTGGCCGGGGTTTCAGCCCCGAACGCCTTCTCCACCGTCTCCTGAAGGATTTCGCCCGCACGGACATCGAAGTCGTCGATGCCCATGGCGACGTAGCCGTCATAGACCGGAGGGAGGTCCCAGCTGGCCATCGCTACAAGCGTGGCCGAGAGCGGTACGGCAAGGCTTTGGGCCTGGCGCAGCGCCTCCACCGACGCCTCGGAACCATCAACCCCCACCACAATCGTCCGGATGTCCCTGGCCTCGGTCATTGCGGATCCCTTCGTCGAGCAGCTGGCGCGTCCAGCCTACAATTACCCGGCAGCAATGGGAGCGGCAAGGGCCAAAAGTCATAAGGGTCAGCCGCAGGCGACGCCGCGGCAGGACCAAGGACCCTTGTCCGGGTCCGGGCCCCAGAGCAGAATTGCAGACGTCGGCAAAGGCGACAGCAACGCTAGAGTCGGCGACAATAGACAGAGCACGCACGATCCGCAGGCACCACCGGCAGGCACGGTCCGCGGAACAGGCTGGGGAGCACAGCACCATACTTGGCAGCACAAGCTGCCCGACAGGAGAGCCATGATTGCCTGGTCCGACGCAGGTCTCACTGCACCCGACGGGGCTCCGGCCGTCATCCGCGTCTTCATCCTGGATGACCATGAACTCGTCAGGCGTGGCCTCCAGGAGCTCCTTGAGGGTGAAGGGTTCCTGGTGGTGGGAAGCTCGGGTTCCGCTGTTGAGGCGACCCGCCGTATTCCCGCCCTTCACCCGGATGTCTGCGTTCTCGACGCCAGGCTGCCGGACGGCACCGGGATCGAGGTCTGCCGCGACGTACGCTCCGTAGATCCCTCGCTGAACTGCATCATCCTGACGAGTTTCGACGACGAACAGGCCCTGCGCGGAGCCGTCCTGGCGGGTGCGAGCGGCTATGTCCTGAAGGAAATCGGCGGCACCGACCTGATCGGGGCCCTGCGCCGGGCGGCCGCGGGAGAGTCGATCTTCGCGGAGGGGGTCGCTGCCGGCATCGTTGACAGCCTTGTGGAGGCCGAAGACGTTGACCCCAGGACGTCCTCCCTGACACCCCAGGAGCGCCGGGTGCTGGAGCTGGTGGGCGGCGGGCTCACGAACCGCCAGATTGCCGCGGAAATGTTCCTCGCGGAGAAGACAGTCAAGAACTACGTCTCGTCGCTGCTGGCCAAGCTGGGCTTCGAAAGGCGTACCCAGGCCGCGGTCTTCATCGCCGGGCCCGCGTCGGTGTCCCCCGGAAGCCATGCTGAAGCAAACCGCCCGCACACGGTCCGCTAGCTGGCAGCCCCGGCCCGCTGGAACGCTCGGGTGCTAGAGCGGCACTGACCACTCGAGGCTGGTCCCGGCATCCGGGGCGCTGGTGATGGTGCATTCGCCGTCGAGCATACGTGCCCGGTCCTCCAGGTTGGCGAGTCCCCGGCGTTTTTCCGGTTCCGCGAAGCCGGCGCCGTTGTCCGTGATGACCACCGTGACCCTGCCTTTCACGACGCCGACCGACACGGAGATGGCGTCCGCGCCGGAATGCCTGATGGCGTTGCTGAGGCCCTCCGAGACCACGGCCACGACGTTGTCCGCCTTGTCCGGCGTGACGGCGTCCACGGGTCCGGTGATGGTCAGGTGCGGCGTGAAGGGCATGGACTTTGCCGAGCCGCGCGTAACGCGCCGGATCCGTCCGCTGAGCAGTTCGGTTTCCCCGCTGCTGCTCTTGAGCGAGTAGATGGTGTCCCGCAGGCTCCGGATCGCCTCGTCAAGTTCGCCGGTGATGGTGCGGATCCGCTCGGTGGCGAGCTCATCCTTGGTGAAGCGGGTCAGGCTCTGGACGCTCAGCCCGGCGGCGAACAGCCGCTGTATGACCAGGTCGTGGAGGTCGCGGGCGATCCGGTCCCGGTCAGTAAACACCAGCAGCTCTTCGCGGAGGCGATGTACCCGGGCGAGCTCAAGGGCGAGGGCAACGTGGGACCCGAAGACCGCGCCCATCTCGATGTCCGTGCGGGCGAAGTGGAGCGCGTTCGGTTCCCGGACCAGCAGCAGGAGCCCGTGATGCGCTCCCTGGGTGCTGAGCGCCACCGCGAGCAGGGGTCCGGTGATCCCGCCGTCGAGCTCCCCGAACAGGGCTGAGGCGTCATCAAGCACAACGGGCTCCCCGCCGTCGAGGACGCTTTCAAGCAAAGGTGAGTCCAGCATGAGCCGGCGGCCGGTGAACTGCGGACTGCGTTGGCCGGCGACTCCGGCGACGATATGGCCGTCGCCTTCCGCTGCGGGGGCCACCAGCAGGGCGAGGTGGGAACCCGATTCCTGCAGTGCCCGGCTTGCGATGGGGTCCAGTCCCCCGGAGGTGTAGTCGCGGTCGTTGCTGAGCATGAGCCCTGAGACGTCCATGCAGGCTTCCAGCCAGCGGGCGCGGCGTCTGGCGTCGTCGTAGAGGCGGGCATTTTCGATGGCGACCCCCGCGGCCGCCGCCAGGGCGACGGCAAGGCCCTCGTCCTCGGCCGTGAAGTCGCTGCCGTCTTCCTTTTCGGTCAGGTACAGGTTGCCGAAGACCACGTCCCGGACCCGGACCGGGACGCCGAGGAACGATCTCATGGGCGGATGGTTTGCCGGGAAGCCGTACGATTCAGGATGGTTGCGCAGGTCGTGGAGCCGGAGGGGGCGGGGTTCGGAAATGAGCAGGCCCAGGACCCCGTGGCCGGTAGGCAGCGGACCGATCTTGTGGGACAGTTCCTGGTCGATGCCGACCGTGATGAAATGACTGAGGGCGCGGTCGTCGCCGATCACGCCCAAGGCGCCGTAGCGGGCGTGAAGAAGCCGGCACGCGGACTGCACCACGCGTTCCAGCACGGCATCCAGGCTGAGGTCTTCCGCAACGGCGACGACCGCTTCCAGCAGGCCGGCCATCCGTTCCTGGGACTGGAGCAACTCCTCGGCCCTGGACACGAATCCCTTGAGGACACCGTCAATCATGGGCTGCGGCTCGGTAGCAGCCTGGTCCGGATTTCCCCCGAGTGAATGCATGCTCCTGGCCCCAATTCGCTACAACGGACACAACGATCGTCGGCGCTGACGATAGTGATGCCAGAATACCCCGTTGCGGCTCCAAAGGCCCTAGATGTCGGACCATATTGCCGTGGATTGTGACCTTATCCCCTACCCTGACGCCGGGGGCATGTCATAGGCTCGGCACCATGAGTAATGATCCGAACCTGGGTAAGCACCAGCAGGCATATGAAGTCGAAAACCTTGACAACCACGAATGCTGGCGGCTCCTGCGCGGCGTCAGCGTGGGCAGGCTCGCGGTGTGGGTGGACGATCATCCCGACATCTTCCCCATCAACTACAAGGTGGACCATGGTTCCCTGGTGTTCCGCACGGCAGACGGAACCAAGCTCCAGGCGGCCACGGGCGACACCCCGGTGGCCGTCGAAGCCGACGGTGTGGACGCGGACAGCGGCATCGCCTGGAGTGTGGTGATCAAGGGACAGGCCACGCCGGTGCAAAACCAGCAGGAGGTCCTGGACACCGTGGGTCTGCTCTTGTTCCCGTGGCAGGCGGGCAAGAAGGAGCACTTCGTGCGGATCACCCCGGAAACAGTTACGGGACGCCGCTTCAAGGTGGTCCCGCCGTTGACCTGGTGGACGCCCCTGGACGACGCCACCCGTTCCGGCCTCGAATAGACCGTAAAGTCCAAGATGCGCTAGATGGGTGGCGCCGGGGCTCAGGCCAGGCGGGTGATCTCCACGCTCACACTGAGGGCTGAGCCGCCGCCGCCGGACAGGATCCCCTTGAGCGGGGGAACGTCGCGGTAGTCCCGGCCCCGCGCCACGGTCACGTGGAAGTCGCCGGCAGGTTTGTGGTTGGTGGGGTCCCAGCTGCGCCATTCCCCGTCCCACCATTCCAGCCAGGCGTGCGACTGCCCGGCGACCGTCTCGCCGAGCTCCGCCGTCGAGCGCGGGTGCAGGTAGCCGGACACGTAGCGGGCCGGGATGCCCCTGCTGCGCAGCGCACCGATCGCAAGGTGTGCCAGGTCCTGGCAGACACCCTGGCGCTGGTTCCAGGCCTCCTCGGCGTTGGTGGTGACGCCGGTGGAGCCCTTCATGTATGTCATTTCCCCGCGCATCCATTCGAAGATCGCCATGGCGGCCTCGTGCGGGTTGCGGCCCTCGACGACCCCGGGAATGATCCCGAGGACCTCGGCGCCCGGACCGGTGAGCTGCGACTGCGGGATCCAGTCGCTGAACTTGTTGAGCGTTTCCGGCGCCTCGAGGACGTCCCAGCCCACGATGTCCGCCTCGGACGGGATCCGCTCCACCCGGTGGACCTCAACGGTGGTGGTGGACAGGACTTCCAGGTGCTCGTGCGGCATCTGCATGTCGAACGCGGAAACGCGCGTACCCCAGTAGTCGCGGTAAGTGCTCAGCGCGGCCTGGGACGGCGAGACCTTCAGCGAGGACTCCAGCACCACCTGCTGCGGATCCGTCAGAGGCGTCATGCGGGCCTCGTTGTAGGAGAGCGTGACCCGCTTGTTGTACTTGTATGCCGTCTTGTGGATGATACTCAGCCGGGTCATGAAACTTCTCCCACCCAGGCCAGTTCGTCTGCCTGATTGAAGTACTTACGGGAAATGGCGTCCGAGGCCTGCGAGACAGCCTTCTGCACACGTTCCATGTGCTCCGGCAGCTCCGACATCAGGTCGTCGGTGCGGTGGAACTCGAGGAAGGTGCGGGCCTGGCCCACGATCCGGCGGGCGTCGTTGATGAAGCCGACGCGCTGGGCCGACGGGTCCAGCTTCGCGAGGCATTCGTCGGCATCCCGCAGCGCGTAAACGATCGAGCGCGGGAACAGCCGGTCCAGGAGCAGGAACTCGGCGGCGTGCTGGTCGCCGAACGCGGCCCGGCGGGTGCGCAGGAACGACTCGTAAGCGCCGGCGCAGCGCAGCATGTTCACCCACGACATCCCGGCGGAGAGGACATCACGGGTGGAGAGCATCCGCGCGGTCATGTCGGCGCGTTCCAGCGAACGGCCGAGGACCAGGAACTGCCAGCTCTCGTCGTGGCTCACCGTCGTGTCGGCGAGGCCGCTGACCATGGCCGTGCGTTCCAGCACCCAGTTGCAGAAGCGGTAGGTGCCGACGACGTCCTTGCGGTGCTGGTTGAGCCCGTAGTACGTGGTGTTCAGGCTCTCCCACAGCCCGGACGACACGGTTTCCCGGGCACGGCGGGCGTTCTCCCGCGCGGCGCCGAGGGAACCGGCGATCGAGGTGGCACTCTGCTTGTCGTAAGCCAGGGCGTTGAGCAGTTCGGGGAGGCCGAAGTCTTCGCTCTGCGCCCGGGCGCCCATAACGGCGAGGAGTTCCTGCGCGACGCTGCGCTGTTCCTCCATCGGCAGATGGTTGAGCCGCTCAAGGTGGACGTCGAGGATCCGGGCGGTGCCGTCGGCCCGTTCCACGTAGCGGCCGATCCAAAACAGGGACTCGGCGATACGGCTAAGCATTCGCGGTTACCTCCAGCGCATCGGAAATCTGAAAAGAGCAGGTCAGCGGAAAATTGGTCGACACGGTGCCGCGGGTCATTGCTGCTGCTCCTTCTGGCTGTCGCGCCAGTTGCTCTCGACAGGCCACACCGATACGCGTTCGCGGACGGTGATGGCCGGGCGCGGCAGGGTCTCCACCGGCACCTCCGGCGAATCGGCGAGCACCCAGGTGTCCTTGGAGCCGCCGCCCTGGCTGGAGTTCACGATCAGTGAGCCCTCCTTGAGCGCCACCCGGGTCAGGCCGCCGGGCAGGACCCAGACGTCGTCGCCGTCGTTGACGGCAAAGGGGCGGAGGTCCACGTGCCGCGGGCCGAACTTGTCGCCGCTGAGCGTGGGCACGGTGGACAGCTGCAGGACCGGCTGCGCGATCCAGCCGCGGGGGTCCGCAATGACGCGCTTGCGCAGGGCATCGAGTTCCTCCTTGGAGGCATCCGGGCCGATCACCAGGCCCTTGCCGCCGGAACCGTCCACGGGCTTGACCACGAGCTCGTCCAGCCGGTCAAGGACCTCTTCCCGGGCTTCCTTTTCTTCGAGCCGGAAGGTGTCCACGTTGGCGATCACGGGTTCTTCATTGAGGTAGTAGCGGATCAGGTCCGGGACGTAGCTGTAGACCAGCTTGTCGTCGGCGACGCCGTTGCCCACAGCGTTGGCGATGGTGACGCCGCCGGCGCGGGCGGCGTTGACGAGGCCCGGGCAGCCGAGCATGGAGTCGGCGCGGAACTGCAGCGGATCCAGGAACTCGTCGTCGATGCGCTTGTAGATCACGTCCACGCGCTGTTCGCCGGCGGTGGTGCGCATGTAGACCCGGTTGCCTCGGCAGATGAGGTCGCGCCCTTCGACGAGTTCCACGCCCATCAGGCCCGCGAGCAGGGTGTGCTCGAAGTAGGCACTGTTGAAGACGCCGGGGGTCAGGACCACCACCGTGGGGTCGTCGACACCGGACGGTGCCGTCTTGCGCAGGGCGGACAGGAGCCGGCGCGGGTACTCCTCGACCGGCCGGATGAGCTGCTGGCCAAAGGCCTCAGGCAGCCCCTTGGCCATGGCGCGGCGGTTCTCCAGGACATAGCTGACGCCGGAGGGGACGCGGACGTTGTCTTCGAGGACACGGAAGGTCCCCGCGGCGTCGCGGACGACGTCGATGCCGGAGATATGCACGCGGACGCCGCCGGCCGGCTCGAAACCGTGCACCTGGCGGTGGAAGTGGGCGCTCGTCGTGACGAGCTGGCGCGGGATGACGCCGTCGGCAACGACGGCCATCTTGTCGTAGACGTCGTTGAGGAACGCCTCGAGCGCCCGCACGCGCTGCGCCACGCCCTGCTCGAGCACGGTCCACTCGTCGGCCGGGATGACCCGGGGGACGATGTCGAGCGGGAAGGGCCGCTCCTCCCCCGCGAAGTCGAAGGTGACGCCGCGGTCCAAGAACGTCCGCGCCATGGAATCGGCGCGGGCGGTGACATCAGCGAGCGAGAGTTCACGCAGGGCCCCGGCAACCTGCCCGTAGGACTTCCGGGCCTGTTGGCCGGGGGTAAACATCTCGTCGTAGGCGCCGGTGCGTTCGGCGGCCACTGAGTAATCCTGGAATAGGTCAGACATGGTCTCTAGACAATCACCTTTTTGTTGCGAAATCATTTCCGGGCCCGCGGCAGTGTGGCGCCGGGCACCTCCGGAAGGGCGGGAAAGGAGCCTTCTGCGGGCTGCCAACCGGCGCGCGCCGCTGGCCGGCCGACGTGGCGGTGACGGCTTTTCCCGAGGCTTGGGGCAAGGTTGTTGCGTGCCACCGATAACTCTCACACCGCTCCTCAGGGCCAGGCCGCGGCCCGGCCTGCTCCCGGGCCTGCTGGCCGCGGCGGCCGCCGTCGTGCTGGCCCTCGCCGTCCACACCCTGATACCCGCCCTTCCGGCCATGACCCTGGCCGTGGTGTTCGGGCTCCTCTCGGCAAACGCTCCGGGGCTGTCCGGCTGGACTGCCGGCCCGGGCCGGCCCGGCCTGGATTTCGCCGGCAAGCACCTGATGCGCGCCGGGATCGTGGTCCTGGGCCTGAAGGTGAGCCTCGTGGACATCCTCGGACTGGGCTGGAGCGCGCTGCTGCTGATCACGGGCGTGGTCCTGGCGGCTTTCGCCGGAACGTACGGCATCAGCAGGCTGTTCCGGCTGCCGCCGCAGGTGTCGCTGCTGATCGCCACCGGCTTCTCCATCTGCGGGGCCTCGGCCATTGGGGCGATGGCAGCGGTGCGCCGGATCCGGCAGCACGACACCGTGCTTCCGGTGGCCTTGGTGACCCTGTGCGGCACCCTGGCAATCGGCGTGATGCCCCTGCTGATCCAGCCGCTGGGACTCGGCCCGGAAGTCTTCGGCGCCTGGGCGGGGGCCTCGGTGCACGACGTCGGACAGGTGGTGGCCACCGCGCAGACCGCGGGGGCCTCGGCACTCGCGGTCGCCGTCGTCGTCAAACTCACCCGGGTGATCCTGCTGGCTCCCATCGTCGCCGCCGCGGGCCTGCACCACCGCAGCACCGCCGGCGCCGGCGCCGGACTGAAGCGGCCGCCCATCGTCCCGCTGTTCGTGCTCGGGTTCGTCACCCTGGCGGCCCTGCGCACCACGGGCTGGCTCTCCCCCGCCGTCCTCGACGCCGCCGCCGTTCTCCAGGACGTCCTGCTGGGGATGGCGCTGTTCGGCCTCGGTTCGGCGGTGCGGGTCGGCCAGCTGCTGCACACCGGTGCGCGGGCCCTGCTGGCCGCACTGGCGTCCTGGCTGCTGATTGCCGCGCTGGGACTCGGCGCCGCGTACCTCATGATTAGATAGCTGGGTGTCAAACCAGAACCTGCGCCGCGATGAAGCCGCAACCCGCTCAGCCCTGATCACCACGCACAGCTACGACGTCTCCCTGGATGTCCGGCAAGCGGCTGATGCGGGGATTGCCGGGTACACGAGCCGCAGCGTCATCAACTTCTCCGCCAGCGCCCCAGGGTCCTCCACGTTCCTGGACTTCATCAGCAGCGACGTGCACAGCGTCTTCCTCAACGGCAAGGGACTTGACGTCAAGGACGTCGTGGATGGCTCCCGGATCCGGCTGGACAACCTCCAGGCGGAGAACCAGGTCACCGTCACGGGCACCGCGCTGTACAGCACCTCCGGGGAAGGCATGCACCGCTTCGTCGACCCGGCCGACGGCCAGTGCTACCTGTACACCCAGTACGAGCCCGCCGACGCCCGCCGGGTGTTCGCGAACTTCGAGCAGCCCGACCTCAAGGCCGAGTTCACCTTCCACGTCATGGCCCCCTCGGCCTGGCAGGTGGCGTCCAACGGCGTCGAGACCGCGCGCACGCTCCTGACCAGCGACCCGGACACAAGCCGCTGGGACTTCGCCCCCACGAAGGCGATGTCCACGTACATCACCACGGTCCTGGCCGGCCCGTACTTCAAGGCCGAGGATTCCTGGCGCGGGACCCTCAACGACGGCAGCAGCCTGGACGTGCCACTGGCCCTCTACTGCCGTGCGTCGATGGCGCCGTCCTTTGACCCCGAGGCGCTTTTCGCCCTCACCAAAAACGGCCTGGACTTCTTCAACGAGCTCTTCGACTTCCCGTATCCGTGGGGCAAATACGACCAGGCCTTCGTGCCCGAGTACAACCTCGGCGCCATGGAGAACCCCGGGCTGGTGACATTCACGGAGAACTACGTCTTCACCTCCCGGGCTGCCGATTCGCAGTACCAGGCCCGTGCCAACACCCTGCTGCACGAGATGGCCCACATGTGGTTCGGCGACCTCGTCACGATGCAGTGGTGGGACGATCTGTGGCTCAAGGAGTCCTTCGCGGACTACATGGGCACCCTCGGCGTGGACCGCACCACGGACTGGGCAACGGCCTGGGTGAACTTCGCCAACAACCGCAAGGCCTGGGCCTACGTGCAGGACCAGCTGCCGACGACGCACCCGATCGTCGCCGACATCCCCGACCTCGAGGCAGCCAAGCAGAACTTCGACGGCATCACCTACGCCAAGGGCGCCTCGGTGCTCAAGCAGCTCGTCGCCTACGTGGGTTTCGAGGCCTTCGTCGCCGGCTCCCGCCGGTACTTCAAGGACCACGCCTACGGCAACACCACCCTCGCGGACCTGCTGGCCGCGCTCAGCGCAGCCTCCGGCCGGGACCTCGGGGACTGGGCCCGCCAGTGGCTGCAGACCTCAGGCATCTCAACCCTCACCACCGGGATCGAGGAGCACGACGGCGTCCTCGGCACGGTGACCCTCCACCAGGACGCCGAGGACCCGACGACGGGCCGGCAGGAGCCGCGGCCGCACCGGCTCCGGATCGGCCTGTACGAGATGGACGACGCCGGCGCCCTGGTCCGCGCGGACAGCGTCGAGACCGACATCAGCGGCGCACGGACCGAAGTGCAGGCCCTGTCCGGCAAGCCGCGGCCGGCCCTGCTGCTGGTCAACGACGAGGACCTCAGCTACGCCAAGGTCCGGCTGGACCCGCACTCCGAAGCCACCGTCCGGGCCTCGCTCGGCGCACTCACGGATCCGATGGCCCGGGCCCTGTGCTGGACCGCCCTCTGGGATTCGGCCCGGGACGCTGTCACGCCGTCGTCCCTCTACGTGGACGCCGTGCAGCGCTTCGGCCCGGCGGAGACCGGCATCGGTGTGCTTCTGAACGTCCTGGGCAACGCGTCCACGGCGATCGAGCGCTATGTGCCCGCGTCCCGGCGGGACACGGTCCGCCACCGCTTCCTGTCCCTGGCAGCCGATGAGCTGCAGCGGGCCGCGCCGGGCTCCGACCAGCAGCTGGCGTGGGCACGCACGGTCGCCGCGACCAGCCGCCATGACGGCAGCAGGCTGGACCTGCTCCGCGGCATCCTGGACGGCAGCGAAGTGATCGACGGCCTGTCCGTGGATCCGGAGCTCCGGTGGAACCTCTGGCACGCCCTCGCCGCCAACGGACAGGCCACCGTCGAGGAGCTCCAGGGCGAGCTGGCAAGGGACAACACCGCCGCCGGTAAGTCCGGGCACGCCACAGCCCTCGCCGCCCGCCCCGAGGCGGCCGTCAAGGAGGCTGCCTGGCAGGAGGCGGTGCATGGTACGTCGCTCTCCAACCAGCTGCTGAGCGCCACGATCGCGGGGTTCAACACGGCACCGGCGGCCCTGCTCGCTGGATTCGTGGACCGTTATTTTGAGTGCCTCGAGGACGTGTGGTCCGGGCGCAGCATCGAAATCGCCAGCCGCATTGTCCGCGGCCTCTACCCGGCGGGCCAGGACCTCGACGGCGGCACCCCGGACACCCACGCCGTCGTCGTCCGGACCGATGAGTGGCTTGACGGCCACCCGGAAGCCCCCCGGGCGCTGCGCCGCATCATCATCGAGCAACGCAGCCACCTGCACCGTTCCCTTACGGCACAGGCTGTAGGCTAACCCCCAACGACTGCTCCGTATATACCGTTCGTGGGTAATGCGGCCACTTGTAGCGAACGGATGAAGAGCGTCTCCCACCCCGACACCCATCTGACACGAATGGCCGCTATGGGACGTGCTCCAACGGCGGCGGCGCAGTCGAGGGACCGTAAGGGGCCTACGGGACCCGGTGCAGCCACTCCTGGGTGCCGAACTTGGCCTCGACCCGGTGGTGGGCGGCGGCCAGTTCGGCGTCGGTGAGCTCCGAGGGGGTCGCGGCGTAGCGTTCCGCGAAGACGTCCATCATGGCCGCGACAATGTCGGTCCGGGCCAGGCCGGTCTGCCGGCGCAGCGGGTCGACGCGCTTCTTCGCGCTGCGGGTGCCCTTGTCCGAGAGCTTTTCCTTGCCGATCCGCAGGACCTCCACCATCTTGTCCGCGTCGATGTCATAGCTCATGGTGACGTGATGCAGCATGCCGCCGTTGGCGAGCCGTTTCTGCGCGGCGCCGCCGATCTTGCCGTGCTCGGTGGCGATGTCGTTCAGCGGCACGTAGAAGGCGCTGATCCCCATCTTCTCGAGGGCTGCCATCACCCACGCATCCAGGAAGCCGTAGGAATCGGCGAAGCTGATGCCGTCCACCAGGGTCTGCGGCAGGTACAGCGAGTAGGTGATGCAGTTGCCGGCCTCCATGAACATCGCTCCCCCGCCGCTGATCCGGCGGACCACGCTGATGCCATGGCGTTCGACGCCGGCCGGGTCCAGTTCGTTCCGGACAGACTGGAAGCTGCCGATCACCACTGACGGTTCCTCCCAGTCCCAGAAGCGCAGGGTGGGGTTGCGGCGGCCCGCGCCGACCTCTTCGGTCAGCACCTCGTCGAGGGCGACGTTGATGTGGGTGGGCAGCACGGAGGGCCCGATGATGTTCCAGTGGTGGTCCGCCCAGCCGGTGGCCTTCGCGAGGGCGCGGCGGACGGTGACCGCCACGGCCTCGGCGGAAAAGCCGAACAGGACGGCGTCGGCTGGCAGGGCCGCCGCCACCGCGGCGGAAATGTCCGCCGCGCCGGACTCCGCCGGCAGGCCGGTGAGCGCACGGTTGATGTCCAGCAGCGCCTCGTCGGGCTCCAGGAAGAAGTCGCCGCTGAGCGAGACGTTCGCGAGGACCCCGTCGACGACGTCGAGATCGGCCACCACGAGTTTGCCGCCGGGAACCTTGTACTCGCCATGGCGGCGTGTGCCGTAGTCGTCGGGACTGCTGGAACCGGGTACCGGGCGAAGGCTTGTCATGCCCTTAATCCTGCCACGCGGCGGCCGCCCTGCAGGCACAGGGTTGTTCGCTGTTTTCCGGGGTTTCCGGGGTTTCCGGACGCAAAAAACCCGCACCGTTGCCGGTGCGGGCTTTTCCAAAAGACCTTGGTGGGAAGAAGTTACTTCTTGCCGCCGAAGCCCTTGAAGCGAGCGTTGAAGCGCTCGACGCGGCCTGCAGAGTCCATGATGCGCTGCTTGCCCGTGTAGAACGGGTGGGACTCGGAGGAGATTTCGACGTCGATAACCGGGTAGGTGTTTCCGTCTTCCCACTCGATGGTCTTCTTGGAAGACACGGTGGACTTGGTCAGGAACTTGACGCCGGAAGCCAGGTCGTTGAAAACAACAGCTTCGTACTTCGGGTGAGTATTGGACTTCATAATTGGACCTTTGTTCGCACAACTGGATTTTGCCAGTTGCCAGGTATGAATGGGATGGCCGGCGGAATGCACCGGACGGCCAGCTATCAATCATAGCGGAAGATCGGCTCCTTCGCCGCCTGATCAGCGGTTCCGTCCGGCAACCCGGTATCGGCAGCCCTGTTTCGGCAGCCCTGTTTCAGCGGCCTGGTTTCAGTCCCGGGGCCGGAGCTCCCAGAACGCGACGGCGGACGCTGCCGCGACGTTGAGCGAGTCAACGCCCGGGCGCATGGGGATCTTTACGGCGAGGTCGACGGCGGCCAGGGTGCCGGCGCTCATTCCGGCACCCTCGGTCCCGAGGACGAGGGCGAGTTTCCCCGGCCGGCGGGCGGCCAGCTCATCGAGGTCCACGGCGTCGCCGGTGAGCTCCATCGCCGCCACGGTGAAGCCCTCGTCCCGGAGCACCTGCAGGTCCCCCGGCCAGTCCTCCAGCCGGGCCCACGGCACCTGGAACACCGTTCCCATGCTGACCCGGACACTGCGCCGGTACAGCGGGTCACCGCAGCGCGGGGAGACGAGGACGGCGTCGACGCCCAGGGCGGCGGCGGAGCGGAAGATCGCGCCGACGTTGGTGTGGTCCACGATGTCTTCCAGCACGGCGACCCGGCGGGCCCCGGCGAGGAGTTCGGGCAGCGGAACAGGTTCGGGGCGCTGCATGGCCGCCATCGCGCCGCGGTGGAGGTGGAACCCGGTGATGTCCTCGAGCAGCGCGGCGGAACCGATGTAGACGGGGACGTCGGGGTACTGGGCAAAGACATCGGCGAGGTCCTCCAGCCATTTCTCGGCAAGGAAGAAGGACCGTGGCCGGTGCCCTGCCGCGAGGGCGCGGCGCAGCACCCGGGAGGACTCGGCGATGTACATCCCCTCCGCGGGTTCGCGGAGCTTGCGCAGGTGCACATCGGTGAGCTGGGTGTAGTCGGAGACCCGGGGGTCGTCGGCGGACTCGAGGCGGTGGAAGGTCACTGGGGGGCCATTTCAGCGGAGGATTTTGGGGGAAAGTTCAGCAGTCACGGGACGGGATCACTTGAACAGGTTGGCGATCATGAACCCCAGGGCAACGAGGCCGAGGACAAAGATGACCCCGCGCAGGACAACCGGGGACAGCCGGCGGCCGACCTTGGAGCCGATGACACCGCCGATCAGCGAGCTCACGGCGATCAGCCCGACGACGGTCCAATCGATCCGGCCGAAGGCGAAGAGCAGGTAGGAGGCCGCCGCCACAACGTTGACGCCGAGGACCAGGATGTTCTTCATGGCGTTCGCGTTCTGCATGGTTCCGGTCATAAAGATGCCCAGGATCCCGACCAGCAGGATGCCCTGCGCGGCGACGAAGTATCCGCCGTACACGCCGGCAAGGTACACGAGGACGACGAGGATGACGCCGTGGCGGCGGTCCCGGATGGCGTGCTCGGGATTCTGTTCCCGGTTCCGGACCCACTGCTGCAGCCGGGGCTGGAACGCCACCATCAGCAGCGCGAGCACGATCAGGACGGGGGCGGCGTAGTAGAAGACCTGCTCGGGCAGGTGCAGCAGCAGGTAGGCGCCGGTGATGCCGCCCAGCAGCGAGGCGGGCAGCAGCTTGAGCAGCTGCCTGCCGCGTCCGGTGAGCTCCTTGCGGTAGCCCCAGGCGCCGGAGGCATTCCCCGCCACGAGACCCATCGCGTTGCTGATGGACGCCGTGACCGGCGCGTAGCCGAGGGCGATCAGCACCGGGAAGGTCACCAGGGTGCCGGAACCCACCACACTGTTGATGGTCCCGGCCCAGAGCCCGGCGAAGAAAATGAAGACGCTATTGAAGAACTCCACGCGCGGTCAGCGGCCCCGTCAGCGGCGTGCGGTGGCCGTGTACCGGCCGGCGGTGACGCTGACGTCCAGCGGCAGGCCGAAAGTCTGGCTCAGGTTTTCCGCGGTGAGGACGCCTTCGATCGGGCCCTGGGCCACCACGCCGCCGTCGCGCATCAGCATGGCGTGCGTGAAGCCCGGCGGGACCTCTTCGAGGTGGTGCGTGACCAGGACGATGGCGGGGGCGGCCTCGTCGCGGGCGAGTTCACTGAGCCGGTACACGAGATCCTCGCGGCCGGCCAGGTCAAGACCGGCGGCGGGCTCGTCGAGGAGCAGCAGTTCCGGATCCGTCATCAGGGCCCGGGCGATCTGGACGCGTTTGCGCTCGCCCTCGGAGAGCGAGGCGAACGGCCGGTTGAGCAGCGGGCCCATGCCCCACTCGTTCAGCAGGGAGAAGGCTCGGCGTTCGTCGTCCTTCTCATACCCCTCGCGCCACCGTCCCGTGACTCCGTAGGCGGCCGTCACGACGACGTTGAGGACCTTCTCATGCTCCGGGATCTGGTTGGCCAGCGCTGCCGAGGACAGGCCGATCCGGGGACGGAGTTCGAAGACGTCGACGGCGCCAAGGATCTCCTCGAGAATGCCAGCCATCCCGCTCGTGGGGTGGATCCGCGCACCGGCGATCTGCAGCAGTGTGGTCTTGCCGGCGCCGTTGGGTCCCAGGATCACCCAACGCTCGCCCTCGCGGACCTGCCAGTCGACCTTGTCCAGGAGGGTTTTTGCCCCTCGCACGACGCTGACGGCGGCCATTTCAAGAACATCACTCATAGGAGTAGACACTAGGACATAAAAGGGGACGACTGATAACCGGAACACCGGGCCCGGGCAGCGTGCGCGCCGCCCGCCTGCCGCCGGCTGCTGCCGCGTCACCGGGGCGCAACGAATTCGGTCCCCCATCGGCCTGATCGCTAGGATTGCAGCCATGAACCTGTTCGTGACCGCAGTGAGCTATGCCCCGAAACTTACCCTCCCCGAAGTGCAGCGGCTCCGTTCGCTGCTCTCCGCTGCGGGAGTGACGCTCGACGCCGAGACCCGCACCGGGGACTCCCGCTTCGAGGTCTACACGGCGGACGGCAGCATGGAGCTGGCCCCCGGCCCGGACAGCGGGGAGGCGGCTCTGGCGGCACTGCGCCGGGCGGCAGCGGATAACGGGCCCGCGGGGGTGGACACGGCGGTTGTCCCCACCTCCCTGCGCCGTGCGCGGCGGAAGTTCCTCATCTTGGACGTGGATTCCACCCTCATCCAGCAGGAAGTGATCGAACTCCTGGCCGCGTACGCCGGCAAACGTGACGAAGTGACGGCAGTGACCGAGGCCGCCATGCGTGGAGAGCTGGACTTCGCCCAGAGCCTGCACGCCCGGGTGGCGGAGCTCGCAGGGCTGCCGGCCGGCGTCGTCGATTCCGTGCGCGCCGAAGTGAAGCTGAGCCTGGGCGCGGCGGAGCTCGTGGCAGCTTTCCGGGCAGCGGGGCATGTGGTGGCCGTGATCTCCGGCGGCTTCAACCAGATTCTGCAGCCCATCGCGGAGGATCTGGGACTGGATTATTGGGTTGCCAACGAGCTTGAAATCGTCGATGGTGCCCTGACCGGGAAGGTGATCGGCGAGGTGATTGACCGGGCGGCGAAAGAGAAATACCTGCGCGCATGGGCCGCCAGGGAAGGCATCCCGATGGAGCACACGATTGCCGTGGGCGACGGCGCCAACGATCTGGACATGCTCGGCGCCGCGGGGATCGGCGTGGCGTTCAACGCCAAACCGGCTGTGCGCGCGGTGGCGGACGCCGAAGTGAACCTGCCGTACCTTGACGCAGTGCGTCACATCGCCGGCGTGTGAGGCCGGACGGTCAACCGATAGCTGGCAACAGACAACAAGGAAGGCCGGGGCGGTTGCCCCGGCCTTCCTTGTGTGCCGCCCTTGAGGGCCGCCGGCTTGGCGGGTGCTTAGTTGCTGCCCTTATCGAAGTAGTCGGCGCCGCCGACATACTCGGTGTGGCCGCTCTCGACGTCGGCGGTGACCATCTTGGCGACCTCGCCGGCGAATTCGACCACCGAGTACAGCTTCCCGGCCTCGGCGCGGCGGGCCTCGATGGCGCCCGGGTTGGAGCGGTCCAGCAGCGTGGCCGTCACGGTGCCCTCGATCATGTCGCCGGAGACGACGACGAGGGAGATGCCTTTGTCCGCCAGGTTCGGGACGAGTTCGCGGAGGGCGTCCTCACCGGCGCGCTTGCTGCGTGCCACGGGCTCGTAGTTCTCCATGGTGGGCACGGTGTTGATGAAGTGGGCCTGGTGGCTGGTCACGAAGACCACCCGGGACCCCCCGGACATCAGCGGCACGGCGGCGTTGAGCATGTTGACCTGGGCGTCGCGGTTGAGCTTGAGCGCGTAGCCCTCTTCCATGCCGGATTCCATCCCGCCGGAAGCGTTGAGGACCAGGACGTCGAGCGAGCCGAAGTTCTCCATCGCGGCGCTGGCGAGGGCCTGGACGCCTTCCTGGGTGGTGAGATCGGCGCCGACGGCGGCAGCGCGGCCGCCGGCCGCCTCGATCTCGGCGACGACCTTGTTGGCGCGCGGCGCCTTCTGGCGGTAGTTCACGACGACGGCGGCGCCCTCGCCGGCGAGGATCTTGGCGACTTCGGCGCCGATGCCCCTCGATGAACCGGTCACGATTGCGGTCTTGTTATCCAGCAGTCCCATACGAGCTCCTTTGTTCCAAACGTCCAAAAACGGTGGGTCTGCAGTCCATCATGCCAGCGGCTCCGGCCTTTTCAGTTGTTCGGGTCCCACAAAGAAGCTGCAGCGGGCTAGTGGCGGCACTGCCGGCGGGCGTAGGCTCGCGCATGGCATGGCTGATTGTGACGCAACGGGAGGGCCCGTGCCGCGGAGTGTGAGCGGGGAGTCGACGCCGGAAGAGGTGTTCAGCGGCTCACCGCGCGGACTTGAGCTGTTCCGCGCCCTGGTGGAGCTGCTGTCCGTGCCAAAGCCGCCCACGGTCCACGCCACGAGAAGCCAGGTCGCGTTTCGGGAGAAGCGCGGTTACGCGTACTTCTGGTGGCCCGGGAGATACGTTGACTCCGCTGTCCCCGCCGTACTGTCGATCGCACTGCCGCGGCGCATCGAGTCCGACAGGGTCAAGGAAGTGGTGAATCCCTCCCCCGGGGTGTGGATGCATCACCTGGAGCTTCATTCCTTGGACGAACTCGACACGGAGGTCCTGGACTGGCTGCGGGAGGCGAGGGAAGCCGCCGGCTGAGGGCGGGCGGCCCGCGCCTGCACAAGAACGGGGCGGGAGGACCGACAGTCCTCCCGCCCCGCCCCGCGTCCAGCCTGGTTACGGGTGGTCGATCCTGATCTTCCGGGCCGTCGTGTCGGGCCTGGGCACGGGGGCAGGTGCCCGCACCTCAAGGACGCCGTCCTTGTAGGTTGCCGTGATGTCCTCTGCCCTCGTGCCCGGTGGCAGCGCAACACTGCGCGAGAACGAGCCGTAACGGAACTCCGAGCGGTAGCCGTCCTTGCCCTTGTGCTCGGTCTTCTCCTCACGTTCGGCCCTGATGTGCAGCATGCCTTCGCTGACGGAGACGTCAACGTCCCTGTCGGGATCGATCCCCGGCACTTCGGCGCGCACCACCTGGGTGGTCCCGTCCACAAACTGCTCGACTTTGATGGACGGCGTCATGGTCAGGTCACCGTCGAGGAAGCGTTTGATCGGCTCCAGCACGTCCGACGGGACCCACTTGTTCAGTTCAGCCACGGTTATCCTCCTGATTCCATGCCCCTGCCATGGTGTGGTCAGGGGCTGTAGCCTCATTACACACCCGGGGATGCGCGGCGGAAAAGGGCTGAAGGTCCTGATGTGGCGGGCCGGGAGGCGCGCTGGGGGCACGGAGCGGCCGGCCCGGTGACGGCCGTCGCCGGCAGCACCAGCCGCCGTCGTCGGCTTTGGGTCCTAGTGGCCCATGCCGAGGCCGCCGTCGACCGGAATAACCGCGCCGGAGATGTACGCTGCCTCGTCGCTGGCGATCCAGCGGACCACATTGGCAACCTCGGAGGCTTCGGCGAAGCGGGCGGCGGGAACCTTGGACAGGTAGTCCTTCTGGGTTGCCTCGGACAACTCCGCCGTCATGTCGGTGTTGATGAAGCCGGGCGCCACCACGTTCGCGGTGATGCCGCGGGCGCCCAGCTCGCGGGTCAGGGAGCGGGCGATGCCGACGAGGCCGGCCTTGGAAGCGGAGTAGTTGATCTGGCCGGGCGCGCCGTACAGGCCCGAAACGGAGGAAATCAGGACTACGCGGCCCTTGCGTGCCCGGATCATGCCCTTGGACGCACGCTTGATCACACGGAAGGCGCCCGTGAGGTTGGTGTCGATGACGGAGGTGAAATCGTCTTCGCTCATCCGCATCAAGAGCGTGTCCTTGGTGATGCCGGCATTTGCCACCAGCACCTCGACGGCGCCGTGGGCGGCTTCAACTGCCGCGAACGCGGCGTCCACTGAGGCTTCATCCGTGACGTCTGCCTTCACGCCAAGAATGCCCTCGGGGAGCGCTGATTCGCTGCGGTAGGTCACGGCCACTTTGTCCCCGTTGGCGAGGAAGGCTTCGGCGATGGCGAGGCCGATTCCGCGGTTTCCGCCGGTGACCAGGACACTGCGGCCGGTGGTTGCTGTTTCAGACATGGGGGGCTCCGGAATTCTGCGGCGGACGGCGCCGCGGTGGGGGGCGGGATTTTCCTGCCTCCGATCTTAGCGCCCGGCTGGCCTGCGTTTGGGCGGCCCTGCCGTTGGTGAGAGAATTGCAGTAAGCCTTGGGAGCGTGATCTGACAGCCGTGACACTCAAAAACCGACCCGGTGTACCTGTGCCCGGGAACCCGGACGTCCCGTCCGTTGATTCCGAGGTTCACAGCATCACGGACGCCGCCACTGCGCATTCTGAAGAGATGCGCCAGCGGATGATCAAGTACGCCGTGGCGATGGGCATCCGTATGGTGTGCCTGATCCTGATTTTTGTGGTGGACGGCTGGTTCAAGATCATCCCGGTCATCGGGGCCGTTTTCCTGCCCTGGTTCGCGGTTATCATCGCCAATGGCAGTGACAAGGCGGAGGTTCATGCCGACTCGCTGCTGGACTATGCCCCGCTGGCCCAGCTCGATGCGCCGGCCGAGGCCGGTTCGGGCGGCCGGGAGCCGGAAGACCCCTCGATGACGCTGCTGCAGGGCGAGCTGGTCGATGACGAGGACGGGGACGCGGTCGCAGACGCCCCGGAGGATGGCCCGGGATTCCGCGCCGAAGACGCCGGGGACGACGGCGGCCCGGGGCGGGCGGCGTCGTGAATCTTTTTGACCTCACCGGAAACGCCGGGGCGGCAGGGCCCGCGGAGGCCGTGTGCTCCCGCAAGGCATGCCGGAGCGGCGCCGCATGGCAGCTACTCTGGAACAACCCCAAGATCCACACCCCGGAGCGCCGCAAGATCTGGCTGGCGTGCCCGGAACATCGGGCCTGGCTCGAGGACTATCTGCAGACCCGCGGGCTCTGGAAAGAGACTGTGGCATTGGACCCGGCAGGCAAGGCAAGCTGAATGTACCGTTTTCTTTTTTCCAGCAAGTGGCTGGGATATCTGCTGCTGGCCGCGATTTTCGCCGCCGCCTGCGTAGGACTGGGCCGTTGGCAGATGGACCGCCGCGCGGAGACACTCGCCGAGATCAACCGCGTCACCTCCAACTATTCCGCCACGCCTGTCCCCTTCGCCGAGGTCAAGGAGCAGTTCAGCTCCCTCGCGGCGGACCGCGAGTGGACCCAGGTGGAGCTCAAGGGCAGCTACGACGTCGACGGGCAGCGCGTAGTCCGCAACCGCCCGCTCAACGGCCAGCCCGGTTACGAAGTTGTTGTGCCCTTCCGGCTGGAAACCGGCGAGACAGTCGTCATTGACCGCGGGTGGCTGCCGATCGGCAACAACAATCCCGGCCGCCCGGACTCGATTCCGGCACCCCCGCAGGGCACCGTGACCGTCGTTGCCCGCCTCAAGCCGGCCGAGCCAGAGCTCCAGCGCGGCGCCCCGGACGGTCAGCTGGCCTCGATAGACCTCACTGCCTACGCGAACCAGCTGGGCTACCCGCTGCTGACGGGCGCCTACGGGCAGTTGGCGTCGGAGAGCCCGTCCGTGGCGGAGATGCCCTTCCCGTTCCCGAAGCCGTCCACCGACGAGGGCACGCACCTGTCCTACTCGCTGCAGTGGTTTGCCTTTGGCGTGTTGATGTTCATCGGCTTCGGGTACGCGGCCCGGCAGCAGGCCCGGAACGCGGCCATCGACGCCGAGGACGCCGATACCCAGGCGGCAGCCGGAGACCCCGACGGCGGCTTTATGCACTCCAGCGGACCGGTGGCCCGCCGTCGTCCAGTCCCCCGCAAGCGGAAGAACGCGACCGCGGAGGAAGAGGAAGACGCCATCCTGGACGCCCAGGGGTTCTGAGCCGGTGGCCGTCGTTGTTCCGGAGCCTGTGGCCCGGGTGAAGCGCGCGTTGACGGTGCTGGGCGCAGAAGACACCGTCACGGTATTCGATTCGAAAGTCCCGACGGCGGCCGCCGCCGCCGCCACGTTGGGCTGCGATGTCGCGGCGATCACCAACAGCCTCGTGTTCGACCTTGAGGGGGCTCCACTGCTGATCCTGGCCAGCGGTGCCGCGAGGGTGGACGTACTAAAGGTCGCCGCCCAGCTGGGCGGCGGCAAAATCCGCCGCGCTTCCCCCGATTTCGTGCTCGAACACACCGGCCAGGAAGTCGGTGGTGTAGCCCCGGTCGGCCACCCGGCGAAAATCAGGACACTCCTGGACGAATCACTCAAGATCCACGAGGTGCTCTGGGCGGGCGCGGGCGACCACAACTCGATGTTCTCGATCACCTACGAAGAGCTGCACCGCATCACCGGGGCCGAAGAAATGCCCGTCCGCTAAACGTGCCCGTGGCGGCCATGTGCGTCACATGGATGTGGGCGTCGGGGGCGCCGTGGCTGCGTCGGCGAATTGGCGGCCAGGGGTCACGAGGCGGCGAGGGAACGTGAGTGCGGCGGATCCTCGTCCGTTTGCCACGAATGGCCGCTAAGCCTGCCCCGATAGCGGCCATTTTCGTCACATGTACGTGTACGGGGTGGCGGAAGTGGGTCGCAGAGGTCATGGCCCTGCCGCCGGCTCAAAGGGTGACGATGCCCGCAAGCGCAGCGGAGCGGTCGATTTGTGTACGAGCGGGCACGCGGCAAATCGGGCGCGGCGCGAAGCGGACCAGAGACCCGCCCTACGCCAGCGTGATCAGGTCCAGGTAGTCTGCGTTCCAGAGGTCCTCGACGCCGTCGGGCAGCAGCACCACACGCTCCGGGTTCAGCGCCTCGACGGCACCCTCATCGTGGCTCACCAGCACTACGGCACCGGTGTAGTTGCTCAAGGCTCCGAGGATTTCGGCGCGGCTGGCCGGGTCAAGGTTGTTGGTGGGTTCGTCGAGGAGGAGCACGTTCGCGCTCGAGGCGACGATCGTCGCCAGCGCCAGGCGGGTCTTCTCGCCGCCGGAGAGCACACCGGCGGGCTTGTCGACGTCGTCACCTGAGAACAGGAACGAACCGAGGATGTTGCGCACTTCCGCGTCGTTCATGTCCGGGGCGGAGGAGCGCATGTTCTGCAGCACAGTCCGGTCGACGTCGAGCGTCTCGTGCTCCTGGGCGTAGTAGCCCACCTTCAGGCCGTGGCCCGCGACGACTTCGCCGGTGTCCGGCTTGTCAACGCCGGCCAGCATCCGCAGCAGGGTGGTCTTGCCGGCGCCGTTCAGGCCCAGGATGACCACCTTGGAGCCGCGGTCGATGGCGAGGTCCACGTCCGTGAAGATCTCCAGGGAACCAAAGGACTTGCTAAGGCCGTCCGCGGTGAGCGGGGTCTTGCCGCAGGGCGACGGATCCGGGAAGCGCAGCGCCGCTACGCGGTCGGTCGCGCGGACGGCTTCGAGGCCGCCCAGCAGACGCTCGGCACGCTTGGCCATGTTCTGCGCGGCGACGGCCTTGGTGGCCTTGGCACGCATCTTGTTCGCCTGGTCCATCAGGACCTGGGCCTTCTTCTCCGCATTGGCGCGCTCCCGCTTGCGGGCGCGCTCGTCCGTTTCGCGCTGCTGCAGGTAGCGCTTCCAGTCCATGTTGTAGAAGTCGATCTGCGCGCGGTTGGGATCCAGCAGGAACACCTTGTTCACGGTGGCTTCAAGCAGTTCCGTGTCGTGGCTGATCACGATCAGACCGCCCTGGTGGTTCTTCAGGAAGTCGCGAAGCCAGGTGATGGAGTCGGCGTCGAGGTGGTTGGTGGGCTCATCGAGGAGCATCGTCTCGGCGTCCGAATACAGGATGCGGGCAAGCTCCACACGGCGGCGCTGGCCACCGGAAAGAGTCTTCAGCGGCTGGTTCAGCAGCCGGTCCGGGAGCGCCAGGTTCGAGCAGATCGCGGCGGCCTCGGCCTCGGCCGCGTAGCCGCCGGCGGCCAGGAACTCCGATTCCAGCCGGTCGTAGCGGTTCATGGCCTTGCGCTGGACGTCGGCGTCGTCGCTGGCCATCTCTTCGTGGGCCACGCGGAGCTTCCCGACGGCGATGTCCAAACCGCGGGCGGACAGGATCCGGTCACGGGCCAGCTGCTCCATGTCAGGCGTGCGCGGGTCCTGCGGCAGGTAGCCGATCTCGCCGCTGCGCGTGACCTTGCCGCCGGCGGGGAGGCCCTCGCCCGCGAGAACACGGGTCAGCGTCGTCTTGCCTGCACCGTTACGGCCCACAAGGCCGATCTTGTCTCCCTTGTCGATCCGGAAGCTCACCTGGTCCATAAGGAGGCGGGCGCCGGCGCGCAGTTCGAGATCCTGGACGGTAATCAATGCAGCTAAGGCCTTTCACAACAGGGAATGCCGCGGCACAACGGTGGAGTCTGGAAAGGGCCGGGGCAGTGTGGCCGAGAGGACGGCCTCTCCAAGTCTACCGGCCCGGCCCCGGCCCCATGACATGGACCCCGGGCGGGAGCCTTTGGTGCTGCCCTCCAGCTGCCGGGCCGCCGGTTAGTGGAGCACCTACAAAAAACCCGCCCGGCCATGCTCGTACAGTCAGAAACAGAGAAGCATGTCCCCGATTCATTCGCGATAGGAACTCCCATGACACAGATTGACGGCACCGCTGCCGCCACCCCCGCCCGGCACCGGAACCGCTGGAACGCCACCGACCTGGGACTGATCGCCGTCTTCGCCGCGCTCGTTGCAGGATCCGCCCTGATCGCAGCCATCCCGGTTGGCGGACTCGGTGTTCCCATCACCCTGCAGACGCTCGCCGTGATGCTCACCGGCCTTGCCCTGGGCCCAGGCAGGGCCTTCGCCGCCGTCGGGCTCTACGTTCTCCTTGGTCTCGCCGGACTGCCGATCTTCAGTGGCGGACGCAGCGGACTCGGCGTCCTAGCCGGCCCCTCAGCGGGCTACATCATCGGCTTCGTGTTCGCTGCAACGGCGGTGGGCTGGCTCACCGTCGTCGTGTTCCGCCGCACTGCGGGCCGTCCCGGCAAGCTCCGCGCCGTCCTCCTTTTCGCCGCCGCGATGGTGAGCAGCCTCATCTTCGTCCACGGCCTTGGCATCCTGGGAATGATGGTCAACGCAAAGCTGGACTTCTCCAAAGCGTTTCTCGCCGACCTCGTCTTCTACCCCGGCGATGTGATCAAGAACGCACTGGCAGTGACCATTGCCCTGGCGCTGCACAAGGCGTTCCCGGACCTGCTCATCCGCAGGGTCCGGACCGCCGGGACCCCCCTCCCCGCGACCGCCACACCCGCTCCCGGCGCCGGGGCGGGCAGCCGGCCGTGAGCACCATCGTGCTGGACCGGGCTGCGGTGCGGGTCGCCGTCGACGGCCGCACGTCGCCCAAGACCCTGCTGGAGGAGCTGAGCCTGCGGCTCACTGAGCAGCGGATCGGCGTAATCGGCGCCAACGGTTCCGGCAAGTCCACCCTGCTGCGGCTCCTCAACGGACTCGTGGCGCCGAGCAGCGGCACCGTCACGGTGGACGGCTCAGATACGGTCCGCTCGGTGCGGGAAGTACGACGCCGGGTCGGCTTCGTCTTCACCGATCCGCTGTCGCAGCTGGTGATGCCGACCGGGCGGGAGGACGTTGAACTGTCACTCCGGCGTTCGGTCCGAAACGCCCGCGAACGCAGCAGCCAGGCGGAGGCCACCCTGGACCGTTTCGGCCTCCTGCCCCTGGCGGACCAGAGCATCTATGAGCTTTCCGGCGGGGAGCGGCAGCTCTTGGCCCTCGCGGCGGTCCTCGCTGTCGACCCGGAAGTGCTGGTCCTCGACGAGCCGTCGACCCTGCTGGACCTGCGCAACAGGGAGCTGCTCCGGCGGACGCTGGCCGGGCTCAGCCAGCAGATCATCCTTTCCACGCACGACCTGGAACTCGCGCTGGACCTGGACCGGGTCCTCGTCGTCGACGCAGGGTCGGTGGTGTTCGACGGCGGTCCGGCCGCCGCCGTCGCCCACTACCGGGAGCTCTGCGCGGCGTTCCCCCCGGCTCCGGGCGGAGGGCTGGAAAAACCGCGCCAGGGGCAACTGTGAGCGGCCACGGATTCCTGCTGGCCAACTACGTGCCCGGGAACTCCGTGGTGCACCGCGCGCCGCTGTGGCTGAAATTCCTGCTGGTCCTCGGCTGCGGGATGGCGTCGTTCCTGATTGTGGACTGGGCCGTGGCGGCCGCCGCCCTGGTGCTGATGTGTGCACTGTTCCTGCTCAGCGGGGCAGGGTTCCCGCGCCTGTTCCGGGCGGTGCGGCCCGTGTTGCCCGTCCTCGCGGCCATCGGACTGTTCCAGTGGTGGCAGCTCGGCGGGCCCACGGCGGCACGGATTGTGCTCAACGTGCTGGTTTGTATTGTGGCGGCGTCGATCCTCACCGCCACCACTCCGGTGCAGCGGCTGCTGGACGGGGTAGCTTCCCTGGCGATGCCGTTCCAGCGCTTCGGGGCGGATCCGGAGCGCTTCGCCCTGACGATCGCCATCATGCTGCGCAGTATCCCGTTCATCGCGGGCGCGTACAGCGATGTCCGCGATTCCGCCCGGGCCCGCGGACTGGAACGCAACCCCCGGGCGCTGATCCTTCCGGTCTTCATCACCACCGTGGCCTTCGCCCGGCAAACCGGCGACGCCCTCGCCGCCCGCGGCCTGGGCGAGGCCGAGCACAACGACGAGGACCAGCACTCGCCCGGGCCCGCATCCCCAGGGGGACATGCGCTCCCCTGAGTGTGGAGGGTGGACATAAGCCCAGTATGTTCACTGGCCGCGCCAAGGAATGGGCATGTCCCCCGGTGGCTTCGTGCGGGTCTGGGCTCCGAAGCCGTAGGACCACTGGACATGCTCTCCCCTGAGCGTGACGGGTGGACATAACCCCGGTATGTCCTTCGCCCGCGCCCAGGAATGGGCATGTCCCCCCCGTGGCATCGGGCGGGTCTGGGCTCCGAAGCCGTAGGACCACTGGACATGCGCTCCCCTGAGCGTGACGGGTGGACATAACCCCGGTATGCCCATCGCCCGCGCCCAGGAATGGGCATGTCCCCCGGTGCCGAGGCGAAGCCGCCACGAGCACCTGCTACAAAATGCTGCGGTACTCCAGCAGCGCGGCTGTTCCCATGCCCCCGGCGATGCTGATCATTGCCAGCGCCAGTTGCCCCTCGACCGGATCGCGGCGAGCCTGCGCCAGCAAACGCGTGACCAGCACCGCGCCGGACGCCCCGTAGGCGTGGCCCAGGGCCAGGGCGCCGCCGTCGAGGTTGGCGCCCTCCGGCGGGATGCCGAGCCGGTCCAGGCACGCCAGGGTCTGGGACGCGAACGCCTCGTTGAACTCGACCAGCCCCAGCCCGGCGGCTGGGACGCCACACCGTTCCAGCAGTCGTTCGGCTGCCGCGGCCGCCCCGATGCCTAGCAGTTCCGGGTCCACGCCGGCCGTGTCCGTGCCGCGCACCAGGAATCCGTTGGTGGCCCCCAGTTCCCGGGCGCGCTGCACCGAGGTGATGACGACGGCGGCGGCGCCGTCCGCATCGAAGCAGGAGTTCCCGGCGGTGACGGTGCCACCCTCGGCGAACACCGGAGGGAACCGGGCCAGCACGGCTGCGGTCAACGCGCGGCGCGGCCCGTCGTCGGCCGTCACCGTGCCGCCGTCGGGACCAACAGCCCCGTCCGGCCCCGCAACGCCGTCGAGCTGGACGATTTCGGCGTCGAACACCCCCGCGGCGGCGGACGCCAGGGCACGCTGGTGGCTGCGCAGCGCCAGCTCGTCCTGCCGCTCCCGGCTGATACCGAAGCGTTCGGCAACATTTTCAGCGGCAACGCCCATGACCGGGTCGCCGAGGCCCTTGGGTGCGAACTGCGCCCGGGAGAAGAATTCGGGGTCGCCCTGGGAATTCCGGCGGGCCCGCAGCGGCGCCGTGCTGATGCTCTCCACTCCGCCGGCCAGGTACAGGCCGCCGCCTCCGGCGGCCACGAGCTGGGCGGCTAGCACGATCGCGTCGAGTCCGGAGCCGCACTGACGGTCCACCGTGACGCCGGGGACGCTGAAAGGCAGGCCCGCTTCGAGGGCGGCCAGCCGGGCCACGTTCCCGCCGCCGCCCACTGCGTTGCCGATCACCACATCCGCCACCGATTCCGGAGCCGCTCCGGCGTCGGCCAGCAGGCTGCGGAGTACGGGGGCGAGGAGTTCGTGGGCGTGCAGGCTTTTCAGGGCACCGTTGGCGCGGCAGACCGGGGTGCGCCGGGCCGCGATGATGACAGGCTGCCGGTCGTCGGGAAGAATCCGCGTCTCCTGCTCAGCCAAGGCGCCGGATCCGGGGGTCGTTGCGCGCAATCCAGTCAAGCAGCAGTTCCCGGCTGAGCTTGCCCCGGTCAGTGAGGGGGAGTTCGGCCAGGGCGAAGTACTCCAGCGGCCGTTTGTTCCGCGCCAGCACGTCCTCCACGCCGGCCTTCAGCTGCGTGGCAGTCACCCCGCCGTGGGACGGAACGATGCCGGCGACGACCTTTTGGCCCCGGAGATCGTCCGCCAGGCCGGCGGCCACGGCGGCGGCAACGCCGGGTACGGATGCCAGTGCCAGCTCCACCTCGTGCGGGTAGACGTTGGTCCCGGCCGTGATGATCATGTCCAAGCGGCGCCCCAGCATGTGCAGGGTCCCGCGGTCGAGGTAGCCCTGGTCCCCCACCGTGTGCCAGCCGTCGAAACTCTGCAGGGCCTGGCCGTCGTCGCCCCAGAGGTACCCGTCGCTGACCATCCCGCTGCGGACACAGATGTTGCCGTCGGCGCCGTCCGGCAGTTCGACTCCGGCGTCGTCGAGGATGCGGATCTCGACGCCGGGAAACGGCTTCCCGATTCCGGTTCCGCGCTGCTCCGGCGGCTGGCCGGGCCGGAGTCCGGCCCCGGAGACAAAGCTCAGCTCGGAGGCGCCGTAGTACTCGAAGATGGTCGCATTGGGCGCCCAGCGGCGGGCAGCCTCGAGAGTCCGGGCGTCCAGTTTCGAACCGGCACAGATGATGCTCCTGATCCCGGAGGCGTCCACGCCGCCGCTCAGTCCCCGCTCGCTGAGGAGCCGCAGCATCGTGGGTACGAGCACCAGCCGGGTGATTCCGTCATGGCTGACCGCGGCGTGGGCGTCGCCGACGTCGAACTGTGACAGGGTGTGGAACTCCGAGCCGGCGTACAGGCATTCGGCCAGTGCGTAAAGGTTGAGGCTTGCCGCGAGCGGCCCGGGCGCCAGGGTCTTGTCGTCGGCGGCCAGGCCAAAAAACTCGATCGACGCGTCGAAGGACAGCTGCCAGGACCGCCGTGTGCGGGAGAAGGCCTTGGGCACGGACGTGGTCCCGGACGTCAGGCCGATTAGGAACGTCGTGTCCGGGAGCCCGTCGGCGAGTTCCGTAGCGGTGAGGGCGTCCGCAGCGGCGGCTCCCGTCGACAGGCCGCGGATCCGGTCCCTGATCGCGTCCTGCAGTTGCTGGTGCCACGTCGGGTCCAGCACGGCACACTGCCGTTCCCCGGCAACGCCGGCCGCGAAGGCCGCGGCGAAGTGCAGCGAATTCTCTTCCGACAGCACGGTCACGGCGGGTGCGCCCGGCACCAGCCCGGCGGCCGTGTCCCGCAGCTCTTCCCAGCTCAGGCGCTGCCCGGCCACGACGACGGCGGTCCCGTCGGGGCGGTCATCGGCCCAGCGCTGAAGTCTGTCGAGGAAAGGCATCAGACCAACTTTACCGGCCGGGAGCCGTCCGCAAGGCGGCACGCGATATTGTGACAGCATGAGTTTCAATGACAATGTTCAGCTGGATCCCTCGCAGGTCCAGGACCGCCGCGGCATGGGCCGCGGCGTCAAAGTCGGGGGCGGGATCGGCGGCGGCATCATCCTGCTGATCGCGGCCCTGCTCGGCATCAATCCGAGCCTGCTGGAAGGCCTAGGCGCCGGCACGCAGGATCCCGGATCGCAAAGCCAGGGCACCGCCCCTGCGTGCACGACCGGCGCCGACGCCGACGCCCGGCTCGACTGCCGCATCACCGGAACGGTCAACAGCCTGAACGCCTTCTGGCCCGCCTACCTCGCCCAATACAACAGGCAGTATCCGCAGCCTGACACGGTGATCTTCGACGCGGCCACCAACACCGGCTGCGGCTCGGCGACCTCGGATGTGGGCCCGTTCTATTGCCCCGCCGACTCCACCGCGTACTTCGACCCGGGCTTTTTCCAGGAACTCGTGGACCGCTTCGGTTCCTCCGGCGGACCCCTCGCCCAGGAATACGTGGTGGCGCACGAGTTCGGCCACCACATCCAGAACGTGCTGGGGAACCTGGACCGGGCCCAGCAGGATCCGCAGGGACCGGAATCCGGTGCCGTCCGGGTGGAGCTGCAGGCTGACTGCTACGCCGGGCTGTGGGTCCGCTACGCCACGACCCAGCAGGATCCCAAGACCGGGCTGCCGTTCCTGGAGCCGCTGACGGAGCGGGATCTGCAGGATGCCCTCTCCGCCGCCTCCGCCGTCGGTGACGACCGGATCCAGAAAGCCGCGACGGGCCGGGTCTCCCCCGAGGCCTGGACGCACGGTTCCAGCGCCCAGCGGCAGAAATGGTTCTACCAGGGCTACTCGACCGGCGACATCAACCAGTGCGACACGTTCGCCGTCGCCACCCCATGACCCGATAGCCCCATCGACTGCTCCGTGCCTGCCGTTATGGGCCGCCAAAAGGGCGGTTGCGGAACAACCGACGGGACGACGACGGCGGGCCCACCTCAGAAAGGTGGACCCGCCGTCGTCGTTTAAGCGGTGCGGTTCTAGATGTTGAAGCCGAGGGCGCGCATCTGGTCGCGGCCGTCCTCGGTGATCCGTTCCGGACCCCACGGCGGCATCCACACCCAGTTCAGGCGCCATTCGTCGACAACCCCGTCCAGGGCCTTGCCGACCTGCTCCTCGATCACGTCGGTGAGCGGGCAGGCGGCCGTGGTGAGCGTCATGTCGATCAGCAGGGCGCCGTCGTCGTCTGAGTACTTCAGGCCGTACAGCAGGCCCAGGTCAACGATGTTCACACCCAGTTCAGGGTCGATCACATCCTTGAGTGCCTCTTCGACATCCTCGAGGCCCGTGCGGGCCACATTGAGTTCGGTCATCGTGAAGTCCTAACTAGGCCTGTGCTGCAGCGGACGCAGCAGCGATGGTGGCTGCCCCGGCGCCGGTGGCGTAGCGGTCGTAGCCTTCTTCTTCGAGGCGGTCGGCGAGCTCCGGGCCGCCCTCTTCAACAACCTGGCCGTCGACGAACACGTGCACGAAGTCCGGCTTGATGTAGCGCAGGATCCGGGTGTAGTGCGTGATGAGCAGGGTGCCCATGTTGCCTTCGGAGTGGGCGCGGTTGACGCCCTCGGAGACAACCTTGAGTGCGTCGACGTCCAGGCCGGAGTCCGTCTCGTCGAGGATGGCGAACTTCGGCTTGAACAGCTCCAGCTGGAGGATTTCGACGCGCTTCTTCTCGCCGCCGGAGAAGCCTTCGTTGACGTTGCGCTGGGTGAAGTCGGCGTCGATGCGCAGCTGCGCCATGGCGGCCTTGACGTCCTTGGTCCAGGTGCGCAGCTTGGGTGCTTCGCCGTCGATGGCCGTCTTGGCGGTGCGCAGGAAGTTGGTCATGCTGACGCCGGGAACCTCGACGGGGTACTGCATGGCCAGGAACATGCCGGCGCGGGCGCGCTCGTCGACGCTCATCGCGAGGACGTCTTCGCCGTCCAGCGTGATGGTGCCGGAGGTGACGTTGTAGCGCGGGTGCCCGGCGATGGTGGACGCCAGGGTGGACTTGCCGGAACCGTTCGGGCCCATGATGGCGTGGGTCTCGCCCGTCCGGATGGTCAGGCTGACGCCCTTCAGGATTTCCTTCGTGCCCTGCTCGGTGTCAATGCTGACGTGCAGGTCCTTGATCTCAAGAGTAGACATGTGCCTTGTTCTCCTCTGCACTGTGCCCTTCGGCACGGTGCGTTTCTTGTCGATAAGTTCTGTTGTGCGGGTGGCCGGCTGCAGGCAGCTAGCTGAAGTTCGGAGCCGCGGCGCCGTTCAGGACGTTGGTGAAGTCCACATAGACCTCGTCGTCCAGCACGGTCACTGCGAAGACGGGAACAGGATCATACGCAGGCAGCTGGAGCGGCTCGCCGCTGCGCAGGTCGAACTGGGAGCCGTGGCCCCAGCACTCGATCATGCAGCCTTCAACCTCGCCCTCGGAAAGGGAGATGTCCGCGTGCGAGCAGGTGTCACCGATGGCGTGGATTTCGCCCATCGAGTCCTTGACGATCGCGACAGGGTAGTCGTCGACCAGGATCCGCAGCGCCTGCTTGAGTTGGATCTCACTGGCGTTGCAGACGAGCTCGCCTCTTGGCTGTTCAGTCATTGATGCTTCCCGTGCTTCTGTGTTCTCTAGCGCTTCTGTGTTCTCTAGTGCTTCGCACTAGTGGTTCGTTGCCGCGAGTTCGCGCTCGACGGCTTCCGTGAGGCGCTCTTCGATGGCCGGAACGTTGATCTTCTGGATGATCTCGTTCAGGAAGCCGCGGACCACCAGCCGGCGGGCCACCTCTTCCGGAATGCCGCGGGCCATCAGGTAGAACAGGTGCTGGTCGTCGAACCGTCCGGTGGCGCTGGCGTGGCCGGCGCCGGCGATCAGGCCGGTTTCGATTTCCAGGTTCGGCACGGAGTCGGCGCGGGCGCCGTCGGTGAGGACCAGGTTGCGGTTGGCCTCGTAGGTGTCGGTGCCTTCTGCTTCCTTGCGGATCAGGACGTCACCCACCCAGACGGTGTGCGCGTTGCGGCCCTGCAGGGCGCCCTTGTACAGCACGTTGGACTTGCAGTTGGCGACGGCGTGGTCCACGAAGAGGCGCTGCTCCAGGTGCTGGCCGGCGTCGGCGAAGTACAGGCCGAACAGTTCCACTTCGGCGCCCGGGGCAGTGAAGCGGGCCGACGGCGTGACGCGGACAAGGTCGCCGCCGAGGCTGACGACAATGTGCTTGAACTTGGCGTCGCGGCCAAGCTTCGCCTGCTGGGAGGAGGCGTGCACGGCGTCGTCGTTCCATTCCTGGAGCGAGATGACGGTGAGCTGCGCGCCGTCCTCCACGAGGATCTCGATGTTCTCCGACACGACGGCGGTGCCCTGGTGGTCCAGGACGACGACGGCCTTGGAGAACTTCTCCGCGACGATCACGATGTGCTGGGCGGAAGCCCCGGTGCCCTGGCCGGTCAGCAGGACGCTGACTTCCCCTTCGGCCTGGACCTCGGCGGGAACCGTGATCACGGTGGCCTCGGTGAAGTTCTCCCAGGCGTTCGCGGACACACGGTCCTCAGGGATGGCTGCGGAGCCGATCCGGGCGTCGTCCCGGCCGACGGTCTCCACGCGGACGCTGTCCGGGCCGGTGACGGCCACGGACGGGGCGGCGCCGTTGAGGACCTCGGTGTGCAGGCCGCGGAGGCGCTTAAGCGGGGTGAACCGCCAGTCCTCTTCCATGCCGGTCAGCGGCTTGAAGTCCGCCAGCTTGTAGGAGGTCAGTCGGCCGGCGCGTGAGCTGTCCGGAACGCCGACGCCGCCGCCGTGCGAGTGCCGCTTCACGGCCTCGCCGGCCAGCGGGGACTTGGACTCCGCGGCGTTCAGCGGTGACAGGCTCTCGCCTTCCTCGGTGAAACCGTTGATGAACGGCTGGGCTGACGGCGCGCCGATGCGGGCCTTTTCAGTAGTGATGTCAGTCATTAACCGACCGATCCTTCCATCTGCAGTTCAATCAGGCGGTTCAGCTCGAGGGCGTATTCCATCGGCAGCTCACGGGCAATCGGCTCGATGAAGCCGCGGACGATCATCGCCATGGCCTCGTCCTCGCGCATGCCGCGGGACATCAGGTAGAACAGCTGTTCTTCGCTGACACGCGAGACCGTGGCCTCGTGGCCCATGGTGACGTCATCCTCGCGGATGTCGATGTACGGGTACGTGTCGGAGCGGCTGATGGTGTCCACCAGCAGGGCGTCGCAGCGGACCGTGTTGGCCGAGTGCTTGGCGCCTTCGCGGACCTGGACCAGGCCGCGGTAGGCAGCGCGGCCGCCGCCGCGGGCCACGGACTTGGACACGATCGAGCTCTTGGTGTTCGGCGCGATGTGGACCATCTTGGAGCCGGTGTCCTGGTGCTGGCCTTCGCCGGCGAACGCGATGGACAGGGTCTCGCCCTTGGCGCCCTCGCCCACAAGGTAGACGGCCGGGTACTTCATGGTGACCTTGGAGCCGATGTTGCCATCGATCCACTCCATGGTCGCGCCCTCTTCGCAGATGGCGCGCTTGGTGACCAGGTTGTACACGTTGGTGGACCAGTTCTGGATGGTCGTGTAGCGGACGCGGGCGCCCTTCTTCACGATGATCTCCACAACGGCGGAGTGCAGCGAGTCCGAGGTGTAGATCGGCGCCGTGCAGCCTTCGATGTAATGGACGTAGGAGTCCTCGTCGGCGATGATCAGCGTGCGCTCGAACTGGCCCATGTTTTCCGTGTTGATGCGGAAGTAGGCCTGCAGCGGGATGTCCACGTGGACGCCCTTGGGGACGTACACGAAGGAACCGCCGGACCAGACGGCCGTGTTCAGCGAGGCGAACTTGTTGTCGCCCACCGGGATGATGGTGCCGAAGTACTCCTGGAAGATCTCCGGGTGCTCCCGCAGCGCGGTGTCGGTGTCCAGGAAGATGACGCCCTGCGCTTCCAGGTCCTCGCGGATCTGGTGGTACACGACCTCGGATTCGTACTGGGCCGCGACACCGGAGACGAGGCGGCTGCGCTCGGCTTCCGGGATGCCCAGCTTCTCGTAGGTGTTCCGGATGTCCTCGGGCAGGTCTTCCCAGGTGGCAGCCTGCTTCTCCGTGGAACGCACGAAGTACTTGATGTTGTCGAAGTCGATGCCGGAGAGGTCCGCGCCCCAGGTGGGCATGGGCTTGCGGTCGAAGTACTTCAGGCCCTTGAGGCGCAGGTCCAGCATCCACTCCGGCTCGTTCTTCTTGGCCGAAATGTCACGGACGACGTCCTCATTGATGCCGCGGCGGGCGTTGGCCCCGACATCGTTCTTGTCGGACCAGCCGTACTCATAGGTACCGATTCCGTGGAGCTCGGGATTCTTTTCCAGAATCTCCGAAATCACAGTGGATTCAGCAACCTTCTTCTCTGATAGTTGGTCCGTCATCACGGCCTTTCTTGCAGATGGTTGGATACTTCGTCCGGGTTGCCCGTGCCCTCGGGGCTGGGAGCCCCGACGGCGGCCGGACGGCCCGTAGGTATGTGGGTGGTGCAGACATGGCCGCCGCGCGCCAGTGTGGAAAGCCGCCGGACATCGACGCCGACCAGCCGGGAGAACACATCGGTCTCCACGTCGCAGAACACGGGGAACTGCGCGGCCAGCTGCTGGATGGGGCAGTGGCCCTGGCACAGCTGGACGCTGGAGAGCGCAGCCGGCAGGGGTGCCTTGGCCTCGATCGACGCAGTGGAGGCCACGAACCCGTCCCGGCTGAGCGCAGCGGAGAGTGCCTGCGCCCGGGCGGTGATGTCAGGGCCGGCCGCGTCGATTTCCGGTGCGTAGCGGCGCTCCATGTCCCCGAAGCGCTCGACGGCGAACTGCCGCACGGCTTCGGGACCGGCCATCTCGCCAAGGCGCTGCAGCGCCAGGGCGGCAATGTCCAGGTAGTCGTTGCCGAGCGTGGACTGGCCCTGGGAACTGAGCACATAGCGTCGGGCGGGGCGCCCGGCACCCGCACCGGCGCGGGTAGCGCGCTTGACCTCGATCACTCCGTCGCGCGAAAGGTGGTCGAGGTGCCGGCGGACCGCGGCGGGTGTGAAGCCGAGCAGATCGCCGAGTTCGGCGGCGCTGATGGGGCCATGCTCCAGGACGGCGTTCAGGACGCGGTCCCGGGTGCGTTCCTCGGCGTCGGCCGCAGGGAAGGCTGCTGAGGCCCGCGCTGCCAGCGATCCCGCTGCCCCGGAGGGGGCTGCCGATGCCACGCGCGAGCGGCCGGGCCCGGCGGGCGCGGCAGAAGTCGGGGCGGTCATGGAATACACAACACAATCATGTCCTAATTTAGTCCCCTGATCCAGTAAGGCATGGCTATCCTCCGGGCAGCCGGCGGGTCCGGCCGCCGCCGGACCCGGACGTACTACATCCCGTAGAATGCTGTGGTGCGATCCCCCGAATCCCCCGTCCTGTCCATCAGCGGGCTAGTCAAGGATGTTGGTCCACTGTCCACCCTCGACGGCAAGATGCTTCGTGTGGTCAGCGGCCTTTCCCTCGTCGCCGAACGCGGACAGGTGACAGCCCTGCTGGGAGCCAACGGTGCCGGCAAGACCACCACCATCGAATGCGCCCAGGGACTCCAGAAACGCACCCACGGCAGCATCAGCCTCCTGGGCGAGGACCCGGACACGGCCGGCGCCGGGCTGCGGGCCCGCGTCGGCGTGATGCTGCAGGACGGCGGCCTGCCGCCGTCGGCCCGTCCCATTCCCCTGCTCAAGCATATTGCCGGCATGTACCAGGACCCCTGGCCGGTCGGGGAGCTCGTTGACCGCCTCGGCATCGACGTGTTCAGCCGGACCTCCGTGCGGCGGCTCTCCGGCGGACAGAAGCAGCGGCTCGCCCTGGCGGCAGCCCTCGTGGGCAACCCCGACGTGCTCTTCCTCGACGAGCCGAGCGCCGGCCTGGACCCGCAATCGCGCCAACTCGTGTTCGAGCTCATCTCCGAACTCAGGAACCGCGGGATGGGCATCGTCCTGACCACGCACCTCATGGATGACGCCCAGCGTCTGGCCGATTACGTCTACATCATCGACGCCGGCCGCAATGTTGCCGAGGGGACAGTCGCACAGCTCCTGGAGCACCCGCTGCCGCCCGGGGCCGGGGAACAGCACATCCGCACCCTGCTGTTCGAGGCCGACCCCGGACTGGATTTCACCGGAGTGCTCCCCGACGGCATCGACGTCACCGAGGCGCGGGCGGGCAGCTACGCCGCGACCGGCGCCCTCACCCCGGCCGACCTGGCCGCGATCACCGCGTGGTGGGCGGCCCGGGGAATCATGCCACGTTCCCTGAGCCTTGAGGCCCGCAGCCTCGAGGACGTCTTCCTCGACATCTCCGGAAGGGAGATCCGATGACCCGCGACAGCGCCGCACTGGGGAACGCGCCTTCGGGCAGTGCCCTGCCGGCCCGCCCCCTTGGCGGTGCCCCGGCCACGCTGCTGCGGCGCATCGTCCAGCAGGGCCGGTACGAAACCGTCACCATGCTGCGGAACGGCGAACAGCTGATCCTGGCCATTGTGCTTCCGCTGCTGGCCATGGTGGGCCTGACCGTCACACCCCTGCTGGACGGGTTCGGCGCGAGCCGGATCAATGTGGCCGTGCCGGGCATCCTGGCGCTGTGTGCCATGTCCACCGCTTTTACCGGCCAGGGGATCTCCACCGGCTTTGACCGCCGCTACGGGGTTCTGCGCTTCCTCTCCACCACCCCCCTGGGCCGCACCGGGCTGATCGCCGGGAAGGTCCTCGCGGTCCTCGCGGTGCTGTTCCTGCAGGTGCTGGTGGTCACGGCCGTGGCCTTGGTGCTGGGCTGGCAGCCGGATCCGCAGGGATGGGCCCCGGCACTTGCCCTGCTGGTGCTCGGGGCCGCCGCGTTCACGGCGCTTGGGCTGCTGGTGGCGGGCACCGTCCGGCCGGAAGCGACCCTGGCCATCACCAACCTGCTGTGGATCCTGCTGGGTGCCCTCGGCGGGATCGTGATCCCCGCCGAACGGCTGCCCGCCCTGCTGGAGGCGTTCGTTCAGTTCCTTCCCTCCGGCGCCCTGGGACAGGGAATGCGGGAAGCATTCCTGTCCGGCACCGTCAACCCTGTGTCCGTACTTGTCCTGCTGCTCTGGACGGCGATTGCCGGCGGCGCAGCAACCCGTTGGTTCAAATGGAATTGAGAAAACTGTGAGCACGGCCTCCCGCCCTCCCCGGACCGCTTCCCGGAACATCTCGTGGCTGCCCGTCACCGTCGACAAGACGGTGAAGCGGCTGGCCGTGTTGTCCCTGATCGGCCAGACCATCCTGATCGTGACCGGCGGCGCCGTCCGCCTCACCGCCTCGGGCCTGGGCTGCCCCACCTGGCCCCGCTGCACGGACGCCTCGCTGGTGAACACTCCCGAAATGGGAATCCACGGCATTATCGAATTCGGCAACCGGCTCCTCACCTTCGCCCTGGCCGCCATCGCCGTGGCGATGCTCGTGTACCTGTGGAATCTCCGCAAGGAACGCCGCGACCTCTTCCTGCTCGCCCTGGGGCTGCTTGCCAGCATCCCGGCGCAGGCCATTATCGGCGGCGTCACGGTGCTGACCCAGCTGAACCCTTGGGTGGTGGGGCTGCACTTCCTGGTCTCGATGGCCCTCGTGGTCGTGGCGACCCTGCTGGTCAACCGCGCGTACGGGCGGACAGGAAAATTCCGGGTGGCTGATCTGCCGGCCCTGCCTGGTACCGCGCGCCCCCTGATGTCCGCCGTCGCACTGTTCTCCGCCCTGGCCGTATGCCTGGGCGTCGTGGTCACCGGCGCCGGCCCGCACGCCGGCGACGCCGACGCCCCGCGCAACAACCTGGACTGGGACCTGTTCTCGCACATCCACGCCGTCCCTGCCTACCTGGTCACCGCCGGGACTCTGTTCGCGCTGTACCTCGTCCTGCGCGACCGGATTGCCGGCCCGTTCCGCACGGCCGTCGTGCTGCTCCTGGGCGTCACCGTGCTGCAGGCCGTCATCGGGTTCACCCAGTACTACAACGGCATCCCGGCGCTCCTGGTTGCGGCGCACATGCTCGCGGCCGCCCTGCTGATGAGCGCGGCCACGAACGCCGCGGACCTGGCCCGCAGCAGCCCGGTCAAGTAGGCGCCACAAACAACAACGCGGGGTCAGATACCGTCCATGCCGGGCTTCCGGATGGGCGGTATCTGACCCCGCGTTGTTTTGTGCTCTTTGGTCAGCCGCCCATGATGGCGGAGCCGACGAACGGGTCCACGGCGAGGGCGATGAAGAGCAGGGTCAGGTAGCTGATGGAGCCGTGGAAGACCTTCATGGCGCCCTTGTTGGACACGTCGCCGGCCTGCGCGCGGTTGTACAGCGCGTGCGATTCGTAAAGGAACCACGCTCCGGCGAGCACGGCGGTGACGGTGTAGACCCAGCCTGCGCCGCCGGCGGGTACCAGCAGCAGCGAGCAGGCCACCATGGCCCACGCGTACAGGACCACCTGGACCGAGACAACCTTGGCCCCGGCGATCGCGCCCAGCATCGGCACGTTGGCGTTGCGGTAGTCCTCGCCGTAGCGCATGGACAGCGGCCAGTAGTGCGGCGGGGTCCAGAGGAAGATCACCATAAAGAGGACGACGGCGGGCCATTCCACCGTGTTGGTGACGGCGGCCCAGGCAATGAGCACCGGGAAGCAGCCGGCCGCCCCGCCCCACACGATGTTCTGGGCCGTGCGGCGCTTGAGGATCATCGTGTAGATGACGACGTAGAAGACGATCGCGCCGAGCCCGAGCCAGGCTGCGAGCGGGTTGGCCCCGAACCAGAGGATTGCGATCGCCGCCGCGCCCAGGAGCCAGGAGAAGACCAGCGCTTCACGCGGGGTGACCTCACCCGTGACCAGGGGGCGGTTCTCCGTGCGGTGCATCAGTTTGTCGATGTCGCGGTCCAGGTAGCAGTTGAACGCGCCTGCGCTGCCGGCGGCAAACGCCCCGCCCACGAGGGTCGCCAGGATCAGGCCGATCGACGGGAAGCCGCGTTCGGCGTAGATCATGGTCGGCAGGGTGCTGACCAGCAGGAGTTCGATGACGCGGGGTTTCGTGAGCGCCAGGTAGGCCTTGGCTTTGCGGGCGAAGCCGATTCTTCCGCGGGTGGGCGAAGCGGTCAGCGGCGTATCTGTTGTGCTCACGGTGGCAGTCACTCTGTTCTGTCTGGCTGTTCAGTCCGGCTGGTTCCGCAACGCGGGTTGCATATCGAGGGGGTCCACGCGCAGTGCACAGGCGTGTCCGTCGCCCCCGTTGGTAGCCACGAACCATCATACCGTGCAGGCGCTGGACGGCAGGTTCCGGGAACGGCGCGGCCGCACCCCCATGATTCGAACAGATTAACGCGGGCTCACGGCCGCCGCGGATGCCGGTGATTCATATAAGCGTAAATCCCGTCCAATTGGTGAGATATACAGCGCCCGGCAGATGGAATGGGGCTAAGCTGTCAGCAGATCAGCGTGCACGGGCCGCAGCGACATCCGGCCGCCCTGGTGGCTGCAGCGTAATGCAGCTGTGCATGTGCACACGCGACTGAATGTTAGATCAACGTTTCGATGGTGAACGGCTGGTACGTACCGCAGCGGGCACCGAACTGTGCCCCGGACGGGACTGACCATACCACCCGCCGTCAGCACAGAGAGGGGCCCGGTTTTCGTGCCACATTTGGAAGAGCAAGAACTGTCATGGACCAGCTTGGACCAGCGTGCCGTGGACACCATCCGCGTCCTGGCCGCCGACGCCGTCGAGAAGGTCGGTAACGGCCACCCCGGCACCGCGATGAGCCTGGCTCCGGCCGCCTACCTTCTCTTCCAGAAGCTGATGCGGCACGATCCGAAGAACCCCGACTGGCTGGGACGCGACCGTTTCGTCCTCTCCCCCGGCCACACCTCCCTGACGCTGTACATCCAGCTCTTCCTCTCCGGCTACGGCCTGGAACTGAAGGACCTTGAGGCGCTGCGCACCTGGGGCTCGCTGACCCCGGGCCACCCCGAGTACAAGCACACCAAGGGCGTGGAAATCACCACCGGCCCGCTGGGCCAGGGCCTCGCATCCGCCGTCGGCTTTGCGTACTCCCAGCGCCGCCAGCGCGGACTGTTCGACGCCGACGCCGCCGAAGGCACCAGCCCGTTCGACCACACGGTCTGGGTCATCGCGTCCGACGGCGACCTCCAGGAGGGCGTCACGTCCGAAGCGTCCTCGCTCGCCGGGCACCAGGAGCTCGGCAACCTCGTGGTCATCTACGACGAGAACCACATCTCGATCGAGGACGACACCGACATCTCCTTCACCGAGGATGTCCTGAAGCGCTACGAAGCCTACGGCTGGCACGTCCAGCGCGTCGACTGGACCCGCACCGGGGAGTACAAGGAGGACGTGCAGGAACTGCACGCCGCCCTGCTGGCCGCCAAGGCCGAGACGGGCAAGCCCTCCATCGTCTCGCTGCGCACCATCATCGGCTACCCTGCCCCGAAGAAGCAGAACACCGGCAAGATCCACGGCTCCGCCCTCGGGTCCGAGGAAGTCGCCGCACTGAAGAAGGTCCTCGGTTTCGACCCGGAGCGTTCCTTCCAGGTCGACGACGACGTCCTGGCCCACGCCCGTGAGGCCGTGGACCGCGGCGCGGCAGCCCGGAGCGAATGGCAGGAAGCCTTCGAGGCCTGGCAGTCCGGCAACCCCGAGGCTGCCGCCCTGCTGGAGCGCGTCGAGGCCCGCAAGCTCCCGGCCGAACTCGACGCCGCCCTCCCGGTCTTCGAAGCCGGCAAGGACGTCTCCACCCGCGCCGCCTCCGGCAAGGTCCTGAACGCGATCGGCCCGGTCATGCCGGAACTGTGGGGCGGCTCGGCCGACCTCGCCGAGTCCAACAACACCACGATCGAGGGTTCGCCGTCGTTCATCCCGGTCTCCCGCTCCACGGATGCCTGGAAGGGCAACCCCTACGGCCGGGTGCTGCACTTCGGCATCCGCGAACACGCGGCCGCGTCGATCGTCAACGGCATCAGCCTGCACGGCCGCACCCGCGCCTTCTCCGGCACGTTCCTGATCTTCAGCGATTACCAGCGACCGGCGATCCGCCTCGGCGCCCTCATGGGTGTCCCGTCACTGTATGTCTGGACGCACGACTCGATCGGCCTCGGCGAAGACGGGCCCACCCACCAGCCGGTGGAGCAGCTCGCCTCACTCCGCGCCATCCCGGGCCTGGACGTCGTCCGCCCGGGCGACGCCAACGAGGTCGCCGCCGCCTGGAAGGTCATGCTCGAGAACCACGCGAACCCGGCCGGCATCGTCCTGACCCGCCAGAACATCCCCACGTATGCCCGCGGGGCCGGCGAGGCCGACGGCGACACGTTCGGCTCCACCGCCGGCGTCGCGAAGGGCGGCTACGTCCTGGCCGAAGCCTCTGCCGGTGGCAAGACCGCCGACGCCCAGGTCATCCTGATCGGCACCGGCTCCGAAGTCCAGCTGGCCGTGCACGCCCGTGAGGCGCTGCAGGCCGAAGGCATCCCCACCCGCGTTGTTTCCATGCCGTGCGTGGAGTGGTTCAACAAGCAGGACGCCGCCTACCGTGAAGCGGTGCTCCCGGCTGCAGTCAAGGCACGGGTATCCGTCGAAGCCGGGCTCTCCCTGGGCTGGAGGGAATTCGTCGGCGACGCCGGCCGTTCCGTCTCCCTCGAGCACTACGGCGCCTCGGCGGACTACAAGCGCCTGTTCCAGGAATTCGGCATCACCGCGGAGGCCGTCGCCGCCGCGGCCAAGGATTCCCTCGCCGGCCTCCCGGCCTGACCCAGACTTCCCATTTTCCGGGCCGCCGCCCCAACTGACGGCGGCGGCCCCAGACTCCAGGAGTTACCCATGACCACCACCCCCACGCAACTGCTCTCCGACGCCGGCGTCTCCATCTGGCTCGATGACCTCTCCCGCGGCCGCCTCGCCACCGGAACGCTCCGCAAGCTGATCGAAGAGAAGAACGTTGTCGGTGTCACCACGAACCCCAGCATCTTCCACGCCGCCATCACCACCGGCCACGACTACGACGCCATCATCGCCGCCCAGGCCGCGGCCGGCGCCACCGTGGAAGAGACCGTTTTCGAGATCACCACCACCGACGTGGCCGACGCCTGCGAGCTGTTCGCCCCCGTCGCCGCCGCCTCCAAGGGCGTTGACGGGCGCGTGTCCATCGAGGTTGACCCGCGCCTCGCCTGGGACACCGCCGGCACCATCGCCGAAGCCAAGCACCTGTACAAGAAGGTCGGCAAGGACAACGTCCACATCAAGATCCCGGCAACCCTGGAAGGCCTCGAGGCCATCACGGCCACCCTGGCCGAGGGCATCAGCGTCAACGTCACGCTGATCTTCTCGCTGGAACGCTACCGCGCCGTCATCAACGCCTTCCAGTCCGGACTGGAGCAGGCCAAGGACAACGGCCACGACCTCTCCAAGATCCACTCCGTGGCGTCCTTCTTCGTTTCCCGCGTGGACTCCGAGATCGACAAGCGCCTCGACGCGATCGGCACCGACGAGGCCCGCGGCCTCAAGGGCAAGGCAGGCGTAGCCAACGCCCGCCTCGCCTACCAGGTCTACGAGGAGCTGTTCTCCACCGAACGCTGGGCCCTCCTGGCCGACGCCGGGGCGCTCCCCCAGCGCCCGCTGTGGGCCTCCACCGGCGTCAAGGATCCGGCCTACCCGGACACCCTCTACGTCACGGAACTCGTCGCCCCCGGCGTCGTGAACACCATGCCGGAGAAGACCCTCGACGCCACGTTCGACCACGGCACCGTCACGGGCAACACGATCACCCGCGGCTATAACGATGCCAACGCCACGCTGAACGCCCTCGATGCCCTCGGCATCTCGTACAACGAGGTCGTCGCGGTGCTCGAGTCCGAAGGCCTCGACAAGTTCGTGGCAAGCTGGAAGGAACTGCTGGCCGACGTCGAGGGTGCCCTCGCCGCTGCACGGAAGGACGCATAGTCCCCATGACCACTCTCAGCTACGACGCCACAGGCGCCGCCCGCCTGGCCCACGAACAGCACCTGCCCGCCCTGCTGGAGGACAAGGTCGCCACGCGGATCTTCGCCAAGGACCCCACCCTGTGGGGCCCCGAGGCCGAGGCCGAGGCTTCCGTCCGGCTCGGCTGGGTCGAGGCGGCCACCGTCTCCCAGCCGCTCGTTGCCGACATCCTGGCACTCCGCGACGCCCTCCGCGCGGAGGGCGTCAGCCGGATTGTCCTCTGCGGCATGGGCGGATCATCGCTGGCCCCCGAGGTCATCGCCGGCACCGCCGGCGTCGAGCTGACAGTGCTGGACAGCACCGATCCGGAACAGGTTGCCGCCGCCCTCGCGGACCGGCTCGCCGAAACCGCGATCGTGGTGTCCTCCAAGTCCGGTTCCACCCTGGAAACGGACTCCCAGCGCCGGATCTTCGAGCACGCCTTCACCGAGGCGGGACTCGACGCGAAGAGCCGGATCATCATCGTCACCGATCCGGGCTCGCCGCTGGACAAGTCCGCCCGCGAGGCCGGCTACCGTGCCGTGTTCAACGCCGACCCCAACGTCGGCGGACGCTACTCGGCGCTCACCGCCTTCGGGATGGTGCCGTGCGGCCTGGCCGGCGTGGACATCCAGGCGTTCCTGGACGAAGCGGAGGAGGCGGCCGAGGTCCTCAACGAGGACGGCGAGGAAAACATCGGACTCGCCCTCGGCGCTGCGCTGGGCGGCACCAACCCGCTGCGCGACAAGATCGTCATCGCCGAGGACGGTTCCGGGATCAAGGGCTTCGCCGACTGGGCCGAACAGCTCATCGCCGAATCCACCGGCAAGCTCGGCACCGGCGTGCTGCCGGTTGTTGCCGGTCCCGCCTCGCCGGAGGCCGCTCTCGGCGCCGCCGACGTGCTGGTGATCCGCCTCGTCGCCGCGGACGCCGACGTCGAACTCGGCGAAAACGAGGTCGCCATCGCCGGCGGCCTGCCCACCCAGATGATGACGTGGGAGTTCGCCACCGCCGTTGCGGGACGCCTGCTGGGCATCAACCCCTACGACCAGCCCGATGTCGAGGCCGCCAAGGTGGCCGCCCGCGGACTGCTGGACGCACAGCCGGAGCCGACGCCGGCAGCCTTCACCGACGGAGCCATTGAGGTCCGCGGCGGGGACTGGCTCGGCGCCGCGGATACCGCCGCCGGGGCCGTCACCGCCCTGTTGGGCGAGCTCGGCCCGGACAGCTACTTGAGCGTCCAGGCCTACTTCGACCGGCTCGCCTACGCACCGTTGGAAGGCGTCCGGGACCAGCTGGCCGCCGTCAGCGGCCGTCCGGTGACCTTCGGCTGGGGACCGCGCTTCCTGCACTCCACCGGTCAGTTCCACAAGGGCGGACCCGCAGTCGGCGTTTTCCTGCAGGTGACGGCCGCGGCCGCCTCCGACCTGGCCATCCCGGACCGGCCCTTTAGCTTCGGCGAGCTGATCTCGGCCCAGGCCGCCGGCGATGCGCAGGTACTTTCCGACCACGGCCGCCCGGTCCTCCGCCTGCACCTCACGGACCGCGCAGCCGGCGTCCGCCAGCTGCAGGACCTCGTCGCCGCGCTGGCCCGCCAGGCAGTCCCCTCCACCGAAAGCTAAGGCACCAAAGCAACCATGCCAGAAAAACTCAACGGCGGCCTCACGTCCCCGACGCGTTCGGGAAGGTCTGGCCGCAACCCGCTCCGGGACCCGCGGGACCGTCGCCTGAACCGCATTGCGGGACCGTCATCCCTGGTCCTGTTCGGGGTCACGGGGGACCTCGCGCGCAAGAAACTCATGCCGGCCGTGTACGACCTGGCCAACCGCGGGCTGCTGCCGCCGAGCTTCGCGCTGGTGGGCTTCGCCCGGCGGAACTGGGAGAACGAGGACTTCGCGGCCGAGGTCAAGGAGGCCGTCAAGGCCTACGCCCGTACCCCCTTTGATGAAACGGTGTGGAAGCAGCTCTCCGAGGGCATCCGCTTCGTGCAGGGCGAGTTCGACGACGACGATGCCTTCAAGCGTCTCAGCGAAACCATCGACGAACTCGATGAGCAGCGGGGAACCCGTGGCAACCACGCGTTTTACCTCTCCATCCCGCCGAACGCGTTCGAGCTGGTCTGCCGGCAGCTGTCCAAGCATGGCCTGGCCCAGGCCGAGGGCGACAAGTGGCGGCGCGTGGTGATCGAAAAGCCGTTCGGCCACAACCTCGAGTCGGCGCGTCAGCTCAACGACATCGTCGAGTCGGTCTTCCCGCAGGACGCGGTGTTCCGGATCGACCACTACCTGGGCAAGGAGACAGTGCAGAACATCCTCGCACTGCGCTTCGCGAACCAGCTCTTCGAGCCGCTGTGGAACGCCAACTACGTGGACCACGTCCAGATCACCATGGCCGAGGACATCGGCACCGGCGGCCGGGCAGGGTATTACGACGGCGTCGGCGCGGCCCGCGACGTGATCCAGAACCACCTGCTCCAGCTCCTGGCGCTGACTGCGATGGAAGAACCGATTTCCTTCAACGCCGACGACCTGCGCGCCGAGAAGGAAAAGGTCCTCGCAGCCGTCCGGCTCCCGGACGACCTTTCCACGCACTCGGCCCGCGGGCAGTTCACAGGTGGCTGGCAGGGTGGCGAACAGGTGGTGGGCTACCTCGAGGAGGATGGCATCCCTGCCGACTCCAAGACTGAGACGTTCGCCGCGATCCGGGTGGACATCAACACCCGCCGCTGGTCCGGGGTGCCGTTCTACCTGCGCGCGGGCAAGCGGCTGGGCCGCCGGGTGACCGAAATCGCCGTCGTGCTCAAACGTGCCCCCAACCTGCTCTTCACCGACCACGGTGAGGACGACTTCGGCCAGAACGCCGTGGTGATCCGGGTCCAGCCCGACGAGGGCGCCACCATCCGCTTCGGGTCCAAGGTTCCCGGCACGCAGATGGAAGTCCGCGACGTCACCATGGACTTCGGCTACGGACACTCCTTCACGGAGTCCAGCCCCGAAGCCTACGAACGGCTCATCCTCGATGTGCTCCTCGGCGAACCGCCGCTGTTCCCCCGGCACGCGGAAGTGGAGCTGTCCTGGAAGATCCTGGACCCGTTCGAGGACTACTGGGCGTCCCTGGACGAGCAGCCCGAACCCTACGCGCCCGGAAGCTGGGGACCTGCCTCCGCTGACGAGTTGCTTGCCCGTGACGGACGAACCTGGAGAAGGCCATGATCGTAGATCTTCCCGATACCACCACCTCCAAGATTTCCAAGAAGATCATGGCGCTGCGCGAGCAGGGCGGCGTGATCGCCCTGGGCCGGGTGCTGACGCTCGTGGTCGTCACCAAGTCCGGTCTGGAGGAGGAGGCCATCGAGGCGGCCAACGAAGCCAGCCGTGAGCACCCCTGCCGGATCATCGTCCTCGCTGATGCCGGCGCCGCCGCCCCGACCCGGCTCGACGCGCAGATCCGGGTGGGCGGCGACGCCGGAGCCTCCGAGGTCATCCTGCTCCGCGGCTACGGCGAACTTGCGGAGGAGAGCGAATCGCTCGTCGCGGCCTTGTTGCTGCCGGACGCGCCCATCGTGGCCTGGTGGCCCCATGGCGCGCCGAAAAACGCCTGCGAGACCTCGATCGGGCGGATCGCGCACCGCCGGATCACGGACTCGGGCAACGAGAGCGATCCGCAGGGGGCGCTGGAGAACATCCGCCGCACCTACAAGGCCGGCGACACGGACCTTGCCTGGACCCGCCTGACCAACTGGCGGATCCAGCTGGCCGCGGCCCTGGACCAGGTGGACGGCTCGCCCGTCACGGCCGTCGCCGTCGAAGGCGCCTCGGACTCCCCCAGCACCATCCTGCTCGCAGCGTGGCTCACCCTCGCGCTGGACGCCCCGGTGACGATCGTCGCCGATCCCGCCGGAACCGGGATCCGGCGGGTGCGGCTCACCCGCACCGGCGGCGACATCCAGCTTTTCCGGCCCGGCCTCAACGTGGCCGAACTGACCCAGCCCGGCCAGCCCGCCCAGCGCATCTCGCTGCCCCGCCGGAGCCTGAAGGACTGCCTCGCCGAGGAGCTGCGCCGCCTCGATCCGGACGAAGTGTTCGGTGAAGTGATTACTATTGGACTGCCACGTACCAATCTAAGGAGTGTCCGTCCCAGTGAGCGCTGACCCCAGAGTAAGCATCCATCCCGACTCGACCGTCCTCATGGCTGCCATCGCGGCACGCCTGATCACCAAGCTGGTGGACATCCAGGACAAACACGGCGAGGCGACAGTGGTGCTTACCGGCGGCTCGATGGGGATCGGCTCCCTCAAAGCCGTGGCCGAGTCGCCTGCGGCACCCGCGGTCGACTGGTCCAAGGTCAACTTCTGGTGGGGTGACGAGCGCTTCGTTTCAGCCTCCGACCCTGAACGCAACGCCCGCCAGGCCCACGAGGCGCTGCTCGAGCGGATCTCCGCCGACCCGGCGCGGATCCACGTGCCCGGCTCGACCGAGGACTTCGACACTCCCGAGGAGGCGGCCGCGGACTACGCCCGCCGGCTCAGCGACGCCGCTGCCGCCGAACACGCCGCAGATATGTCGGATGACCGCCCGGAGCGCCCGTCCGCGCTCCCCCGCTTCGACATCGTCCTGCTCGGTGTGGGACCGGACGCGCACGTCGCGTCCCTCTTCCCGGAGCAGGCGGGCATCCGCGAGAAAGAACTGACAGTGGTGGGTGTCCGCAACTCGCCCAAACCGCCGCCGCTGCGGGTTTCCCTCACTCTGCCTGCCATCAACACGGCGGCAGAGATCTGGATGGTGGTGGCCGGCGAGGACAAGGCGGGCGCCGTGGGCCTGGCCCTCGCGGGCGCGAACCCTGTGCAGGTGCCGGCTGCGGGCCCGCGGGGACGGAACGAAACGCTCTGGCTGATCGACGAAAACGCCGCCTCCCGGGTGCCGGAACAGCTGGTTCGGAAGGGCTGAGCTACCCCTCCGCGCTACTCCTCCGGGAGGCCGCGGCGGGCACGCAGTCTTTCGAGCGCTCCAGCCAGCACGTCTTCGGCGTCCTGGCTGGAGCGCCGCTCTTTAACGTATTCCAGATGGCTCTTGAAGCCTTCCACCGGAATTTCCTCGAGCGCGAACTGCGCCTCGTCCCGCGTGGCCGTCCCGCCGCAGCGGCGGCAGTCCCAAACCCCGGGGATCTGTTCGTCGGGCAGCTGGGCGAACACCAGCGGAGTCTCGTGGCCTTTGGCGCACTGGTAGGTGATGCGGATACGGGGCGTGCGGACAGCAGCCCCGTCGAGAGGTTCATGGCGGGGCGCGGCCCCTTCGGTGGCTCCTACACGGATGCCCCGGAATCCGGAGGCGGAATGCAGCATCGGGAACTCCTGGCTACTTGGCGGACGGAATGCGCGTGCAATCAGCCACAGTGTAGTTCGGAGTTCCCGATGCGGGGAGGGCCACAGGACCCCTATGAAGTTTTCGGGAAGAGGTGCTAGGAGTCTCCGCCGCCGCTGAACCGCATGATCAGGCCGAGGCCGATGATCACCAGTCCCCAGGTGACGCCGAGGATGATCGTGAAGCGGTTCAGGTTCCGCTCGGCCACGCCGGAGGAGCTGAGTCCGGAGCTCATCCCGCCGCCGAACATGTCGGACAGGCCGCCGCCACGGCCCTTGTGGAGCAGGATGAGCAAGGTCAGCAGGAGGCTGGTGATACCCAGGAGGACCTGCAGAATGACATGAAGAACGTCCACGACGGCCTTTCAGAAGATTTGGATTACGGGGGCCACAACAGTGTCCGGACTAATCCGTCAGCAGGTGACTCTCGAACCTGACAATATTAGCAAACTCGGCGGCGTCAAGGCTGGCACCACCGACAAGCAATCCGTCCACGTCGCGTTCCTTCAGGATCGACGCGGCGTTATTGGCCTTGACTGAACCGCCGTAGAGGAGGCGGGTCTTGCCGGCGACGTCGGCGCCGAAGAGCGTTGCGAGCTCGGCCCGGATGGCAGCGCACATTTCCTGGGCGTCCTCGGGGCCCGCGACTTCGCCGGTCCCGATGGCCCACACCGGCTCGTAGGCGACGACGAGTTCGGCCGCCTGCTCCGGGGTGAGGCCCTCGACGCCGGCGCGCAGCTGTGCGAGCGTGTGGTCCACGTGGGTTCCGGCCTGGCGGATCTCCAGGCCCTCGCCGACGCAGAGCACGGGTGTGATGCCGTGCCGGAATGCCGCCTTGGTCTTGGCGTTGAGCACCTCATCGGACTCGTGGTGGATAGTGCGGCGTTCGCTGTGGCCGACCAGCACGTAGCTGCAGCCGAGCTTGGCGAGGAACTGCCCGGAGATGTCCCCCGTGTAGGCGCCGGAGTCGAACTGGGAGAGATCCTGGCCGCCGTAGACGACCTTGAGTTCATCGCCCTGGACGAGGGTCTGGACGCCTCGGAGACTTGTGAACGGCGGGAAGACGGCGACTTCCGCCCGGCTGTAGTCGTGCTTGGCGTCGGACAGGGTCCAGGCCAGTTTCTGCAGGAGGGTGATGCCCTGGACATGGTCCATGTTCATCTTCCAGTTGCCCGCGATGAAGGGCGTGCGGTCGAATTTGCCGTTGGTTGACGTAGTCACGTGATCTCCAAGAAGTTCGTAGCAGTGGAACAGCCGGCAGGGCGCCCCGTCCTGGGGCCGGGCGCCCTGCCGGCTGGAGGTTTCTAGCGGTCCAGGACGCTCAGGCCGGGGAGTTCCTTGCCTTCAAGGTACTCGAGGCTGGCGCCGCCGCCGGTGGAAATGTGCCCGAACTGGTCGTCGGCGAAGCCGAGGGTCCGGACCGCCGCGGCGGAGTCGCCGCCACCGACAACGGTGAAGGCTCCGGTTTCCGTCAGCGCCTGGGCGATGGCCCGGGTCCCGCCGGCGAAAGCCGGGAACTCAAACACGCCCATGGGACCGTTCCAGAACACCGTCCTGGCCCCCTTGATCCGCTCCGCGAAGGCGGCGGCCGACTCCGGGCCGATGTCCAGCCCGATACCCTGGGCGCCGAAGCTGCTGTCTTCAATGGCTTCAGCCCGCACCGTTTCGTGGTCGGCGTCGGCGGCGAATTTGCTGGCCACCACGACGTCGGTGGGCACCACGAATTCGGTTCCGGCGTCCGCTGCGCGCTTGAGGTAGTCCTGCACGACAGGGATCTGGTCCTCTTCCAGCAGGCTGCCGGCCACCTTGTGGCCCGCGGCTGCGAGGAAGGTGAACAGCATGCCCCCGCCGACCAGGATGGTGTCCGCCTTGCCGATGAGGTTGTCGATCACGGCGAGCTTGTCGGAGACCTTGGAGCCGCCGAGCACCACGACGTAGGGGCGCTGCGTGTCGGTGGTGAGCTTGCGCAGCACCTCGACCTCGGTGCGGACCAGGTCGCCCTGGTACGACGGCAGCCGGGTGGCGACGTCGTACACGCTGGCGTGCTTGCGGTGGACGGCGCCGAAGGCGTCATCCACGAAAGCACCGCTGTCGCCGGTCAGGGACACCAGTTCGTCCGCGAACGCGCCGCGCTCGGCGTCGTCCTTCGACGTCTCCCGGGCGTCGAAGCGCACGTTCTCGAGGACGAGTGCTTCGCCGTCCTGCAGGGCGGCGGCGGACGCCGCCGCGGCGCCGCCGACGGTGTCTTCGGCGAGGGAGACCTTGAAGGGGGCCAGCTCGGCCAGCCGTGCGACGGCGGGCTTGAGCGAGTACTTGTCCTCGGGGGCGCCCTTGGGGCGGCCCAGGTGTGCTGTGACCAGCACGCGGGCACCGGCGTCCGTGAGCTTCGCCAGCACTGGCAGGGAGGCCTTGATGCGGCCGTCGTCAGTCACTGTAGAGCCGTCGAGCGGCACGTTCAGGTCACTTCTGACCAGAACGTACCGCCCGCGGACACCATCAGCGATCAGTTCGTTGAGGGTGTGGAATGTCATGAGTCTTACCCTAGCCCAGCTTGGCTGCGACGAGCTCCGTGAGGTCCACGAGGCGGTTGGAGTAGCCCCATTCGTTGTCATACCAGGAAACAACCTTGACCTGGTTGCCGATTACCTTGGTCAGGCCGGAGTCGAAGATGGACGACGCCGGGTCCCCGACGATGTCCGAGGAGACGATCGGCTCGTCGGTGTAGGTCAGCAGGCCCCTGAGCTCGTCGGTCTCGGAGGCGGCCTTGAGGGCCGCGTTGACTTCCTCGACGGTGGTCTCGCGGGAGACGGTGACGGTGAGGTCGGTTGCGGAGCCGGTGGGGACGGGAACGCGGATGGCGTATCCGTCGAGCTTGCCCTTGAGCTCCGGCAGGACCAGGCCGATGGCCTTGGCTGCACCCGTGGAGGTGGGGACCATGTTGATGGCGGCGGCGCGGGCACGGCGGAGGTCCTTGTGCGGGCCGTCCTGCAGGTTCTGGTCGGCGGTGTAGGCGTGGATCGTGGTCATCAGGCCGCGCTCGATGCCGAAGACGTCGTTGACCACCTTGGCCAGCGGGCCGAGGCAGTTGGTGGTGCAGGAGGCGTTGGAGATGATGTGGTGCGCGGCGGGGTCGTAGAGACCGTCGTTGACGCCCATCACGATCGTGATGTCCTCGTCCGAGGCGGGGGCGGAAATCAGGACCTTCTTGGCACCGGCATCGATGTGCTTCTGCGCGTCGGCGGCCTTGGTGAAGAAGCCGGTGGATTCGATGACGATATCGACGCCGAGCTCGCCCCACGGCAGCTTGGCCGGATCGCGCTCGGCCAGGACCTTGACGATGTTGCCGTCGACGATGATGTTGCCGTCCTTGACCTCGATCGTCTCCTGCAGGCGTCCGCCCACGGAGTCGTACTTGAAGAGGTGTGCAAGGGCTTCCGGGCTGGTGAGGTCGTTCACTGCGACGATCTCGAGGTCTGCCCCCTGGGCAAGTGCGGCGCGGAAGTAGTTGCGGCCAATACGGCCGAAGCCGTTAATTCCAATACGGGTGGTCACTTTTTCAGTCTCCTTGGTGCTTCTTCAAGCACGATTAGTTGAGAAGGCGCTCAAGCCAACTAACAGATCCCGCACGCCATTGGGCAGAGATGATTTACAGATCGGAGGGCGAACAGCCACATTGCTGAAGGCTAACCGCCTTCCGTGACCTATCTTACGTTTAACTTGGTCTGCCCCCGCAAGTGCGGGGGCAGACCGTCCACTATTCGAGCCTCGCGGCGGCAAATGTGAGCTTTGTTACGTTCAGGTGAACGGCAGTGCAAGTGCAGCGCCGCCGCCCGGCACCGTCCTAGAGCGTGATGAGGCCGGTGGCGTTCTTGCGGGCTGCGTCGAAACGCTTGGCGACGTCGGCCCAGTTCACGATGTTCCAGAAGGCCTTGACGTAGTCGGCCTTGACGTTGACGTAGTCCAGATAGAAGGCGTGCTCCCACATGTCCAGCATCAGCAGCGGGGTGGTGCCGACGGCCACGTTGCCCTGCTGATCGTAAAGCTGCTCGATCACGAGGTTGCCGCCGATCGGCTCGTAGGCCAGGAATGCCCAGCCGGAACCCTGCAGGCCCATGGCCGCCGCGGTGAAGTGGGCCCGGAACGCGTCGAAGGAGCCAAACGCGTCGTCGATTGCCGCGGCCAGCTCGCCCTCGGGCTTGTCGCCGCCGTCCGGGGAGAGGTTGTTCCAGAACACCGAGTGGTTGATGTGGCCGCCGGTGTGGAACGCGAGGTCCTTGGAGAGGCGGTTGATGTTGGCGAAATCGCCCTTGTCGCGTGCTTCGGCCAGCTGGGCGAGGGCGTTGTTGGCGCCCGCCACGTAGGCGGCGTGGTGCTTGCTGTGGTGCAGCTCCATGATCCGCGCGGAAATGTGGGGTTCCAGCGCTGCGTAGTCATAGCTGAGTTCAGGCAGTACGTACTCGGTCACAAAATCCTCCAATGTCGTGGACTGATTGTCCGTTTTGGTAACTCTCGGATTGTGCATCCGGATGTTGTGGCACCCGGAAGTCTCTGGATCGGAATCCAGTGGGCATAGCCTCCGGTCCCCCTGAGGTATTCCCGCCGGCCCGTTCCGATTCTGCTGGTGTTTTTCGGCAGAGGCTACTCGTCCAGCATTTCGGGTGTCACATTTGCCTCCGTGCCGGGAATCCCGAGGTCTTGGGCGCGTTTGTCCGCCATGGCCAGCAGGCGGCGGATCCGCCCTGCGATGGCGTCCTTGGTCATGATCGGGTCGGCGAGGCGGCCGAGCTCGTCCAGGCTGGCCTGCTTATGCGCGACGCGCAGCTCCCCGGCGTACTTCAGGTGGTCGGGGACGTCGTCGCCGAGGATCTCCAGGGCGCGGTCCACGCGGGCGCCGGCGGCGACTGCGGCCTGTGCAGAACGCCGCAGGTTGGCATCGTCGAAGTTGGCCAGCCGGTTCGCGGTGGCCCGGACCTCCTTGCGCATCCGGCGTTCCTCCCACACCATCAGCGCGTCGTGGGCGCCCATGCGGGTCAGCAGGGCGGCGATGGTGTCGCCGTCGCGGATGACCACCCGGTCCACTCCCCTGACCTCGCGGGCCTTAGCCTGGATGCCCAGCCGGCGGGCCGCGCCGACGAGCGCAAGGGCGGATTCAGGGCCGGGGCAGGTGACCTCCATCGCGGAGGACCGGCCGGGCTCCGTGAGGGAACCGTGGGCCAGGAAGGCGCCGCGCCAGACGGCCTCGGCGTCGGCGGCGGATCCGTTCACCACTACCGACGGCAGGCCGCGGACAGGCCGGCCGCGGGCGTCCAGCAGACCCGTCTGGCGGGCGAGGGCCTCGCCGTCGCGCACCACCCGGACGACGTAGCGGCTGCCGCGGCGCAGGCCGCCGCCGGACACGACGATGATTTCACTCTGGTGCCCGTAGACCTCCGCGATGGCGGCGCGCAGCCGCCGTGCGGTCGAGGCGAGGTCGACTTCGGCCTCGATCACGATCCGGCCGGAGATGATGTGCAGTCCCCCGGCGAAGCGAAGCATGGCGGACACTTCAGCCTTGCGGACCGAGGACTTCTTGATGTCCAGCCGGGAAAGTTCTTCCTTGACTGATGCTGTCAGTGCCATGGCACCTTTCCTACCTGTTCCCGAAAATGTCGTGGTACGCCGTTGCCAGACGCAGCGGGTCGTGGATCGGCCGGCGGCTCGACGCCCCCACTTTACCCAACACAACCTCGGCACCGAGCATCCCGGCCGCCTGCTCGAAGTCGGCGAGGTCCGTCACGGACGCCGGATCGGCCAGGACGACGTCGATCGTGAAGTCCGGCGCGTACTCCCGGAGCACCCGCAGGTGGTCCGCGGCGGACATCCCGAGGGTTTCCTTGGTGTCCGTCGCGAGGTTCATGGTGAGGCAGCGCCGGGCGGCCGTGTTGCAGAGCGCCTCTCGCATTTCCGGCAACAGCAGGTGCGGGAGCACGGAGGTGTACCAGGATCCCGGGCCGAGGATGACCCAGTCGGCCAGCTCAATGGCGGTGAGCGCCTCGATGCACGCCGGCGCGTCCGTCGGCAGCAGCCGCACGCTTTCCAGCGAGCCGGCCACAGCGCACTTGGCCTGCCCGGTGAGGGTCTGCAGCACCGAGGTGCCGTCGGGGGCCGTGACGCGGACCTGGCCCTCGATGGTCAGCGGGACGCTGGACATCGGCAGGACCTCGCCGCGGGCACCGAGCAACGCCCCTGCCCATTTGAGGCCGGCGACGGTATCGCCCAGGAGCTCCCAGAGCGTCACGATCAGCAGGTTGCCCATGGCGTGTTCGTCGAGGGACCCTCCGCGGCCCTTGCCGGGCGCGAAGCGGTGCTGCATAACATCGCGCCAGGTACGCCCCCAGTCCGTGTCGTCACAGAGCGCGGAGAGCGCCATCCGGAGGTCGCCGGGCGGCAGCACCCCGTACTCCTCCCGCAGCCGTCCCGAGGAACCGCCGTCGTCCGCCACGGTGACGATGGCGGTCAGCTCGGACGTGAGCAGGCGCAGCGCGGACAGCGAGGCTGAGAGGCCGTGGCCGCCGCCGAGCGCGACGACAGAGGGGCCCTTGTCCTGCTGGCTGGCGAAGGCTGCGCTGGCCGGAGGGACGAGCGGCAGCGGCCCGGTAAGCAGCGCCATTACTCGCGGCCCAGGTCCCGGTGCGTGGTGGTCACGGTGACGCGCGGGTATTGCGCGAGCCTGCGGGACAGTTCGACGGCGACGGCAACGGAGCGGTGCTTGCCGCCGGTGCAGCCGACGGCGATAGTGGCGTAGTGCTTGTTCTCCCGCCGGTAGCCGTCCAGGACCGGTTCGAGGGCCAGCACGTAGCGCCCCACGAAGTCGCTGACGCCCTGCGCTTCCAGCACGTAGTCACTGACGTCCTTGTCCAGCCCGGTGTGCGGGCGGAGCGCGGGGACCCAGTGCGGGTTGGGGATGAACCGGGCGTCGGCGACGAAGTTCGCATCGACCGGGAGCCCGTACTTGAAACCGAAGCTCATCACGTTGAGGCGGAGGGCCACGGGACCGGTCTCGCTGAACAGTTCCGTGATGGCGGTGGCGAGGCCGTGGACGTTCAGCGCCGAGGTGTCCAGAACGATGTCGGCGGAGGTGCGGAGCTCCTGCAGCAGTTCGCGTTCGGCGGCGATGCCGTCAAGGATCCTGCCGCCAGCCTGCAGCGGGTGGGGGCGCCGGCCCTGCTCGAAACGCCGGACCAGGACGCCGTCGTCCGCGTCGAGGAACAACACCCGGAAGCCGACGCCGCTCGTTTCAAGATTGCGGAGGGCGGCGCGGATGTCCGCGAACAGCTCCTTGCTGCGCACGTCCATCACGACGGCGAGCTTGGAGATGGAGCCGGGCGCGTGCGACACGATTTCCGCGAGCGTGCCGAGCATCTGCGGGGGGAGGTTTTCCACGACATACCAGCCGTGGTCCTCCAGGGCGTCCGCCGCGGTGCTCCGGCCGGCTCCCGACATGCCCGTCACTACGAGCAGTTCCGCCTCAACGGGTTTGACCGGCGTCATGCCGTCCGATTCCGTCCCGGATCCTGCCGTCGACTCTGCCATCAGTGAAGCCCCGTTCTGCTGTGCTGTTGTGCGCTATGACCGCCGGGTGGCGGCCGCACTGCGAAAAGTCGCCGCGCGTGCCGTTTCCCAAGTCCTTACCCTAGCTAAGTTTGCCGGTCCCAGCTAAGTCTCGAGGATTTCCCCGGTGGTCATGTTGATCGCGGGCACGGCGGCGGCGCCGTCGTCGTCGGTGAAGTGCCGGACGATCGCGGCGGCGAGGGACGGACCGATCCCCTTGGCGCCGGTGAGTTCCTCGACGCTGGCTGTCCTGATGCTCTTGACCGAGCCGAACTGGGCGAGGAGGGCCTTGCGCTTGGATTCGCCCAGGCCGGGCACACCATCCAGCGCGGAGACGGTCATCGCCTTGCCGCGCTTCTGCCGGTGGAAGGAAATCGCGAAGCGGTGGGCCTCGTCGCGGATGCGCTGGAGCAGGTACAGTCCGGCCGAGGCACGCGGCAGGATCACCGGGAAATCGCTGTCCGGGAGCCAGACTTCCTCAAGGCGCTTGGCGAGCCCGACGACGTAGACGTCGTCGATGCCCAGTTCGGCCAGGGCGCGGGCGGCCGCGTTGACCTGCGGCTTGCCGCCGTCGACCACCACGAGGTTGGGCGGGTAGGCGAACTTGCTCCGCGGCGCCGGGGTGGTGGTGTCCGCGACGGTGGACGGAGCGCCTGCCACCGCCGCGTCCGCGGTGGCGTTGAGCATGGCCTGATGGCCTGGCTGGCGCGCGGCGTCGGCCTGGACCGCCTGCTCCTGCAGGTAGTTCCGGAACCGCCGGGTCAGCACGTCATGCATCGCGGCCGTGTCGTCGTTCGCGGCGGCGCCGGTGACAGAGAACTTCCGGTAATCGGACTTCTTCGGCAGGCCGTCCTCGACCACCACCATGGAGCCGACCACGTTGGTGCCCTGCACATGCGAGATGTCGAAGCATTCGATCCGGAGCAGCGCGACCGGCAGTTCGAGGGCCTCCTGCAGCTCCTGGAGCGCCTGGGACCGCATGGTCAGATCGCCGGCGCGCCGGGACTTGTGGAGTTTGAGGGCATGCTCGGCATTGTCCCGGACGGTGGACAGCAGGGCGGCCTTGTCGCCGCGCTGCGGCACCCGGATGTCCACCCGGGCTCCGCGCAGCCCGCCGAGCCACAGCGCCAGCTCGGCGGCGTTGCTGGGCTCCACCGGGACGAGGACCTCTCGCGGCAGCCTGCCCTCCAGCCCGGCTTCCTCGCCATAGACCTGCTGGAGCAGGTGCTCGACGAGGTCCGGGGTGGTGGAGTCCTCGACCTTCTCGACGACCCAGCCGCGCTGGCCGCGGATCCGGCCGCCGCGGACGTGGAAGACCTGCACGGCGGCTTCGAGTTCATCCTCATGCAGGGCGAAGACGTCCGCGTCGGTTCCCTCGGCCAGGACCACGGCATTGCGTTCGAAAACCTTCTTGAGCGCGACGATGTCATCACGGATCCGCGCCGCCCGCTCATAGTCCAGTTCCGCGACGGCCGCGGCCATGTCCTTCTCCAGCCGGGTGACGAAGGGCTTGGCCTCACCGCCCATGAAGGTGCAGAAGTCCTCGGCCAGGGCACGGTGGTCCGCGGCCGAGATGCGGCCGACACACGGCGCCGCGCACTTGTCGATGTACCCGAGCAGGCATGGCCTGCCGCTGGCTTCGGCCCGCTTCAGGACACCGGGGCTGCAGCTGCGGACCGGGAAAACACGCAGCAGGGTGTCCATGGTGTCCCGGATCGCCCCGGCCGTGTACGGGCCAAAGTAGCGGGTGCCCTTGCGCCGCTCACCGCGCAGGACCTGGACCCGGGGGTACTTCTCCCCCATCGAGACGGCGAGGTACGGGTAGCTCTTGTCATCCCGGAACATCACGTTGAAACGGGGCTTGAATTCCTTGATCCAGGTGTATTCAAGCTGCAGCGACTCGAGCTCGCTGCCGACAACCGTCCACTCGACGCTGCTGGCCGTGTGCACCATGGCATACGTTTTGGGGAGCAGCCCCGCCGGATTGGCGAAGTAGGAATTCAGCCGCGAGCGGAGGTTCTTGGCCTTGCCGACGTAGATGACCCGTCCGTGCGGGTCGCGGAAGCGGTACACGCCCGGATTGGTCGGAATTTCACCCGTCTGGGGTCGGTAACTCGCTGGATCTGCCACAGTTCAAGTCTACTGAGGACTCCGCCGTGCCTCGCACCGCGGGGCGTTAGTCGGTGGCTTTGCTCTGGTTGTAGCTCGTGGAGCGTTCCTGGCCGCTGAGTTCGGCGATGGCGTCCATGATGCGGTCGGTGGCCTGGCGGCGCGCGGGCAGGGAATGGTCCGGCCCGGTCTTGTCGAAGTACAGCGGTTCACCGACCTTCATGGTGAAGTGCTGCGGCTTGACCGATTTGCTGTCCGCGGGCTGCAGGTTCTCGGTGCCGATCAGCCCGACCGGGATCACGGGGGCGCCCGTAGTCAGGGCCAGCCAGCCCACGCCGGTGCGGCCGCGGTAGAGGATGCCGTCCCGGGAGCGGGTGCCCTCAGGATAGATGCCGACGCCCTTGCCGGAGTCGAGGATTTCCAGCAGGGTTTTGAGCGCCTGGACGCTGGCGGCCTGTTCGCCGCGTTCCACCGGGATGGATCCGACCGCCTCGAAGAAGGACTTCATGACCTTGCCTTTGACGCCGCCGGTGGTGAAATATTCCGCTTTGGCGAAGAAGGCGACGGGGCGGGGCATCAGCGCCTGGACGATCACGCTGTCCAGGAAGGACAGGTGGTTGGGTGCCACGATGAACGGGCCCTCCTTGGGCACGTTGTCAAGTCCGACGACCGTGGGCCGGCAGGTGGAGCTGACAAGGCCCCGTGTGGTCCAGCGGATTGCGTCAAACATTGCCATCGGTGTGCACCTCGTCTTGGGCTTCGGTCGTCGGGTCCGGGGTCATTGCGTTGGGATTCACTGGGCTGCCGGCCACTGGATGGGAGTGTTCGGCGTCCCTCCGGGCAATGGTCTCGTGCAGGGCCCTGCTGCTGTGGACGATCTCCACGGCTCCGGCCGTGTCCAGTTCACCGTCCGGAGCAAAACCCCAGCCTACGCCGATGCAGTCGAGTCCGTTGGCAGCGGCTCCGGCCACGTCCTGCGCCCGGTCCCCCACCATCACGGCATGCTGCGTGTCCAGGCCGTGTTGCGTCGCGAGGTCCGTGAGGGCGGCCGCCACGATTTCGGCCTTCCCCGAGGACACTCCTGCCGCTGCGGCCTCGTCGGCGGCCGAGCCGCGGATGGTATGGAACAGGTCGGCGATGCCGTGGTGCTCGAGGACTGTCCTGGCAATGCCTTCGGGCTTCTGGGTGGCCACGGCGATGGGACGGCCGGCCTGCACGAAGGATTCCAGCAGGGCCCGGATTCCCGGGTAGAGCCTGCTTTGGGCGATGCCCGTGGCAAGGTAGTTCGCGCGGTAGATCCGGATGGCGTCGTCGAGCTGGTCGGCGGGGACCCCGGCGATCTCCGTGAGGGAATGGCTGAGTTTCGGGCCGATCATGGCATTCATCCGGGCTTTGCCGGGAACGCCGAGTCCGAGCTCCGTGAGGGCCGCTGCGATTCCGTCCGTAATTCCCTGCGCCGGATCGACAAGAGTGCCGTCCAGGTCAAAGATCACGGGCACTGTTGTTTGGGTCACCGGCCTAGTTTCTCACGAGTGGACGGATGCCAGAAACTCGCATGCCTCAACGGGAATATACCGCCGTCGGCGACGCCGATGCATCCGCGGCTGGTACCGCGGATGCATCCGGGCGTGGCGTGGCTCAGGCCAGGATGTCGGCCAGGAAGGCCGCCGTATGGCTTTCCGTGGACTTGGCCACCTGTTCGGGGGTTCCCGAGGCGACAATGCGGCCGCCGCCGGATCCGCCGTCGGGACCCAGGTCGACGATCCAGTCCGCGCTCTTGATGACGTCAAGGTTGTGCTCGATGGTGATGACGGTGTTGCCCTTGTCCACGAGGCCCTGGAGCACCAGGAGCAGCTTCCGGATGTCCTCGAAGTGCAGGCCCGTGGTGGGTTCGTCCAGCACGTAGACGCTGCGGCCGTTGGAGCGTTTTTGCAGTTCCGCCGCGAGCTTCACGCGCTGCGCCTCGCCGCCGGAGAGCGTGGTGGCGGGCTGGCCCAGCCGGACATAGCCGAGTCCGACGTCGACCAGCGTGCTGAGGTGCCGGGCGATCGGCGAGAAGGCGGCGAAGAACTCGGCGCCTTCCTCGATCGGCATGTTCAGGACATCGGCGATCGTCTTGCCCTTGTAGTGGACTTCCAGCGTCTCGCGGTTGTACCGGGCGCCGTGGCACACCTCGCACGGCACGTAGACGTCCGGCAGGAAGTTCATTTCGATCTTCAGGGTGCCGTCGCCGGAGCACGCCTCGCAGCGGCCGCCCTTGACGTTGAAGGAGAACCGGCCCGGCAGGTAGCCGCGGACCTTGGCCTCGGTGGTGTCGGCGAAGAGCTTCCGGATGTTGTCAAAGACCCCGGTGTAGGTGGCCGGGTTGGACCGCGGTGTGCGGCCGATGGGGCTCTGGTCGACGTGGACCACCTTGTCCAGGTGTTCGAGGCCCTGGATCAACTTGTGCCGGCCCGCCACCTGCTTGGCGCCGTTGAGCTTGTTGGCCAGGACCTTGTAGAGGATCTCGTTGACCAGGGTGGACTTGCCGGAGCCGCTGACGCCGGTCACCGCGGTGAACAGGCCCAGCGGGAACGCGGCATCCACGTTCAGGAGGTTGTTCTCCTTGGCGCCGACCACCTTCAGTTCGCGCTTTTTGTCGTATTTGCGCCGTTTCTTGGGGATCTCAATCCGTTTCCGGCCGGAGAGGTAGTCGCCCGTGAGGGATTCGGTGTTCTCGAGCAGTTCCTTGTAGGAACCGGAGTGCACCACCATGCCGCCGTGTTCGCCGGCTCCCGGTCCGATGTCCACCACCCAGTCGGCTTCCTGGATGGTGTCCTCGTCGTGCTCCACCACGATCAGTGTGTTTCCGAGGTCCCGCAGCCGCGTGAGGGTCTCGATCAGGCGCCGGTTGTCGCGCTGGTGCAGGCCGATGGAGGGCTCGTCCAGGACGTAGAGCACACCCACGAGGCCGGAGCCGATCTGGGTGGCCAGCCGTATGCGCTGGGCCTCGCCGCCGGACAGGGTGCCCGACGGGCGCTCCAGGTTCAGATACTCCAGGCCGACGTCGAGCAGGAAGGTCAGGCGGGCCTGGATCTCCTTGAGGACCTGGTTCGCGATCTGGGCTTCACGGCCGGTGAGCACCAGGTGGTCCAGGAAGTGGGCGCATTCGCGCATCGGCAGGGCGGCGACCTCGGCGATCGATTTGCCGTTGATCAGCACCGAGAGCGACGCCGGGTTCAGGCGCGCGCCGTTGCAGGCGGGGCACGGGATCTGCCGCATGTATTCCTCGTACCGGTCGCGGGCAGAGTCCGAGTCCGTTTCGAGGTGCTTGCGGTGGACGTACTGGATGACGCCCTCGAAACCGGTGCTGTACTTGCGTTCCCGGCCGAAGCGGTTCCGGTACTGCACCACGACTTTGTGGTCCTTGCCGTGCAGCACGGTCTGGCGGGCGTCCTCGGAGAGCTTGTCCCACGGGGTGGTCATCGAGAAGCCGAGTTCCTTGGCCAGGCCGTCGAGCAGGCGGTTCCAGTACTCCGTCGTGGCGGTGCCGAGGGACCACGGCGCGATGGCCCCCTCCGAGAGGGACAGTTCCCCGTTCGGGATGATGAGTTCCTCATCCACTTCCAGCTTGGTGCCGATGCCGCTGCAGGCCGAGCAGGCACCGAAGGGGTTGTTGAAGGAGAAGGAGCGGGGTTCGATCTCGTCGATCGCGAGCGGGTGCTCGTTGGGGCAGGCGAGGTGCTCGGAGAAAGCCCTGATCCGTTCGGGATCGTCCGCGTCGAGGTCGACGAACTCGGCAAGGATCCGCCCCTCGGCCAGGCCGAGTGCGGTTTCCACCGAGTCGGTGAGTCGCTGGCTGATGCCTTCCTTGACCACCAGCCGGTCAACCACCACTTCGATGGTGTGCTTGAACTGCTTGCCGAGCTTGGGGGGATCACTGAGCTGGATCAGCTTGTCATCGACCCGGGCCCGCGAGTAGCCCTTGGCCGTGAGCTCCTTGAACAGCTCGACGAATTCGCCCTTGCGGCCGCGGACCACCGGGGCGAGGACCTGGAAACGGGTGCCCTCCGGCAGTTCCAGCAGCTGGTCGACGATCTGCTGCGGTGTCTGCTTCGTGACGGGCTCGCCGCACACAGGGCAGTGCGGGCGGCCGACACGGGCCCACAGGAGGCGCATGTAGTCGTAGATCTCGGTGATTGTGCCCACGGTCGAGCGGGGGTTCTTGCTCGTGGATTTCTGGTCGATGGACACCGCGGGCGAGAGTCCCTCGATGAAGTCGACGTCGGGCTTGTCCACCTGGCCCAGGAACTGCCGGGCGTAGGCGGAGAGCGATTCAACGTAGCGCCGCTGGCCCTCGGCGAAGATCGTGTCGAACGCGAGCGAGGATTTGCCCGAACCCGAGAGCCCCGTGAACACGATCATGGAATCGCGCGGCAGGTCCAGGTCCACGTTGCGCAGGTTGTGCTCCCGCGCGCCCTTGACGACGAGCCGGGACATGTCCGGACGTGTCACCGCGGGGCGGGTTCCGACGGCGCGGCCCGGCTTTGCGGAGCCCTCCGGAACGGCACGCTCCGGAACTGCGGCGGTCTGGGTATCAACGGCTGGATCTTCAGCTACGGCTTTAGGCACGCTACCAATGCTAATCGAAAACTTCTTCGAATATCCATTCCCGGCTGTGTCCCGCGCCGGGGGCCGCCGGCCGTTGTGTTGGTGGCGGCCTACTCGCGGTCGTAGGCGGCGGCGAGCAGCTGGACGGCCTCGGCGAAGCTGGCACCCTGGGCCTTGGCCGAGGCGGCGAATTCGGCGGCGGCTGCGGAAAGCGAGCTCCAGGCCTCGTCCCGGGCGCACACCACCGTCCCGTTCCGGCCCCGCGTCACCACGACGCCGGCGGCCTCCAGTTCCTTGTAGGCGCGCGCCACGGTGTGGGGAGCGACGGCCAGCTCGCCGGCGAGGCTCCGGACCGCGGGGAGCTTCGTCCCCGGCGCGAGGGTCCCGTTGTCGGCGCGTTCAATGATGTTGAGCCGGAGCTGTTCAAACAGGGGGACGGTACTGGCCGGATTGGGCCGCCAGGCACCGGGAAACGGCGCGACTGATGTTGCTGACGTGTCACTGGTCGTCACTGTCCGGGCTCCAGTGCGCTCCTGCGCTGTTCGCGGCGGGCGAACTGCGCCTCGTACAGCTCCACGTAGAGTCCACCCCTGGCCATCAGCTGCTGATGGGTCCCTTGCTCAACGATCCGTCCTTGGTCCATGACCAGAATTAGATCAGCGTCCCGCACGGTGGACAAGCGGTGGGCTATCACGAAGCTCGTGCGGCCCTGCCGGAGCCGCTGCATCGCCTGCCGGATCTGCACTTCGGTGCGGCTATCGACGGAGCTGGTGGCCTCGTCGAGGATCAGGATGCTGCGGCCCGCCAGGTGCGCCCTGGCGATGGAGACGAGCTGGCGCTGGCCGCGGCTCAGTGAGTCGCCGTCGTTGCCGAGCATGGTGGCGTAGCCGCCGGGCAGAGCACGGACGAACTGGTCCACGTGGCTGGCCTGCGCCGCGGCCAGAATCTCCGCTTCGCCGGCGCCGGGCCGCCCATACGCAATGTTGTCCCGGATGCTGCCGGTGAACAGCCAGGCGTCCTGCAGGACCGTGCCGAACCCGGCCCGCAGTTCATCCCGCGGCAATGCCGCGATGTCCGTGCCGTCGACGGTGATCCGGCCGGAATCCAGTTCGTAGAAGCGCATCAGGAGATTCACCACTGTGGTCTTGCCTGCGCCGGTGTGGCCGACGACCGCCACGGTCTGCCCGGGTTCGACGGTGAAGGACAGGTCCTGGACCACGGGCGAGGCGGGGCTGTAGCCGAAGGTGACATGTTCAAAGGCAACCCGGCCCGCGCCGTCCGGCCCTGCCCCGGACGGCGCTGTCACGGGCGGCCCTGCCCCGGCCGGAGCTGCTCCGGACCCGGCGGCTGCCGGGACGGCGGCGGCTGCCGGGACGGCGGAGGCTGCCGGCGGCGGCAATTCCGCGGGGATCTCCGGCGCGTCGAGGAGTTCGAAGACCCGCCCGGCGGACACGAGACAGGACTGCATCAGGGTCAGCATGCCGCCAATCTGCCCCATCGGCTGGCTGAAGAGCCGGGTGAACTGGATGAAGGCCTGGAGCCCGCCGATGGTCATGGCGCCGGCGAGGACCTGGAGCGCGCCGACCACGGCGACGGCGATGTAGTTGAGGTTGGACACAAAGACCATCAGGGGCTGGACGACACCGGAGATGTATTGTGCGCGGGCACTGGCCCTGAAGAGCTTGTCGTTGCCCTCCTTGAAGGTGGCCGCGGCGGCGTCCTGCGAGCCAAAGGCCTTGAGGACCTCGTGGCCGGTGAAGAACTCTTCCAGCTGGGAGTGCAGGTCGCCCGTGCTCCCCCACTGCTCGCTGAAATGTGCCTGGGACTTCCTGGCCACGACGACGGTGATGAGCGTGGACACCGGGACGGAGACCAGCGCGATCAGGGCCAGGACCGGGGAGAGCCACAGCATCATCGCCAACGCCCCCGAGAGCATCAGCAGCGACATGATCAGCTGGTTGAGCAGCTGGTTCAGGGCCTGGGCGATGTTGTCGACGTCGTTCGTGGCGCGGCTCAGCACGTCCCCGCGGTGCTGCTCGTCAAAGTGGCTGGACGGAAGCACGTGCAGTTTGCCCTCCACCGAGGCCCTGAGCCGGTAGCCCAGGCGCTGCACGGCGACGGCGGTCAGGGCACCCTGTACCCAGCTGAAGACGGAGGCCCCCAGATACATGACGGACACCCCCGTCAGCAGCGCGGCGAGCATTTCCTGGTCAAAGGATCCCTGCACCACGCCGTCGACCACGACGTCGGTGGCGTCACCCAACACTTTCGGAGCGGCCACGTTGAGCACCACAAAGGCGCACGTGGCGGCGAAGGCGCCCAGCATCCGCCATTTCGATGGCCGCAGCAGCCCGAGCAGCCGCCCGGCGGTCCGCCACCGGAACCGGTCGCCCTTCGGGGGTTCCTCCTGGGCCAGGACCGGGAGGGATGCGCTGCGGCCGCCGGACGGCGTGTCCACCAGGGGCTGGTCCTTGGCGTCGCGGGCGGCGGGGGCCTCGGTGCCGGCGTCGAGCGCCTGTTCCGGGGTCACAGAGTCTCCTCCAGCACCAGCTGGGAGGCGGCGATTTCCCGGTAGCCCGGCGAGGATTCCATCAACTGCTGATGGGTTCCCTGCGCCACCAGCCGGCCGTCCTCAAGGAGCAGGATCAGTCCGGCATCGACGATCGTGGCGACCCTTTCGGCGACAACCAGGACGGTGGCCGTACGCAGCAGCGGCGCCATTGCCTGACGGAGCCGGTGGTCGGTGCCGTAGTCCAGCGCCGAGAAGCTGTCGTCGAACAAGTACACGGGAGCCTCCCGGAGCAAGGCGCGTGCGATGCACAGGCGCTGCCGTTGCCCGCCGGAGAAATTCGTGCCGCCCTGGTTCACCGGCGCCTCCAGCCCCAGCGGCAGCTTCCGCACGAACTCCTCGGCCTGCGCGCTGCCAAGCACGCGCCACAGATCTTCGTCCGTCGCCGCCGGGGCGGCCATCCGCAGGTTCCCGGCAAGCGTCCCGGAGAACAGATAGGACTGCTGTGGCACGACGGCGATCAGGCTCCGCAACGTGTCCAGCGGCAGGCTGCGCACATCGCAGCCGCCGATGCTGATCGTCCCACCGGTGGCGGCGAGGAACCTGGGCAGCAGGTTCAGCAGGGTGGTCTTGCCGCTGCCGGTGGCGCCGACGACGGCCGTCACAGTCCCGGGAACGGCCGTGAAGCTGACACGGTCGAGGACCGCAGCCTCGGCGCCGGGATACGCGAAGGAGACGTTCCGGAACTCCACGGCGTGGCCCTCGGGTGTGGCGCCGCCCGGGCCGTCCGTGATTGCCGGGGCCGTGTCGAGGACCGCGTGGATCCGTTCCGCGCAGGCAGCCGCCCGCGGGGCCGTCATAAAGACGTACATGGCCATCATGATTGCGATGAGAATCTGCAGGATATAGGCGATGAACGCCGTCAGGGCGCCCAGCCGCATCTCGCCTGACTGGATGCGGTGTCCCCCGAACCAGACCACACCGACCGAGGACAGATTGACCACCAGCATGATCAGCGGCATCATTCCGGCGACCAGCAGCGCGGACCGCAGGTTGTTGTTTGTCAGGTCCTTGTTGACCGCGTCGAAGCGCCGGATTTCGTGCCGCTGGCGCACAAATGCGCGGATGACGTTGGCGCCGATGATCTGTTCACGCAGCATCCGGCTGGTCCGGTCGATGAGTTCCTGGCCCTGCCGGTACAGCGGCACGAGCCGCCGGACGATCAGGGTCATGATCACCGCGAGCACCGGGACCACGGCAACCACGATCCCGGACAAGACGATGTCCTGGTGCATGGCCAGCACAATGCCGCCGACAAAGATGGCGGGCGCGGCGACCAGCATCGTGAAAACGAGGACGACGAGGTTCTGGATCTGTGCGACGTCGTTGGTGGCACGCGTCACCAGGCTGGCAGCTCCGAACGCCCCTACCTCCTGGGAGGACATGGACTGCACCTTCGCGAACAGCTCTGCGCGCAGTTCCCGGCCCAGCTCCATGGCCGCTACGGCGCCCAGATAGCCGGCGGCGATCGCCGCGATGACCTGCACCAGGGCGATCGCGGCCATCCAGCACCCCAGGCGCAGGATTGCCGGGACATCTCCGCCGACGACGCCGTCATCGATGATGGCCGCGTTCAGCGTGGGAAGGAGGAGGCTGGCGGTGGTCTGCACCAGCTGCAGGAGAACGATGGCGAGCACGGTCCCTTTGTGGGCGGCCAACAGCCGGCCCATCAGGCCAATAAGCACCGAACCTCCATCGCTAGTTCAGGGCATGGATTCAGCTTCGCGGCTGCAGCGGCCCCCACGCTGCCCCGACATTGTAAGCACGATCACACAGTGCTCTGTTGTCACACGTCCGCCGGCCGCTGTAATCGGCACGGAAGCAGGAGCCGGGGGGTCATTCCCGCTTGCGGGCCACGGCGAAGATCCGGCGGAACGGGAACACAGTTCCGTGCGGCCCGGCCGGATAGGCCTCGGCCAGCCGGGCCGAGTATTCCGCTTCGAAGTCGCGGGCGTCCGGGGCGGACAGGGCGGCAAGGACCGGCCGGAGTCCGGTGCCGCGCACCCACTCCAGCACGGGATTTTCGCCTGGAAGGAGCTGGTAATACGTGGTCTCCCACGCGTCCGCGTCGCAGCCGGCGTCGAGCATGATCTCCAGGTAGTCGTCCGGTTCGCCCGCGACGTCGGCGTGGCGCAGCACACCGGCGAGCCGGTCCGCCCACGCAGTGGACTCCGCCAGCCCGCGCATAAGCGTGTGCGACGGGGCGTTGAAGTTGCCGGGGACCTGCAGCGCGAACCAGGCTCCGGGCTTTAGGGCGGCGAGCCAGCGGGCCAGCATGTCCCGGTGGCCGGGCACCCATTGCAGGGCTGCGTTGGTGACGACGACGTCGGTCTCGTCAGTGGGCATCCAGCCGGCGATATCCGCCCGGCCAAACGACAGATTGGGCAGCCGCCGGGTGTGCGCCGCAGACTGGGCCAGCATCTCCGCTGACGAGTCCAGGCCGGTGACCTCCGCCTCGGACCAGCGCTCAGCCAGGGTGGCCGTCAGGTTCCCGGGACCGCAGCCGAGGTCGACCACGTGGCGGGGTGCGTCCGCATGGATCCGGGCCGTCAGGTCGAAGTACGGCCGGTCCCGGTAGTCACCGAACTGCACATACTTCGCGGGATCCCATTTCACTGATTCCTCCAGTTCACGTTCCTCCAGCCACCGGCAACGATGCGACCTCCGAAGCCTATCCCCGGCCGCGGCGGCGGCCAAGGAGGCGCACGCCCGCCCGGCCCCGGCGCGGGCTCTGCGGCCCCGGCCACTAAGCTGGGAGGCGATGAAACTTGTTGATCAGCTCCCCGCCCCGGCCGCCCGAGTCCCAGGCCGGGCAGGCCTCGACCCGGACGAGCTCTACACCCGCTTCGTCGAGTGGACGGAAACCCGCGGGCTGGCCCTGTACACCGCCCAGGACGAGGCCATCATGGAGCTTGCCTCCGGCGCCAATGTCATCCTGGCCACCCCCACCGGCTCAGGGAAATCCCTGGTTGCCATCGCTGTCCACTTCCAGGCCATGGCCCGCGGACAGCGCAGCTACTACACCGCACCGATCAAGGCACTCGTCTCGGAGAAATTTTTCGCCCTGTGCGAGATCTTCGGTGCCGAGAACGTCGGCATGATCACCGGCGACTCCGGCGTCAACCAGGACGCGCCGATCATCTGCTGCACCGCGGAAATCCTGGCCAATATCGCCCTCCGCGAGGGTGCCGCCGCCGAGCTTGGCGCCGTCATCATGGACGAGTTCCACTTCTACTCCGACCCGCAGCGCGGCTGGGCCTGGCAGGTGCCGCTGCTGGAACTGCCCCAGGCCCAGTTCCTGCTGATGTCCGCAACACTGGGCGATGTCAGCCGCTTCGAAGCCGGCATCACGGAGCTGACCGGCCGCCCGACGACGACCGTCAGTTCCGTGGAGCGGCCCATCCCGTTGCACTACTACTACGAGCAGACGCCGGTCCACGAGACCCTCGAGGAGCTCCTCGCGACGAACCAGGTTCCCGTGTACGTCGTGCACTTTAGCCAGGTGGAGGCGATCGACCGGGCCCAGAACCTGATGAGCATCAACGTCTGCACCCGCGAGGAGAAGGACAAGATCGCGGAGCTGATCGCCGGCTTCCGCTTCGCCGCCGGTTTTGGCAAGACCCTGAACCGGCTGGTCCGGCACGGCATCGGCGTGCATCACGCCGGCATGCTGCCCAAGTACCGCCGGCTGGTGGAACAGCTCGCCCAGGCCGGACTGCTCAAGGTCATCTGCGGGACCGACACGCTCGGCGTGGGCATCAACGTCCCCATCCGAACCGTGCTGCTCACCGCGCTGAGCAAGTACGACGGCGTCCGCACCCGGCTGCTGAACTCCCGCGAATTCCACCAGATCGCCGGCCGCGCCGGGCGGGCCGGCTACGACACCGCCGGGACCGTCGTGGTCCAGGCCCCCGAGCACGTGACCGAAAACGTCAAGGCGATGGCGAAGGCCACGGCCAAGTTCGGCGACGACCAGAAGAAACTCCGCCAGGTGGTCAAGAAGAAGCCGCCGGAGGGCTTCGTGTCCTGGGGCGAACCGACGTACACGCGCCTGGTGGAGTCCGTTCCGGATCCGCTGACGTCGAGCTTCACGGTGACCCACGCGATGCTGATGAACCTGATGGAACGGCCGGGAGATCCGTTCAAGGCCGCCCGCCGCCTGCTCACCGAGAACCATGAAACGCGCTCGTCCCAGCTCCAGCTCATGAAGAAGGCCCTCGGGATCTACCGCGAACTGCTGGCCGCCGGCGTCGTGGAGCGGATCCCGCCCGAGGAGCAGGGAATGGACGGCCGCACCGTCCGCCTGACCGTCCACCTGCAGGCCAACTTCGCCCTGAACCAGCCACTGTCCCCCTTCGCCCTCGCGGCGCTGGAACTGCTGGATCCGGAGTCGCCGTCGTACGCCCTGGACGTCGTGTCCGTGATCGAGTCGACGCTGGAAAAGCCCCGGCAGATCCTGTCCGCGCAGCTGAAGAAGGCCCGCGGCGAGGCGGTCGCCGCGATGAAGGCGGACGGCATCGACTACGACCAGCGCATGGCCATGCTCGATGAGGTCACCTACCCCCAGCCGCTCGCGGAACTCCTCGGCGAGGCCTTCGAGGTCTACCGCCGGGCCGCGCCCTGGATCGGCGACTTTGAGCTTGCGCCCAAGTCGGTGGTCCGGGACATGTACGAGCGGGCGATGAACTTTGGCGAGTTCGTCCAGTTCTACGGGCTGGCACGGTCCGAGGGCATCGTGCTGCGCTATCTCGCCGACGGCTTCAAGGCGCTGCGGCAGACCGTCCCGCAGGACGCGCTCCGCGAAGACCTCGAGGACCTTATCGCGTGGCTCGGCGAACTGGTCCGCCAGGTCGACTCCAGCCTGCTGGATGAGTGGGAGGAGCTCACCTCCGGCAAGGCGCCGACGCCCCACGACGCGCCGCCGCCCCCGCCGCCGTCGCTGACCTCCAACGTCCGGGCCTTCCGGGTCATGGTCCGCAATGAGATGTTCCGCCGGGTGGAGCTCTTCGCGGACGAGGACGCCGCTGCCCTCGGCGAACTCGACGCCGGCACCGGCTGGGACGCCGAGCGCTGGGAAGACGTGCTGGATGACTACTTCGACGAACACGACGACATCGGCACGGGCCCGGACGCCCGCGGCCCGGGCCTGCTGATCATCACCGAGGAACCCGGGACGTGGAAGGTGCGGCAGATCTTCGAGGACCCGGCCGGGAACCACGACTGGGGCATCTCCGCCGAGGTGGACCTCGCGGCATCGGACGAGACCGGCACCGCCGTCGTGCGCGTGACGGACGTGAACCGGCTCTAGGCCGCCCGGCGCCCTGCAGTTTCGGGCGGGTCCTTTTGGACGCGGACAACTTGTAAACTCGAACAATGAGTGTAATCCGGCCCGCGACGGCGAACGATGTCCCCACAATCCTGCAGATGATCCATGACCTGGCCGTCTACGAGAAGGAGCCGGACGCCGTCCGGAACACTCCGGAGATGCTCAGCGAGGTCCTGTTCGGCGAGAACCCGCGGGTGTTCGCCGCCATGGCCGAGAACGAGGCCGGCGAGGTCCGGGGCTTCGCCCTCTGGTTCCTGAACTACTCCACGTGGGAAGGCGTCCACGGCATCTACCTGGAGGACCTCTACGTGCGGCCGGAAGCCCGCGGCGAGGGCCACGGCAAGGCACTCCTGCAGCATCTGGCCGCGACAGCCGTGGACCGCGGCTACGCGAGGGTTGAATGGAGCGTCCTGGACTGGAACGAGCCCTCCATCAATTTCTACAAGAAACTCGGCGCCAACCCGATGGAGGAATGGTCCACGTTCCGCCTCACCGGCGACGCGCTGGAAGCGTTTGGCGCCCGCAAGGCCGAAGCCCGTGGCTGACCGGACCGTTGCTGCCGGGCCCGGGGCCGACTTGCCCATGACCGGATCCGGTGCCGCGGACCTGCTCGAGGCGGCGCGCCCGCCGGTCCCCCACACCATCAAGGCGCGGCATGAATACCGCGGGATGCGCACCGCGGAACACTACTTCGAGGTGCCGCTAGACCACTTCGGCGGCGACGCGGCCGCCGGTGAGACCATCACCGTCTTTGCCCGCGAATACGTCTCCACGGACCACACGGAGGAGGAGGCCGCCCGGCTCCCGTGGCTCCTCTACCTCCAGGGCGGTCCGGGCGGCCGCGGCAACCGGCTCCCGTCCCTGGGCGGCTGGAGCAAGGCCGCCGCCAAGGACTTCCGCATCCTCATGCTGGACCAGCGCGGCACCGGCCTGTCCTCCGCGATCGACCGCAACACCCTGCCGCTGCGCGGCAACGTCGCCGACCAGGCAGAGTACCTGGCGCACTTCCGGGCGGACTCGATCGTCGCCGACGCGGAGGCCATCCGGCTGGCACTGGGGTCCGCGCCATGGACCATCTACGGCCAAAGCTACGGGGGCTTCTGCGCCCTCAGCTATCTCTCCTTCGCCCCGGAAGGCCTTCGCGAAGCCCTGATCACCGGAGGGCTCGCCCCACTTGCAGGGCCGGCGGACCGGGTCTACCGGGCGACCTTCCAGCGGGTGGCGGCCCGCAACGCCGAGTACTTCGGACGGTACCCCGAGGACCGTGCGGCAGTCACCCGGATCGCCCGGCACCTGCGCGACACTGAGGAATACCTGCCCGACGGCGAACGCCTCACCGTGGAGCGCTTCCAGATGGTGGGTTCCTTCCTCGGCGGGAACACCCGGGTGGATGCGCTGCACCACCTGCTGGAGGATGCCTTCGTCGGCACACCCGGCGGCGACCGCCTCTCGGACGCCTTCCTCGACCAGGTCCGCGGGCTCGTGTCCCGGTCCGCCAACCCGTTGTACGCGCTGATGCACGAATCGATCTACGGCCAGGGCGAGTCCACCGACTGGGCCGCCTGGCGGGTCCTGCAGGACTTCCCGGAGTTCTCCCCGGAGTCCCCCGAGCCGCTGCTCACCGGCGAGATGGTCTACCCCTGGTACTTCGAGCAGGATCCCGCGCTCCGGCCGCTGCAAAACGTCGCCGGACTGCTCGCGGAAAAGGAAGACTGGCCGCACCTGTATGACCCCGAACGGCTCGCCCTCAACACCGTTCCGGTGGCCGCGGCGGTGTACACCGACGACATCTACGTGGACCGCGATCTCTCGCTTGAGACGGCCGCGGCTGTCCGCGGCCTGCAGGTGTGGGAGTCGGCGGACTTCCACCATGACGGCATCGCGGACGACGGCGAGGGCATCTTCGCCCGGCTGCTCGGCTTGACCCGCTCCGTCCGGACCTAAGCGACCACCGGCCCTCCGGCCCTCCGGCCGTCAGGCTGCCGCGTGGAGCCGGCGGCCTTGGGCCGCCGCGCGCAGGGCGGCCGCAAACACTGCCAGTGCGACGCCGGCGGCCGCCAGGTTGAGGCCCTGGTAGCCGACGCCGCTCATCACCAGCCCGGAGAACCCCGCCCCGACCGCGCCGGCGATCCCCATCATGGTGTCCGAGACGCCCTGGACGAGGACGCGGTCATCCGCGCCGACACTCTCGGCCAGCAGGGTGGAACCGGCGATGGTGGCCGCGGACCAGCCCAGCCCGAGCAGCACGAGTCCGACCGTCACCAGGGCCGGCTCGGCCTGGCCGAAGCCGGCCACCAGGACGGACAGCAGGATCAGGCCGTAGCCCAGCAGGATGACCGGGAGCCTGCCCGTTTTGTCGGTCAGCCAGCCCATGACCGGCGAGAGCGCGTACATTCCGGCGATGTGCAGCGAGATGGTGAATCCGATGAGGACCAGGACGTCGGTGCTGGCGGCGTGGGCGTGGCCGGACGGCATGTTGGCCAGCGGGCCCTCGGTCAGCAGCTGCAGGTGCAGGGGCGTCATCGACATCACGGCGGCCATACAGCCGTGGGCTGCAATCACGGCGACGAGGGCCAGCCGTGCCCGCGGAGAGGCCTGGATGGCGCGCATGCCGTGACGGAGGCCGTGCCGCCGTCGGGCCCCGGACGTGCCTTTGGCCTGTCCAGCGGCGCCTCCGGCGCTGTCCGTAATAGCGGCCGTGGGCTGGCCGCCGGAACGAAGCCGCGCGGCGAGCAGCAGCGGGTCCGGCCGCAAGCCGATGATCAGCAGCAGGGCGGCGAGTGCCAGCCCGGCCGTCGAGAACACGAAGGGACCGGCCAAGGCGGGCAGGCCGAGGGCTTCTCCGACCAGGGCGCCGGGGCGGATCAGGTTGGGACCGGCGACGGCGCCGACGGTCACGGCCCACACGACGATCGCCAGGGAGCGTCCGCGGTGCTCCGGATCGGCGAGGTCGACGGCGGCGAACCGGGCCTGCAGGTTGGCGGCCGTGCCGAGTCCCAGAAGGGCCGCCGCCAGCAGCAGCACCGGGAAGCTTCCCGTCACCGTGGACACGATCACCAGGCCGGCGCCGGCCATGGCTGCGAGCAGACCCGTGACGAGCGAGGCCCGCCGACCGCGGCGCCCGGCCAGTCCCGCGAGCGGAAGGGCGGCCGCAGCGGCGCCGAGCGTCATGGTGGTGGTGACCGACCCGGCCCAGGCGTTGGAGCCGGAAAGCTGGACGGCCAGCAGCGATCCGACCGACAGGCTGGCGCCGTTGCCTATTCCGCTGAGCAGCTGCGCGGAGCTTAACACCCAAACAGTACGGCGCTGGACCCGTCGCGGGTCCAGCGCCGTACTGTTCACTGCTGTTGCGTCAAAGATTTTCACGGTCCGAGCTTAGCCGAACCACGGGGCTACTCTGCGTCGCTCAGGCTCTTGCGGGAATCCTCGTCGAGCCGGGCGTCGATCTTCGTCTGCGCTGCCTTGGAGCTGATCAGGCTGGCGATCACGGCGATGACGATGGTCCCGATGATCACCCCTAGGGAGACGAAGGTGGGGATCTCGGGGGCCCATTCGATGTGCTGGCCGCCGTTGATGAAGGGCAGTTCGTTGACGTGCATGGCGTGCAGCACCAGCTTCACGCCGATGAACGCGAGGATCACCGAGAGTGCGTGCTTGAGGTAGATCAGGCGCGTCATGAGGCCGCCGAGGAGGAAGTACAGCTGCCGCAGGCCCATCAGGGCGAAGATGTTGGCGGTGAAGACGATGAACGCGCTCTGGGTCAGGCCGAAGATGGCCGGGATGGAGTCCACTGCGAAGAGCAGGTCCGTCAGGCCGATGGTCACGAAGACGATCAGCATGGGTGTGAAGACCTTCTTGCCGTCCACTACGGTGCGGAGTTTGCCGCCGTCGTACTTTTCCGACATGGGCAGGACCTTGCGGATCCTGGCGATCAGCGGGTTTTCCTTGTCCTCTTCTTCGTGGCCGTCGTCCTGGGCCTGCTTCCATGCGGTCCACAGCAGGAAGGCACCGAAGATGTAGAAGACCCAGCTGAACTGTTCGATCACAATGGCACCGAGCAGGATGAAGATGCCGCGGAGGATCAGCGCGATGATGATGCCGACCATCAGCACTTCCTGCTGGTACTTACGGGGTACCGAGAAGCGGGCCATGATGATGATGAAGACAAACAGGTTGTCGATGCTGAGGCTGTATTCCGTCACCCAGCCGGCGAGGAACTGGCCGCCATACTCGGGGCCGGTGAAAGCGAACATGGCCCCGGCGAAGACCAGGGCGAGGGCGATGTAGAAGGCAACCCACAGCCCGGCCTCCTTCATGGAGGGCTCGTGCGGGCGCTTGAGGACCAGCAGCAGGTCGATGGCAAGGATGATGCCGAGGACGACAAAGGAGCCGACCTCAAACCAGACGGGAAGTTCGGGCACGAAGATACCTTTCGCAGGGTGTGACAGTGCGGTGTAAGTCTCTCCGACTGGCCTGCACGTCCGGTACTGCATACCTGGAACTGTCTGGCTGCCCGCTACGCCCGGCAGGGCATCTGTGCCGTGCGTGTTGACGATCGTAGCGCTTGGGATACTCCCCTACGTCTGCCCAACAATACCCTAGGCGTGACCGGCGGACTGCATCTGGCGCAGTTCCTTCTTGAGTTCCCCGACCTCGTCACGGAGCCGGGCGGCCAGTTCGAACTGGAGCTCACCGGCGGCGGCATGCATCTGTTCCGTGAGCTGTTCGATCAGCCCCACCAGGTCCTCGGCCGGCGCGGCCGCCAGGCCGTCCGCCCGGACCTTCGCCGCGCCCTTGCCCTTGCCGCGGGCCTTGCCGGCGCTGGCCAGCAGCTCGCGGGTGTCGGCGTCCTCCTTGTTGATCTGGTCCGTGATGTCGGCGATCTTCTTCCGCAGCGGTTGCGGGTCGATCCCCTTTTCGGTGTTGTACGCGACCTGGATCGCTCGGCGCCGGTTAGTTTCATCAATGGCGTGCGCCATCGAGTCGGTGATCTTGTCCGCATACATGTGCACCTCGCCGGAGACATTGCGGGCGGCGCGGCCGATGGTCTGGATCAGCGACGTGGAGGAGCGCAGGAAGCCCTCCTTGTCGGCGTCGAGGATGCTCACGAGCGACACCTCGGGCAGGTCGAGGCCCTCACGGAGCAGGTTGATGCCGACCAGCACGTCAAAGACACCCATCCGGAGTTCACGGAGCAGTTCGACGCGGCGGAGCGTGTCCACGTCGGAGTGCAGGTATTCGACCTTGACCCCGTGGCCGAGCAGGTAGTCGGTGAGGTCCTCGGCCATCCGCTTCGTCAGGGTGGTGACCAGGACGCGTTCGTTCTTCGCGGTACGGGTCCGGATTTCACCCAGCAGGTCGTCGATCTGGCCCTTGGTGGGCTTGACGATCACCTCGGGGTCGATCAGGCCGGTGGGCCGGATGATCTGTTGGACAAAGCCGTCCGCCTTGCCGAGTTCGTACTTGCCGGGGGTGGCCGAGAGGTACACGGTCTGGCCCACCCGGTCCTGGAACTCGTCCCACTTGAGCGGGCGGTTGTCCATCGCCGAGGGCAGCCGGAAGCCGTGGTCCACGAGGTTCCGCTTGCGGGACATGTCGCCCTCGTACATGGCGCCGATCTGCGGCACGGTGACGTGCGATTCATCGATGACCAGCAGGAAATCGTCCGGGAAGTAATCGATGAGGCAGTGCGGCGCGGTCCCGCGGGCACGTCCGTCGATGTGCGAGGAGTAGTTTTCAATGCCGTTGCAGAACCCCATTTGCTGCATCATTTCGAGGTCGTACGTGGTGCGCATCCGGAGCCGCTGCGCCTCCACCAGCTTGTTCTGGCTCTCCAGGACCTGGAGCCGCTCGGCGAGCTCGTCCTCGATCCTCTTGATGGCCCGGCCCATACGCTCCGGACCGGCCACGTAGTGGGAAGCCGGGAAGACGTACATCTCGGTCTCGTCCCGGATCACCTCGCCGGTCAGTGGGTGCAGCGTGTAGATGTTCTCGATCTCGTCGCCGAAGAACTCGACCCGGATCGCCAGCTCCTCGTACATCGGGATGATTTCGACCGTGTCACCGCGGACCCGGAACGTGCCGCGATGGAAGTCCATGTCGTTGCGGGCGTACTGCATCGAGACGAACTTCCGGAGCAGGTCGTCCCGGTTCATCTCCGCGCCCTTGCGGAGCGTCACCATGCCGGCGATGTACTCCTCCGGGGTGCCGAGGCCGTAGATGCAGGACACCGTGGCCACAACGATCACGTCGCGTCGGGTCAGCAGCGCGTTCGTGGCCGAGTGGCGGAGCCGCTCGACTTCCTCGTTGACGGAGGAGTCCTTCTCGATGAAGGTGTCCGTCTGCGCCACGTAGGCCTCAGGCTGGTAGTAGTCGTAATAGGAGACGAAGTACTCAACGGCGTTGTTCGGGAGCAGTTCGCGGAATTCGTTGGCGAGCTGCGCCGCGAGGGTCTTGTTCTGCACCATCACCAGCGTGGGCCGCTGCACCTGCTCGATCAGCCACGCCGTCGTCGCGCTCTTGCCGGTACCGGTGGCACCGAGCAGCACGACGTCTTTCTCGCCGTTGTTGATGCGTTCTGTCAGTTCGGCGATCGCGGCCGGCTGGTCACCCGCCGGCTTGAACTCGCTGATGACCTCAAAGGGCGCCACGACACGGTTGATCTGCTGCGCAAGACTCATGTACCTAATCTACCGCCGTGCCGCGACAGGATGCCCCTGATTCAGCTTTGGGCGGTACCGGAGCCAGCACCGTCTGTGTCCGCCTCCGGCCGGGTCGCAGGGCGCGCCTCGGATTCGGCGGCGGCGTACGGTGGCGGCCGCCAGCCCGTGCGCCGGGCCCACGCGTCCATCCGCGGCGCGGCGTAGTCCGTGAACCAGCCTTCCTTGTCGGCGGCGTACCGTGCCGTGGATTTGTCCGTGCCGTGCAGCTTGGCGACCCGGCGCTTCTCGGCAAGATAGTCGGCCCGGGCAGCCGCGTCGTCGCGCAGCCAGTCCCGGAAGCAGAGCGCAAACCGCCAGCCCGGGGACGCGACAGCGCGGACGTGGAGGTTGACCGCCCGCCCGGGGTCCGCGTTGCCGTGCAGGCGCTTCGGCCAGTCCGCCGGGTCGGGGTGCGAGGGCTTGGGGTTGTCCGAGAATATGCCGGGCCACGCCGGGAAACCTGCGTCGGCCAGCATCGGTGCCATCCGCTCCGCGGCGGCCATGTCCGCCACCCCCAGCTGGAGATCGAGCACGTCCTTCGCGGGCAGTCCCGGGACGGCCGTGGACCCGACATGGTCCAGGGCCAGGATGTCCTCTCCGACGGCCGCCCGCAGGCGCGCGATGAGCCGGCCGGCCTGCGCGGGCCAGTCCGGATTGGCGGGTGCCAGCACCGGCCCGCCGGCACGCGGGGCGAGGCGGTGCCTGGACAGGTTCTCCGCAAACGGTGCCAGCCGGAACTTCCAGAGCCGGTCCACGGCGTCCCGCAGTTCGTCCTTGGAACCCGAGTTGTCCAGGACGACGTCGGCCGCGGCCAGCCGTTCGTCACGGGGGGCCTGGGCGGCCATCCTGGCCCTGGCTTCGTCCGCGGTCAGGTGCCGGTGCTGCACCATGCGCTGCACGCGGACGTTATCAGGGGCGTCGACCACCAGCACCAGATGGAAATTGGCGCCTTGGCCGGTCTCGACCAGCAGCGGGATGTCCTGGACCACCACCGCGCCTTTCGGGGCGCCGGCAGCCAGGGCGGCGGCGCGCTCCCGGACGAGGGGGTGGATGATGCCGTTGAGTACCGCGAGCCGTTCGGGGTTGCCGAAGACCAGGGCGCCGAGCTTCGGCCGGTCCAGGCCGCCGTCGGGCGCCAGGATGGCCCGGCTGAAGGCCCCGACCACCTGTGTGAGTCCGGGTGTTCCGGGTTCCACCACCTCGCGGGCCAGGGCGTCGGCGTCGATCACCACCGCGCCGAGTTCGCGCAGGCGCGAGGCCGCCACTGACTTCCCTGAGGCGATGCCGCCCGTCAACCCGATTTTCAGCACCCCACCAGACTAAACTGATCCGGTGGCTGAAGACGTGGTTTTCCCGGAGAGCAGGGCCACCGTTTACACCACCCTGGCCGCGGGTCCGGAATTCCGCCACGAGATCGAGGTGAAACGCTCCCGCTTCATCACCGTGCTGCGCCGCACCGGGGATGAGGAGAGCGCCCGTTCGGTTCTCGCCGGGCTGCGCAAGGAGTTCCACGATGCCCGGCACCACTGCTCCGCGTTCGTGCTCGGTCCGGACCGCGGCGTGCAGCGGTCCAACGACGACGGCGAGCCGTCCGGCACCGCGGGCATCCCGATGCTCGACGCGCTGCTGAAACGCGAGACTGCCCCCGGCGTGGCGGACCTCAGCGACGTGACCGCCGTCGTCGTCCGCTACTTCGGCGGGATCCTGCTTGGTGCCGGCGGCCTCGTGCGGGCCTACTCCGAATCCGTGACCGCTGCCCTGGACCGGGCGCCGCTGGTGCAGCGCCGCCGGTTGCGGATCTGCATAGTGGCCGTCCCCCACACGGCGGCCGGCCGGCTGGAGAATGATCTGCGCGCCGCGGGCTATGTCATGGCCGAAACCAGCTACGAGGCGCAGACTACTGTTTTGAGGCTTGCACTGCCGGACGTTCCGGCGGATCTGGCCCAGGCGGGTGAACGGATCGCCGCACTGTCAGCCGGAACGGCCGCGTTGCGGCCTGGAGAAACGGAGTGGATCGATGTCCCCCTCAGCTGAGCACTCCCCTGCCACGGTCCGGCTCGTGGACGTCTCCGAGGCGGTCCTGGAGCAGCTGCTGACCCTCGCGATCCAGGACGCCGACGCCGACGAGGTGACGCCTCCGCTGGGCAGTGCCGCCGGCTGGAATTCTGAACGGATCAGCTGGTTCCGGGAATACCACCACGCTGCGGCGGGACTCGACGGGCCGGCGCAGCAAAAGAGCTGGGCGATCAGCTGCGACGGGAAGCCGGCCGGATCCATCCGGCTCAAGCGGACCGGCGAAGGCACCCTGGAAACCGGAATCTGGCTCGGACGCAGCTTCCGTGGCCAGGGAATCGCACGGGAGGCCCTTCGCCTCGTTATCGGCCGGGCCGCAGCGTCCGGTGCTGCGGTGCTGGAAGCCGACACCACAGCCGGGAACACCGCAGCCCTGGTCCTCCTGCGTTCCGCCGGCGCCACGCTGGACGAGGGCCAGGCCTCCGGTGACGCCGCGGTTCCAGTCAAGGCCAGGATTCCGCTCCGCTGAGGTCCCGCCACTGGACATGCCCCCTCCTGGCTGCGACCAATGGACATAGTCCCATCCTGCCCATCCGCCCGGCGAACCACTGGACATGTCCCACGTTGGCCACCGCGGTCCCAACCGGGCATGCCCACCCCTGCGCGCAACCAATGGACATAGTCCCATCCTGCCCATCCGCCCGGCGAACCACTGGACATGTCCCACGTTGGCCACCGCGGTCCCAACCGGGCATGCCCACTCCTGCGCGCAACCAATGGACATAGACCCATCCTGCCCATCCACCCGGCGAACCACTGGACATGTCCCGTGGACGCGGCGTCTCGGTGGCCTGGACATGCTCCCCGGCTTCGGTTCAGGCAGCCCGGGAAAACTGGGCATGCACCAGGTCCGGGCCCAGGACTGGACATACTGCCTCTATGTCCAGTGGCCGCGCCCAGGAATGGGCATGTCCCGTGGGTGTGGTACCCGCCGATGGGCATGTCCCCAGGAGAGGGGCGCCCGCTGGACATGTCCCCAACTGGACATGTCCTTAAATGAAAAGTGGCCGCCCCCGAGGGGACGGCCACCTTTACGGTGCTACTTCAAGCTGGCAACTGCCAAGCCCCGGGGAGCGGACTCCCCGGGAACGTGGGCAATTAGTTGCCGGTCAGCTTCTCGCGCAGTGCTGCGAGAGCCTCGTCCGAAGCAAGCGTGCCTGCACCGGTCTCGGTTGCAGCAGGCTCGGAGGAGTAGCTGGTGGTGCCGGAGTCGCTCTCGCCGGACGTTGCAGCTGCAGCGTCGTCGGCAGCGTGCTGGGCAACCTGCTTCTTGTGGGCTTCCCAGCGGGTCTGGGCGTCAGCGTACTGCTGCTCCCAGGCGGCGCGCTGCGTCTCGTAGCCTTCAAGCCACTCGTTGGACTCCGGATCGAAGCCCTCCGGGTACTTGTAGTTGCCCTCTTCGTCGTACTCTGCGGCCATGCCGTAGAGAGCCGGATCGAATTCGGTGGACTCGGCGTCGACGCCCTCGTTGGCCTGCTTGAGGGACAGCGAGATGCGGCGGCGTTCGAGGTCGATGTCGATGACCTTGACGAACAGCTCGTCGCCAACGGAGACAACCTGCTCGGCCAGCTCAACGTGGCGCACGGCGAGCTCGGAGATGTGGACCAGGCCTTCGATGCCGTCTTCAACGCGAACGAACGCGCCGAACGGAACCAGCTTGGTGACCTTACCCGGAACAACCTGCCCGAGGGCGTGGGTGCGGGCGAAGGTCTGCCACGGATCTTCCTGCGTAGCCTTGAGCGACAGGGAAACACGCTCACGGTCCAGGTCGACCTCGAGGACCTCGACGGTGACTTCCTGGCCAACTTCGACAACCTCGGACGGGTGGTCGATGTGCTTCCAGGACAGCTCGGAAACGTGAACGAGGCCGTCCACGCCGCCCAGGTCCACGAAGGCACCGAAGTTGACGATGGAGGAAACGACGCCGGGACGGACCTGGCCCTTTTCCAGCTTGTTGAGGAACGTGGAGCGAACCTCGGACTGGGTCTGCTCGAGCCAGGCACGGCGGGACAGCACAACGTTGTTGCGGTTCTTGTCCAGCTCGATGATCTTGGCTTCGATCTGCTGACCGATGTACGGAGCAAGGTCGCGCACACGGCGCATCTCGACGAGGGATGCGGGCAGGAAGCCGCGCAGACCGATGTCGAGGATAAGACCACCCTTGACAACCTCGATGACGGTACCGGTAACGACACCGTCTTCTTCCTTGACCTTCTCGATGTCGCCCCAGGCACGCTCGTACTGAGCACGCTTCTTGGAGAGGATCAGGCGGCCTTCTTTGTCTTCCTTGGTGAGCACCAGGGCTTCGACGAGATCGCCAACGGAGACGACGTCTCCGGGATCAACATCGTGCTTGATGGACAGCTCGCGGGAGGGAATGACACCTTCGGTCTTGTAACCGATGTCGAGCAGAACTTCGTCGCGGTCGACCTTGACGACGGTACCTTCGACGAGGTCTCCGTCGTTGAAGTACTTGATGGTGGCGTCGACTGCTGCGAGGAAGTCCTCAGCGGTACCGATGTCGTTAATCGCGACTACGGGGGTACCGGGCTTCTCGGTTGAGGTGATGGTCATGTAGTAGGGGCTCCGTTGTGGATAGTTAGTCGGTCAGGCAAACCGCTGCGCCCGCGTCGGCGACACGGGCACAGAACACGGCAAAACGCCGGGTCATCCTGATTTGTGGATTGTAGATGCGCGCACGTAGTGCACGCCCGTTTAGTCTAGTCGCTTTCGTGAACGGGGGTCAAAGCGCGTCGGGACGGTGCACCGGGCCACTGCAACGGGACGGCGAGGGCCCCTAGAAGTGCGTCAGGCAGTGCGGTGCGCGTTCGACGGCGAACATGAGCCGCGCCGTCAGCGCCGCCCCGGCGGCGTGCTCGGTGATGCGCCCGGCAGCGGCGAGGGTCACCGGGCAGACAGCGCCGAGATAGATCGATCCAAGGTCCGCGACGTCGAGCGTAACGTCGGCTTCCGCCCCTTCCGGAGCCTCCGCAACGCTTGCCTCCCCTCCGCTCACGGACAGGGTGAACGTCCCGGCGGCGAACCCCAGGGTATCCGTGACGCGCAGCACCAGGCTTCCGTCGGACGAGTAGCGCCTCGCGCCCAGGGCCTTGACGGTATCGAGGATGCGGAGCCAGAGCATGTCGGCGTTCTCTGAAGACTCGATGCATCGCGGGTCTTCCAGGGCCCACGTCAGTGGATCGTCCACGGGGGCTTCGGCCCAGGTGACCCGCTGGATCATGTCGATGCTGCCAAGGAACTGCCACAGTTCCAGGTAGCCGGATTCGGTGGCCGCCACGAGGTCGATGACTTCCATGGTGAAGGGCTTGGTGTCCCAGCCGGAGAACTTGTAGGCGACGTAGCCGTCCACACCGCCGTCGGCGTCGTAGTGCAGGGCGCACCGGATCGCCTCGTCCTCCGCGCCGTCCCGGCCGAGGGTTCCCGAGCTGCGCTGCCGGTAGGCGTCCTGCCGCACAATGGAGCCCGGCGTGACCCGGTGGACGCGGTCGAAGACTTCCGGCGCCAGTTCCAGCAGGACCTTACGGTCGGCGATTTCCACAGTGCCTGTGGGAGTGTGCCGCAGCCGAAACCGCGGGCCGGTGTCCACCTTGACGCTGCGCTCGAACGTCGCGACGCCGAAGCCGAACCGCCCGTAAATTGACGCCTCCGAGGCCGTCAGCGCAGCAATGGCCAGGCCGTCGGCCTTCGACGCGGCCAGGTCCTCGGTCATCATCCGGCGCAGAAGTCCTTGCCGGCGGTGCGTTCCGCGGACGGTCACGGCGGTGATCAGCTGCGCTTCGAGCCGCCGGCCGAAGCCGACGTTGAGGTCCTTGCGCAGGGTCCCGAAGGTCGCCACGGGGATATCGGCTGCCAGGGAGTGGGCGGCAACGGCACCCGTCTGGTAGACGCCGGTCATCTCACGGTTGTCCACCCGGTACATGGCCATGACCTTGTCCACGAACTCGTCTTTGTGCCGTTCGTCGTAGAACCCGACGCCGACGCCGCGCAGCCAGTCCACCCCCAGCGCGTAGTCCGGTTCGCCCTTTTCGGCCGCTCGGAACCGCCGGATCTCATACTTCTCAGCCACGTAGCTCTCCCCCTAGGAATACTGCCAATTGCCCAATCGAAGCAGCGTCAGTGCCCGGCCTCGTACCAGCTGGAGCCGATGCCGATCTGGACGTCGAGCGGCACCGTCAGCTTCGCTGCGGCACCCATCTGCTCCGTTACAAGCTTCTCCACGGCCTCACGCTCGCCGTGCGCCACTTCGAGGACCAGTTCATCATGGACCTGCAGCAACATGCGCGATTTCAATCCCTGGTCCGTCAGGGCGCCGGCGACGCCGAGCATCGCGCGTTTGATGATGTCCGCGGCGGAGCCCTGGATGGGCGAGTTCAGCGCGATGCGCTCCGCGTTCTCGCGCAGCTGCCGGTCGGTGCTGGTGAGGTCCGGCAGGTAGCGGCGGCGGCCTTCGATGGTTGCCGTGTAGCCGTCGATCCTGGCCTGGTCCACCACACCGCGGAGGTAATCACGGACGGCGCCGAACCGGTCGAAGTAGTCCTTCATCAGTGTCCGCGCCTCGTCGACGGAGATCTCAAGCTGCTTGGAGAGGCCGAACGACGTCAGGCCGTAGGCCAGGCCATAGGACATGGCCTTGACCTTGGAGCGCATCGCACTGGTCACCTGGTCGGTGGGCACATGGAAGATGTTGGAGCCCACGAACCGGTGCAGGTCTTCGCCGTCCTGGTAGGCCTGGATCAGCCCCGGATCGCCGGAAAGGTGGGCCATGATGCGCATCTCGATCTGCGAGTAGTCCGCGGACAGCAGGCAGTCATAGCCCTCGCTGACCACAAAGATGCCGCGGACCCGCCGGCCTTCCTCGCTGCGGATGGGGATGTTCTGCAGGTTCGGGTTATTGGAGGAGATCCGGCCCGTGGCTGCGACGTTCTGCGCATACGTGGTGTGGATCCGGCCGTCGTCCGTGACGGACTTCTTCAGCGATTCCAGCATCTGCCGCAGCTTCGATGACTCGCGGTGCGCCATGAGCTGGACCAGGAATTCGTGGCCCGTCTTCTCCAGCAGGTTCTTCAAAGACGCGGCGTCGGTGGTGTAGCCGGACTTGATCTTCTTGGTCTTCGGCAGCCCCAGCTCCTCGAAGAGCACGGTCTGCAGCTGCTTGGGCGACCCGAGGTTCACCTCGTGGCCGATCGCGGCGAAGGCGAGCTCCTGGGCGTTGTCGATCACCTTGCCGAGATCCGCCACCTGCTCGTCCATGCGCCCCATGTCGATCGCGATCCCCGACAGTTCCATGTCGGCAAGAACGCGGCTGACAGGCAGCTCAAGGGTGGTCAGGAGGTCCTGGGCTTTGCGTTCGGCCAGTTCCGTCTCGAAGTACCGGCTGAGGGCACGCACGACGGCGGCCACATGGACCAGCGCGCCGGCAGCG